>JAFKLT010000036.1 GCA_017309275.1 Sphingomonadales bacterium | reverse complement strand
GGGTCGTCGGCGCCGACGCTAGGCCAGATGCCTGCCTCCCCCCGACGTTCGAAATCGTCCCAACGCAAATATTCACCGAAATCGCCCTCACCGACGACGACGACCGCCGCGAGATCGGGTGCATTGCCGATGTCTCGGACGCGCTGGACGCCGTCGGTGCGTCGCCAGCGGGCGGGCACGAACAGGATTTTCGCGCGGGCGTCGCGCAACACGAAGCCAAGTTCGTGCGGTCCGTAGATCGGAACGATCGGCAGGATGATGCAACCGAGCGCTGCCGCAGCCTGATAGACGAGCGCCGCCTCGATCGAATTGGGAAGCTGCATCGCCACGACGTCGCCGGCCGTCAGACCAAGGCTGCGCAGCGCCCCCGCGAGCGCCCGCCCGCGCTCGCGCAGGTCCCCGAGCGAAATGGAGCGCGGATCGCCGGCGGCGTGGACGGTCAGCAGGACATCGGGATGGCGATCGGCCGCGGCCGCAAAGGCTTGATCGAGCGTCTGATCCCGCCAATGGCCGTCGGCGCGCCATCGGGCCTGCAAGTCTCTGTCGGCGCGCAATTGCATGATGCCTCGCTATCGGAAAATAAACGGGCCGACTATGGCCGAGATGCGCCCGGCGGGCGCGATTACGCATAGGATTATCGGCCCTGGAATGGGCAGTATCGGCCTGTTGGCACGCCCACCCGCGGTTTCGGCCCGCTGCGGACCGGGTATGTCGCATAAGGGGACGGATGCCGCATGATCTCCACCGAAATGATCGAACCGCTGAGGCAAAGCCTGTTCCGGCGGATATGGACGGCGAGCCTGCTATCCAACACCGGACGGATGATACAGGGCGTCGGCGCCGGCTGGGCGATGGTCGAGATGAACGGCACGCCCGAACAGGTGGCGCTGGTCCAGACGGCACTCACCCTCCCGATCACGCTTTTCGCCCTGCCCGCCGGCGCCATTGCCGATATATACGACCGGCGCCTCGTCATTCTCTTCTCGATCATCGCATCGCTTGTCGGCTCGGTCCTGTTGTCGATCGCGGTGTTCGGGGGGCATGTCGGCCCCGCCAGCCTTCTGATTTTCACCTTCCTCGTCGGCAGCGGAATGGCGCTGTTCGGCCCGTCCTGGCAGGCGTCGGTCGGCGAGCAAGTCACTCCCGCGCTGCTTCCCAGCGCGATCGCGCTCAACAGCGTCAGTTTCAATGTCGCGCGCAGCTTCGGCCCGGCGATCGGCGGCGTCATCGTCGCGTGGGCCGGGGTCGCTGCGGCGTTCATAGCCGCGGCCGTCTGTTATCTGCCGTTGATCGCGGTGATGATCCTGTGGAAACGCGCGCGGGAGATTCCGCGGCTGCCACCCGAAAGGCTGATCGAAGCCACGGTCGCCGGGCTCCGCTATGTCCTGCACTCGCCGCGTATCCAGACGCCATTGTGGCGGACATTTTCGGCGGCCTTTGCCGGAACCGCGATTGCCGCCCTGCTTCCGCTGATCGCGCGCGACATTTTGCACGGCGATTCCCGGATTTTTGGCCTGCTGCTCGGCGCGTTCGGGATCGGGGCCGTTCTCGGCGGTCTGGCGCTGGCTTCGTTGCGCGCGAAATTCTCGACCGAAGCGACCATGCGGCTTTGCAGCCTCAGCCTTGCGACGATGGCGGTCGTGGTTGGCAACAGCCATTCCCAGATCCTCACCTCGCTCGCGCTCGCGGTTGCGGGGGCGTGCTGGCTGATATCGGTCGCAATCTGCAATATCAGCATCCAGTTGACGGCACCGCGCTGGGTCGCCGGGCGCACGCTCGCGACCTTCCAGGCCGCGACGGCCGGCGGCATCGCGCTCGGTGGCTGGGCGTGGGGCCGGGCGGCGACCGAAATCGGACTCGCGGGCGCGCTTTATGCATCGGCTGCGCTTCTGGTCCTAGTGGCTTTGATCCTCGGTCGATGGATGCCGATGCCGGTCGTCAATGTCGAAGACAAGGAAATGTCGGCGCAGCGAAAGGAGCTGTCCGCGGCGCTCGCGCTGACCCCGCGCAGCGGGCCGATCGCGGTCGAGATCGACTATCGCATCGCGCCGGACCGGGCGCGCCGGTTCTACATCCTGGTCCAGGAACTGCAGCGGAGCCGGAAGCGCAATGGCGCACGCTCCTGCTCGGTCGCCCGCGACATTCGCGACCCCTGGATCTGGCGCGAACGTTATGTCTGCGCGACCTGGCTCGATTTTCTCCGCCAGCGCGATCGCCCGACCGTCCGGGAAGCGCAGATTCAAAAGGAAGTCGCCGCCCTGCACGCGGGTCCCGGGCTGATCCGTGCAACGATCATGCTCGAACGTCCGATGGGGTCGGTTCGCTGGAAGGAGGCGACGCCCGACCATGGCCTCCTGCCGATCGAGCCATCGGCCGTATCGACGCCCTGAGGCACGAAGCCGGCGTCAGCCGCCCGGGCTTTTCCGCGCCCATTCGCGAACGGGCACGAAATCGGGCGCGCTGGAGGCTCGATGACGGAGCCAGTTCGCGCCGTCCACCACCAGCGTATGGCCCGTGATGTAGGAGGCGTAAGGCGAACAAAGGAAGACAGCCGACCAAGCGAGTTCCTGCAACCGGCCGACGCGGCCCGCCGGCATCTGCTTCGCCCGCTTTTCCTCGCCCGACCAGTCGCCCTTCATATGCGCGGCGGTATCGTCATGCGGGAAATAACCGGGCGCGATTGTGTTGATCCGCACCCCGTCGATCGCCCATTCGACGCCAAGCGTCTGGGTGAGATTGGTGACCGCGGCCTTCGCTGCGGCCGAATGCGACGAACCTGGACCGCCGGTCCATGCGAAAGTCGCGCCGATGTTTAGGATGGCACCGGTGCCGCCGGCAGCCAACCGGCGCCGATGGAGTTCCTGCGAACAGAAGAACGTGCCATCGAGAACGATCTGGGTGACCGCGCGCCAACCATTGGGCGTGATGTCCTCAGCGGGCGCCATGAAGCGACCGGCGGCATTGTTGATCAGGATCGTGACCGGCCCCAACGCGGCTTCGATTTCGTCAAAGGCACGTTTCACCTGATCGGGGTCGCGAATGTCGAGCGCCACTCCAATGGCTACGCCGCCGAGCGCTTCGATCGCGGCAACGCCCGCCGCGCGGTGCTCTTCCTTGCGGCTCGCGATCGCGATCCGGCCTCCATGGCGTGCGAACATCTGCGCCATCGCCTTCCCGAGCCCGGTGCCACCACCCGTCACGAGGATGACATCGTCCTTGAACGTGTCGGCGGGCAGAAACGGATGATCGACGGCAAAGGGTTCGGCAAGCGCCATCGGTCAAAGTCCTTTGAAAACAGGATCGCGCTTTTCCGCGCGCGCAGCGCGTGCTTCCTGCCGATCCTCGGTCTTGTAGAGCGCCGATATGGCGACGAGTTCCTCGCGAATACCGCGGCGTATCTGGTCACCGTGCACGCCGTCGATCAGTTGCTTGGCCATGGCGACATGGATCGGCGGGCGCGCGGCGATCTTGCTCGCGATTTCGAGCGCCCGCGCGTCGAGATTTTCATCGGCGACGACGAAGTCGACCATGCCCCAGGCCAGCGCCTGCGCCGCGTCGATGCGTTCGCCCGTCATCAGCAGATATTTGGCCCGCGATGCACCGGCGACAGCGGCTGTAATCACCGATCCACCACCGTCGGTGATGATGCCATGGTCGATTTCGGGGAGCGAGAATTTCGCCGTCTCGGATGCGACGCGGATGTCGCACTGCAAAGCCAGTTCGCACCCGCCTCCGATCGCATAGCCCCGGATCGCGGCAACGAACGGCTTCTGGCTGTCGAGGATTTGGAACTTCCGCTTCTGGCTCTTGCTGACATGCGCAAAATCGCTGACGCCGGGTGCGCGGACGCCGAGCGCCGCGGTGTCCCGGCCGGTGCAAAAGGATTGGCCTTCGCCTCGCAGCAGAATGGCGCGCACCTCGGGATCGTCTTGAGCAGCCGAGATCGCTTCGCCAAAGGCCGCGCTCATCGCATTGTCCATCGCATTATGGCGATCGGGACGGTTGAGGGTGATGACCGCTACTGCCCCTGTGACGTCCATTCCTATGCTGTCAGTCATCGACCGTCTTTCCTGAAGGGATCATCCGGTGATCCTTCGCATGATCGTGCTGATATCGCCAGCGCTCCGCGGCTCGCTGTAGGCGGATGCGTCGGAGACCTTGTCCCAGTTGGCGAGGATCGTCTCGGCCGTCGCGTCGGGCGAGACCCAGCCCTCGGTAACGCCGATCATCACCCGCGAATACCAGCCGGCGCCCGCCATATAGATCTCGCCGTTCGTCGGGCATTGGGCGTGTGCCAGCGCGACCGCGATGGGCGCAACCTTACCCGGCCCTTTGGGCGCATTGTCGTCGACGGGCGCGCCCGTCAGGCGGGTGCCGGCGATCGGCGCCAGCGCATTCACCTTGATCCCGGCCTTCTCGCCCTCGATCTGCAAGGTTCGCATCAGGCCTACGAGACCCATTTTCGCGGCCCCATAGCTCGCCTGGCCGAAATTACCGAGCAGCCCGGAGGCAGAGGTGGTCAGCAGAATCCGGCCGCCCCGCCCGCTTTCCTTCATCGCCGCGAAGGCCGGCTGCGCGACGTAAAAACCGCCGCCCCAAAGATGCACGTCGATGACCGACCGGGCTTCGTCCAGATCGAGCTTGGCGTAGCTGCGGTCACGCAGTATGCCCGCGTTGGAGATCAGGGCATCGAGTCGGCCCCATTTATCGAGCGCCGCATCGACGATCGCCTTTCCGCCCGCAGGTGTCGCAACGCTGTCGAAGCTTGCCACCGCCTCGCCGCCCCCGGCCTCGATTTCGGCGACCACGCACGACGCTGCCGACGCGTCGGCACCCTTCCCCTCGGTCGATCCGCCGAGGTCGTTGACGACCAGCTTTGCCCCGCGCGCGGCGAGTTCGAGTGCGTAGGCGCGCCCGAGCCCGCTGCCCGCACCCGTTACGATGACGACTTCGTCGTCGAACCGCAGTTTATCAACCATGGACATGTCCTTCTTGTCTCAGCCCGCCGCTTTGCGCGCGGCCGCCTCGGCCATCATATTCGCGCCGCGGCGGACAAGCTCGATCGGCGCCTGGGGCAGGATGATCGCGCCATATTCGCGCGAGGGGAGCAGAATTTTCGCCTTTCCGCGCGTGGTGATGTCGCCGCGCTGGTTCGTCGCTTCGAGCACGATCTCGACGGTCGGACGGCCGTTCTCGATCGACTTGCCCGTCACGCTGCCGCCGATGATGTGGAAATCGCCCACGAAATTGAACTGGCGCAGCTCGACACCATAGCTTTCGATCCAGCCGTCATCGCCCATCCAGTTGGTGAGTAGATGCGTCAGCCACGCAAAACGCATGATCGCATAATCATATCCGCCGGGCAGGCCGAGATCCTGCGCGCGACTGTCGTCCCAGTGCACGCGCTGCTGCGGCTGCGGCACGCCCCAGGCGTCGGGCGTGTAGAAGGGCGCGATCTTGCCTCGCGCCCGCCAGCCATAGCGCAGCGGACCGATGTCATATCCGTCGGCCATCCCCGTTGCGATATGACGACAGATCAGATCGACCATCGACAATGGTCCCTTCGCGACCGGGGTCAGCGCCTCGCCGACTTCGACGTCCTCGAAATAGCGGATCGTCGCCCCGCGCCGCTGCTCGGCGGCATAAACCTCGTCGATCCGCGCAATGTCGTCGGGCGTGTAGGTGTGCCGCGCAAGGTCGGCATATTTTCCCTTTTCCTTCGACCCCTTGCGCTCCGCATTGACGAGCGAATGTTCGCGCGTTGCCAGCGGCGTGCCCGCGGCGTCGACATAGAGCGAGCGGTAGCTGTCGATGACCGAGCGTCCTCCCGAAAAGCTCGATTGCTTCACCTGAATGTCCGAGGTGACATATTCCTCATAAGCGGCGTCGCCGGGGAAAATCGGCTTGAAGAAAGTCCAGGTAGTCGAGGCCAGATATTTGCCGATCCCGCGGAACAGCCCGCGAAATAGCGCCTTGTGCTCGGGCGAATAGGGTGGGCATTCGTTGATCCCCATCGTCTGGATGAACAGAGGGTGCGCGACGGGCCCACGCCAGCGTGTATTCTTCGCATATTCGGGATCGTGCCAGAGCGGATTGTCGTCGCCTACCAGCCCGAAAGCGAAATGTCGCATACCGTCGGTCGTTGCGGTTTCATTGAACGCCTTCACGAAACGGCGCTGCGGAATGCCGATCTGTGCTTTGGCCCGTTCGATATCTTCGTCGCTGATCGTCGAATCGATATCGCGCGGGGTATCGGCCTGCGGTTGCGTTGCCATAATGTCCCTTATCCAGATGCTGTAGGTGAAACCGTCCGTTTTCCGAATGGCTAGAACTGATATTTGTCTTTGAAGAGCGCGCGCAGCGCTGGCCGGTCGACCTTCATCGATAGCGTTCGCGGCAAGGCATCGACCAGTTCGATCGCGGTCGGAACCATATAGGCCGGCATTTGCGACCGGACGAAATCCTTGAGCTCCTGCTCGCTCGTCCGGGCCCCGTCGACAATCTCGACTACCGCGATCGGGACCTGGCCGAGCCGACTGTCCCTGACTGCCAGAATACCGGCCTCGCGCACCGCCTCGTGCAGCCGCAGCGTCTCGGCGACCTTCTCTGGCAGGATCTTGAACCCACCACGGTTAATCGCTTCATCGGCCCGGCCGTGGATCCAAAGGAAATCGTCGGTGTCAAACGACGCAAGGTCTGTGGTCTTGATAAAATCTGGACCGATGCGCGGCGATTTGAGGTTGAGAATGCCGATCTGGCCGCGCTCCAGTTCTTCGCCCGTCTCGATGTCGGTGATTTTGACCTGCATGTCGGGGCGCAGCGTACCCGCGGCGCCGCGCTTGGATTCGCCATAGGCCTTGTGATCGGCAAGCGACCATCCAGCGATGCCGCCCATGAATTCAGAAGCGCTATATTCGGTCAGGACCGGAATCCCGTACGTCTCCTCGAACAAGCGCTGCGTCTCGGGATCGAGCGGTGCGGTTCCCGCGCGAATGACGAGCAGGCTCTTGATCTTTTCGGGCAGAACCCCCTGTTCGAGGACCATAGTGATCATCGATGGCACCAGATTGGCGGCCTTGACCTGACCGCGCTCGACCGCATCGGCCCAGCGCTCGACGTCGAACTTGTCGAACAGTTCGACCGGGCGCGCCTGATTGAGAGCCAGAAGGGCGCCCCAGAGCCCTCCCGAATGCGAGAATGTGGTGAGCAGGATGCCCGGCGAGCGTTTGACCTTGAGCGGTTCGGCCTGTTTGTTCTTTTCCGACCGGGCGCCGAGTTCCAGCGCCTTTTGGAAGGTTGCCGCCGGCACCTGAATGCGCTTGGGCTCGCCCGTCGTCCCGCTGGTCAGACGCTCGACGATCGCATCATCGAGCCTTCGGAACGGTCCCGGGCCGACGACGTCACCGGTTCTGAGCAGCTGCGCGGCCGGCGTCGCATGTGCGTCGATCACCACACCGACCCCGCCGGTATCGGCAAGGGCTTCACGCACTTCGGGATGGAAATCCTGCGCGACGCCGACGCTGGCTGCCATCCGGAGCGCCCGCAACTGTTCGGCGATCTTCGCCACCGGCTGATGCGGATTGACTGGCGATACCGTGTACCCGCCCTTGATCAGGCCGATCAGGGCTCCGAGAAGCGCGGGATCGTTGCGGGCGATCCAGCCGATCGAGGACCCCTTGGGCACACCCGCGGCGTCAAGGCTCGCAAGGATGCCGTCGCCGACCTGCCCGAGCTGGCCCCAGCTCGTCTGCGTGTCGCCATAGCGCACGGCGATGCTGTCGGGCTCAAGCATCGGCAAGCTCGCGAAATGGGCCGCGATCTGATCCGCGATGGTCGTCATTCGATATTCCCTTCCTGTTTTGTCCAGGCTCGCTGACCGATCATAATGAGACCGACTCCTGCGACGGCGGCTTCGCCCCGAGCATGCGCTGTTTCTGATAGGTCGCATCGCCGCCGAAGCGGTCGAGCATATGGGCGCGCTTCACAAAGAGATGGGCGTGATGCTCGCCAGTAAATCCATAAGCGCCGTGATTCTGGATATTGATCGCGGCATTCCTGAACGCCGCGTCGCTGGCCAGCAGTTTAGCGGCGATGGCCTGGAAGTCGGCATCCTGTCCTTCCACGACATCCGTCAGCGCAGCAAAGATCGTGCTGTTCCACGCGACCGACGAGCGCGCGAGCATGTCCGCGCAGCGGTGCTTGATCGCCTGGAACCCGCCGATAGGCTGCTGAAACTGCTCGCGCACCTTCGCATATTCGACCGAATCGTCGAGCGCGGCCTCCGCAACCCCGGTCAGATAGGCGCAGACCAGTAACTGGGCGCGGCGCCACAGTCCCTTGGCCGCCACAACCCGCAAGTCCGGCATCAGGCCGTTGAATCGAACGCGCGCGAGCCAAAGCGTGCTGTCGATCGAAGGAACGGCCTCTAGCTCCGACCAGTCATCGAAGCCCACGAGAGCGACGCCGGCTTCGCTCCATGCAAGCGCCCATTCGGCCCGGTCGCCGTCGACAAGATGATATTCGCCGGCAAAGTGATTCTTGGCGGAATTGAAAGCGAGTGCGGGAGCCACCGGCGTGCCGCCCTGCATCAGCCGCCTTGCAAGCTCCGGGTCGCCCGCCGCCTGCGCGACATGGACGCCGATCATCGTGGCGATTGCGGTGGGGGAAACGAGGAACCGGCCGAGTTCGCGTGCCACGAGGACCTCTTCGACCATCGAATAGCCGACACCGCCATCGGCTTCGGAAAGGCCCAGCCCGAAAACGCCAAGCTCGCCCAGCTTCGGAAATTGCGCGCGATCCTGGTTCGGAACCGGCGTCGGCCGCGGCACGAAACGCTCATAAGGCAAAACGTCGGTCAGCAAGGAGCGGACCGAATCGACGATCTGCTGTTGTTCAGAAGACATCTCCATGTCGATCATGGCCGCGGCCCTCGCGGCAAACCGAGCACACGCTCGGCGACGATGTTACGCTGTACGTCGGATGTACCGCCGCCGATCGACGCCGCGTAGGATCGCAAATAGGGCGTTGTCAGGCCGGCGTCCGACGATAGCTCGAGCGCTTCCGGGCCGAGCAGGTCGACCCCCAGCCGGCGCAGCCGCTGCGAAGCTTCGGAGAAGAACAGCTTCACCAGCGAGCCTTCGGGTCCGGGATTCTCGTTTGCGGCCCGCGAGACGGTGGCATAGGTCATGGCCCGGACGCCCGCCATCTCGGCCCGCGACATGGCGAGGCGGGACGCGAAATCGCCGTCGTCGATGGCGGCGGACAGGCCGTCGAGGCCGCGTCGCTCCCGCGCCATCGCGATCAGCCTTTCGACCAGCTCGCTGTTCTGGATCTGATCGGCAATGAACCCAGTCCCGCGCTCGAAGCCCAGCGTCGCGTTGGCTACGCCCCAGCCGTCGTTGATTTCACCGACGACATTGGCGAGCGGGATGCGCACGTCGTTGTAAAATACCTGACAAAAGTGGAAATCGTTCGGCCCGACCATCGTGAGGATCGGGCGCAGTTCGATCCCGGGCGTATCCATCGGGCAGATGACCCAGCTGATGCCGCTATGCTTTCGCCCGCCCGCTTCGGTCCGGCATAAAAGCTCCTGATAGTCGGCGACCGATGCATAGCTGGTCCAGATCTTCGACCCGTTGACGACGAGATGATCGCCATCGATCTCGGCGCGGGTGCTGAGCGCCGCAAGGTCCGACCCTGCGCCCGGCTCCGAAAATCCCTGACACCAGACGGCTTCGCCGCGGAGAATTCGTGGCAGGTGAAAGGCCTGTTGTTCGGGCGTGCCGCGCGCGATGAGCGTCGGCCCGGCGTGACTGAGACCGACGAAGCAGGATCCTGCCCGCGGCGCCCCGGCGCGAGCATATTCCTCGTGCCAGATAAGTTGCTCGATCAGGCTCGCTCCGCGGCCGCCATATTCGCTCGGCCACGAAATCCCCGCCCAGCCCGCATCGAACTGCTTGCGCTGCCACTCGAGGTCGAACTCGCGAATATCGAGGTTGCGGTCGCTATGGATCGGCCGCTCGCCTGCGGGCACGTTCGCTCGCAGCCAGCTGCGAACTTCGCTGCGAAACGCCTGTTCCTGTCGGGTGAATTCAATCTGCATCTAGACGCTGGCCCTTATTATGCACCGGACGATGGCCGAGAGTCGGTGGCGCGGACCAATGTCTATCGCGCCGCCGCATCTGCCGTTTTCCCATCAAGCGGGCGAACAGGCCATTTCCAGGCGCAATCGCTGTCCGATTTCCTTTTATGTCATTCGGGTCATGCCGGTCGGCGACTTCATCTTGGACGCGAGCACGAAGCTTCGACAACGCTGCGAGCATATTTGCGGCTTCGCTAGGAAATTTGATGCTCACGCCCGATCAAGAAGAGATCAGCCACATACTGGGCCGCCTGCTCAGCACGCGCGACGCGGCCCGTCATGCAGCCGAGGGCGGCCCGCCGATCGACGGCGCCCTTTGGTCGAACCTCGCGGAGCTCGGGTTTCTCGGCATAACGCTTCCCGGCACCCACGGCGGCGTCGACATGACCCTCGCCGAAGAAGCGGTCGCCCGCGCCGATCCCGATCACGACGGCCTTTGCCGCGGCGCATATTCTGGGATCGTCGGCGACGCCGCATGCGACCCGTCTTGGACAGGCGCTGGCGGCCGGCGAGATCGTTGTCGGCGCCGGGCTCTCGGCAGCGGAGGGGCCTGCCGCAGCGCTCACCCTCGTGCCGGGAGATACCGGCGATGACTGCCTGATCAGCGGAATCATCCCCGATATGGTCGACGGTGCGGCGATCGAAGTGGTGCTCGTTCCCGCAAGCGGCCGCTGGTGGAGCATCGATCTTTCGCTCGGAGGGGTTACGCGAACCGAGATTCCCAGCCTCGACCCGACGCGCCGGCTGGCGCGGGTCGAGTTCGACGGTGCGCCCGCCAAAGGCGTTTCGGATTTCCCGATCCGGCGCCTGATGTCGATCGTGCAGACGCTGATTGCCGCCGAAGCGCTCGGCGTTGCCCAGGCCGCGCTCGATATGACGCGCGACTACACGCTGCAACGCGAACAGTTCGGCCAGCCGATCGGGCGTTTTCAGGCGGTAAAGCAAAAGCTTGCCGATTGCCTGATCGCGGTCGAGGGCGCGCGGTCGGCGCTGTGGGGGGCCGTCCGGTCGATCAACGACGGCGTCCCCGACCCCGACGCGGCCCGGCTTGCAAAAGCCCAGACGAACCGCGCCGCCATGTGGGTAACGGGTGAGGCTGTCCAGATGCACGGAGCGATCGGCTGCACATGGGAACATGATCTTCATCTGCTGATGCGCCGCGCGAAACATTGCAACCTGACGCTGGGCAGCTTCACGCAGAATTTGCGCCTGCTGGGAGAGAATGCGCTGCAGGCAGCAAATTCGGGGGCGCGATCGCGCGCGGACCAGTTTGCGGGCATGGACCTCGGCTTCATCCCGTCGGGCGAAGACGAGGGGTTCATCGAGCCCTTTCGCGCGTGGCTCGACGAGAATGTGACCGTCGAGCGGGCCAAAGCTCTCAAGCGAGCGGGAATGGCCGAACGCAGAGCCTGGCAAGGCGAACTGGCCGATGCCGGCTGGGCGGCCCTGCACTGGTCGAAGACGGCGGGGGGCCGCGAGGCAAGCTTCACCCAGCAAGTTCTCTATTATGCCGAAATGACGCGGCGCGGCCTGCCGCCGCTCCCGGGAAATCGCGGCCTGATGCTTGTTGGTCCGACGCTGATCGCGCACGGGTCCGAAAGGCAAAAGCAGCTGCTTGCCCCGACAAGGCGCGCCGACATCCTGTGGGCGGGCGGATTTTCCGAACGCGGCGCCGGGTCCGATCTTGCATCGCTGCGGACGCGCGGCGAAGTCGATGGCGACGACTTGGTCATCAACGGCCACAAGATCTGGACGAGCCAGGCGCAGATGGCCGACTGGATGTACGCGCTGATCCGCACCGGCCCGCTGCATCCCAAGCATGCGGGCATCAGCGTGGTTCTGATCCCGATGGACAGCGATGGGCTCGAGGTGCGCCCCATTCGCAGGAACAACGGCGATTATCATTTCAACGAAGTGTTCTTCGACAATGTGCGCGTGCCGCTGGATAATATCGTCGGACCGATGAACGACGGCTGGCGGATCAATCGCACGACGATGGTCGGCGAACATCTCACCAATTTTCTCGGCTCGCAGGCGGCGCAGGCCGAAACGGTCGCGCGAATAGCGCGTACGATTGCCGGGCGCGAGGCGCAGCACGGGATCGACCACGACCTGCGCGCTCGCTTCGCCGACGCCTGGGCCACGACCCAGATCGTCAAGCTGCACGGTCTGCGCAACGTGGCGCGCTTCACCGCGGGTGACAATCCCGGCGCCGAGGGCTCGATCTCGAAGCTCGTCGGGCAAGAGAATGAGAAGGAATTGTTCGAACTGATGGTCGATGCACAGGGCGCGTCCGGGCTGGAAGAAACGCGCTGGACGCGTGCCTGGCTTTCGACGCGCGCGTCGACGATCGGCGGCGGAACGAGCGAGATCCACCGCAACAAGCTCGCCGAACGCGTGCTTGGCATGCCGCGTGACCCCTGGGCCGACGACGAAACCCCCGCCCCCCGGACCGCCGACGCACTTGGCGGTCTTCGCCCGGCAAGTGCCGGCTAATTGGCAAATGGAGCTTTGACATGACCGACACGCCAGCCTCTCCGCCGCTCCCCGCGGCCTCCTATATCCATCTCGACGGGCCCGAGCCGCGCCTGTCGTTTCTCAAATGCAAATCCTGCGGCACGATGTTCCTCGAACCCGAACGGCTCGCCTGCGCACGCTGCGGGTCGCGCGAGGGCTTCGATGCGCATGAGCCGAAATATGAAGGCACGCTGCACAGCTACTCGATCGTCCATCGCAGCTTTCCGGGCACCGCCGTGCCGTTCATTTCGGCCGTCGTCGATATCGACGATGGCCCGTCGCTAAAGGGCAATCTGCGCGGCGTCCCTTTCGACGCGGACCGGATCGACGGTGCGATGCGCGTCCGGATCGTCTTCGACGACGCGCTCGGCCGCCGCGATGCCGACGGAAACGCCTATATCAGCCATTTCTTCGAGCCGCTTGCGGCCGACTGACGAAAGGTCAATTCAATGAGCGATGTCTATATCACCGGAATCGAAATGATCGCCTTTGGACGCTATCCGCATCGGACGCCCGCCTCGCTGGGTGCCGAAGCGGTCCTCGGCGCACTCGACGATGCCGGGATCACCGTTCACGACGTCCAGACCGCCTATTGCGGCTGTGTCTTCCAGACGATGGTCGGCCAGAAGATCTTCCAGCAGATCGGCCAGACCGGAATTCCGATCGCCAATGTGTCCAACGCCTGCGCCACCGGAGCCACGGCGGTCCGCGAGGCGTGGATGGCGGTACGGACGGGCGATTATGATATCGCGCTGGCGGTCGGCGTTGAGCAGATGACCGGGATGGGGATGCTTGGTGCCGCGCGGCAGGCCTCGATCCCGATCGAGGGGCTGATGGGATCGACCTCGATGCCCGCTACCTTCGCCGAGGCCGGCCGCGAATATGCCGCCAAATATGGCACCAGCTTTGCGCAATTCGCCAAGGTCTCGGTCAAGAACCACCATCATGCGACGATGAATCCGAAGGCCGTGCTGCGCAAGGAAACCCCGCTTGAGATGGTGATGGAAGCGGAGATGATCGCCTATCCCAACACCAAGCTGATGTGCTCGATCAACGTCGACGGGGCGGCTGCCGTGGTTTTGATGTCCGAAAAGAAAGTTCGCGAACTCGGCCTGATGGACCGCGCGATCCGGATCCGCGCGTCGGCGCTCGCGTCGGATCCCTGGCAACAGCGCAATCCGCAGATGCCCGATATCAACAGCGCGACGCAGATCGCTGCGCAGCGCGCTTACGAGATGGCCGGCATCGAGGCCAAGGATCTCGACCTCGTCGAATTGCACGACTGTTTCGCCACGGCCGAACTGCTCCACTATGAAAATCTGCAGCTATGCGGAGCGGGCGAAGCCAATGACATGATCGACAGCGGCGCCACCGCGCTCGGCGGGCGTATTCCCGTCAACGTCTCGGGCGGCCTCCTGTCCAAGGGACATCCGATCGGCGCCACCGGGGTCGCCAATCTCTATGAGCTAAGCCTGCATCTGCGCGGTCAGGCGGGCGAGCGACAAGTCGAAGGCGCGCGGATGGGCCTTGCTCATGTCGTCGGGCTGGGAACCTGCTCGGCGGTCCATATTCTCGAAAAGGCGTAGGCGCCCGATCAATAGCCCACGAAGACCGCGGGACGCCCTTCGCGGCGCGCGGCCAGCGCCTCCTTGGCGTCCTGCGTCTTCGTGCAGCGGACCATCGCGGCGGCCTCGCGTTCGATCATCTCGTCGAACCCCGCGCCGGAGGCGACCGCTATATTGCGCTTCATCAGGCGCAACGTCACCGGCGGCATCGCAGCAAGCGCGTGCGCCATACGCATTCCCTCAGCCAGCAGATCATCGGAGGGTACGACCCGATTGACCAGGCCCAGCTGCACCGCCCGGTCCATCTGGATCTTTTCGCTCAGGAACAGCAGTTCGCTGGCGATGGCGGGCCCCACCAGCCGCGTCAGGAAATAGGTGCAACCGAAGTCGCCCGAAAGCGCGAGCCTGACATAAGCGGTGGTCATCATCGCATCGGCAGCGGCGATCCGCATGTCGCACGCAAGCGCAAGCGCAAGCCCAGCGCCCGCGGCGGCGCCATTGACGATAGCTAGCGTCGGTTTCGGCATCATATGGAGCAATTTCACCGTCTCGGCGTGGTGCACCATCGTGTCGACGCGCTGCTCCTGGCTTCGTGGTCCGGTCTCGCGGCGTCCGCCCGACTGGGTGTCGCCGCCGGCGCAAAAGGCGCGACCCGCCCCGGTCACGACCACGCATCCCACGCCATCGTCGCGCGCCGCACCCGCGACCGCGTCGTTGAGGGCGTCGTGAAGCTCGCCGGTCAGCGCATTGAGACGGTCCGGCCGGTTGAGCTCCAGCACCGCAACGCGCCCTTCCCGTCTGATATTCAGCACCATCCCGGCTTTCCTTTCTCTGTTCTGTATAGGTGACTAGAAAGCAAAGCGGCGCGCAGCTTTAGTGCCTGTTCGACCGGATCGCTGCCCGGATTGGCATATTTGCCCACGAAGCGCCGCTGGACGGCTTGCCTCTGCCCCGATAGCGATAATGAAAGGTCATCACAAATCACACAGGCAGGAGGCCGATATGCCGATCCAATATCCCGCGGTGCTGCAAGAAAAGAGCTCGGGCGGACAAAAGTCCTGGAAGGCGACCGATGCCATTCTTTATGCGCTCGGTCTCGGCATGGCGTCGGATCCGCTCGATCGGAACGAATTGCCCTTTGTTCACGAAGTCGATCAGAAGGTGATGCCGACCCTCGCTGCCGTCCTGACCCGGGGTCTCGGAGTCACCGTGGCCCAGCTGGGTTTCGATTACCGGTATTCGGTGCACGGCGAGCAGGCGATCGTCTGGCACAGGCCGATCCCGCCCGAGGGCGAAATTACGGGCGAAGGCCATGTCGTCGCTATCTATGACAAGGGCGACAAGGGCGCGGTGTGCGTCACCGAAACCGCCCTGCGCGACACCGCGACGGGCGAATTGCTGGCGACCGTGCGCGCGACCTCCTTTGCCCGCGCCGACGGCCACTGCGGCGCGCCGGGCGAAGGCGCACCCGACCCCCACAAGGTACCCGACCGCGCGCCCGACCTGAGCCTGACCTATCCAACCCGCCCCGACCTCGCGCTGATCTACCGGCTGAGCGGCGACATGAATCCGCTGCATATCGATCCCGATGCGGCGAAGCGCGCGGGGTTCGACCGGCCGATCCTCCATGGCCTTTGCACCTACGGCATCGCCTGCCGCGCGGTTGTGGAGGGGTTCACCG
Organism: Sphingomonadales bacterium; assembly: GCA_017309275.1. GTDB lineage: Bacteria > Pseudomonadota > Alphaproteobacteria > Sphingomonadales > Sphingomonadaceae > Sphingopyxis. Next base: position 127,100 of record JAFKLT010000036.1, on the reverse strand, counting down.
GATGGAATCCCGGGCAGCTCGCAAGCCTTGCCACCCGCTTTTCGGCGCCCGTCTTCCCCGGCGACACGCTGGTCGTCGACCTGTGGCGTGACGGCGATATCATTTCCTTCGAAGCCCATGTTCCCGATCGCGGGGTAACGGTCCTCAAAAACGGACGCGCCGAACTGCGCAGCGCATGAGTTTTTCCGAACCGCCCGCCGCGACGGATCCGATGCTGCCGGCGGATATATTCGCCGGCCAGGTCGCGCTGGTGACCGGTGGCGGCAGCGGAACCGGACTGGCGATGGCCGAAGCCTTCGCACGCTGCGGGGCGACGGTCGCGATCGCCGGCCGCGACATCGACAGGCTGACGCAGGTGGCCGGTCGATTGGACAATGAAGGACTCTCCGCCCTGCCCGTCGCCCTCGACGTGCGGCATCCCGAAAGGGTGCGCGACGCATTCGAACGGATCGAACGAACGGCCGGCCCGGTATCGTTTCTCGCAAACAATGCGGGCGCGAACTTTCCGCTGCTGGCCGAGCGCATCAGCCCGAATGCCTGGCGCGCGGTCACCCAAATCGCACTCGACGGGACATTTTTCTGCAGCCAGGAATTTTTTCGCCGGCTGGACGGCCGGCCCGGCGCAATCGTCAACAATCTGGCAAGCTATGTCTGGCTCGGCCTGCCGGGAGACGCGCATTCAGCCGCGGCGAAAGCGGGTCAGATGAACTTGACGCTGACGCTCGCAGCCGAGTGGGCGCGGCACGGCGTTCGCGTCAACGGCCTGGTGATCGGCAATTATCCGCACGCCGGCATTCCGGGCTTCGACCCCGGAACCGAAGGGCCAAGAGCAAAGTCGATCCCCGCACAGCGCCCGTTGCGCGCGCAGGAAATCGGCCGCGCCGCGGCATTCCTGTGCTCGCCCTTTGCCCGCCATATCACGGGCACGAACCTGATCCTCGACGGCGGCGACTGGTTGCGCCGCGATGTGCTGAAGCCCGAATTCGTCTCGCCCTATGAGCGCGAAAACCTGTGGATGGGATGACCATGACCGCAGCCCGCGCCTATCCCGTCCCGGACGGAAGCTTTGCCGGAAAGGTGATCCTGCTGACCGACGGCGCCGATCCGGTTTCGCGCGGCCTCGCGGCGGCGTTTGCCGAACTCGGCGGTGATGTCTTCATTGCCGCCGATGGCGAGCGCGCGGCCGCGGGCTTCGAAAGCGTCGGACGCCCCGTCGACATATTGGTGAACTGCATCTGGCAAAAGACGCTTGTACCGGCCGAAAATATTCCGCTGGCGCAGGCGCGAAGTGTGATGAGCCGCCTCTTCGACACGGCATTCGACTATTCGACCGAGTTCGCGCGGCGCCGGCAACTGGCGCGGGGTGGCGGATCGATCCTGATGCTGACCGAGGCCGTCGAGCTTGGCCTGCCGGGCTCGTCGGTGACGGCTGCTGCATCGGCGGCGCTCCAGAATCTCGCGCGCAGCCTTGCGGTCGAATGGGCGGAGGATGCGATACGGTGCAACGTCATTGCGACCGGCATGATCGAAGGGCGGGACGACCCCGCCTTTGAACTGGCTGAACAGCGCGGCATTCATCCCGGCGACACGGTCCCGCTCGGGCGGATCGGGACGGTCGACGATGTCGTGGCGGCGGCGCTCTACCTCTGCTCGGCCTATGGCGTCTATTTTTCCGGGACGACGGTGACGATCGACGGCGGGGAGAATCTGCGCCATTCGCTCGGCGGGCCACCGTTCACGGCGCCGCGAACGCGCATGATCAAACCCTAGGCTCGAGGAGCGCCCGGACCGCGGCGACAAAGCCGAGCGGTTGGTCGAGCATCAGATGGTGTCCGGCATCGGGAAGCGTCACAAAGCGCGTTCCGCGCGGCGCAACCGCGCGCGTCGCCGCCATCACCTCGCCCGGAACCAACGAGGAACGGTCGCCCCACAGAAAATCGAGCGGACATTGGGCCGCGGCAATCACCTCGCCCGAATGGGCCGTGAAAGGGACGCCCCGGCTGCGGTCGGCGTCGGGGTCGAAACACCAGTGCCAGCGGCCGTCGCGCTGCGCGAGCGAACGCCGGGCGATGAAGGCCAGGAGATAGTCGTTGTCGCACCGTTGCTCGGGCCTCAAACGGAACCGCGCCGCGCCCTCATCGAGGCTGGCATAGCCCTGATTCGTCCACGGCTTTCGATTTTCGAACGCATCCTCGCGCGGCGGCCGTGCGCCATTGTCGGCGACGATCAGCCGCTCGAAGCGTGCGCCATCGGGACTCGCAGCCACTTTCAGTGCGATCGCGCTTCCGAAGGAGTGGGCCACGATCGACGGCCGCCCCGGCCCCTCGAACAGTCCCGTCGCCTCGGCCCCGGCAAGCAGTTCTGCCAGATGCACCTCGGGCGGATAGCTCGTCCGCCATTCCGATCTCCCCATGCCCGACCAGGAAATGGCGCCAACCCGCAAGTCCGCGGCGAAAAAGGGTGCAATGAAACGCCACCAGTCGGCATGACCGCCGTTGCCGTGCAGGAAGAGAAGGCCGGGCTTGCCCCGGTCGCCCCAGGCGAGCGTTTCGATCGCCGCCCCGAGCACTTCGCACGTCCCGCGTTCGGGCTCCTTCGCGAGCGCGGATGCAAACCAGTCGGGACCTTCGATATCGAAAACGGGACTATCGGGATATGCCAGCAATTCCTCAGCCGATCTTCATGCAACCAGGGCATGTTGCAGAGCGAGGTCTACCGATCTGTCGACAGGCTTCGGAAGCGAGGGCTGCGGCACCTCGAATTCTGCCGCGACGCGCTCGGCCGTCTGCCAGAAATGATCGAGCAGACCACGCGCGGGTTCCTCGCGGCGCACCAATGCATATTTCGCGACCGGTACGTCGTCCTCGATATCGAGATGGATGAAATCCGCGAGCGCGCCCTGTTCGCTGTGCGGCCAGCCGACGGTCAGCACCGGCAAACCCCGGTCGCGTGCGTAGAAGGGAACCGCGGTTTCCCCCTCACTGACGATCATCGGGTGTGCGCCGGCGTCGAAAAAGGGTTTGTAGAGCATGTCCCACCGCTCGGGATTGAGCTTGGGGTTGGTGACCGGAATCTCGCGGCCCGCGAGCGCGCTCACCGGTACCTTGCCGAGACCGGCGAGCGGATCGCCAGGCGGAACCAGCAGGCTCACGGGGCTCGAATAGAGGATCAGCGTCTCCAGCCCGGGAAATTCGCAGGGCTGCCCGACAAGCGCGACGTCGATCAGCCGCTTCTGCAATTTCGATATCAGCCGCGCGCTGTAATTGCTGACGATATCGATCGTCACGCGCGGGTGCCGGGCCTGGAAGGTCTCGATCGCGAGCTTCCGCGCGGGAACCCAGAAGGTGTAGGGATTGACGCCAAGCACGAGCGTCTGACTGTGCATGCGCATCAGGTCGCGCGATGACTGACGGCATTGCTCGGCGGCTTCCGCAAGCTCGTGCGCGGAGGCGAAAAGCGCCTCGCCCTCGTCCGTCAGGCTGACCCGCCGCGTGCTTCGCACGAAAAGGGGAAAGCCCATCTGGGCTTCGAGCTGCTGAATCTGCCGCGACAGCCAGGGCTGGTCGACGTTGAGACGCCGCGCGGCCTTGCTGAATGACATTTCCTCGGCAACGACCGAGAAGCGGATCAAACGATCGAGATTGGACATCCGTTCACCTCTCCACATGATTCCCTGTTATCGGGCCCTCTATTTGTGACGACCTTACACAAAACTCAACCTCCCTTCAATCGCAGATGCGTGTCCTATGCGAGATTGGGGCGCGGCGATGTTATATTCGTCTTTGTGAAGTTGTCAGGATATGCGGCAAGATCGCGGCAAAACCGGGAGTGAGAGACGAATGGCCTATAAAACTATATTGCTGGATATCGCCGATCATATTGCGACGATTACTCTCAATCGTCCCGAGGCATACAACAGCTTCACACGCGACATGACGAACGAATTCGTTGAGGTCTGGAAGCGTCTGCGCGAGGATGAAGACGTGCGCGTCATCGTGCTCCGCGCTGCGCCCAGCCCCGCTTTCTGTACAGGCGCAGACACCAAGGGTGGCCCCGACGTCACCCCCTATCGCACGCCCGAGTCGCGGCTCAAGCCCTGGTCGCTCGACGACCCCGCCGAATCGCTGGGTGCCAAGAGCAACAAGGTATGGAAGCCGCTGATCGTCGCGGTGTCCGGAATGTGCGCCGGCGGCGCCTTTTATTTTCTCAACGAAGCCGACATCATCATCTGCAGCGAGGAATCGACCTTTTTCGATCCGCACGTCAATTTCGGCATGGTCTCGGCGTGCGAACCGGTCGGAGCCATGGCGCGTATGCCCTTCTCGGAGGTGCAGCGCATGGTGCTTCTCGGCAATCATGAGCGCATCAGCGCCCAGACCGCGCTTCGCATCAGCCTCGTGACCGAAGTGCTCCCGGCCGACCAGCTCTGGGAACGAGCGCGCTATCTTGCTTCGCTGATCGCCGAAAAACATCCGGTCGCGATCGAGGGATCGGTACGCGCGATGTGGGAAGCACTGAGCCTTCCGCACCGCGAAGCGATGGAAAATGCGCTGAAATACACCCAGATCGGCAACCCCATTTCGACGGCGAGCGTCGACCGCAAAACGGCGCCGAAGGCGAAATGGTGGCTGCGCTGACCCGCCGGTCCACGCGCGCCATCAGCTCCCGTTGAAATTCGGTGATCGCTTCTCGAGAAGCGCCGACACGCCCTCCTTGTGATCATTCGTGAGGTGGCTGACCGACTGCATCACCGCGGCCAGTTCAAGCGCGGTGTCATAGGTGACCGTCTGCCCCTGACGCAGCATCGACTTCGTCATGCGCAGCGCATGCGGCGGCATTGCGGCAATCTTTTCGGCCAGGGCCATGGCTTCATCCATCAACGCGTCATGCGGAACGACCCGGCTGACCAGGCCCCACTGGCACGCCGCGTCGGCATCGATCGTGTCGCCCGTGAAGAAAAGCTCGGCGGCGCGGCTCATGCCGATCGTTCGCGGCAAGAGCCAGGTTCCGCCGTCGCCGGGGACAAGGCCAAGCTTGAGGAAGGTCACGCCATATTTGGCCCTGTCGGATGAAAGGCGGATATCGGCCATGCAGGCAACGTCGCAACCAAGCCCGATCGCGGGTCCGTTGACCGCGGCGATCAACGGCATGTCGAGCCCGAAGAGTGCGCGCGCCGCGCGATGGATGTTGCTGCGATATCCCTCGCGGATCTGGACGCCGCCGCCCGAAAAATTGCCGGTCCCGTCGCGCATCGCCTTCACATCGCCTCCCGCCGAAAAGCATTTTCCGCTGCCGGTCAGGATGGCGCAGCGCACCGAGGGGTCGGCGTTGATTTCAGCGCAAGCCGCCGCGATCGCGTCGCCGTCACCCGGCGCACCCAGCGCGTTCATCGTTTCGGGGCGGTCGAGGATCAGCACGGCGATCGCGCCATGCCTTTCGGTCTTGATGATCGACATGATAGTCTCCTTCGCCTGCCCGACGGGCAGGTCAGCTGTGATGTGTTTCATACTCCCCGGCGGCGAAAGCGGCGTCGATGCCCGCCATCGCCATATGCGAGGCTTCGAGATCGAGTATCGCGTCGAGGTTCGCGCTTTCGGCGGCGTTGAGGGCCTCCTTTGCATAACGATAGGCACGCGCCGATCCATCGGCGAAGGACCTCGCCAGCGTCTCGACCGTTTCCGCCAGCGCATCGTCGTCGACGACCTGATCGACGATCCCGAATTCCGCCGCCGCGTCCGCGTCGAAACGCTCGCTCATCAGATAGAGCCGCCGCGCCTTGCCAGCCCCGAGGATGCGCGACCAGAACCAGATTCCGCCCATGTCGCCCGGCAACCCGACCTTGACGAACGCCGAGGTCAGCACCGCAGACCGCGCCGCGATGCGAATGTCGCAGGCACCCGCAAGGCTCAGCCCGGCGCCGGCGCATGCCCCGTTGATCATCGCGATTACCGGCTTGCCCATCGTGTGAAGACCATGCGCGATCCGCGCATGGCGGCGCAGATAGTCGATCCGACGCTCGATCCACGCCCCCGCCGAAGCCGCGGCGGGATCGGGCGATCCGGCCTTGAGGTCGCGGCCCGCGCAAAAGGCCTTCCCCGCGCCGGTCAGAACGACGCAGCGAACCTCGCAGTCTGCCGCCGCGCGCTCGACGATCGGTCCCAGCGCCTCGTAGAGATCGGGCGTGACCGCGTTCAGCCGGTCGGGCCGGTTGAGGGTGATCCGGCAGACGCCGTTCACCGTTCGCACCGTCACGGGCGCTTCGATCGTCTGGGACAGGGTCATCTGCTCATCCATCTCCGGGTTTCGCCATCGCCATAGCCCAGACCCTCGCTCATTAGCCATGTGAGGTCGCCCTCCAATCCGGCGATGTTCCCCTATGAATTCCGCTCCCGCTCTGTGCTCAATTGCTCCGCTGCCTGCGCCGGATTCCCGGCGGAAAGGACAGCGACCGAATTTATTCAGGGAGCGATTGTGTCGGTTCTATTTGACGAAGCGCAGCTTCAAATCGCCGATGAGGCACAACGGCTGCTGACGGCGCATTATTCTGGCGAGCGGCTCAAGACCTATCTGCTCGGGCGCGGCACATTCGACCGCGAGCTCTGGGCGCTTTTCGGTGCGCAGGGCTGGACGGCGATCTGCTATCCCGAGGCTTTCGGCGGCCTCGATCTCGGGCTTCTCGAACTGGGGCTCGTTGCCGAGGCGTGCGGCGCGGCGGTGACGGGTGTTGCGGCGCTCACGTCCTCCTTCGCGCTGGGCCAGGCCTTGCTGCGCTTCGGTGCCGACGAGCAGCAGAACCACTGGCTACCGCAGCTGGCCGCGGGCAGCGCCATCGGCGCCATCGCCTTCGGCGAGGGACAGGACATGCTTCCGGACGCGCCGGCGCTGCGCCTCGAGGGCGGCCGGCTGTCGGGGATGAAACCGGCTGTCACCGCCGGCGGGATCGCCGACGCCGCGATCGTCCTCGCTCAAGGCGAAAACGGGCCTGTCCTCGCCTTGGTCGATCTGGCGCAGCCCGGAATTACCCGCTCGCTGCTCGACACCTTCGACAACAGCCGCTGCACCGCCGACCTGACCTTCGTCGACGTTGAAGCGCGGGAACTTCCCGGCGCGACCGATGCGCCGGCCGGCGCCCGCGAGATATTGCGCCTGCTGGCGGTCATTGTCAGCTTCGAACAGGTCGGCGGGGCTCAGAAAATGCTCACGGCCGCGCGCGATTATGCCTTGACCCGCCGCGCCTTTGGCCAGCCCATCGGCGCGTTCCAGTCGGTGAAGCATCGCATCGCCGAAGATTATGTCCTCGTCGAACTGGCGCGCGCCAATGCGATTCACGCGGCGTCGTGCGCCGGGCAACCCGATTTCGGCCTCTATGCGGCCGCCGCACGGATCTCGGCGACCGAGGCCTATGACGGCGTGTCGCGCGACGCGGTGCAGGTCCATGGCGGCATCGGCGTCACGTGGGAAGCGGACCTCCATCTTCACCAACGGCGCGCGCGCACCCTTTCCGTCGAAGCCGGTCCACTCATCTTCTGGGAAGACGAAGTGATCAGCCAACTGCAAGGAGCCGCGCAATGACCGACCTCACTGCCTACAGGAACGCCGCGCGGGCGTGGATCGAGAGTCGTATTGCCGAGTTCGGCCGCGATGCGCGGCGAGGCTTGTCGCCCGCCGAAGATCTCGCGCTCGGCCGGCGCTACCTCAGAGCCAAATATGAAGCCGGCTACAGCGGCATCTCGTGGCCGAAGGAGAATGGCGGCCAAGGGCTCAGCCCCACCGAAAAGCTGACGTTCGACCGCGAAGAGATTCTTCACGGTTTTCCGACCGAATATTTCAGCATCAGCCTTGGCATGCCCGTTCCGATCATGCTGCGTTATCTTCCCGACGGCTGGAAACAGGAGCGCGCGATCGCGGCGCTGCGTGGCGACGAAATCTGGTGCCAGCTCTTTTCCGAGCCTGCCGCGGGATCCGACCTTGCCGCGCTTCGCACGCGCGCGATCCAGGACCCCGATACGGGCGACTGGGTGCTCAATGGCCAAAAACTCTGGACGAGCTGGGCGCACCTTGCCGATTATGGCGTGATCGTCGCACGCTCCGATCCGGGCGTCGCAAAGCATCGCGGCCTCACCTATTTCTGGGTCGATATGAAGGCACCTGGCGTCACTATCCGGCCGGTGACGCTTGCCGCCGGCGACGCCCATGTGAACGAGGTCTATTTCGATGACGTCCGGATACCCGACGCCCAGCGCCTTGGCCCCGTTGGTGGGGGGTTCGGCGTCGCGATGGAAACCCTCATCATCGAACGCTATTCGGCGACCGATCCGGCCGCGAACGGCCCGTCGATCGCGCGGGCCATCGCCGATGCGACCCGCATGAAGCGGAGCGGCCGTGCGTTGATCGAAGATGGCCGGGTTCGCGAACGCATCGCGCGCAATTTCGCCACCCAGGCCGCGCTCGCGGCGATTCACCGCCGCGCCCTTCTCTCGCTGGAGGCCGGTACGCAGCCCGGTTCCGAAGGCGCAATTCACAAGCTGGTATCGGTTCGCAACCGGCAGCGGCTATCAGAATTCATGATCGATATCCAGGGCGTTTCAGGGGTGCAGTGGAACGAACAGGCGACCCGGAAGGACGACTGGGCGACCTCGTGGCTCACGGCGCCAACCGGCCGCATTGCTGGCGGCGCCGACGAAATGCTGCTCAACACGATCGCCGAGCGTATCCTCGGGTTGCCGCAGGATCACCGGCCCGACAAAGGCGTGCCCTTCAACGAAATTCCCGGCTGACATCTGAACAGCCCCGGATAAAAAAGGCCGCGCCATCTACGGCGCGGCCTTTTTTTTTCAAGCGATCGGCTGAGCCTCCACGCCCGGTAATTCCGCATCGCGCCGCCGCCCGTAAAGCATTCGCGAGGCGATCGCGAGGAACAGAACGACCGGAATGAACACCAGCAACCCGGTTGCCAGTGCGTAGCGGATCATGACGCCGCCGCCGTAGAAGTCGGACAGCATGCCGACCATCACCGGCCCGAGACCGAAACCGATCAGCACGCTGGTAAACTGCACGATCGAGGTCATCGTTCCGCGCATATGCGGGGGCGTTTCGTTGAGGAGGGTCGAGTAAGCGGGGGGCGGATAGCCGCTGCGCAGAAACTCGCCGAGGCCATAACCGACCACCGCGATCGCGAGCACGGGTGAGAAGAGCATCATATAGCCCGAGAACAGCGCCACGATCGCCGAGATCCACACGAGCCGCAAAGGCCAGGCCGGATTGCGCATGAGCAGCGTGTCGCCGAGCTTGCCATAGACCGCGGGTGCGACGACGCCGCCAAGCCCCCCGAAAATCCCGATCAGCAGCCCGACCTCCGATAGCGAGAGGCCATGGACGCGCACGAAGAAGGAAGCGGCCCACGCCCCCAGCGAGATGCTGATCAGCCCGAGCAGCGAACAACCGGAGATCAGAAAGATCAGCGCGGGCTTGTGCCAGATGAACCGCAGCACATCGACGAAGCGCGCCTTTGCTACCGGCGCGATAGTGCCGTCGGCGCCAGGCTCTTCCATCTCGCCGCGGCGCGGTTCCTCGACCGTGAAAAAGAGCAGCAGCGCAGCGAAAATACCGGGCGCGCCGGCGACGAACAGCGCGGTCCGCCAGCCATGATGGTCGGCCATATAGCCGCCCGCCGCCGACGCGACGACGGCGCCGAGATTGGCGCTGACATAGAACATACCGAACGCTAGTCCGCGGCCGCGCGCGGGGAACATGTCCATCAGCATCGGCAACGCGGCGGGCGCCGCGCCGGCCTCGGCCGCGCCAACGCCGGTGCGCGTGATCAAGAGATGCCAGAAATCGCGCGCGAATCCGCCGAGCGCGGTGCAGATACTCCAGATGAAAACGATGACCGCCAGGAAGTTGCGGCGGTGCACCCTGTCGCTGAAATAGCCCATCGGCAGCACGAAGGCCGCAAGCGCGAGACCGTAGGCAACGCCGGTGAACAATCCGAGTTGGGCGTCGGACAGGCCGAATTCCGCGCGGATGGGCTCGGTCAGGATCGACGGCATCGACCGATCGACCGCATGGGACATGTAGATCAGCATGAGGACGCCGACCGCGTACCAGCGGTATGCGGGACTCCGTGCATAGCGGCTGGGGGTCAACTCGTCGCCGGTTTGCATATTGCTCCCATCCTTTATCATCAATCGCGCACGATCAGCAGCGCCGAACCGAAGACACCGCCGCCGGCGCTGCACACCGCGACTTTCGCGTCGGCAACCTGGCGATCGCCCGCCTCGCCGCGCAGCTGGCGCACGGCTTCGACCAGATGGTTGAAGGCGTGAAGCCGCCCTTCGGACAATTGCCCGCCATTGGTGTTGAGCGGGAGGAGGCCGTCGAGCGCGATACGTTGCCCGCCTTCGAGGAAGGCGCCGGTCTCGCCCGGTCTGGTGATGCCGAGAGCCTCGAGCCACAGGACCGTCAGCCAGCTGAAGCCGTCATAGAGATGCGCGCTCGTCAGATCGTCCGGGGTCAGGTCGGTGCGCGACCAGAGCATCTTGGCCGCGTCGTTCATCGCCATGTTGGGAAAATCGCGACGCTGGAACCAAGAAAAATGTTCGTGGAGAGCGGTGCCCACCGCTTCGAAACGCACCGTCGGACGCGACGAAGCGGGAACCGCATCGGCACGCGAAATGACGACGGCCGCGGCACCGTCGATCGGGACGTCGCAGTCGAAGATGCAGAAGGGCGTCGTGATCATGCGCGCGGCCAGATAGTCGTCGAGCGTGATCGGCTCGCGATAGACGGCGTTCGGATTGAGGGCAGCGTTCTTGCGCTGGTTGATCGGGATCATCGCCATCTGTTCGCGCGTCAGGCCGGTCTGCCGCATGTGCAGATCGGCGTGCAGCGCGATCCAGGTGGCGGCGGAGGGCGCGAAATAAGGCGTGGTCCACTGATTGAAGCCCTCAGGCGTGGGCAAATTACCATCCGCGAAAGCGCTGCCGTACATCGGCACCCAGCGTTCGCCCTCGGCGCGGTAACACAGCACATGGTTGCAATAGCCTGCCGCAATCGCGCCGATCGCATTGGCGATGCTGGCGAACTGCCCGGGGCCCATTCCCGCCTCGAACCAATTGAGCTTCAGCCCGAGCGAGTTCTTGATATCGACGGGGCTGGCCGCCGACGATCCATGCCCGACATGGACCGCAGCGTGCGGCCAGCAGGCAATGCCGTCGATATCCCCGATTTCGAGGCCGGCGTCTGCGATGGCATTGCGGCAGGCATCCACCGCAAGGTTGAACGGATAGACCTGGGGCTTGCGGTACATCGTCGACATGCCGGCGCCTGAGATGACGCAGGATTTCTCGAAATAGGTTGTCATGCTGCCCCGGCCGGCCGGAACAGCGGAACGAAGATATCGCCATGCTGCTCGAAATGGACCGTGACGAGCATGCCGGGCACAATTGCGTCAACTGGCTCACCGAACATATTGGTCAACAGCCGCACGGGGCCCCTTTCCTCCAACTCTACCAGCGCAACGACATAAGGCACCGGGACATGCGGAAACCAGGGCTGATGGTTGATCGTCGAGGACAGCACCGTGGCACGGCCCGACACCGGCGCCGGGGCGACATTGGCCGAATGGCATGCGCTGCAGAACGACTGATAGGGATGAAAATACAGGTCGCAGTCGCCGCAATGCATGATGTGCAGGCGCCCATCGGCGCCGCCACGCCAGAAATAGCCGTTCATTTCGTTGATGGCCGGCAACGGCCGGGCGAGTGAGACGGATTCGGTTGTCACTGCGGCCCTCATTCTATCTTATATCTTTTATCGACGCCGGATCGTCCCTTAAGACGGCGCCTAATAGCAGGGCATAGTGCAATCATTACACGCACAACAATGTCTCGGCTGCCCGAAGTCGGTCAAGACCGGCATCAATCGAAGCCTTGATCCGGTGGTGGAAGACGGAATCGCGGATTGGCTCACATGTCCGGCTGATATTATCCGTCGCTTCCCAAGGCATTGTGGAGCGAAATCGGCGACGATCGATCGGCAACATGAGAAGAGGCTTGGAAAAAGCATCAATGACAGCTTTCAAGAAGAGGCTTCGAGCATCCGAATGTCGCAGATGAGGCGCAAAGCGGAAGGCCCAGCGCGGTTAACCGCCGTTCACCAGCACTGAAACGCGACCGCCTTCCGACATCGCGAGAGCGCACGCATCATATGATATTCAACGCCCTGTTCCCGGATGCCAATCTCTTCCGCGATTTCCCGGTAAGTTTGATGCCGCAACCTGTGCATCAGGAAAATACGCCGCGTGCGGCGGGGCATAGCAAGAAACGCGCGCCGTAAGCCCCGCCGCATATCCGATGCCTCCATTGCCAACGTCTGTTCTGGGCCGGCGGGCGCATCACGCTCGTCATCGAAAGAGAACAGTCCCGCTCCCTTGCGTTTCCCTTGGCGTGCGCGCTCGATCACGAGATTGCGGGCAGCCCGGAAGAGGTATGCGCGGGGGTTCTCGACCCTTTCAAATGCTCCGGTACGCAACATTCGTGTGAACGCCTCTTGCGCGAGGTCGGAAGCTTCTTCGCGCCCGACGCGGCGCCTGAAAAAATGGAACAGTTGTCTATTCTCGCGGCGGTAGAATTCGTCGAACGAGGCGACCGATGAGGGAGGGCTCATGACCGTTCCTCCCCATGACCGTTTGTACGCAGCGGTGCATCGCGCGACGCACGATAGAGGTTGATCCCGCCCTCGATCCGATCGAGAATGAACGTGTCGCGCTCGGCCTTCGCGGCGCGTATGTCGGACTTCGAATAAATCTCGACATCGACCGCGCAGCGATTGCCAAGCTCGCGGTCGATAGTCGCCCGCGCCCGCTGCCAACAGCGTTCGTCGGTGAACAGCGGATGATTGACGACGACCCAGAATTCATAATCGGAAAATTCGATCGTCCGGCTGTCTTCGTACCAGGATCGCCGCGCATAGGGACCGATGAGGATGATCCGCTTGATCCGTCCCGGTTCGGGCGCCTGAACCTGCAAGGGGTCGAATAGGCCGCGTAATATGCGGGTGATGCGCTCGATTTCGCGCTGCTTGCGCCGGATGAGATGGCCGACGCGCGCCATCACGACTTCGCGCGCGTAAACGTCGGTTGTTGGGGGTGTCATTTGCAGCTCGCATCGCGGCGGTCCGCGCGATCGCGCGCGGATGGGCAAGCGGTGTTCGCTGTGGTGCCGCTGGTGCGGCGATCAGCAACCGTCCGACACGCAGCCGGACCTACATGATGCCTGGCAGGATAATCCCCGGAATGGCCGCCAGTCGTTCCATTCCGTGCCGACGATTATGCCAGAATCCGGGAGTCCCGGCAAGCGGGCCCGGGGCTACCGCCTATTGGCGCGCCGCCGCCTCAAGCTCGGCGATCTTGTCCGAACAGACCTGATGGACCACGCGCCCGAGTTCCTCGACGCGCTCCCCGAGCCAAGTCAGCTCTTCCTCGCTGATCTTGTAATGCTTGGAATAGCGAGCCTTGGTGTAGGCTTCCTTCAGTTTCTGGAACATCGATCGCTCGCGATGGGTGTCTTCCGGCCAGAGACCGTAAAGACGGCGGTCCAGCCCCTCAGCCAACGAACGCAAGAACGCGATGTTATGGTTGTAGGGTGTGTAGAGCGTCAGCGTTAGTAGGACGCAGGAATACAGGCGCTCGGTCGCCTGATGAAGTTCAAAGGCTGCGATCTTGCCACGCCCGCGCTCCATCGCATGTTTTGCCTGATCGTAAAAATCCATGGCGCTGGTCAGCCACTCGTCGAAATATTCCTTGGCGGCTTCCAACGCCTGTTCCGGTGTTTTCGGCTTCGGCGTAGCCAATTCTCGGTCATCGGCTTCGTAGAGCGCGATCCCGTCTTTCACGACCTCCATGAAGAAGACACGGCCATGTGAGAGCCCATCGTTCACCTCGTGCAGGCTGTGGACGATAAAATTGACCGGTGTGTGCAGCGTTTTCTCGATCGTGTAAGCGCGAATGAGACGGTCCTCGGCAGTCGCCCAATAGGCGGCGCGGTCGGTCATCTCTTTTTGGCTGACGATGACGAGGATGTCATAGTCGGATTTATACTGGTTCGCCGACAACGGCGCATCGACCCAGTCGCCCCGCGCGTGGCTGCCAAACAGGATGATCTTGAGAATACGCGCACCCTTGCGCGGGCCAGTCGCATTTTCGGTCGCGCCCCGAAACTCGGCGAAGATCGTCTCGACGACGCGTTCAAGTTCGCGCTGCTTGGCGGCAGGTAGGTGATCGACGTCTGTTCGCATGCTCATAGAATCTTCGAGAAACTGTAGTGGTTTGGCAAGGACAATCGGGTAGCCGGTGTACAGCTCTGCCGAAGACCATTTTTCGGAGAGGAAATTGGCAAAACCATGAAGTCTGGGCGAGCTCAGCAACCTGGCCTCTAAGCATGGGTGAGGAAAATACATGGGCAGACCGCCGAAACATGACCTCTCAAAGTGGAATGTGGTCGACGATTGGCCCGATCCGGTTCCCGTCACAGAGGTGGAGATTGCCGTGTTCGAACGCTGGTTCGGCGATGTGTTCGACGAACTATTTGACCCGCCCGCTCCGCCTTCGATCGCTCCAGAAACAAGCGCGCAGGTAGAAGGGATGGACGCTGAGCCTCTGTGGTCTTGGCCTGACCTGCCATGAAGTCTCCAAGTGGGGTGAAATGCCATTGGATGTGACATTCAATCAGATGAGCGGCGCCATAGGATCGCTGATTCTGCTCTGGTCCAGGATTGAACGATCTGCTCGTGATGACGTCGTCCGTCTTTTGGGATTCCTCCCGGCCAAGGCACACGGCATCAAAGCCGTTATAGGAATTTGGGAGGGCGCGGTCGTCGAGGCCCAGCCACCCGAAACGCTGTGCTCCCTGCTAGCGGCTACTCTCAGATTGCAGCTTCAGGGGCAGCTGGATATTCGCAACGGGATTTGTCACGGCCTGATCGGAATTATGGGGTCGGTCGGCGACGCCCCTGCCGTTTTGAGCTGGGAGTTGAACGGCCTGAAGCACTCGATCTCCTGGGAAGAGTTACAATCGTCACTTGGGTGGCTTTCCAAGATTCCTTTTGCCTTCTCGATGATCTCGGACCCGGCATTGGACCGCCTCGACTGCAGGGTGGTCGACACGGTCGAGAACCGAGAATGGTGGCGGGCCGAGTGGGGTCTGCTCCTGCCCTAACTTCGACCACAGGTGGATATGCTCGATGTCAGCACAATCTCGGTTGAAGAGGTCAAAGTCCGAATGCCGCAAGGTTTTTAGACAATGCCGAGCCCGCTGCGTTGTGAGCGACGGACGCCGGCATCGCAGCCTGTGCGATGGCCGTCTGCACGACGCCAGCACGTTCATTGATCGCCGAAACCAGCTTCGCGCGATTATTGGTGACTATCGTCGCTGACTCCTTCGCTCGCGAGATACCGACGTAGAAGCTTTTCTGGTCGACCAGGTTGGTAGCGCGGCTGTCGGCGTGGATGATGACATGATCGGCGGTTCGCCCCTGTGCGGCAAAGGCGGTATCGACATAAGCGTGGGCGATATGCCGGTCGCGCGCTGCGTCGAGGTCGAGCGTCTGCATCTGCCCGCGAGCACCAACCAAAGTCGCGGTCCGCGCCTGCTCATCGATCGCCGTCACTTCGCCGCGCGCGCCATTGACCCGCCCGGCGTCGCGATCGTTGCGGGTAAAGCGGATGCAGTCGCCGGTCCTGAGGTCGATATTCTGGGGCGCGAACGCCTGCGCCTTGCCGGCGCCCCATTGGCGAAGCCGCCAATCGACCTCGCGTCCATCCTCGGACCTCAGCGCGATGGCGGCTTTCGCCGGATTGACCGCCTCGACGCGATAGGCCTCGCCGAGTGCGACGCCCTTGTCGGGATAGTCGCGCGTGAAGCGTACTACATCGCCCCGGTCGTAGCTTAGCGGGTCGCGCGCCTCCGCGCGGGTCAGCCCCTTGTTGACGAGGCTTTCGACGGCGACGGCGGGACCGGAAAGCGCGCCCGACTTGACTAGAGCCTCCCTTATGTCTGCTGTCAGCGCATCGCGGCCTTCGCGCGAGGGCTCGATGACAAGCGTTCGCGCCCGTGCCGCCTTGTGGAGTCCGGCATAGCGTTCGGCGATTGCAGCGAAGCGGCCAGCGCGATCGGCGTGTTCGACGATCTGGCCACCGCCACGATCAAGCGCTGCGAGCGCTTTCTTTGCATCGCCCTCGATCGAGGCGAGCACTGCCTCCCTCGTGGACGCATTGCTCTGCCGGACGATTTCGCCAAGCGCGGAGGTTTCCATGCCAGCACTCTGGAGCTGCGCGAACGCCGCGCCGGCTTCGACCGATCCGAGTTGCTTCACATCGCCGACGAGAATGATCCGAGCACCATGCTGCTCGGCCAACTTGAACAGCCGCGCGGTATCGCGCGCCGACAGCAGCGAAGCCTCATCGACGATCCATGCCACCGGCTGACCGGGCGCCGAACCTTCCGACACGAGCAAATGGCGCGCGACCGTATCGCCGCGCGTGCCGAGCGCCTCGCCGAGTGTCATCGCTGCCGAAGCCGTCGGTGCCAATGCGACCACCGATACGCCGCGCGCTTCGGCCTCGCGCGCGAAGGTGGCGAGCACCGTCGTGGTCTTGGCGGTCCCGGCATAGCCCTGCACCGCGGTGATCCGATTGCGACTGGCAAGAAGCTGCTCGGTCGCGGCCTTCTGGTCAGGGTTCCAGCGAAAGCCGGACCGCTCCGCCTGCGCCGCCGCACCCGCGACCGCCTTGGCGGCGGTAAGCTGCGAGGCGGTCGGCGCGAACGCACCGCGCCCGTGCGCTTCGATACGAAGCAATGTCTTCTCGGCCGCGATATTCTGCCGCGTCGTGAACCCCGTGAACGCGGCGCCGCGCCGATCGACGAAGGTGCGATCGACCAGTTCACCATCCTTTGTCGCCCGCCCGATCGCGTCGCCAATCTCCGCATAGCCGACCTTCCCCAATCCAACCCGCCCCGCTTCCTCATGAAGCGCCGCGACCGAGAACACCGACTGCCGCTCGCCAAGCTTGTCGGCGGCATGGGCAACGGCGCGATCGGCGACGGATGGATCGGGAAGGTGAAGGCCGTTCGCTGCCCTGGCCTTGGCCTCGCGCACCAACGCCAGCCGGGCATCGGCATCGAATCCCGCCCGGTCGGCGGCTTCGCGCCAGTCGGCGACGAGCGCGCCATGATCGGTGGCCACCTTCGCCTGCCGCGTATCGAGCGCAGCGACCTGCTTCTCAGCGGCGCTGGCATCTTCGCGCGAAGTCCCGCGTTCGCCCAGTGCCGCCTCGATCTCGGCGCTGCGCGTGCTGAACGCCGCCATCGCGTCCTCCGAGACGCCTTTGATCTCGAACATCGACTCCTTGCCCGGTGCAATTTCATAGCCAAGCTCGCGGACCTTCAAGGCCAACTCCTGCCGGTAGATGGCGCCGATCTGCTTCTGGAGCTGATATATCGCGCGAGGCTCCAGGCTGCGCCAGCTTCCATCTCCGCCCTGCGTCGCGTTCATAATGACATTATGGGTGTGCAATTGCGGGTCTTGGGCGCGGCTCGTCCCATGCTGAAAGCTGGCGACGACGAGATTGCCGGTGCCCTCGCGCGTCACGCTGCCGCCATGCCGGACGCGGGTCGCAGCCATATGTGCCTCGACATGTGCGAGTGCCGTCTTCACCGCGTCCCCATGTGCGGTGATTAGTCGCCGGTCGCCCGCAACCTCGGCCATGATCGACACCGACTTGGGCGCACTCAGCGTCACATCCCAGCCGGGCCGATGCTCAAGCTGGCCGTCACGAACCGTGCCGAGCTGCTGGTCCGCGACCTTGCCGTCGAGCAGTTCGCGAAAGATGTCGCGATCGACATCACCCGACAGCCCAAGCTCCTCGGCGCCCTTGCCGTGCCATTCGGACGGCGACAGCCCGCCCTCGGCGTAATAATCGTCGGCCTCATAATAGCTGCTTGCCTGCGCCGAACTGGTCAGCGCCGATACCGACGCGACCATCAGATCGGCCCACCATCGTCTGCAGGCGGGGGTGTCGGCGGCTTCTTCCTTATCTTCGGCTTTTCGACGACCGGCTCCTCGGCCGGTGTCGGCACTGCGCTGTCGGACTCTTCGTTGGGCGCCGACTCCAACGGCCGGTGCCAGAGCGTTGTCTCCGGGTTCGCGGCGACAAACGCGGGCTGGCGCGGCTCACCGCGTTTCTCAATATGGTCGGCGGTGAGCGCGATGCGCGCGACCGGCAACCCATCGGGGAACAGCAAATAGCCCTCATAGCGGGCGAGGCGGAGTTCGCTTTCGAACACGGCGGGACGGGTCTTGCGCTGACGGCCGAGCGTCATCCGTGGCTTGTCGTCGCCATCGCCGAGCGCGCCGGTCATGGTCTGGACCTCGACCTCGCAGGTGCCGATCGTGTCGCTCGCCCAGCGCCGGGACTCGCCGTCGCCCATCTGGAGGAAGAGCTTGGTGTTGCAGCAGCCAAGCATGGATTCGGCAAGATCGTCGCCATAGCGATGCCGCATCTGGCCCACGCCCTGAAAGGTCAGCACGACCGCTGCCCCGAACTTGCGGCCCTCGGGCAGCAAGCGCGTCAGATTGTCGACGCGGGGCAGGTCGGCAAGTTCGTCGAGCAGGAACCAGACGCGCCGGTCGGCTGACGGAGCAAGGCCCAACATGGCGCTCGCGGCGCATTCGAGCCAGCAGGCTAGCAGCGGCTTCAACGCCACAAATTGCTCTTCCTTTCGCGGCACGAAGATCCAGGGCTTGGCGCCCTTCGTCTCATCGAGGCTGGCGATGAAGTCGCGGAACGAAAAGACCTTCTCGCCTTCCTCGGGCATCCGAAGGAACTGGATCAGGTTCGCGGCCTTCGCGAGCATGAAAAGCACGCTGCCGGTGGCGCGGTCGGCGTCGTCGGAGAAGGTGCGCGCCGACGACGTGTCCTTGAGCCAGGTCTTGAGCTTATCCTTGTCCATCTTCTGCAGCGCTTCGAGCAAGTCGGGCAGCGTGCATTTCTTCTCCTTCCACAGTTCCCGGATCATGTTGGCAACGAGAATGCGGCTGGTTTCCAGCCAGACGTCGTCGTCCTGCTTCCCGGTCTCGGTAACGAGCTGCTGCGCGATGCGATCGGCGTCGGCGGGGTGGGCGATCTCGGCGAAGGGCGACCAATAGACGCAGCGGGCGTCGAACGGATTGAGGATGATGTCGCCGCACTCGGGCCGGAAGTAATGGGCGATGAACTCTCCGCTGGTGTCATAGACCAGCGCGGCTTCGCCGCGCGCCGCAATTCCGTCGAGCATCTGGCGCAGCACTGTCGTCTTGCCGCTGCCGGTCGTGCCGACCATCGCCATGTGCCGGGTTTCGAGGCGGCGGGGAAAGGGAACCGGGCCGATCGCCAGCGGATGCGCGCCGGCTTCGGTCCGCGCCAGCTTCACAAGCTCCTTCTCACTCGTCACCCTGGTGCCGTCGATCACGCGGTCGCGCAGCGCCCGTTCGCGTCGGCGCGCCGCGACATCGCGGAGCAGGAACAGGCCCGAAAGCCACGCGACAAACCCCAGCATGGCGCCGCGCATGACAAACGACTTGGCGACGCTCGCCCGGCGGACGAAATAGGGATCGGTCGCGACCGTGCGAGCGGGCGTCAGATAGTCTCTCCCCTCATAACGGATCACTATCCCTGGATCGCCGCCGTCGCCTGCAAACCATGACAGCATCTTCGCATGATAATGGGTGCCGGTGTCCCGAAGGATGCTCGAATCGAGCATCATATAGGGCGCGGCCAAACCGCCGAGCGCGATCGACGAGACCATGATCGCGAACTGCCGTTTGAACCGCCGCGTCTGGCTGTAGCGAAGATGACGCCGCAGCGTCTCGGCATGAAGCCGGAGATCATGAGGCCCGCTCATGACCGTTCCCCCGCTGCCGCCCGTTGCCGATCATAGGCCCGGTTCGTCTCGGCGGTGATGACCTCGTCGGTCTTGCCGCCGCCCTTCGCGGCACTGCGGGCATAGCAATAGGCAGCGCAGGCCGTGTGCAAGGTTCGGTCGAGCAGGCGTTCGACATCGGCGAGGCGGGTGCTCATCGACGCCACCTCGGCGACAAGTTCGCGATCGTCTGAGCTGCCGTCGGTGGGATTTACATGACCGTCGATCCCTGTCTTCACGCAGCGGCGGAGCATTGCATAAACCGTCTTGCCCTGCCGGTCGGCCAGCGCGCGAAGCGCGGTGTCGAGCGCCGCGGGCAGGCGGATGGAATGTTGGACGGTCTTCATCGCGCCGCCTCCCTGAGGGTGCGGATCGCACCCTCGAATTTTGGCGGAAAAGCGTCACTTCGGCGAAGCAATGGCGGAGCGCACTCTGATCGCACCCTCGAAAAGTGGCGGAAAAGCTGGATGCACGCGTGCGTGAGGTGTGTATCCAAATTACGGGTCCGATGCGTAGCATCGCGGCCCTGCGACTTTGCCAAAAGGGCGACCGGATCAGGCATGGTCCGAACCTTTCCGGCAAGCATCGCACACGGAGCCATCGGGGTCGCCGCAACAGCACTCGGCAGGTTGGTCGCTCTCGTTCGATGGAAAGTCCGTCACCGGCTTGGCGAAATGCTCCGCTACCCATGCGGCGATGATCGCGCGGGAGTCGCGGTCGGCTCTTCGACGGTTGATCTCGCGGCGCTGACGCGGCTGATCGTAGAGACGATGCTCGACAACCCAGTGGAGTATCGTTTTCTCGATGGCCTCCTGCACTCGCCCATCGAGCTGTTGAGCTTCGACCGGATTGAGGTGCGCAGTCACGCTTGGAGTCTCGATCAATCCGCCCAGCGGAAGATAGCTCATGCCCGCCTTCTGCAACGGACCATCGATCCGCAAACTTGAAAGCTCGCCCCGGTAGATGTGGAGGGAGGGCCGTTCGTTGAGCGTCCATTGCGCGATGGAACAGCGATAGGTTTCTCCATCGTCGTTGTCCAAGAGCAGCCGTTCGATGAGCGGCAATGTAAAACCGGCGATGCGATAGTCGGCGGTGAATCGGAGTGTGACCTTGCGGCCCGCCCATAAACGATTGGCGAGCCGATCTATGGCGCGGCGGAAAATGGACATGAGAAATCCTTTCGTGAATTCACGATGCAGAGCTTTCGGGTGCTTCGTGGAGAAGGCACGGAGCAGTCCGCCCATTCAAAAGGCCCGGACCGCGGAGCGCCTTCGGGTCAAACGGCGGTGCCGGATTGCGCTAAGCGCCGAATGGACTCGGTCGTCAGCAGAGTTCGCCTGCCGATCTTAATGGCGTCGAGGCCACCGGATTTGATGAGGGCGTAAACCGACGACCGTCCGACGCCGAGCGCCTTCGCGGTGTCATTAATCGATATGGCAATAGGTTCCATGTGCGTGTCTCCATGCTGCCGATTCGCGGCGAGAGACATGCCAAGTTGCACATGGTTGACGATGTGTCGGCAAGGAATGGGAGAGCCGCAGAAATCTGCCAATGGCTTCAAAGTCGGAAAAGAATCGATGCGCGCAAAAAAGCCACAACCGAGTCGCAAAAAAGGAAACCGGCGGTCATTCGTCTTCCGGAGGCGGGGGCCTTTTCAAATGATCAAGAATTTTTCTGCCGTAAGGGGTCAATTGCTTACGAGTGGGTATCTCGCCGGACACATTGGCTGCGCTGTCGAACCATTCAACAAGCCAACCCGTGATCGAATAAATCGCCGTCGCTTCATCGTTCAGGTCCAAGCCATCCAATCTCGGGTCGCTGCGCAAGTCGAAAACGGCCTCGGTATAGGCATATTTGGGATTGCGGCCCGATCCGCCTTTGCGCTTCGGCGCGATCATCGTGAGCATGTAATCGACGTCATCGCGATGAAGATAAAGGTCGGCGGGTAGTGACATTGCGGTCGGGTAACGCATGACCATTCCCCGATCCTTGCTGTGTTCGGAGAACAGGAAATAGCGCAGCCTGCCGAAGAACTGCCTGCGTTTGAGAGGAACCCGCTTCTTGCGAAAGCGAGAAATATAATAGACTTGCGGACCGTCCACCTTCTGCAAATAGCCCAGCACTTCATCAAAGAGCCTGTCCCGCGCATGGGGCAATTCCAACGGCGTGTCGGGAATTTTCAGGCCGTATTGATAGCCCTGACGCCATAGGTGCGGCGCTATCGTGGCCGCCAGTGTGACCAATGTGAGGTAGAAGAAAAGGTCCGTCGCTGTCGAATGGCCTGACACAAGAAGGCCGATCAAGAGGAGGACGGACAGGAACCCGAAAGCAAAGCTGATGACGAAGGCGAGATTATAATATCGAACCGGCGACGGCTTGGCCTCATTGATGATCGCCGCGTTCAGGCTCAAGCCCTCGTCCAGATCGTCCGACCTGAATTGAGCCAGAGCCTTCCAGAGCGGCACGTTGTCGGCTTCTTCCCCGTTTGCAAAGATTTTCCAACCTTGTCCGGGGCGGTCTGTCATCTGTTCCCTCCTTCGCGCAATTCATCCAGATAGTCGCTCCACCATTGCGCCATTTCAACGCGCTCAGCCCAATAGGCTGACTGATTGTATATGCGCCGAACGCTACCCGCGACCATGTGCGCCAGCGCCCGCTCGATCGCGTCGGGGTTCCATTTGCCAGATTCGTTCAAGAGCGAGGATGCCGATGTGCGAAAGCCGTGCGCAGTCATTTGGTCCTTGGGATAACCCATCCGGCGGAGCGCTGCATTGATCGTATTCTCACTGATCGGCCGCGCCCGCGATCTGATTGACGGGAACACATAGCGGCCAGAACCGGACAGGGATCGCATATTGGTGAGGATCGCGAGAGACTGCCGCGACAAGGGGACCGAATGAGGTTGGCGCATCTTCATCTTCCCTTCTGGAATGATCCAGACCGCCTTGCCGAAATCTACCTCCGTCCATTCCATATGACGGACTTCGCCGGGACGCTGAAAAACATGGGGCGTCAGCTTCAGCGCGTGCATCACGGCGGGGTCGCCCTGATAATCTTCAATCGCGCGAAGCAACGCCCCAAATGTGACCGGATCGGTGATAGCGGGAAAATGTTTGACCCTCGGCGTGGTCAGCGCGCCGATCAATAATTGCGCCGGATCGCGTTCCGCGCGGGCGGTGGCAACCGAATAGCGAAACACGCGACTGGCGAAGGCCCGTAAGAGATTCGCCGTTTCCAGTCGACCGCGCCGCTCATGCTTCCGCAATTCGTGCAACAATTCCTGCGGCGTGATCTCCGCCACGGGACGCTTTCCAAAATCGGTTCCGAGCAGTTTCACGAACCAGCGCATCTTTGCCAGCGTCGGCTCCGCCAAGCCCTCCCGCGTCTTCTTCTCGATCAATTCCTGCGCCACATTCGAAAAACTATTGCTGGCTCGGATGCCCGCCTCGATGCGAGCTTGCCGCTTAACAAAATTGGGATCGATCGAATGGGCCAATTGTCTGCGCGCAGCATCGCGAGCGCTACGCGCCTCCGCCAAGGTGATTTCGGGGTAGGAGCCAATCGCCAGTTTTCGCTCCACGCCGTTTATGCGGTATTTGACGCGCCACAGCTTGCTGCCCCTTGGATTAACCAGTAGATACAGGCCCTGCGAATCTGAGACCTTGTAGGGCTTGTCCTTGGGTTTCGCCTTTCGAATTGCGGTGTCGGTTAGCACGGTGGGGGCCTCGCTTTCATGGAGGCTTGGCGAAGCCCCCTGATTAGGCCCCCAACATCTGCAACTACGGGCAAACAGAGGCCATCACTGGCAATCAGCGAATGGCCTTAAACTATCGGAAATCAGGGGTTTTTTCAACCATCAGCACACCTCGGCTGACAGGTTTATGGAGGCCCGAGCCGGAATCGAACCGGCGTATACGGATTTGCAGTCCGCTGCGTCACCACTCCGCCATCGGGCCTCAGGCGCAGATTTGCGTGGAGACAGCGCCACTAGCGATTAAGTTTCTCGACTGCAATCCGATTGTTTCGCAATTTCGCGTTCGCATCCGGTTTTGACAGGTGACGATGCAGGGTTGGCGGCCCCTGCTTTGCCAGCTATGCGCGGGCGTGCGGCGACATTGCTGTATTAGCATTGCAATACAGTTTGGCTTCGGCTAGAGGTGCACGCATGGCTCTAGCCCTCAGGGAATCGGAAACGCGACGATGGCAACGAAATTGAGCGAGATTGGTGCGGCCGAAATGCGCGCTGCGATGATCGACAGCCAGCTCCGGACGAACGACGTGGTCGACCCCGCGGTGATCGCCGCGATAGGCGCGGTCGCGCGCGAGGCGCACGTCCCCGCAGCGCTGTCGGGCGTTGCCTATATGGATCGTGCGATCGCGCTCGGCGAGGGTCGTGCGCTGAACGCGCCGCTCGTCACCGGCCGTCTGCTCGTCGCCGCGGACCTTCACGCCGGGCTGCGCGTGCTGCTGATCGGCGCCGCGACGGGCTATACCGCCGCGCTGCTCGCCCGTTTGGGTACCGAGGTTCATGCCGTCGAGGAATCGACCGACCTGCTGGCGGCCGCGCGCGCAGCCACTGCCGGCACCGCGATCCAGTGGGTCGAAGGTCCGCTCGCAGCAGGAGCACCGAAGGCCGCACCGTTCGACCGCATCATCGTCGAAGGCGCGATCGAGGCGCTGCCCGACACGCTCGCAAAGCAGCTTGCCGAGGGCGGCCGCATCGTCGCCGCGCGCCGCGAAGGCAGCGTCACCCGCCTCGTCCAGGGGGTCAAGACCGGCGGTACGATTGCGCTGCGCCCCTTCGCCGACATGGACGTCGCTCCCCTGCCCGGCTTTGCCGCGCCCAAGCAATTTCAATTCTGACGGCCCCTCCCTTCCCCGTTTCAGGCTGAACATCGAGATGTACGACAAGAAGAACAGAGAAACCGGCCGTCGCACCCGCTGGCTTGCCGGCATGGCGCTCTGTGCGCTGGTCGCCGCATCGCCGGCGCACGCCGAAACGCTGCAGGGCGCCCTTGCCAAGGCCTATGAGAATAATCCTACGCTGACCGGCGCACGTGCCGGACAGCGCGCGAATGACGAGAATGTGCCGATCCAGAAGGCTTCGGGATTGCCGTCGGCTGGCGTCAGCGTCGATTATCAGGAAAATCTGCTCGTTCCCGGCAACAGCTTTTTCACGCCGGGGCGTTCGCTGTCGACCGGGGCCCAGGTTTCGGTGCCCATCTATCAGGGCGGCGCCGTGCGCAACGCGGTAAAGGCCGCCAAGTTCAGGGTCGAAGCCGGACAGGCCGACCTCCGCGCGACCGAAGCCAGCGTCTTTTCGCAGACCGTCGGCGCTTATATGGACGTGATCCGCGACATCGCAATCGTCCAGCTCAATCAGAAGAATGTCTCGGTCCTCAAGACGAACCTTCAGGCGACGAGCGATCGTTTCGAAATCGGCGACCTGACGCGCACCGACGTCGCGCAGTCGCAGGCGCGCCTCGCGTTGGCCGAGGGCGACCTGCGCACGGCTGAGGCCAATCTGATCCGCAGCCGCGAAAATTACATCAAGCTCGTCGGCGATGCACCGGTCGACCTTGAAGCCCCGCCGGTATTGCCGAACCTGCCGGCGACGGCCGAGGACGCGGTGGCGATCGCGCTGACGAACAACCCGGACATCGACGCCGCCAACCAGCGCCTCAACGCATCGCGCGCCGACATCGGCACCGCCCAGGCGAGCCGTGCGCCCAAGGTGTCGGCAACGGTCACCGGCGGATACAACAATAATCTGAACTCGATCCCCTCCGGGAACACGACGTCGGAAAATACGACGACGAGCACGATCGCCGGCGTCTCGATGACGCTGCCGATCTTCCAGGGTGGGCGCCCCTCGGCCCGCGTGCGCCAGGCGCAGGCGCAGACGAGCCAGGCGATCGAAAATTATGTCGCCATCGAACGCGACGTGATCGCACAGACGCGCGGCGCCTATGCCGCGTGGCAGGCGAACGAGCGAATCATCGCCGCGACCGAGCAGGCAGTCAGTGCGAACGGCCTGTCGCTGGAGGGCGTGCGCGCCGAAAACAGCGTCGGCACGCGATCGATCCTCGACATTCTGAATGCCGAGCAGGAATATTTGAACACGCAGGTCCAACTCGTCTCGGCCCGCCGCAATTCCTATGTCGCCGCCTTCTCGGTTCTGGCCGCGATGGGCAAGGCCGAAGCGCGCGACCTGGGGATAGAGGGCGGCGCCCTCTATGATCCGGAGGTCAATTATCGCCGCGTGAAGGGCCAGATCTGGGATTGGGCCGACGATCCGAAGCCGCAGCAGGTGGCGACCGATACCAAGGCCGTTCCCCCCGCCACCGCCAACGTTCCCGTCTATGTCGAAACGGGTCCGCGACAATAAGGCTTGGCAAGAGCCGCCCCCGACCGGTAAGAAGATGGTTAATCGCCCTTAGGGGCGACCCTGAGTTTCGTGGGCAGTGGGGGCAATATGGGCGACATGTCGCGGGAACCATCTATGGAAGACATATTGTCGTCGATTCGGCGTGTTATTGCTCGTGACGAGGCGCCCGGCGTCCGTGGACAGCCCATATCCCGCGAGAGCGAAGATGTTCTCGACCTCAACGACGAGGACGAATCGACAAGCGCGCCCGCTCCCGTGATGCCGACCGAGGAAGAGCTGGTTTCGGCCGCGAGCGCCGACGCCGCGCGCCAGTCGCTCGAGGCGCTGACCGCGGCGGTTACGCCCGCCGTCGCAGCAGCCGCGACCGCACCGACCGGCGGCCGCACGATGGAGGAAGTCGTCCTCGAAGCGCTCCGCCCGATGCTGAAGGACTGGCTCGACACCAATCTGCCCGGCATGGTCGAGGCGATGGTGGCCAAGGAAATCAGCCGGATCACGGGGAAAAAATTCTAAGCTGATGATCCTTCCGATGCCGCGGGCATGAGGAAGCGGTAGCGCACGACGCCGGCGAAGAAGGCGTCAAGCGATCGTCGGCAAGGCCGCTTTAACGCGCCCAATCTTCCAGCAGATAGCGCGCAATCGCCAGCGGCGGCGGCGCCATGAAGCTGGCGCCCATCTCGCCTGCAAGCGCCGCACGCACCTCGGCGCGGTCGACCCACATCGCCGCCTCCAGCTCGGTGGTATCGAGCGTCAGCGCAGCATCGTGGGCGACCGCGCGGCAACCGATCATCAGCGACGAGGGGAAAGGCCACGGCTGACTGGCGACATAGGTCACGTCGGACACCTGGATTCCCGCTTCCTCGAACAGTTCGCGCGCAACCGCCTCCTCCAGCGATTCGCCCGGCTCGACAAAGCCTGCGAGCGCGGAGAAGAAACCGGGCGGAAAGCCGGGCTGGCGCGCCAAAAGAACCCGCCCGTCATGTTCTGCGAGCATGATCACGACCGGGTCGACGCGCGGAAAATGCTCGGCCCCGCACGCGCCACAGCGGCGCCCCCAGCCACCGCGAAAAATCTCCGTCGGCACGCCGCATACGGCGCAAAAACCATGCCGCGCGTGCCAGTCGACCAGGCTACGCGCACCACCGTAAAGCGCCGTCTCTTCGGGCGACAGCAAGGGCAGAAGCCGCATCACCGTTCGCGATCTTGCATCGATTCGCGCGCCCGGCGCAGGGGCGCGAACGAAACGCGGCGCCCCCGAATCGTCGAGACCGAGCAGCATCAACGGCCGCTCGTCGCGGGGATCGAGCAGCTCCCACACCAACCCGCCGCGCTCGCCCGGTACCGGGTCGATCCCGTCCATCGCGAGGCAGGTCGCGCGCGGATCGACCGTCGCGGCGGCAAAGGCATCGGGGTCGGTGCGGAGCTGGTCGGCGCGGTCTAGCCGCGCGCCGGTGAAACCAAGCGGCAAGGGCATCAGCGCGTCAACGCATCGGCGAAGAACGCCTTGCCGAAGTCGCGCTGGAACGGCAGCGCCTCCGACGGCATATATTGAGCATAGCCGCCGACGCGGTACCCGCGCTTGCGATCGACGAACGCGATCGTTCCCGCTGCGCCGCCCCAGCCGAATATGCCCTCGCCGGTGGGCGACGTCGGCAGCGACACGCGACCACCCGCACCAAAGCCTTCGCCCTCGACGAAAGTGCCCTTGCGGTCGACCGCGTCGGACAACAGGTTCGACATCGCGAGCCGGGCGGTCTCCTGCTTCATGATGCGCACACCACCCGTCTCGCCTTCGCCCAGCAGCATCGCGAGAAAACGGTCATAATCGCGCGCGCTCGATACCAGGCCGCCGCCGCCATAGGGGATCGGCGGCTTGTCGAGATAGATCGAGCTGGTCGCCGGGTCGATCGGCAGCAGCGCCCCGCCGAAAGGGGCGTAGTTGGTCGTAAGCCGGCCTACATCGGCGGCCGCGACCTGAAAGCCCGTGCTCTTCATGCCGAGCGGATCGAAGATGCGCGCCTTCAGGAAGGCATCGAACGGCTGGCCCGACGCAACCTCGATCACGCGGCCCATCAGGTCGAGCCCGACCGAATAGCTCCAGCGCGTGCCGGGTTCATATACCAGCGGCAGCGTCGCCAGCCGGTCGGCGAATGCCGCGAGGCTGGGCGCCGGGTTCATCGGCGGAAAGCCGGGGATCGGCAAGCGACTTACCTGACCCCCAAGAATGCCCTCCTTGTTGTAAGCGTCGCGGAGCGGCCCCTTCTGGACGATATTGTAACCCAGCCCCGCCGTATGGGTCAGAAGCTGGCGCACCGTGATCGGCCCCTTGGCCGGGCGCACGTCGGTCAGCGACCCGTCGGGGCTATTCTGCACATTCATCTTGGCAAAGGCCGGTAGGAAATCAGCGATCGGCTGATCGAGCTTCATCTTGCCCTCTTCGATCAACAGCATAGCTGCCATGCCCGTCACCGGCTTGGTCATCGAATAGAGCCGCCACAGCGTGTCGCCATCGACCGCCTTGGCCGAATCCATCGCCTGCGTGCCCGCGCCGAACACATCGGGGACGTCCTGCCCCTTGCCGATTGCGGCGAGCGTGCCCGCCAGCTCACGCCGATCGACGAAGCCTTTGATGAAGCCATAGGTCGAGGGATAGAGCGCCGCGCCATCGGCCTTCCACGCCAGCGCGCCGTTCGGCAGCAACACGCCCGCGCCTCCCAGCGCGATTCCGCCGAGCAGCGTCCGGCGCGAAACCATCATATTCATGCGTCTCTCTCCCGCATCTTGTCGGTCAGCTTTCGATAGAGCGTCGGCAATCCCGCCGCGTCAAGCGCCGAAAGCGGCCACCATTCGCCTTCCCCTGCGGCAAGCTCGATTTCGCGGAGGACCAGACCGAGCCGCAGGTCGAAATGGGTGAAACCATGGTCGACATGAACGATCGCGGACTCGGAAGACGGGGCATCGCCCCACTCGCCGCCCGGCAGCGCGCGCATCCCACCGAGCATCCCCTTGTCGGGACGGCGGACGAGCCAGATGCGTCCGGCATCCTCGATCCAATAGGCAACGCCATGGCGCCGCGGCTTCGCCTTCTTGGGCGGCTTGACCGGTAGCCCCTCGACATCGCTTCGCCCACGCGCACGGCAGTCGGCCATCACCGGACAGATGCCGCAAGCGGGTCCGCGCGGCGTACAGATGGTCGCGCCCAAATCCATCAGCGCCTGCGCGAAATCACCGGGGCGATCGGACGGCACGAGCGGCGCCAGGTCGGCGCGTATCTGCCGCTTCGCGGCGGGGAGCGGCGTGGTGATCAACCTGTGCCGGGCGATCACGCGCTCGATATTGGCGTCGATCACCACCGATGGCCGGCCAAAGGCGATCGCGGCGACCGCGGCGGCGGTATAATCGCCGACGCCGGGCAGCGCCCGCAGCCCGTCTTCGGTGTCGGGAAAGCGCCCACCATGGTCGGCCACTACCGCGCGAGCGCAGGCGAGCAGGTTACGCGCGCGGGCATAATATCCAAGCCCCGCCCATGCCGCCATGACGTCGGCATCGTCAGCGGCGGCAAGGTCGGCCACCGTCGGCCATCGTTCGATGAAGCGCCGAAAATAACCCGCGACCGCCGCAACGGTGGTCTGTTGCAGCATGATCTCGGCCATCCAGACGCGATAGGGGTCGGGAACGGCGTCGCTGCCCGGCGGATATCGCCACGGCAATACGCGCGCCGACCGGTCATACCAGCCAAGCAGGCGCGCGGAGAAACTATCTTCCGGGGAGTCGGACAACTGGACGCTCACCCCCTGCCTATGGCATGGCGGCGATGATGGCGAAAGCAGCTACTCCCGGAGGCGAAGGCGCCAAGAAGGCGGCGAAGAAAAAGCCCGAAACGCGCAGCTACGAAAGGCCGCGCGGCGGCGATGCGCGCGCGATCGCCGACCTGGTCCCCGAGATCGGCCGCACCGCTTTCCGCAAATTCGGCTTTATCCAGTCGTCGATCGTCAGCCGTTGGCGCGAGATCGTCGGCGACCGGCTGGCCGACGTCACCCAGCCTGCGATGATCCGCTTCCCGGCCGGACAAAAGGCAGGCGGCACGCTCCATCTGACGATCAGCGGCGCGCATGCGCCGATGCTGCAACATGTCGCGCCCGACATCATCGGCGCGGTCAATCGCTTCTTCGGTTATGCCGCGATCGCCACCGTTCGCATGACGCACGGCCAGGTCACGCCCGCGGCTCCCGTTCAGCAGCCGGC
The DNA here is from genome assembly GCA_017309275.1 of Sphingomonadales bacterium. Lineage (GTDB taxonomy): Bacteria > Pseudomonadota > Alphaproteobacteria > Sphingomonadales > Sphingomonadaceae > Sphingopyxis. Next base: position 96,512 of record JAFKLT010000036.1, on the reverse strand, counting down.
AATGCTGAAGCCCATACCCGCCGAACTGGGGGACAGCCTGCGCGATATCGGCGACCCGGAACTTCGCACCGTGCTCGAACGCATGGCGGCAGGGCTGGGTTCGGCGTCCAAAATCCCCAAGATAAGCTAGGAAGACGCTTACCCATGTCCGCAATTCGTGCCGCACTCCTGTCCCGCCGCACTGCCGTCGCCGCGCTGTCGATTTCTGCACTGGCCATGCTGACCGCCGCCGCGACGCCCGCGAAGCCCTGGTCGGCGACGATCACCACCAGCGCGATCGGCGCCCATATCGTCGGCAATCCGAATGCGAAGGTAAAGCTGGTCGAATATTTCAGCTATACCTGCAGCCACTGCGCCGACTTCGCCAAGCTCGGTAACGTGCCGCTCAAGACGCTCTATATCGACAAGGGCCTGGTGCTCTTCGAATATCGCAACCTGGTTCGCGATCCCGTCGACATGACCGCCGCGCTTCTCGCGCGCTGCGGCACCATCAATAGTTTTGCCGGCAATCATCAGGCGATCTTCGCAGCCCAGCCGGAGTGGCTGAACAAGGTCGTAAAGGCCAGCGACGCGCAAAAGACGAGCTGGTATCAGGGCAGCGCCAGCCAGCGCGCGCGCAAGATCGCGGCCGACACCGGGCTGTTCGCGCTGATGCAGAAGCGCGGCTATACGGCGGCGACGCTCAATGCCTGCCTCGACAGCGAGGTCGCGCAGGCCGAAATCACCGGCATGACCAACATCGCGCTGAAGGCAGATCGTGTCGAGGGCACCCCCACCTTCTTCATCAACGGCCGCAACGCCGATGTCGCGGCATGGCCCGCGCTCAAAACGAAACTCGACGCCGCGTTGAAGGCCTCGTAAAAGCCCGCCAACGAAATTTCATCCGGAGAAAGCCTGACCATGACCCAGCCCAAGCTGCGTACCCTCCTCCTCGCCTCGCTCGGCGCACTCGCGCTTGCCAGCTGCGGCGAAAGCAAGACCGACCAGAGCAAGGAACAGGACGCCATCGCCAAGGTCGCGGCGCCGGCGGGCAAGAGCTGGTCGCAGACGGTCAGCAAGACCGCGGACGGCGGCTATCTCATGGGCAACCCCGACGCGCCGATCAAAGTCCTCGAGTTCGCGTCGCTCACCTGCTCGCACTGCGCCGATTTCTCGAAGGAAAGCCACGAAGAGATCAAGCGCGACTTCATCGACACCGGCCGCGTCAGCCTGGAGGTCCGCAATTTCATCCGCGACCCGCTCGACGCATCGGCCGCAGCCATCATCCACTGCGCGCCCGTCGATCGCTATTTCCCGCTGCAGGAAAATGTCTTTGCGTCGCAGGAAGAATTGTTCGCGAACGCGGGTGACCAGCAGGCGATCAAGGTCGCGATGGAACAGCCCCCCGCACAGCGCTTCGTCGCGCTGTCGAAGGCGCTGAAGCTCGACACCTTCTTCCAGTCGCGCGGCGTCACCGCCGACCAGATCAACACCTGCCTCGGCAATATCGACAATATCTCGAAGCTTGAGCAGGGCACCAACGCCGCTGCCGAGAAATACACGATCCAGGGCACGCCGACCTTCATCATCAACGGCCAGGTTGCCGAAGGCATCGCGGCATGGGGTCCGCTGCGCGACCGCCTGCGTACGATGGGCGCGCGCTGATCACTTTCGTCCAGGGGGGTGGGGCAGCCTACCCCCCCACGACTCCCCTTGCGACTCCCCCTGGGGCGCGGCATGACGGCGCGAGGGGGATATGTGACACCACGGTTGCAACAGCTCCGATTCGTTAGACTGCGCGAGGTGGTTTCGTGCAGATAAAACGGCTGCGCCTCACCGGTTTCAAATCCTTCGTCGAACCTACCGAACTGCGCATTGAACCCGGGCTTACAGGCGTCGTCGGGCCCAATGGCTGCGGCAAGTCCAACTTGCTGGAAGCGATTCGCTGGGTCATGGGCGAATCCAGCCCCAAGTCGATGCGCGGCGGCGGGATGGAAGACGTCATCTTCGCGGGAACGACGTCGCGTCCCCCGCGCGATTTTGCCGAGGTCGCGATCCATTGCGACACGGAAGGCGGCATCGTCGCCGGCCTGTCGGACGCCAGCGAAGGCCATGAGCTGGAAATCATCCGCCGGATCGAGCGCGGCGCCGGATCGGCCTATCGCGCCAATGGCCGCGACGTGCGCGCAAAGGACGTCGCGCTGATCTTTGCCGATGCGGCGACCGGCGCGCACAGCCCCGCGCTCGTGAGCCAAGGCAAGATCGCCAACGTCATCGCCGCCAAGCCGACCGATCGCCGCGCCATGCTCGAAGAAGCGGCGGGCATCGCCGGCCTGCACGTCCGTCGCAAGGACGCCGAGCAAAAGCTGCGCGCGACCGAGACGAACCTCAATCGCCTGTCCGAGATCGTCGCGGACATGGAGGTTCGCGCCAACGCGCTCCGCCGTCAGGCGCGCGCGGCCGAGCGGTACAAGAAATTGTCCGAAGACATTCGCATCGCCGAAGGGCGGTTGATCTTCGCGCGCTGGCGCGACGCAGCGGCCGCGGCCGATCAGGCGCGACGCGACGCCGATGCCGCCGAGGCGGCGGTGAAAACCGCGCAAACCGAACTCGAAACCGTCTCGGCCGCGCAGGTCGAGGTCGCGACCCGCGTCGGCGCTGCACGCGCGGACGCCCAGGCGCGGCGCGACGCCCTTGCCGAAGCGACCGCGACTCTCGTCCGCCTGCAGGGCGAGGAACGGGCCGCGCGCCAACGGCTCGAGGATCTGACCATCCAACAGGCGCGGCTTGCCGATGACCGCACGCGTGAAGGCGAATTTGCGCGCGAAGCGCACACCGCGCTCACCGCGCTCGACACCGAGGCCAAGGGCCTGGTCCACGACATCGCCGCGCAGGATACGAACAAGGCGGCGCTGGTCGATGCCAACCAGGCAGCGCAGACGCGCCTACGCGATGCCGAAGTCGCACTCGCGCAGGCGCGCGCCAGGGCCGCAAGCGAAGCCGCCGATCGCCGCATCGCGGTATCGGCGCGCGATACCGCCGAAGCCGCGGTCCGCCGCGTGGCCAACGACAAGGCGCGCGTCGACGCCGAAATCGCCGCGCTCGGCGACAGCGCCGCACTCGCGGCCGCTCATGCTGACAGCATAAAGGCAGCCGAGAACGCCGAAGCGGCCATCACTCGAGCAGAAAGCGCGCTGCAGGATGCCGAGGCCGACCGCGAAGCGACCGCCGCCGACCTGGCGACAATCGAGGCCGGGCTCGCCGAGGCCCGCGCCGCGCTGGCCGCGCTCGATGGCGAAGCGTCAACACTCGAACGCGCACTGGCCGCCGCACGAAGTGATGAAGACCGGGTTCTCGACAAGCTTCGAGTGACGCCGGGATATGAGGCGGCGCTGGCGGCTGCACTCGGCGACGATCTGGATGCCGGCACCGACAGGGGCGCCGCGCGTAGCTGGGGCGGCGCCGACAAGGGCAAGGACGACCCCGCCCTTCCCCCCGGCACGCAAGCGCTCGCCGATTTCGTCGATGCCCCGCCGGCGCTCGCACGCCGTCTCGCGCAGATCGCGGTCGCCGACACCGACGCCGGCCAGCCCCTCACCGTCGGTCAGCGGCTTGTCACCACCGATGGCGTGATGCGGCGCTGGGACGGTTTCGTCACGCGCGGCGACGGAGCCACGGCGACCGAACGGCTGCAACGGCAGAACCGCCTCGATGCGCTCGCCAGCCAGCGTCCCCAGGTCGAACTGGGGGTGCAGGAACTTCGCGACCGACGCGATGCCGGAGCCACAAGGGCGGCCGAAGTGACCGAGGCGGCAGCGGCCGCACGGAAGGGCCTCGCGCAGGCGGACGAAGCCCGCCGCACCGCGCTGCGCGCCGCCGACCAGGCGCAGGCGGCGCTCGACCGTCATCGCGACGCCGCCGCACTCTTCAACCGCCGCCTTGCCGAGATCGCCGACGCCGCAAAGGAAGCGGCCGATGCACTGGCCGCGCAGGAAGCCGCGCTTGCGGCCTTGCCCGACGACAGCATCGCTCGGGCGGCGCTCGACGCGGAGGAAGCCGCCACCAATCGCGCGCGCACCGATGCCAGTGAAGCGCGCGACGCCCTCGCCGCACACGACCGCGTGCTGGCCACGCTGAACGAGCGGCAAGCGGTCGTGAGTTCGGAGATCAAAAGCTGGAAGGCCCGTGCAGGCGAAGCCGCGCGGCGTGTCACGGAAATGGACAAGCGCGCCGAAAGCCTGGCGGCCGAAGCCGCCAAATTGGCCGACTTGCCCGAAAAGCTCGCCGCCGAACGCGGCGCCGCAGAGGCCCAGCAGGCCAGCCTGCGCGAACAGGTCAGCGCCGCCGAGGCACGCGAACGCGAAGCCGAAGCCGCGCTACGAGAAGCCGAGACCGCACTCACCGCGATCCGCGAGCGCGTGGCCGCCGCACGCGAAAACCGCGCCGGCGCGGTCGCGCGGTCCGAAAATGCCGAGCTGCGCCGCATCGAGATGGGCCGCCTGTCGGGCGAGCGCTTCGAATGCCCGCCACCGCTGCTCCCCAAAAAGGCCGGCTTCGAAGAAGACAGCGTCGGCGACGCAGCGCAGGAGTCGGCCCAGCACGATCGGCTGATCGCCGACCGCGAGCGGCTTGGCCCGGTCAACCTTGTCGCCGCCGACGAACTCGCCGAACTCGACACCGAACGCGAGCGCAACGCCGCCGAGATCGAGGAACTGACGCAGGCGGTGCACCGCCTTCGCGGCTCGATCGGCAATCTGAATCGCGAGGGCCGCGTCCGCCTGCTCGCGGCATTCGAGACGGTGAACGAGCATTTCCAGCGCCTGTTCACCACCCTGTTCAACGGCGGCCAGGCGCATCTCGAACTCGTCGATTCGGACGACCCGCTCGAGGCCGGGCTGGAGATCATGGCCCAGCCGCCCGGCAAGCGCCTCGGTACGCTTACCCTGCTTTCGGGCGGCGAGCAGGCGCTGACGGCGGTCGCGCTGATCTTTGGCCTGTTTCTGACCAACCCCGCACCCATCTGCGTTCTCGACGAAGTTGACGCCCCGCTCGACGATGCGAATATCGAGCGGTTCTGTGACCTGCTCGACCGCATGACGCGCGAGACCAATACACGCTATCTGATCGTCACCCACAATGCGGTGACGATGGCGCGCATGCACCGCTTGTTCGGCGTGACAATGATCGAAAAGGGGATCAGCCGGCTCGTCTCCGTCGACCTGGGCGGCGCCGAAGAGTTGCTCGCCGCCGAATAGTCAGGGGGCGCTGCCCACGACCAGCATCGCCGCGAAGATCAGCAGCCCGGCAAAGCGGTTGCTGCGAAACTTGGCGAGCGCGTCGGCACCATTCGCCGGGTCGAGCGTCACTACCTGCCCGGTCAGGTGCAGCAGCGCGGGCAGCAGCGCGACGAACACCAGCGGGTCGGGCCGCACAAGCCACAGCGCGCCCCCCCAACAACCAAGCGCAGTCGCATAGCAGAAACCGACACCACTCTTCACATGCGCACCCATCGCGCGCGCGCTCGACTTCACGCCGACCAGCGCGTCATCCTCGATATCCTGCAGCGCATAGATGGTGTCGTACCCGATGACCCACGCGATGCATCCGGCATAAAGCAGCGGCAGCGCCCAGCCGTCGATGCCGCCGACCGCGACCCACGCGACCAGCGCACCCCAGCTGAACACCAGGCCAAGCCACGCCTGCGGCCACCAGGTGATCCGTTTCATGAAGGGATAGGCAGCGACCAGAAACAGGCTGGCGAGCGCGACGATCTGGGCCCGCCATGGCAGCTGGATCAGCACGAGCAGTCCGATCAGCGACAGCAGCACGGTCCACAGCAGCGCGTTCCGCACCGAAACCGCGCCGCTCGCGACGGGGCGCGAGGCGGTACGCGCCACCTGAACGTCAAGGTCGCGATCGACGATGTCGTTATAGACGCAGCCGGCGCCGCGCATCGCGATCGCGCCGACGAGCAGCCACAGGAAAAGCGGCCAATGACTCGCAGCCCCGCCGCCAAGCGCAAGCCCGAACGCGCACGGCCAATAGAGCAGCCACCAGCCGATCGGGCGATCGAAACGCGCCAGCAGCGCATAGGGCCGCGCGCCCGCGGGCAGGAAGGCCAGGAAGCCCTGGAGCTGGCTGTCGGGAGGATGCGTTGCGGTCATCGGTCGCGGGCGATAGCAGCCCGCGCGCCCGCGATAAATGCCCTTGTGGAAGCGGCAGCCGCTATGCGGCCTCCCCGGCCGTCAGGTACAGGCGGCCTTGGTCACGGCCGGCGAGGGATTATAGACCTGCGACAGGTCGCGTCCTTCGCGAATATTGAACGCGGCCTCCGAACGGAGCGTCCGCGGACCGAGCCAGTTGCCATAGGCGAGCGGCTGATATTTATACGTAATTTCGACGAACATGATCGCCGTGCCGTCGGTCGCCTTCATCTCCGCGCCCGCCTTGCCCATGCCGGCAAAGCCGGTGCCGGTCGCACCCTTGCCTTCCTGGCCATAGGCCGACTTGACGTTGAGATCGCCATAGCAGCGCTGCCATTTGATGGTCTGCCCGCCGTCGGTATTCCGTTCGAGGCTCGAAAGGATGATGCGGCCGTGCTTCTTGAAATCGAGGCCTTTCGCCTGCTTTTCAACGCCGGCAAAGACATCGTTGATGTCGAGTTCGCGCACGCGCGGCAGCGACAGGTTGCTGCCGACCGCGATACGCGACGCATTGTCGGCGGCGCCCAGGCCGATCTGGCTGATCCGCGTCGTAACCAGCGTCAGGTTGGCCATTTCGAGGCCACCGAAGCCGATCAGCACGATCAGCGGGATGCAAAAGGCCATTTCGATCATGACCGTCGCGCGCTTGTCGAGGCGCAGGCGGCGGGCGACACGGCGCGCGGCGCCGCTCATCGGGCGCGGAAGCCGGGGGCGGAATATCTGGGTCATGTGCAAATCACCCGTTTGGTCGATGTGTTGGCGCTGTACGGCTGGTTGCGCAGGATCGTGCTCGACGACAATGTCGTTTCCTGCGGCATGCCGAGAACGCGCCAGACCGGCAGGACGCGCTTGAACTTCATCGACGCGGTATAGAGGACGACGTCGTCCGCGCTGCCGTTACCCGTCGACCCGCGGTCGTTGTCGAGCGTCCCGTTGTTGTTGACGTCCTCGAAACATTCGCCCGGATCGCGGACGCCATTGCCGTTGCGGTCGTCGAAGGTTTCCGGATTGCTCACCTCGCTGAAGCTTTCATAAGCCTTGCGCGAGAAATGGACGTCGGCGTTCTTGAATACCTTCAGCACCTGCGAGCGGACCTTGGCATCCAGCCCCGACGGATCGCTCACATAACCTTCCAGCGTCGACGAACGCGCCGACTGGCTGACCGCGCCCTGCAGCACCTGCTGGGCATACATCTGCCAGCAATAGTCGAAGATCCCCATGATCAGCAGCAGGAAGACCGGCGCCGTCAATGCGAATTCCAGGATCGCGGTCGCGCGATTGTCGCGACGAAGCTTCCGAAGCGAGGCCAGACGCCGGATCATTGCGACAGCCTCAGCTTCGAGATCTGCTGCGCGATCGCCTGGAAGTTGGCGTTGAGCTGCGCGGCGTTGGCGGCCTGATAGGCCTTGTCCGCGGTCGCGCAGGTCTTGAGCGGGGTCGTGAGGTTCACGCCGAATCCGACCACCCAGATGGTGATATTCTTGCCCTTCACCTGTTCGCACAGTTGCAGGAAGCGATTGACGTGGCGGTTGACCGCGTCGGTGTCGCTGGTCGCGCCGATGCGCCCGGTCGACTGCTCCTGGCTCTGGAACGAGAAGTTCGAGCGCGGCGCCGTCGGTTCACCGTCGGTCATGAAGATGATGTGACGGCTGATCGGCCGGTTGTTCGGCGCGGTTTCATTCTCGCTCTTGAACAGGCCCGTCGGCGACAGCAGCCGCGCACCCCAGACCATGCCGGCGTCGTGATAGGTATAGCCCTGTGCACGCAGCAAGCCGATATAGTTGACGAAGGTGCTGCGATCATTCTTGGTCATCGTCGTCAGCTTCATCGCGGCCGGCGGGCATGCGGCGATATCCGAACCACCCGCGGCATTGTCGGCAAAGCTGTTGACGTTCGACGTGCTCGTCGACGTCGTCGCGGCGATACCGCTGCGGCTGTACGCAAAGTCCGACAGGAACATCTGCCACTGCGTCGCGGGATCGGACGTCGGGACCATGTCGATGTTCATGTCATAGGCGTCGGACGGCGCCGTCGTCGTCGAGTTGAACGGCTTCGTCTGGCGCTCGATAATGCAGCCGGCCCAGTTCCAGGTTTCGTTGACGCCCTTGGTACCGGTATCGAAGGTCAGCGAGCCGCCACCCTTGCCCGCGGCGACGTTGAGGCTGCGGTTCTCATATTGGAAATAATCGAACTGCTTCACCGGCGGCTGCGTCAGCGTCTGCGGCGTCGTCTCAGTATAGGTGACCGTACGCTGGCGGCGCTGGCATTTGCCGCCGCTCGTCGTGATCCACTGATACTGGTTTTCCTTGTAGGTGTAGTCCTGCTTGACGTCGGTCTTGGTGATCTGGTTGCCGCTGCCGTCGACATATTGCGCGGTCTGCGTCGAATAGGTGCTGCCCGACTTGGCGGGCGTGGTCGCCGCGGCCTGGTTGGGCGTCTTGCAGTTCGCCTGGGTCGAGCTGAAGTCGGCCCAGCTGCCCCACGTGCCATAGCTGTTGGTGCCGTTCGTCGCGGTACCGTTGCTGGTCGTTCCCGTGCCCCACACCGTCTTCCAATAAGGCGTGCGCGAGGGAATCGTCGCGGTGTCGGAAATCCACGCGGGGTTGGCGGTGTTCAGGATCGCGCCGACATTGACGGTGCCGCTGTAGGGTACGACGCCAAAGCGCAGGCGACCGTCGCCAAGGTCGGCGTTGGTCAGCGTATCGAAGAAAGAGATCGACGCATTCCGCAGCGCCTCGATGCGCGACACCGAATCGCCCGAGTTGATCGTGTCCATCGAGCCCGTGACGTCGAGGACCAGCATGATGTCGGCGTTCGAGATTTCCAGCTTCGCGGTGCAGTTCACCGACAGCTCGAATCCGGTCTTGCCGAAGATGCGCATCACCGTCGTGGGAAGGTGCGTCCTCGCGGTGCCCACGACGTTCGCGGTGCCCTGGCCCTGCGACGTGAACTGGGTCCGGCTGCTGTCATAGGTGCCGTCGGGGAAGTTGAAGCCGAACATCTTGTTCGCTTCTGCCTTTGCGGTCGCGGTATAGGTTCCCGCCGCCATGGAACGGCGGCCGGCGAGAACGCCGGCGTCGCACGCCTGCTGCAAGCGAAGCTGCGCCATATAGGCGCGGCCGATATCGACGCCCGAACCGACCATGCCCAGCACAGGCACGATTGCGGCCGCGGTCAACATCATGGCGTTGCCGCGCTGGTCGCGAATTAGCTTCGAGGTGCCAGCCCGCAGGCGGCTGAAAGAGATCCCTCGCATGGTCTAAACCCCTCTTGGACCAGAGGCGCCACCCACCCAGATGCGCTTCCGGTATCCTTGCACCTAGGGGAGGAGTGCTTACCAAATTGCTAATCGCCGACCGTGACATGCGCGCTTTTCTGCCACTTTTGCCCCGTATCGGGACAGAATGCGGCCGTTCGCCGCAACAGATGCACAAGAAATCTCACTCTGCTATTCGGCATCTTATGCCCGCGACACCAGCCTGGCCGCCCGCCAGTACACCCCGCCTTTTCGTCGACCAGCCACTGGGACTCGATGCCGCGCCGGTCATCGACGGTCCGGCGGCGCATTATCTGCTTCACGTCATGCGGATGAAGGCCGGCGACCCGCTGCTTCTGTTCGACAATCGCAGCGGCGAATGGCTCGGAACGATCGCCGACGCCGGCAAGCGTGCGGCAACGATCCGCATCGAGCGCCAGATGCGCGAGATCGAGCGCGTGCCCGACCTGTGGCTCTGCTTCGCGCCGGTAAAGAAGGCCAGACTCGACTGGATCATCGAAAAGGCGACCGAACTGGGCGTCGCACGGCTTCAACCCGTCATCACCGAACGGACGATCGTCGAGCGGGTGAAGCAGGAACGGATCGAGGCACAGATCGTCGAGGCGTGCGAGCAATGCGGCCGTACCGCACTCCCCGAACTGGCCGAGCCGTTGAAGCTGCCGCAGTTGCTGAAGGAATGGCCGGCGGAGCGCGCGCTGTTGTTCGCCGACGAAGAGGGCGGCGCCCCGATGGCATCGGTCGCCGCGCCGGCGCCCGCCGCGATCCTCACCGGGCCCGAAGGCGGCTTCACGGTGCGCGAGCGCGAAATGCTGGTCGCGACGCCCGCCGTCCGCCGCGTGACGCTCGGCCCGCGGATTTTGCGCGCCGAGACGGCCGCCATCGCCGCTACCGGCCTGTGGATGGCGCTGAACGGCGACTGGGCAGCCAAGTAGCTGCTATTCTGTCCCATTCTCGGACAATATTGCTGCCAATCTGGCAGCTTTTAACTCCATATTAGTCATATTGACCGCAAGGGTCGGCGATGCAACGGCGAGACCAGAGCCGAGATCGCTGGCGTGGGGGCCAGCGATCGCTGTCGGCCCGAACACTGACCATGTTCGCTGGCGCTCGCCGTTGCAGCCACGCGAGCCCGGAAAAGACCACCTTCGATGTCACGGTGAACTGATCGGATTGCTTTTTTTGCACAGCGTCCTAATGGCGCGGAAATGAGCACGCGCACGGCTTCCGATCAGAACGATCCTATCATTGAAAGCCGCGATCAGCTCGCGGCCCCCATGGCCAAGGGTGAAAAGCCCAAGGATCGATGGCGGATCGGCACCGAGCACGAAAAATTCGTCTACCGTACCGCGGATCATCGCGCGCCGTCGTACGACGAGCCCGGCGGCATCCACGACCTGCTGATGGCGCTCACCCGTTTCGGTTGGGAACCGGTGATCGAGGGCGGCAATGTCATCGCGCTGGCGGGCAGCGACGGCACCGTCAGCCTCGAACCCGCCGGCCAGCTCGAACTGTCGGGCGCGCCGCTCGAGAATCTCCACCAGACCTGCGCCGAAACCGGCCGCCATCTGAAACAGGTCAAGGAAGTCGGCGCCGAACTCGGGCTCGGCTTCCTGGGGCTGGGCATGTGGCCCGACAAGACCCGCGCCGACCTGCCGATCATGCCCAAGGGTCGCTACAAGATCATGCTCGACCATATGCCGCGCGTCGGCACGATGGGGCTCGACATGATGCTGCGCACCTGCACCATCCAGACCAACCTCGACTATTCCAGCGAGGCCGACATGGTGCAGAAATTCCGCGTGAGCCTGGCGCTTCAGCCGCTCGCGACCGCGCTCTTCGCTTCCTCTCCCTTCACCGAAGGGAAACCGAACGGCTTCATGTCGTACCGCAGCCATATCTGGACCGATACCGATCCGGCGCGCACGGGCATGCTGCCCTTCGTGTTCGAGGACGGCTTCGGATACGAACGCTATGTCGACTATATGCTCGACGTGCCGATGTACTTCGTCTTCCGCGACGGCAAATATATCGACGCGGCGGGCCTCAGCTTCCGCGATTTCATGAAGGGCGAGCTGTCGGTGCTGCCGGGCGAACTGCCACGCCTCTCCGACTGGAACGACCATTTGTCGACCGCCTTTCCCGAAGTGCGACTCAAGAGCTTCCTCGAAATGCGCGGCGCCGATGGCGGCCCGTGGAACCGCATCTGCGCGCTCCCCGCGCTGTGGGTGGGCCTTCTCTATGACCAGGGCGCACTCGACGCCGCCTGGGATCTGGTCAAGGGCTGGAGCATCGAGGAACAGCAGGCGCTGCGCGATGCCGTACCGAGCGAGGGTCTCGACGCCCCGGCGCCCGGCGGCGGCACCGTCGGCCAGCTCGCACATCAGGTTCTCGACATCGCCGCCGCCGGCCTCGCCGCACGCGGAGAGGTCAACTCGATGGGCGATAACGAGGTCGGCTTCCTCGAACCGCTGCGGCAGATCGCGAAGAGCGGCAAATCTCCCGCGCACGACCTGCTCGACCGCTACGAAGGCCCCTGGGCCGGCGATCTCTCGAAAATCTACGACGAGCTCAGCTTCTAGAGGCGGCCGCCGCACGGATTTTGCGACAGAGGATTTCCGTGATATCATCGTGACCTAGCCCATTTTCAGGGGAGCCGGTGATGCGCGCTGTCAAGATGAGTCTGGTTGCTTTCGCCCTGCTGTCGGCGGCCACGCCCGCATCGGCGCAGACCGTCAATTCGGCCGCCGATATCGGTTCCAATTTCAACTCCAACTATTATGCGAGCGCCGGAGTGCTCGTGCCCGATCGCGAGGCACAGGTGCAGACCATCCTCAGGCGACTCGACGAGGTCTGCAACAGCAAGCGCAGCGCCGACCAGCGCCGCTGCGCCCGCGCATGGCGGATCATCGACGACGCCCACGCCAAATTGCAGGCGCGCCGCGCGGCCGAAGCCGCGACGGCGGCCGGGGTCGCGAACCCGTAAGGCCGCGCGCCTTTCGGCCCGACTGTCACAAACTGCAGCAATTGCGCAACACTGCGGACACGAACGTCAGCGGCGCGTTCGCGGGCGATTGACCACGCACCCGACCGACGCCAACCACAGGGTCGGATTTTCCGCCGCCTCTCCCATTCTGTCCATTTCAGGAAGCTTGCCATGCGCCACTTTCCTTCCGCTACCGCTATAGCTTTCGCCCTCGCCGCCAGCGGCTGGGCCGTACCCGCCGCCGCCCAGGATAGCGCCCCCGCCGCCGAAAACAGCGGGCTTGGCGATATCGTCGTCACCGCGCAGCGCCGCGAGGAAAGCCTGAAGGACGTGCCAGTGTCGGTCAGCGTCCTGGCCGGCGACACGCTGGGCGCGATCACCTCGACGGGTGCCGACGTCCGCGTCCTCGCGGGCCGCGTTCCCAGCCTCAACATCGAAAGCTCATTCGGCCGCACCTTCCCGCGCTTTTATATCCGCGGGCTCGGCAACACCGACTTCGACCTCAACGCCTCGCAGCCGGTAAGTGTCGTCTATGACGACGTCGTTCTCGAAAACCCGATCCTGAAGGGCTTCCCGATCTTCGACCTCGACCGCGTCGAAGTGTTGCGCGGGCCGCAGGGCACGCTGTTCGGCCGCAACACGCCCGCGGGCATCGTCAAGTTCGACACCGTCCGCCCCGGCAAGACCGGCGGCTACGCCCGGGCGAGCTATGGACGCTATGGCACCAGCCAGGTCGAGGTCGCGGCGGGCGCCGCCGACGACAATGGCTTTTCGGTCCGTCTCTCGACGCTGTTTCAGCATCGCGACAACTGGGTAGACAATGTAGCCACGACGCAGAAAAAGGATCTGGGCGGCTATGACGACATCGCCGCGCGGCTTCAGCTGCAATATGAAAGCGGCCCCTTCACCGGCCGCGTGACCGGCCAGGTCCGCGTCTATGACGGATCGGCGATCATCTTCCGCGCCAATACGCAGGTACCGGGCAGCAATCATCTCGTCGGTCTCGGCGGCGCAGGCACCGAATTCGAGCGCGACAAGGTCTATCAGGACGGGCTGAATTTCCAGAAGCTCAACACCTATAATGTCGGACTCAACCTCGAATATGATTTCGGGCCGGTGACGCTCTATTCGGTCACCTCCTACTGGAACGGCAATCTCCGCAGCCGCGGCGACATCGACGGCGGCTTCGGCGCCGTCTTCCTGCCCGTGTCAGGCCCTGGCCTCATCCCCTTCCAGGCGCAGAGCCAGGACAATGTGCCCAGCCTCGACCAGTTCACGCAGGAGGTGCGCGTCGCGTCGAACAACAGCGGCGGGCTCGGCTACCAGTTCGGCGCCTTCTATTTCAACGAAGACCTCGACATCTCCAGCTTCGAGTTCGGCGGGCCGACCGACGTCACCCCGTCGGCGATCGCGATCCAGCGTCAGGAGAGCGAGGCCTATGGCATCTTCGGCTCGGTCAACTATGCGTTCGACAACGGCCTGAAGCTTCAGGCGGGCGCGCGCTACAATCACGACACCCGCGATTTCGTCGCCTCGCGCCCGGTCGAGACGCGGCCGATCTTCGTCGTCAGCCCGAATACTCCGGTTCCGCCGCAGGCCGCCAACGTAAAGGGCAAGCTGCTGACCTGGGACGCCAGCGCGACCTATGCGGCATCGGACGATGTCACCGTCTATGCGCGCGTCGCACGCGGTTACCGGGCGCCCTCGGTGCAGGGCCGCCTGACCTTCTCGCGCGTGATCTCGACCGCCGACCAGGAAGAAACCATGTCGTATGAGGCGGGGATCAAGACCTCCTTCCTCGACAATCGCGTCCGCTTCAACCTGACCGGCTATTATTTCGACACCAAGGATCTTCAGCTGACGGCGGTCGGCGGCACGTCGAACGTCGCCAGCCTGCTCAACGTCGACGCCAAGGGTCATGGGATCGAGGCCGAGCTGCAGGCCGCGCCCGCGCGCGGGCTGACCTTCACCGTCGGCGGCGCCTGGAACGTCGCGAAGATCGACGATGCCAACGCCTTCGTCGCGGGCTGCGGCTCGGCAACGCCGTGCACGATCCTCGACCCGGTCCGCCCGGGCAGCCCCGGCATCTATTCGATCGACGGCAACCAGCTTCCGCAATCGCCGAAATTCACGGTGAACTGGACCGCGGGCTATGAAATCCCGGTCGGCAACGGCGCGATCTATGCCTTCACCGACTGGTATTATCGTTCGAAGATCCAGTTCTTCCTCTATCGCTCGGTCGAATTTTCGGACGACAAGCTGCTCGAAGGCGGGCTGCGCGTCGGTTATCGCACCGACCGCTTCGACATCGCGGGCTTCGTGCGCAACATCACGAACGACGCATCGCCGACGGGCGGCATCGATTTCAACAACCTGACCAGCTACGTCAACGAACCCCGCATCTGGGGCGTCGAGGCGGGCTTCAAGTTCTGATGATCGATCCTCCCCGTGCCGAAGGGCATGGGGAGGGTCCTCTACCTAAGCGACCGGACCGACGCGCGGATCGGGCTCGAGGCGGATCAGCGGGCGCGGGCGCCCCGAAAGGCGGCCGAATAGCCGCGGTATCAGCGCATTCTGCTGCGCCCAGCTCCAATAGGCCTGATAGGCGGGATCGGCGAGAAGATGCTTCTCCTCGGTCTTCGCGCGCCAATAATAGATGCCGCTGACCGCCGCGAGGAGCAGCGTGTTGCGCACCGCTTCGACCGCACCGCCTGCGGTGACGAGGAAGGGCAGCGAGCCGATCCACCAGCTCAGATTCTTGGAGACATAGGCCGGGTGCCGCGTGAAGGCATAGGGGCCGTGGGTGATGACGCCGCGGTGCGTCAGGTTCGAAAAGCGGATGCCGAACGCCATCGTCGCCCACGCATAGACCGCGACCAGCAGGAACAGGACGCCCGCCCATACGGCCATCAGCGTATCATGCCCCTCCAGCCAATAGCCCCAGTCGGCGCCATTGACCTGATAATCCAGCGGCCCGCCGTTCATCAGGATGAAGGGCGGATAGCAGGCGAGCGCCGCGATCCATCCCATGAAATAGGGGTTCGCCGTCCGGATATGCGAATCGAGCGGCTTCATCGTCAGGATATAGCCGACCGTCGCGATATGGACGTCGACGAGGTACAGGACGTTGATCGCCCAGATCCCCATCATATAGGGGTTGGCGAGCACCTCGCTCATCTGCACGCTGACGAGCGACGAGAAATTGCCCGGCACGATCGACAGCATGAAGGCGGTGAAGAATGCCTTCACCGCCCAGGCGCGAAAATGATGCGCGATCGCGCGGCCGTCGACCGGCTGGCCCGGCGCGATCATCCAGCGGCCGAACTGATAACAGCCGTCGCGCGGCTCGATCATGCGGCGGTCGAGCCAGAACATATAAGGCACCGAGACGAGCAACAGCCACGGCGCCACCCGTTCGAGCAGGTCCATCGAGAAGGCGTAATTTCCCTCCCAATAATAGCGCATCGTCGCATAGAAGCCCGCGATCAGCGCCCAGGTCGCCCACAGGCCCGCAAGCTTGGTCAGGCTGATGTCCAGCGTTTCGCGCCACGGGCGGCGCTGCGCCCAGTCGATCCCGGTCGATAGATTGCGATGCACCTTGTCGACGAATACCGACCACAGCACCATCGGCACGCCGCACGCGAACACGCTGAGAATCGCCGAATTGGGTCCGTTCATCGGCCCGCGATCGCCCCAGTCGATTCCCAGCCAGGCCGCGATCTCGGGCGCATAGCGCGCGATCAACAGATAGCTCATCAGCCCGAGCAGGCCGACGATCCCCACCCCTGCGCTGACCGCCGATCGCGGCCGCCGCACACTCGCAGGCGCCGGTTCCTCAGCGGCGCTCGCGCCTTCGGATATCGAAAGATGGGGCATATGCGTCACCCCTTTCTCCTACCCGGAAATGGTAAGCAAGCCGTCAATGTTAACGGGCGATTCGCGGCGCGAAATACGGCCATAATGGCACTGGTTGCGCCTTCTGACACCGTTCACCGCGAGTCCTTTTCGACTCGGCGCGAGTCGCCCGCCAAAGATTCGCAAGGGGTCGGCGGGCCTGTTAAGGGCCCCATCAAGTCGGGGCGGAGGGCTCCACATAAAAACAAGATGGGGTCGCCACTTGTCATCGAAATCAACGGGCCTGCGCGATTTGCGCCAGCGCGTCTCTGCGCTGTTTCAGGACCATGAAATCTTCATTCGCACGCACGGTCATGTGCGTTTCCTTCGTATTTCGGCTGTCTGGCAAAAGCGCGTCGCGTTGATCGCCGGCACCGTCGTGCTTGTCTGGGCGGGGATTACCCTCGCCATTCTCGCGAACCAGCTGCTTAGCTCGGGCGAGCGCGCCGAAGTCGCCGAAAAGCAGGCCGCCGCCGCCGCGGCCGAGGCGCGCATCGCGAAATACCGTGACCGCGTCGCCGAAACCGCCGCCGACCTCGAAGAGCGGCAGGGACAACTCGAACAATGGTCGAAGGATCATTTCGGTGTCGAGCCCGCCGCCGTCACGCCCGAAATCGGGACCGAGACGAAGGCCGAGCCCGCCGCGCTGGAAACGAGCGCGATCGATCCGAACCTTCCCCCCGAAGCGCAGGCGCTCGCTCGCATCGAACGGCGGCAGGAACAATTTGCCGCGCGCCTGCTCGCCGCGGTCAACGACCGCGCGTCGAAGGCCGAGGTTGCGGTCGCCCAGCTCGGAATGGACCCGGCGTCGCTCGTCCGCAACGCGGCGGCCGGACGCGGTGGGCCCTTCATTCCCTATCGCGGCAAGATGGGCAAGGCACAGGCCTTTGGCCCGTCGTTCGCCGCGCTCGAAGGCGCGCTGTTCCGCATGGAAGTGCTGGAACGTACTCTCGTCGCCGTCCCGTCGGGCAAGCCCGCCGACGTGCTGATGATGACGTCGAGCTTCGGCTATCGCAGCGACCCCTTCACCGGCGCCGGCGCGATGCACGCGGGTCTCGACTTCCGCGGCCCGATCGGCACGCCGATCGTTGCCGCCGCACCGGGCCGCGTCAGCTTCGTCGGACAGAAGTCGGGCTATGGCAATGTCGTCGAGGTCGACCATGGCCAGGGCATCATGACCCGCTATGCCCACTTGTCCGGTTTCACCACCACGGTCGGCAGCCAGGTCGCCGCCGGCCAGCAGATCGCCAAGATGGGATCGACCGGCCGTTCGACCGGCAGCCATCTGCATTTCGAAGTTCGTTTGAACGGGGTCGCGGTCAACCCGCGCCGTTTCCTGGAGGCCAAAGCCGATGTTCTCGAAGTCAAAAACGACGCCCGACAGCGAGTCGGGGCTGTCGCTTCCCCACGCAACGCCGACGCTGCCCGCTAAGATGGCGACCGGCGCGCGTCATACGACCTTCTCGGTCCTCGGATCGGATGTGGTCATCACCGGTAACGTCGCCGCCAGCGTCGACCTGCATGTCGATGGCAAGATCGACGGCGACCTGAAATGCGCAAACCTGGTCCAGGGCGAGGCGAGCGAGATCAAGGGCGCGGTCGTCGCCGACACCGCAAAGATCGCGGGCCTGCTCGACGGGTCGATCGAAGCGAAGACGCTGATCGTCCATGCGACCGCGCGCATCACCGGCGACGTGATCTATGAAAACATCACGATCGAGAATGGCGGCAAGGTCGAAGGCAAGCTGTCGCACCGCCGCGCAGGTGCGATAAAGTCGCCGCCGCCGCTCGAGGTGGTCGAGAACAAGTCGATGGGCGCCTGATCTGCGCCCACGCTCCCCGTCGGCGGCGGCGTCAGTTCGACAACGCCGCCTCGCGGTCCGGGGCGTCGCCCTGCGGGCCGTTCAGGCAGCGTTGCACGACGACGCAGTCGCGCCCGCCGCGCTTGGCATCATAAAGCGCTTCGTCGGCCAATCGGTACAATTGCTGGAAATCGCTCGCCGGCCGGACTTCGGCCACGCCAACGCTGGCGGTGACCGTCCCCTCGCCGATCACCACGCTGTGATCGCAGGCTGCGATCCCGCGCCGCACGCTTTCGGCGAAGCTGGAGAGGACCAGCCCCTCCATCCCGACCGTCAGCAGGCCGAACTCCTCGCCGCCCAGCCGCGCGACCGAGCACATCGGCCCTTCCCATCGCTCGATCCGCCGCGCCACTTCGCATAGCACCGCATCGCCCGCGTCATGGCCGTGGACGTCGTTGATCGACTTAAAGCGATCGATATCGACCAGCAGCAGCGCCGCCGACAGCTCGTCGGCATGCGCGCGGTCGAGCAGCGGCGTTACGCTTTCGACGAAGCCGCGCCGGTTGAGCAGACCGGTCAGCGGATCGCGCCGCGCCAGCTGCTGCGCAAAGGCCTCCGACGCGCGCGCGCGGTCGCGCTCGATGCGGAGCTGCGCAAGCCGCCGCGTTGCCGATGCCGACAGCCACAGCGCCTGCCAGGTCGCGGCGAGCAGCACGAGTATCTTCGAGCCGCCGCCCCACATGCCGTCGTCGACATCGACGATATGAATGAAGCCCAGCACCGCCATCGGCAGGCACCAGGCGGCCAGAAAATCGCGCGCCTCGACCGACCCGCGCCGCCAGGCAAGGCTCAGATAGGCCGCGACCGCGATCAGATCGGCAATGACGATCAGCCCCAGCACGTCGCCCCATTGGGCCAGGCTTTCGCTTCGGATCAGCGCCAGCGGAACGCCCAATATACCCAGCGATGCGCCGAGGACGAGCGCCGCGACGCGCAGCCGCCGCGAGACCAGGCTCGGCTCGACGGCAAGGATCGCGCTGGCGGTCGCGATGGAGATCGCCAGACAGGACAGGAAGGTCGCGACCTGCGCCGATATCGTCCCCGCGAGTCCGGGAAACAGGCCCAGATGTGCCTGCGACCATACGCCGCCCCATAGCAGCATCACGGCGGACCACGCGGCCTGCCACGCCAGATATTGGCGGCGCACCGCAACCGAAAGCGACAGGCTATAGATACCGCTGACCAGCAGCAGGGTCAGCGCGGCACCGATCGCCACCGCCATGCCGGTCGACTGGACGACCGCCTCGGTCTTCGGGATCAGCCGCGCCCGCAGCAGGCCCAGGCTGGCGAGCCGGTCGAAACGCATCGTCACGCCGACCAGCGGCACGCTCCGTTCCGGCGCCTCGAACAGGATTTGCCCGCCCGCGCGCCAGTGCGACCCATAATCGCCTTGCCGCACCTCCTGCCAGCGCACCGTTCCGTCGGCATAGGCAAAGGCCACCGCCAGACGGTCGAAACGCGACTGATGGACCATCAGCGCCAGGTCGCTGCGCGAAATCGGCAAATGTTCGGGATCGGTGCGCAGCCACAGGCTGGCGCGGTGATAGCCGGCGGGCGCGCCGTTGCAGGAAAATCGCAGCGAGGTCAGCGCATCGTCGGCAACGTCGATGCCGCTTTGTGCATAACATAGCTCGCGATCGACATGCAGCGTCTCGGCTTTCGCCGGGGCGGCCGACAGCATCAGCAGGCACCAGGCAAAGCCAAGTGCAAGCCGGCCGAACAGGCCCTTCAATGGATTAGCCCCCGCTATCATCCGCCCCCTATTGCACCAATATCTTTGAAAATCTTTACTATCCTGCCGAGAAGGAACCAGATCGGCAGCGGTCGGGGCGGCCGACGCGCAGCCGGACCGCGACCCGGTCGCCCAGGCCGACGCCCTCGGCGCGTTGCACCGCCACCTTCACCGGCAACAGATAGCCGCCGTCGCGGGGGAACAGCGATGTCGCGAATTCGCTCGCGCCGATGCGGGCGACGACCGGCACGACCCCCCAGCCATAGCTTTCGCTCAGCGCCGCATAGCGGATGTCCGCGACATGCGCTTCGGGAATGGCCGCGAACAGATAGGGCGGCGGCCCGCGCCATTCGATGATCCCGGCGTCGAATGCGATTTCTTCCATCATCAGTTCCTCGGTGCCTGCCGGCGATAGCTCAGTGCTTCGGCGACATGGATTCGGCCGATCGCCTCGGCCCCCGCCAGGTCTGCGATCGTTCGCGCGACGCGCAGGATGCGTGTGTAGCCGCGCGCCGACAATCGCATCGCCTCGGCCGCCTGCGCGAGCAATTTCCGCCCGGGCTCGTCGGGGGTCGCGACCGCCTCCAGCAACGGACCGTCGATCTCGGCATTGGTCCGCGCCCTGTGGCTGGCATAGCGCGCCGTCTGGATATCCCGCGCCGTCGCGACCCGCGCCGCGACGTGCACACTGCCCTCGGCGGGCGGCGGCAGCACCAGGTCGGCGGCGCTGACCGCCTCGACCTCGACATGCAGGTCGATACGGTCGAGCAGCGGCCCCGACAGCTTGGCCTGATAATCGGCGGCGCAGCGCGGCGCGCGGCTGCACGCCAGCGCCGGATCGCCCAAATGCCCGCAGCGGCACGGGTTCATTGCGGCGACAAGCTGGACGCGCGCCGGAAAGGTGACATGCGCATTGGCGCGCGCGACGCTGACCTCGCCCGTTTCGAGCGGCTGGCGCAGGCTGTCGAGCACGCCGCGCTGAAATTCGGGCAGTTCGTCCAGGAAAAGCACGCCCAGATGCGCCAGGCTGACCTCGCCCGGCCGCACGCGCAGGCCGCCGCCGACCAGCGCGGGCATCGACGCCGAATGGTGCGGCGCGCGAAACGGCCGCGCGCGGATGAGCCGCCCGCCCTCCAGCCCTCCGGCGACCGAGGCGATCATCGACACCTCCAGCGCTTCGGCGGGCGTCAGGTCGGGCAGGATGCCCGGCATGCACGCCGCCATCAGCGATTTGCCCGCGCCGGGCGGGCCGCTCATCATCAGATTATGTGCGCCGGCCGCCGCTATCTCGAGCGCGCGCTTCGCGGTTTCCTGTCCCTTGACCTGCGACAGGTCGGCGGTGCGCACCGGCG
This sequence comes from Sphingomonadales bacterium, assembly GCA_017309275.1. GTDB lineage: Bacteria > Pseudomonadota > Alphaproteobacteria > Sphingomonadales > Sphingomonadaceae > Sphingopyxis. Next base: position 75,230 of record JAFKLT010000036.1, on the reverse strand, counting down.
TTTCCACCTCGCCCGGCACCGGCGGCGCCAGCAGCGCGCTTCCCTTGAAATGATTGAGGAGCGCCAGCAGGTCGGGCGCGCCCAGCACCTCGACATTGCCCGCCCACGCCGCCTCGGGTCCCTGCGCCGCGGGACAGATCAGCCCGCGCTCGACGCTGCCCGCATGGATAGCGGCGAGCAGCACCCCTGGCGACGCCGCGACGCGCCCGTCGAGCCCGAGCTCGCCGACGACGACATAGGCGCTCAGCGTCTCGGCATCGATCACGCCCATCGCGCCGAGCAATGCGAGCGCGATCGGCAGGTCGTAATGCGATCCCTCCTTGGGCAAGTCCGCGGGTGACAGGTTGATCGTGATCACCTTCGGCGGCAACGACAGGCCGATCGCGGCGATCGCGGCGCGCACGCGCTCGCGGCTCTCGCCCACGGCCTTGTCGGGCAGGCCGACGACCACGAACCGGGGCAATCCCGGCGTGATCTGACATTGTACTTCCACCCCCCGCGCGTCGATGCCCAGATAGGCAACGGTTGAAACGATCGCGACCATGATCCCTCTTTGTTCTCCCCCACTTCCTCTTAGGGCGGGCGTAGCGAAGGTCGAGTCCTTTTACCGCCGTCTTGGCGCCTATTGCCGATCGCGGTTTGACAACATACCAACTGGTCGGTATGCAAGCGCTCATGAACGCGACTCGAACCCCTTCCGCCACTCCCGCCCGTGCCCCGCGGGGCAGCGCGCGCGCCGCGCTGATCGCGGCGGCGCATGCGACCGTGCGCAAACAGGGCTATGCCGCGACCAGCGTCGATGAAATCTGCACGACCGCGGGCGTGACCAAGGGCGCCTTCTTCCATCATTTCGAATCGAAGGAAGCGCTGGCGGTCGCCGCGGCGGAGGGCTGGACCGAACGCGCGCGGCCGATGTTCGAACTCGCGCCGCACAACCGGCTGGACGATCCGCTCGACCGATTGCTCGGCCATATCGATTTCCGCCTGTCGATGCTCGACGGCCCGACCGAGGACTACACCTGCTTCGTCGGCACGATGGTGCAGGAGGCCTATGCGACGAGCGACCGCATCCGCGCGGCGTGCGAGGCGAGCATCAACGCCTATTGCGAGGCACTGGCCCCCGACATCCAGGCGGCGATGGACGTTTACGGCGTCCCCGAAGGCGTCACCGCGATCGGTCTGGCCCAGCATGTCCAGTCGGTTCTGCAGGGCGCCTTCGTTCTGGCGAAAACGACCAACGATCCGGCGATTGCGCGCGGGACCGTCACCCATCTGAAGCGTTATGTCCGGATGCTGTTCGGACGGAATTGAAAACGAAACCTCAAACCCAGGAGAGCCCCCCGATGTCCGATACCCCAAAGATGATCTTCGTGAATCTTCCTGTCGCGGACCTCGCCAGGTCGATGGCCTTCTACCAGGCGCTCGGCTTTACCAACGAACCGCGTTTCACCGACGAAACCGCCGCCTGCATGGTCTGGTCGGACGCGATTTTCGTGATGATCCTGACGCACGACAAGTGGAAGGTGTTTACCGACCGTCCCATCCCACCGACGACGTCGAGCGAGGTGTCGCTCGCGCTTACCCTCGGCAGCCGGGAAGCGGTCGACGCGATGGTCGACGCCGCGGCGCAGAATGGCGGCACCGCCGACATCAACCCGGCCCAGGATCATGGCTTCATGTACGGCCGCGACCTTTGCGATCCCGACGGCCATGTGTGGGGACCGCTGTGGATGGACCCCGCGGTCGCGAACGGCGCCGAGCCGGTGCCGGAGGTCTCGCTGTGAGTTTCCAGGCCTATCTCGACAATGTCGAGGCCAAGACGGGCAAGTCGGCGGCGGACCTGAAAGTCCTCGCCACCGAAAAGGGTCTGGCCGACGCGGGAGGCATCGCCCCCGGCGTCAAGGCCGGCGCGATCGTCGACTGGCTGAAGACCGATTTCCAGCTCGGCCATGGCCACGCGATGTCGATCGTCGCCTATATCAAAGGGAAGAGGGACTGATCATGCCCGTGAACCCCCAAAGCAATGTCGAGGTCACCGCCTTCGACTGGGTGCCCGACTTCGCGCGCGGCTATGTCCGCGATCTTCGCCCGCGCTGGGCGTGCGAGGAGATCGGCCTCGATTATGCGGAGCATCTGATCAGCGCGATCAATCGCCCCGCCGACCATTTCCTGTTCCAGCCGTGGGGACAGGTTCCGGTGCTCAACGACGGCGGCATCCGCCTGTTCGAAAGCGGCGCGATCCTGCTTCACCTCGCCGAAAAGGACGCGCGGTTGATGCCGCGCGACCCGCAGGCGCGGGCCAATACGCTCGCCTGGCTGTTCGCCGCGTACAACAGCGTCGAACCGATGCTGTTCGAACTCGGCAATGTCGACCTGTTCGCGAAAGACGAACAATGGGCGCAGCTTCGCCGGCCCAGCCTGATCGAATTCATCCAGGGTCGGCTCGGCCGGCTGTCCGACGCCATTGGCGACAAGGAATATCTGGCGGGCGCGTTCACCGTTGCCGACATCGCGATGGCGACCGTGCTGCGCGAGGCGGTCGAGGCCGGCCTGATCGCCGAACAGCCGCGGCTGCAGCGCTATCTCGACCGCTGCCTGGCGCGCCCCGCTTTTCAGCGCGCGCTCGCCGCGCAACTCGAAGCCTTCAGCGAAGAAGCGGGTCCACCCGCCGCCTGACGATCCGCTCCAACCCCCGAGGAGAGACATGATGACCTATGTGGAAGGATTTGTGGTCGCGGTGCCGACCGCCAACAAGGAAGCCTATCGCAAGCATGCCGCCGACGCGGCGCCGCTGTTCAGGGAATTCGGCGCGAGCCGGATGGTCGAATGCTGGGGCGACGACGTGCCCGACGGCAAGGTGAACGATTTCAAGGGCGCGGTTCAGGCAAAGCCCGATGAAACCGTCGTCTTCAGCTGGTTCGAATATCCCGACCGCGCGACACGCGATGCCGCCAACCAAAAGATGATGAGCGACCCGCGCATGGAGGCGATGGGCGCGGACATGCCCTTCGACGGCTCGCGCATGATCTTTGCCGGCTTCGATTCGCTCCTCGACGACAGTGCGGAGGGCCGGATGGGCTATGTCGACGGCTATCTGGTGCCCGTCCCCGACGGCAACAAGGAGGCCTATCGCGCGATGGCGCAAAAGGCGTCGGAGGTGTTTCGCGATCACGGCGCGACCCGCGTCGTCGAGGCGTGGGGCGACGATGTGCCTGACGGCAAGGTCACCGACTATAATCGCGCATCGCACAAACAGGATGGCGAGACCGTAGTGTTCAGCTGGGTCGAATGGCCCGACAAGGAAACGCGCATGGCGGGCTGGGAAAAGGTCATGGCCGACGAGCGGATGGCGCATGATCCGAACGACCAGACCTTCGACGGCAAGCGCATGATCTATGGCGGCTTCGCGCCGATCGTCGAGGCATAACAGGTCCCCGCGGCGGCGAGGCCCGGCCTCGCCGCCAAGTCACGTCACGGCAATGCATTGCACTGCACCATACGGCGCCGGCCCCGTCCGGATCCGCGTTCCGCAAGAGGAGCATCTTCATGACCGAGGCATCGAACTTCATCTGGTACGAACTGATGACCCCCGACCCGGCGGGCGCCGCGCGCTTCTATGGCGCGGTCGTCGGCTGGACGATCGCGTCCGAGGGCGAGCCCACCGCGGGCGGCGTCGACTACCGCATGATCGGGCGCAGCGACGGCGGCAATGCCGGCGGCGTGCTGGCGCTCGGCGCCGACATGATCGCCGGCGGCGCGCGGCCGATCTGGATCGGCTATATCCACGCCCCCGACGTCGATGCGGCGGTCGAGGCGATAAAGGCCGACGGCGGCAACCTTCAGATGGACGCAATGGACATCCCCGTCGGACGCATCGCGATGGTGACCGATCCGCAGGGCGCGCCCTTCTATATCATGGACCCCACCCCGCCGCCGGGCATGGAGGGGATGGAAAGCGACGTCTTTTCGGTCGACCAGCCGCAGCGCATCCGCTGGAACGAGCTGGCGACGAGCGACCCCGACCGCGCGATCGCCTTTTACAAAAAGCATTTCGGCTGGGGCCAGGAGGGCGAGATGGATATGGGCGATATGGGCGCCTATCGCTTCATCCAGCGCGGCGACGTCGGGCTCGGCGCCGTCATGCCCCTGATGCCCGGCATGCCCGCGTCGATGTGGAGCTTCTACATCGGCGTCGACGACATCGACCGGGCGCAGGCGGCGGTGACCGCTAACGGCGGGACGATCACCAACGGTCCGATGGAAATCCCCGGCGGCGAGTTCGCGATGAACGGCATCGATCCGCAGGGCGCCTCCTTCGGCCTCGTCGGCCCGCGCAAATAAAGATCACGCACATCACAAGGGAGAGCGAAGATGGAAGGACAACCGAATCAGGGCCCGACCAGTGGCCTGACCCCGCATATCGCGATCGCCGACAAGCGCGGCGCGGAAGCGATCGAGTTTTACGTCAAGGCGTTCGGCGCGACCGAGAATATGCGCATGCCGGCCGAGGATGGCGTGCGGCTGATGCACGCGCATCTGACCGTCAACGGCGCGTCGCTGATGATGCATGACGATTTCCCCGAATATACCGGACACGCGATGAGCGCGCCGACCGGGGTGACAATGCACCTGCACGTCGACAACACCGACACTTAGTATCAGCGCGCAATAGAGGCCGGCGCCTCGTCGACGCTCGAACCGCACGATGCTTTCTGGGGGGACCGCTATGCCCAGGTGAAAGATCCCTTCGGCCATCTCTGGTCGATCGGCGGGCCCATCAAAGGAGAGAAATGATGACGCAGCAACCGACGACCCAGCCGGTCAGCCTCTGCCTCTGGTACGACAAGGATGCGGAGGAAGCGGCGAACTTCTATGCCGCGACCTTCCCCGACAGCCATGTCGGCGCGGTCCACAAGGCGCCGGGTGACTTCCCGGGCGGCAAGAAGGGCGACGCGCTGACCGTCGACTTCACCGTCCTCGGCATCGCGTGCATCGGCCTCAACGGCGGCCCGATCTTTCCGCACAGCGAAGCCTTTTCCTTCCAGGTCCACACCGACACGCAGGAGGAGACCGACCGGTACTGGAACGCGATCGTCGGCAACGGCGGACAGGAAAGCGCCTGCGGCTGGTGCAAGGACAAATGGGGTCTCAACTGGCAGATCACCCCGCGCGTCCTGACCGATGCGACGATGGGCGGCGACCCCGCGGTCGCGAAGCGCGCCTTCGATGCGATGATGACGATGAAAAAGATCGACATCGCGGCGATCGAGGCGGCGGTCCGGGGCGAAGAAGTTGGCGCGGCGTAATCCGTTCCTCTTCGCCTGGGCGCTCTGCGGCACGCTCGACATCGTCTATGCGGCGGTATGGAGCGTGCTCGCGGGCAGCGATCCGGCCAGGATGCTGCGCGGCGTCGCCAAGGGACCCTTTGGCGACGCGGCCGGCGACTGGGGCATCGGCGGCGCGCTCGCGGGCCTTGCCACCCATTATGCGATCATGGGCGCGATGGTCGCCTTCTGGTTCGCGCTCGTCCGTGCCGTGCCCGCGCTCGCGCGCCGGCCGTGGTGGCTGACCGGGACCATCTATGGCTTCGGCCTTTATCTGGTGATGAACGCCGTCGTGCTGCCACTCCGCTTCGGCGCGCCCTTCCCGCCCCCCGACCTCGTCAAGGGCGCGGTGGCGCTGTTTCCGCACATCTTCTTCATCGGCTGGCCGCTCGCGTGGCTGACCCGCAAGGACGCGCTCTGATGCTGATCTTCTATGGCCACCCCTTTTCCTCCTACACCTGGAAGGCGCTGATCGCGCTTTACGAAAAGGGCATCGACTTCGAATATCGCGCGCTGGAGACCGAGCCGCCCTTCACCCATCATGGCGAGCTGAAGGCGCATTGGCCCGTCGGCCAGTTCCCGCTGATCGTCCATGACGGCGTCCCCTATTTCGAATCCTCGATCATCATCGAATATCTCGACCATCTGGTCCCCGAACCGCGCCTGATCCCTGCCGATTTCGACGCCGCGCTAAAGGTCCGGCTGCTCGACCGCGTCTTCGACAATCATGTGATGAACAGGATGCAGATGGTGGTGGCCGACGCGCTGCGCGGCGCCGAAAACCACGTCCCGCTTATCATCGAACAGGCGAATGCCGCGCTCGAGACCGTCTATGCCTGGCTCGACCGGGAGCTTGCGGGCGGCGGCTGGGCGACGCCTTACGGCTTCACCCTCGCCGATTGCGCCGCGGGTCCGTCGCTCTTCTATGCCGACTGGGTCTATCGGATCCCCGACCGCTACGAAAATCTGCGCGCCTATCGCGCCCGGCTGCTCGCCCATCCCTCGATCGCACGCTGTGTCGAGGATGCCCGCCCCTATCGGCCCTTCTTCCCGCTCGGCGCGCCCGATCGCGATTGAGGGTCGCTTGCCCGGCGCAGCAAAGCGTCCCGAAATGCGGTTAACGCCGCGCTGACGCTGATGCTTTGCCATTTGGTCATCGCGCCCGCGCGAAAGCGGCGGCATGGTTTCGCCGACCGCCCTCGCCCGCACGCTGATCGTCGCCGCTCTCGCGGCGGTGCTGGCGTTCGCGCCGGCGCAGGCGCAACAGGTCGTCACCGTCACCACGACGACGGTGACCTGGACCTATGAGGATGTCGACGCCGATGTCGGCAACGGCGCCGACCAGGCGGACGACTTTGCCACGGCGCCGGACGAGGATGCCCCCACCGAGGATACCGATCTCGCCGCGACCCGGCGCTATGCTCCATCGGCGACGCTCGCCACGGTCGGCCGCGCCCGGGCCAGTTTTGGCCCCTTCGCGGTGATCGACGACACGACGATCCGCATGGCGGGCGACGTGACCTCGGCCACCCCGCGCCAGTTCGCCGCGATGCTTGCGGCCTTTCCGAATTTGAAGCGCCTCGAAATGGTCGACTGTCCCGGCAGTCTCGACGAGGAAGCCAACCTGATTCTCGCCCGCGCGATCCGCCGGGCGGGTATGGAAACCGTCGTCCCGAGCGGCGGCTCGGTGCGGTCGGGTGCGGTCGAGCTCTGGCTCGCCGGTATCACCCGCCGCGCCGCTCCCGATGCCGAGTTTGGCGTGCATAGCTGGCTCGACGATACCGGGCACCAGGCGAACGACTACCCCGCCTCCGACCCGGTGCACGCCGAATATCTCAGCTATTATCGCGAGATGGGGATGGACGACACAAAGGCGCGTGCCTTCTATGCGCTGACCAACAGCACGCCCTTTGACGACGTACGCTATCTGACGCGCGACGACATGGCGCGCTTCGTCACGCTGAACTGAGCATCCGTCGCCAAAGCGACGGCCTCAACTGATCTAGCCTTGTAACACGCCTGCCGCGTCCCCAGATCGGAGCGCATGGGAAAGCGCAGCCTTTACCAGCGATTGCGAATGAACGCGCAGGTCCGCCTCGCGCTGTTCGTCCTCGGCGTGCTGCTGATGATCGCCGCACCGATCGTCGGCGTGCTGCCTGGCCCGGGCTTCATCATCCTCTTTCCCATCGGGCTGATGCTGTGCCTGCAGAACAGCGCCTGGGCGAAACGTCGCTATGTGCGCTTCAAGCGAAGCCACCCGCGCTACGGCGATCGCGCCGATCGGATCATGCGCCGGGTCAGTGCCGCGCGGCGGCGTGCGCGCGCCGCGCTGGAATCGCTAGATGGCGATTGACTTTCCGCCGACTCTTGCTTATCCGCGCCTCCAACAGTGGCCGCCCACGCTTGGCGGCCCTTTTCTGTTAAAGCATTTGACGAGATCTAGGGAAAACCGCGATGAAGCGCACCTATCAACCGAGCCGCCTCGTGCGCAAGCGCCGTCACGGCTTCCGCGCCCGCAAGGCAACCGTCGGCGGCCGCAAGGTTCTGGCCGCTCGCCGCGCCCGCGGTCGCAAGAAGCTGTCGGCCTAATCGCCGGCGCTTCTGCGCCAGCCCGTCTGGTGCGAACGCTTTCAAAACGTAGCGAATTTCTGGCTGCAAATCGCGGCCTTCGCTTTCCCATGCCCGGCTTCGTTCTGCTCGTCCGCCCGCGCGGCGACGACGACGATGTTCCGGGCATTGGCTTTACCGTCAGCAAAAAGGTCGGCAACGCCGTCACCCGCAACCGCATGAAGCGGCGCTTTCGCGCGCTGGCCCGCGCGGCGCTTCCCGAATCGGGTATCGCGGGCGCGGACCATGTGCTGATCGGCCGGCCCGGCGGCAACGACATCGCCTTTGCCGAACTTGGCGAGCATCTCGATTCGGCGCTGAAGCGCGCGGCGAAGAAGCTGACGCGATGAAGGCCTGCCCTACATCATCGCGCGAACGCAGAATTGCGGCATGATTCCCTGCCCGCCCCCCGCAAAAAAGCAATTTGCGAGTGAAACTGCTCAGTTTCCCGGGCTTTCCCGATGATCGCCCGCCTGCTGATCCTGATCGCGCGCGGCTGGCAGCTCGGTCCCTCGCGAATCCTGCCTCCGACGTGCCGCTATGCGCCGTCGTGCAGCGAATATGCGATCGTCGCGCTGAAACGCCATGGTGCGATCAAGGGTGGCTGGTTGGCGACAAAGCGGCTATTGCGCTGCCATCCTTGGGGCGGTCATGGCTACGACCCCGTGCCTTAGGCGCGGCATTTCCCGACATTTTTAGACGAAGAGAGACCGACGAGCGTGGACGACAAGCGTAACTGGATCACGGCAATCTTGCTGTCTGCGGCCATCCTGCTGGGTTGGAACTTCGTTTCGCAGAAATTCTTCCCGACACCGAAAAAGCCCGATGTGACGCAAACGGTCGCAGGGACGAACGGCACCCCGGCGACGACCCCGGCAACGCAGGGCCAGCCGAGCGGACTGCCCGCCGCCCCCGGCGCTGCCGCCCCCGTCAGCCAGGCGGTCGTCCCTGTCGAGGCCGCGCTCGCGTCGGGCAATCGCGTGCCGATCGAAACGCCGGCGATTTCGGGTTCGATCAATCTCGTCGGTGCACGCGTCGACGACATCACGCTCACCAAATATCGCCAGACGATCAAGAAGAACGCCCCGCCGGTGCGTCTTTTCGCCCCCGGCAACACCAAGGCCGCCTATTTCGCGAGCGTGGGCTGGGCGGCGCAGGGCATCCAGGTTCCGGCTTCGAACAGCGTCTGGACCGCGACGGGCACCAAGCTGACGCAGACCACCCCCGTGACGCTCAGCTGGTCGAACGCGACCGGTCAGACCTTTCGCATCGAATTCAGCATCGATGACGATTATCTGATCACCGCGAAGCAGACGATCGTCAACGCAGGCACCGCGCCGGTCAGCGCCAGCAGCTATGCGCTGCTCGATCGCCTCGGCAAGCCGACCGACCCGCATGAAAAGGACAGCGTGACGATCCACGTCGGCCCGACCGGCTTCCTCGGCGGCAAGTCGGTGTTCGACGTCAATTACGAGTACCTGGAGGAAGACGGCGAGGTCAAGTACAACTCGGCCGCCTGGCTGGGCTTCACCGACAAATATTGGCTCGCGGCGATCATCCCGGCAAAGGGCGAGCGCGTTACCGCGTCGATGAGCGCGCCGTCGGCGAACAACTACCAGACGCTCTTCGCGCGCAGCTTCGCACAGGTCGCGCCGGGCAAGCAGGTCACGACGACCAGCCGCATCTTCGCCGGCGCGAAGGAAGTCGGCACGCTCGAACATTATGAAAAGGATCTTGGCATCACGCGCCTGTCGAACGCGATCGACTGGGGCTGGTTCGAATTTTTCGAAGTGCCGATCTTCAAGCTGCTCGACTGGCTGTTCAAGCAGGTCGGCAACTTCGGCGTCGCGATCATGATCCTGACGCTGATCATCCGCCTGCTGATGTTCCCGATCGCGCAGCGCCAGTTCCACTCGATGGCGCAGATGCGCCTCGTCCAGCCCAAGATGAAGGCGCTGCAGGAACGCTACAAGGACGACAAGCCGCGTCAGCAGCAGGAGCTGATGAAGCTCTACAAGGATGAAAAGATCAATCCGCTCGCGGGCTGTCTGCCGATCGTGATCCAGATTCCGATCTTCTACGCGCTCTACAAGGTGCTGATGCTGACGATCGAAATGCGTCACCAGCCCTTCGCGCTGTGGATCAAGGATCTGTCGGCGCCCGATCCGGCGCATTTCCTGAATCTGTTCGGCCTGCTGAACTTCACGCCGCCGTCGCTGCTCGCACTCGGTCCGCTCGCGCTGATCCTGGGCATCACCATGTGGCTGCAGTTCCGTCTGAACCCGCAGGCGACCGACCCGGTCCAGCAACAGGTGTTCAAGATCATGCCGTGGATGTTCATGTTCATCATGGCGCCCTTCGCGGCGGGCCTGCTGCTCTACTGGATCACGAACAACTGCCTGTCGATCGCGCAGCAGCAGTTCATGTATCGCAAGTTCCCGCAGCTGAAGGCGGCCCCGGCGAAGTGAGCGAGATCGATCCGGGCGCCGAAGACAGGACCGAGCGCGCGCGCAAGCTGTTTGCGGGCCCGATCGCCTTTCTGAAATCGGCGCCCGCCCTCCAGCATCTGCCAAGTCCCAGCGTGCCCGAGATCGCTTTCGCGGGACGCTCGAACGTCGGCAAGTCGTCGCTGCTCAACGCGCTGACGAACCGCAACGGTCTTGCGCGCACCTCGGTCACTCCGGGGCGCACGCAGGAGCTCAATTATTTCGACGTCGGCAATCCGCTGGTGTTCCGTCTCGTCGACATGCCCGGCTATGGCTTTGCCAAGGCGCCGAAGGATGTCGTCAAGAAATGGCGCTTCCTGGTGAACGACTATCTTCGCGGGCGGCAGGTGCTGAAGCGCACGCTGGTGCTGATCGACAGCCGTCACGGGATCAAGGACGTCGATCGCGAAGTGCTGGAGATGCTCGACGTCGCGGCGGTCAGCTATCGCCTCGTCCTGACCAAGGCCGACAAGATCAAGGCGACTGCGCTCGCCGAGGTTCACGCCGCGACCGAGGCCGAGGCGCGCAAGCACCCCGCCGCGCATCCGGAGGTCATCGCGACGAGCAGCGAAAAGGGCATGGGACTGGCCGAGCTGCGCTCCGCGGTGCTGGAGGCGGTCGAGAGCTAATCTCTCCCCTCCCGCTTGCGGGAGGGGTCGGGGGAGGGCATGTCACGGGAATTGGGCTGAAACAGGCCCTCCCTGGCCCTTCCCGCAAGCGAGGGGGATCTGGAGATCGCATGAAACTTTTCATCGGCAACAAGGCTTATTCCAGCTGGAGCCTCCGCGGCTGGCTGGCCGCCAAGCATAGCGGGCTGCCCTTCGAGGAAGTCACCGTTCCGCTGTACGACGAGGATTGGTCGAACCGGCGCGAGGGCGACGAGTTCGCCCCGTCGGGCGGCAAGGTGCCGATCCTGTGGGACGGCGAGGACATCGTCGTCTGGGACAGCCTGGCAATCATCGACTATCTCAACGAAAAGACCGGCGGCACGCGCGGCTATTGGCCTGAGGACATGGCCGCCCGCGCCATGGCGCGCTCGATGGCCGCCGAAATGCACTCCAGCTTCGCGGCGCTGCGCCGCAACCACAGCATGAACATTCGTCGCATCTATCCCGCGGCAGAGCTCGCCCCCGACGTGCAGGCCGACGTCATTCGCATCATGCAGATCTGGGCGGAGGCCCGCGCACGCTTCGGCGGCGAAGGCGACTATCTGTTCGGCGACTGGTCGGCCGCCGACATGATGTTCGCCCCCGTCGTCACGCGCTTCGTCACCTATTCGATCCCGCTGCCGCGCTTCGCCATCCCCTATTGCCAGGCGGTGATCAGCCACCCGTGCATGCAGGAATGGATCGGCGGCGCGCAGGCCGAGGATTGGGTGATCGAGAAATTCGAAGGCCCGTCGCAGGGATAGGCCGCCGGTGACCGGACGATCGCGCCTGGCCCGGCTCGCTGGCCTTGCCCTTATGGGGGCGGCCAGTGCCGCCGCCATTCCCGCAAGCGCCAAGGAGCCGTCGGCCTTTCGATATGACGCGGTCGTCTCGCTGGACGACATGCGCGACCTGATCCGCAGCGAATTGAACCGCAGCAGCAGCCGGGACGAGGTTCGCCGCCGTTTCGTCACCGAAGGGCACGCGACGCTGATCGTCCACCGGACCGCGCCCGACAGCGAGAAATATATCTACGACATCAACCTCTGCGACCTCTACGTCTGGCGCTGGAACATCAGCGCCGACTACGCGCCGTCGGGAAGGCTGCGCGAGATTTATGTGAACGGCGAGCCGGTCCTCGACCCGGCGGCGGTCGACCCGCTGATGCCCACCAGCGCCGATGGCGCAAAGACCGGGGCTGGCGTCTATAAGATGGCGCGGCCGCGTCCCGAGGCCTCGAAGGGCGAAAACTCGCTCGGCTATGTCCTGATCGACGCCGATGCCGATCGGCGCACGACCGACGACCAGATGCTGGTCGGTGCCGGACCGACCCGCGCCGACCCGCATGATTTCGGCAAGCTGCACGCTTACAACACGGTCCCCTGGCGGTCGATTTTCGATGACGACATCGCGCCGATGACCGCCTTTCGCGGCCGGTGCCCCTGACGGGTCAGGGAATCCGCTTGGTCGGATAGGGAGTGCCGTCCTTATGGAAATAGCCGTCGGGTCCGAACAGCATGTCGATGTCCGAATAGCCGCCGCCGGTGTCATATTTCCTGCCGCCACCCAGCGCGACGAAGATGCAGTCGGCGTCCGATTCATTGACCAGATGGTGGCCGTTGGTGCTGCCCTTCGGCCAAACCGCGATATCGCCCGCGCGCATCGGCCAGCGCCCGTCATCCTCGACCAGCACCGCCTCGCCCGCAATCATGACCAGCATCTCGTCCTCGCCGTCGTGCCAATGTCGCTGCGACGACCAGGCGCCGGGCTTCAGCACGACGTGGCTCGCGGCGAAATCGCTGATCCCGGTAAGCGGCGCAAGGCGGCGGTACCAGCGCCCCTGGACCGGCGCGTCATACGGTGCCGGATACCCGGTCACATTGGTCTGGGGAATGGTGTCGAGGTCGAGTTTGGGCATGGCAGTCCCCTTCTTTGTTCCTCCTTTGTTTCGCACAAAGCGCACACGATGCAAAGCCTCGACTTGGCACTTCGCGAAGGGGTAAGGGAACAGCATGAGCCATAGCATCGACCCCGTCGCCCTCACCCATTCCCTGATCGCCGCGCCCAGCATATCGCCGGCGACCGGCAATGTGTTCGACGTTCTGGAGGCGGCGCTGATACCGCTCGGTTTCACCGTCGAGCGCTTCATCGACGGGATCGAGCCCGATGGACCGGTCGAAAATCTGCTCGCGGTGCGCGAAGGCAAGGGGCCGGTGCATTTCGGCTTCGCCGGCCATCTCGACGTCGTGCCGCCGGGCGTGGGCTGGACGAGCGATGCCTTTGCTCCGGAGATTCGCAGCGACCTGCTCTATGGCCGCGGCGCGGTCGACATGAAGGGCGCGATCGCATCGTTCGTCGCCGCCGCCGCCGCGACCCCGACCGAGGCCGGGACGATCAGCCTGATCATCACCGGTGACGAGGAAGGCCCCGCGACCTTCGGCACGCGGGCGCTGATGGAACATATGGAGGGACGCGGTGTCCGCCCCGACATGATCGTCGTCGGCGAACCCACCTCGGTGAACCGGCTGGGCGACATGGTGAAGATCGGGCGGCGCGGATCGGTCAATATCTGGATCGACGTTCCGGGAACGCAGGGTCACGTCGCCTATCCGCACCTTGCCGACAATCCGATCCCGAAGCTCGTCAAGATATTGGCCGCGATCGATGCGGTCAGCCTCGATGCCGGCACCGACTGGTTTCAGCCGTCGAACATCGAATTCACCGATATCGAGGTCGGCAACGGCGCGACCAACGTCATCCCGGCCTCGGCGCGGGCACGCTTGTCGATCCGCTTCAACGACCAGCATCGCGGCGCCGACCTCGTCGCCATGGTCGAGCGGCTGGCGCATGACGTCGAACCGCGCGCCAAGGTGCTCGGCAAGATTTCGGGCGAGGCCTTTCTGACCCCGCCGGGCGAACTGTCGGGATTGGTCGCCGAGGCGATCCACGCCGAAACCGACCTGACGCCGGAGATGTCGACGACGGGAGGCACGTCGGACGCTCGTTTCCTGCATATACTCTGCCCGGTGGTGGAGTTCGGACTGACCAACGCGACGATGCACAAGCTGGACGAGGCGGTCGCGGTGGACGATCTCCACAAGCTCGCCGCCATCTATCGCGGCATATTGATGCGCGCCTTCCTCTAATCCTCGCGGGCGCGCCGCAGGATGACATAGACCGCGCCGCCGCCGCCGTGGCTGATGTGCGCCGGGCGCAGCGCGACGATCTGGTCGGCATGCGACGATACGGACAGCCAGTCCGGAAGCGACGCGCGAATCGCGCCGCGCGGGCGGGGATCGCCGTGCATCAGCGGCAGGCGGTCGGCGCCGGGGCGAAGTCTGCCCGCAACCACCAGCAGCACGCGCGCACCCCGCATCAACGCGCGGCCGATCGCATCCTCCAGCAACGCCTGCGCCGAGGCGAGGCTATGGCCGTGAAGATCGATGCTCATGTCGGGCCGGACCAGGCCCTTGCGCAGCCGCCGGTCCCAATGACCATCCAGCGTCGAGCCGGCCCAGGTACGGCGCGGCGGTGGCAGCGAGGCGGGCGGGCGCGGAGCGGCGGCGGGGGCAGCCGTACCATGTACGACGGGCTTGGGCGGCCTGATCGTCGGGGGTGCCTTGGGCTCCAGCGGTGCGGGCCGCTTCGCCAGCGGCTGGACGGTCGCCGCGACCTTTTTCCACAGCGCCGTTTCGTTGGGATCGAGCCGTCGTCCCATCGGACGTCAGCGGCGCGGCGCGAGCCGCGCGACGCTCGCGCGCGGCAGCAGCAGCAGCGCCGATCCACGCCCCGACATACCGCCCGCAATCGCACGCGCCTGATCGCCCGCCCCCCAGAAGCTGTCGAAGCGGTTCGCACCCTTGATCGCACCGCCAGTGTCCTGCGCAATCCACAGGCCATTGGGCTCGGCCCGATCGAGCGACAGAAAGACCGGAGCGCCAAGCGGAAAATATTTGGGATCGGCGGCGACGCTCGACCGGCCGGTCACCGGCACGCCCAGCGCGCCGAGCGGTCCCGCTCCGGTAAGCTCACGGAAAAAGACCCAGCTCGGGTTCTCGTTCATCACCGCCGCGCCGCGCACGGGGTCGGCGCGCAGATAGTCAAGAATGCCCTGCATCGACGCTTGCCCGGGTTTCAGCTCGCCACGATCGAGCAGCAGCTTGCCGATACCGACATAGTCGCGGCCGTTCTGCGTGTCGTAGCCGATCCGCATGACCCCGCCGTCGGGCAGGCGAAGGCGGCCCGAGCCCTGGACCTGAAGGAAAAAGAATTCCGCGGCATCGGCCGCCCAGGCGATCTCCAGCCCGCGGTTCGCGAGCGCCCCGCGTTCGATCGCTGCACGATCATAATAGCGGACAAGATTGCTGCCATCGACGCGCCCGCGGACTTTCCTGCCCTTCAGATCGTCGGAGAACTGGCCCAGATCGACGTCGACCAGGTCCGCCGGGCGGCGATAGATGGGCACGTCATACCCCGGCCGCGCCGTGCGCGATCCCGCGATTTCGGGCTCGTAATAGCCAGTAACGAAGGCCGCGCCGGTGCCGATCTGCACCGTTCCGAAATAGCGGCTGAAGAAATTGGTCGCATCGCGGTCTGCCCAGTCCTTCGCCGCATTGCAGCTTTCGGTCCATTCGGCATTCTGCGTCAGCCCGCTCGTATCGGCGCGTCGCAGCAGCGACGGACAGCTTATGCGAAAGGCCTTGAGCGCTGCGGTCGCCTGTTCGGCGGGGACGCCCAGTTCATTATATTCGGGTCCGGCAACGACGCCTGCCTCGACCGCCGTGGTCGCGGTGACGGGCGGCACCGGCGCCGGTAGCGGCGGGTTGGGCGTTGCGGGAATCGGCTTGGCGGCAACCGACCCCGTTTCGGACGGGCGCGGCGTATAGGGCCGCGTCGTGCCGTCCGGAGCCGGGGGAGCCTGAGTGACCGGCGGCGGCGTCGCGGGGCGCGGCCCTCCGGCCTCCGGGATGACCGACGAGCAAGCCGACAACAACGGCAGCGCGGCAAGAAGCAGGAATCCGAAAGCGCGCGCCGGTGGCGCCCGGTGCGTCACGCCCCCCTGCATGGGATCAGGCGGCTTCGACTTCGTCGAGCAACCAGTTGGGATCGTTGCTGCCGATCTGGCGGCGGAAGGTCCACATGTCGTCGGTCTGCGCGGCGTCGCTCATCGAACCGGAGACCAGCTTGCCTTCGGCATCGCGGGTGATCGCGCTGATGTCGGCTTGGTACCGCACGGTAATGCGAACTTCGCTGCGGCTGAGTTCGACCGCGGTGATCTTGGCCGAATCGATTCCGACCAGGCGGTTTTCCAGCTTTTCGCCGCGCGCTTCGCGTGCCTTGATCGCTTCGACGAACGCTTCGTAGCTGTCGTCGTCGCAAAGATCGCGAAGCGTGTCGCGATCGCCCGACCAAAAGGCCTCCAATATCATGCGATAGGCCGCCTCGGCGCCCTCCATGAAGCGGCCGGCATCGAACTGACGGTCGGTTGCGAGAAGCTGACGAAGCCCGGCTTCGGCAGCAGGCTCATATACCAGGCCAGTGCTGCCAGGCGCGGCAGCCTGCGTCGCGCCGGTCGCCTCGGCATCGTCGATGCGCAGCGGCGAAGGCGAAGCCTGCGATGCAGACCGATCGTCGCGGCGCGGCAGAACGGGCTCTTGTTCATGCCCGGTCCGCTTGCCGAGCACGGAATAGAGCCGCATGCCGAGGAAGGCGGCAATCATGGCGAGCAGGACGATCGAAAAAGCGGTCACAGGCAGATATCCATTGCGGGCAATGATGAAGCGTTGCCCCTAACATAGGGTATACGCGGTCATCTTTCAAATCACCATGACCGCAGGACGGCGGCAGGTCAACGATTCCCCGCCCGGTACCGTTACGGCGGCACCGGCCATTGTGCTGGCCGTTCGCCGCTGCTAAGCGCCCCGGCAACGCTCCGCCGTACGGCGGAACCATCCCATCCGATTTGAACGAAAGCAACGACATCATGGCCGACGAGACCAGCACCGACCTCAACCCCGCCGCCCTGCCGAACGGCGAAGACACCGGCCCCGCGATCGGTCTGATCTCGCAATATGTGAAGGATCTGTCGTTCGAAAACCCGAACGCGCCCGCCGTCTACCAGTGGCAGACCGCGCCGCAGATCGACGTTCAGTTCAACATCGCGGCCGACAATGTCGGCGAGAATCTGTATGAAGTGTCGCTGAAGATCGACATTTCGTCGAAGTCGGACGAGGGCACGGGCTTCATCGTCGACCTGAAATATGCCGGCCTCTTCGGCGTCCGCAACGTTCCCGACGACCAGCTTCAGCCCTTCTTCCTGGCCGAAGCGCCGCGCATCCTCTTCCCCTTCGCCCGCCGCGTCGTCGCCGACGTCGTGCGCGATGGCGGCTTCCCGCCGCTGCTGCTCGAGCCGATCGATTTCCACGGCCTCTTCATGCAGCAGGCGCAGGCAATGCAGGCCGAACAGGCCGGCGAAGTCACCGTCGGCCAGGCGTAAGCGCCCCACGGGGCGCAGGCAGGGGGATTGAGCAGCCTCGTCAAAAGCGTGGGGACGATCGGCGGCCTGACGATGGTCAGCCGCGTTTTCGGCTTCGCGCGCGACATGCTGCTCGCCCGCGTCCTCGGCGCGGGGCTTGCCGCCGACGCCTTCCAGCTCGCCTTCACCCTGCCCAACACCTTTCGCCGCCTCTTCGCGGAGGGCGCCTTCTCGGTCGCCTTCGTCCCCATGTACAGCCGCGCGCTGCACGGCGACGGGGGTGAGGAGGCCGCGGCGAAATTCGCCGACGACGTGCTGTCGGTCTTCCTCTGGGTCCTGCTCGCCTTCTCGGGCATCATGATGATCGCGATGCCCGGCATCGTCTGGATTCTCGCGCGCGATTTCCAGGAAGTACCGGGCAAGTTCGACTTCGCCGTCTTCCTCAGCCGCGTCACCTTTCCCTATCTGGCGCTCGTCAGCCTCGTCGCGATGCTGTCGGGCCTGCTCAACGCACGCTCGCGCTTCGGGCCGGGAGCCTTCGCGCCGGTGCTGCTGAACATCGTGCTGATCGGCGGAATCCTGACCGGCTGGTGGCTGCGCGGCCCGCGCGGCGACGACCGCATCGTCGCCGAATCGCTTGCGGTCGCGGTCAGCATCGCGGGCGTCGTCCAGCTTGCCTATATGTGGTGGGCGATACGCCGCGCCGGATTGAAACTCCGCTGGCGGCTGCCGCGCTTCACGCCCGAGGTGAAGCGGCTGGGGATGCTGATCCTGCCCGCGACCTTCGGCGCCGGAATCTATCAGATCAGCCAGTTCGTCGACACCTTCTTCGCAACCTCGCTGCCGCAGGGCTCGTTGACCCTGCTCAAGCTCGCCGATCGGCTGAACCAGCTCCCGCTCGGCATCGTCGGCATCGCGCTCGGTACCGCAATCCTGCCGATGCTCTCGCGCCATATCCACAGCGGCGACGCCGCCGAAGCGCAGCGGTTGCAGGCGAACGCCTTCGAAATCGCGACGCTGCTCACGCTTCCCGCGGCCGCCGCGCTCGCGATCTGCGCGCCGGCCTTCGTCACCGCCTTTTTCGTGGGCGGCAAATTTACCGAGGTCGACGGGTTGCTGATGGCGCAGATCGTCGTCGCGCTGATCTGCGGCCTGCCGGCCTATGTCATCGTCAAGATCCTGAACCCCGGCTTCTTCGCGCGCGAGGATACCAAGACGCCGGTGTGGACCGCCCTCGCGTCGCTGACCGTCAACATCGCGATCAACCTCTATGTCGTCGAACGCTATGGCATCGTCGGCCTCGCCGGCGCGACGGCGGTGTCGGCCTCGATCAACTGCCTGCTGCTCTACGCCGTCCTTCACCGCCGCGGCTGGTTCCATTTCACCGCAAGGCTCGCCGGCAAGATCGCTCGCCAGCTCGTCGCGGTGGCGGCGATGGCGGCGCTGCTGTGGTACATGATGCCGCTGATGGAGCCTTTTTACGGCGGCAGCGCGTTCGAACGGATATGGTCGCTGGCGCTGCTGTGCGCGAGCGGCGGTGCGGTCTTCTTCATCACCGCCTTCCTCGTCGGCGCGCTTGACAAGGATCTGCTCGCCATGCTCACGCGGCGGCGCGGCAAACCTGCCGAAATTCAGGAGTAAGACATGCGGACGCTATCGGGCATCCAGCCCACCGGAAATTTGCACCTCGGCAATTATCTGGGCGCGATCCGCAACTGGGTGCGCATGCAGGACGACATGCCGGGCGAGAAACTCTATTTCCTTGCCGACCTCCACGCGATCACCGTCCACAACGACCCCGCCGAGCTGACCGCGAACACGCGCGAGATGGCGGCGGCGCTGATGGCGGCGGGCATCGATCCGGAAAAGGCGATCCTGTTCAACCAGGCGCGCGTTCCCGCGCATGCCGAGCTGGCGTGGCTGCTTTTCTGCACCGCGCGGATCGGCTGGTTGAACCGGATGACGCAGTTCAAGGAAAAGTCGGGCAAGAACCGCGAGGGCGCCAGCGTCGGCCTCTATGCCTATCCGGTGCTGCAGGCCGCCGACGTGCTGCTCTATCAGACGACGCATGTTCCGGTCGGCGACGACCAGAAACAGCATCTCGAACTGGCGCGCGACATCGCGACCAAGTTCAACCTCGACACGGGGACCGAGACCTTCACCCTGCCCGACCCCACGATTCCGCCGACCGCGGCGCGAATCATGAGCCTGCGCGACGGCACCGCGAAAATGTCGAAATCGGACCCGAGCGACATGAGCCGGATCAACCTGGTCGACGATCCCGACACGATCATGGCCAAGATTCGCAAGGCCAAGACCGATCCCGAACCGCTGCCGTCGGAGGCGGCGGGGCTCGATGCACGGCCCGAGGCGAAGAATCTGGTCGCGATCTATGCCGCGATGGCCGACGAGAGCGTCGATCAGGTGCTGGCACGCTTCGCCGGACAGGGCTTTGGCGCGTTCAAGCCCGCGCTCGGCGAGTTGCTGGTCGAAACGCTGCGCCCGATCGCGACGCGCCTCAACCAGCTAAAGGCCGATCCGGCGGCGATCGACGCGGCGCTGGAGGCCGGCGCGGCGCGTGCGGCGACCCTCGCCAGGCCGACCCTCGACGCCGCTTATGCGGCGCTCGGGCTGTGCCGCTAAACCTTCGGCCTTCCATCCAAATCTTGCGTATCGCATCCGCCTTCCCATATCGGGAGGGCGGAACCGCGATGCGACGAAACGAGTTCAACCAAGGTTAAGTCGTATCGGCGTAGTCATGTTATAAGCCGCGCGGTGCGTGCCAGTCCGAATCACGGAGCATGAATATGAGCAAGATCTCCTTCAAACAGCTGGGCTTGGCGGCCATGGCCGGCGCCGCGTTGACGCTCGCCGGCTGCGCAACCCCCTTCAAGGCCGATGTCGCGCGCTTCCAGACGCAGCTTCCCGCGCCGCAGGGCCAGAGCTTCGCGATCGAGGCGGGCAATCCCGCGCTGCAGGGCGGCATCGAATTCGGCCAATATGCCAATATCGTCGCCGGCGAACTGACGCGTTACGGCTATCGCCCAGCAGCGAACGGCGAGCGCCCCGACCTGGTCGTCCGGATGGACTATGGCGTCGACAAGGGCCGGGAGAAGGTCGTGTCGAACCCCGGTTTCGGCGATCCGTGGTACGGCGGCTGGGGCCCCTCCTATTATCGCCCGGTCATCGTGCGCGGTCCCAGCGGTCGCCGCTATGTCTATGGCTATCGCGACCCCTTCCTGTGGGGCGGTTTCGGTCCCGGCTGGGGCGGCTATAACGACGTAAGCAGCTACACCGTCTACACCAGCGGGCTGAACCTGCAGATCGACCGGGCGGCCGACGGCTCGCGCCTGTTCGAAGGCCATGCCGAGGCGCAATCGCGCGACAGCAACCTGCAGACGCTCGTCCCGAACCTGATCGAGGCGATGTTCACCGGCTTCCCCGGAAATTCGGGTGAACGCGTGCGAATCACCGTGGCGCCGCCCGAAAAGGGCTGATCCCCACCGCCAGGCATAGAAAAAGGCCCGCCTTCCCGCACGGAAGGCGGGCCTTTTTCATATCGATCGCCCCTGATGCCCGCTGTGGACAACCCTGGGGATGATATCGCGATAAGCCTGTGGATCAGCTGTTGAGACTGCGACGGATCGCCGCGATCTCGGCATCCAGTTCGCTGTCGGCCACGCGCAGCGCCTCGACCGTCCGCACCGCGTGAATCACCGTCGAATGGTCGCGACCGCCGAAGCGGCGACCGATTTCGGGATAGGAGCGCGGCGTCAGTTCCTTCGCCAGATACATGGCGACCTGGCGCGGGCGCGCGACTGCGCGAACCCGGCGCTTCGACGCCATCTCGGACTTGTCGAGCCGATAATGGGCGCAGACCGCGCGCTGGATCTCGTCGATCGTGATCCGCGGCCGCGCGCTGCGGACATTCTCGGCCAGCCGGTCTTCGGCCAGCGTCAGGTCGACGGTCGTGCCGGTCAGCGCCGCATAGGCGAGCAGCTTGTTCAGCGCACCCTCGAGCTCGCGGATGTTGCGCGTGAAATGCTTGACCAGATAGGCGACGACATTGTCGGGCACGTCGACCATCGGCATCGCGGCGAGCCGCTGGCGAATGATACGCTCGCGCAGATCGTCCTCGGGCGCCTCGATATCGGCGACCAGGCCGCCCGACAGGCGCGAGAGCAGCCGTGCCTCGACCCCGTCGAGCATCGCCGGCGGACGGTCGGCGGTAACGACCAGGCGCTTGCCCGCGGTCATCAGGTCGTCGATCGTGTGGAGCAGCTCTTCCTGCGTCGAATTCTTGCCGATCACGAACTGCAGGTCGTCGAGCAGCAACAGGTCGGCGGCACGCAGCCGCGCCTTGAACGCCATCATGTCGCCGCCGCGCATCGCGCCGACGAATTCGAGCATGAATTTTTCCGCCGACATCAGGATGATGTTCGCGGTCGGATGCGACGCCGCATAATCCTGCGCGATCGCCTGGAGGAGGTGCGTCTTGCCCTGGCCGGTGCCCGAGCAGAGATAGAGCGGGTTGAACTGCGGCGCCTCAACCATCGCCATGCGGCGCGCGGCATTGGCGGCAAGGATGTTCGAGCGCGCGACGACGAAGCGGTCGAACGACAGGCGCGGGTCGAAACCGAGCAGCGCGGGATTCGCGGCGACCGGCCGTGGCGCCTCGAACGCGGGGAGCGGCTGCGCCGACAGCGCCGTGGCGCGATCGGTCGCGGCTACGCCGCCGCGCACGGTCACGCTGCGCACGTCGGGCAGATGCTGGCGCCATGCGAGCTCGAGTCGCTCGCCGAAGCGCTCGTTGATCCAGTTGGCCGAAAAGCGGCTTGCCGTTTCAAGCGTGACGACGCCCGACAGCGCGCAGTAATCGGCAAAGCGGACGGGCTTCAGCCAATGGTCGAAGGTGCGCGCGCCCAGATCGCGGCGCAGCCCTTCGGCGACGCGCGGCCAGAGCGTGATGGCATCGCTGCTCACAACCCTGCTCCCTGCGTCCAAGCCATTCCGATCCCCGCTTTGTATCACCCGTATCGCCCCCTGAATTCCCCCGGCGTCGGCACCAACGCGCGGCCGTTCCACACGCCGACCCATCCAGCCTGCGCGAAGGCGCAAGCATCCTTTCCCGGACAGACGGTCCGAAAGAGAGCGAATCATGTCGATGTGGCGGCCACCGGCGAAGGCCGACGACCCCCTTGTCTAGGCAGGGGGAACCGAGTCGATCAAGACTGAGGGGTGTAAAAATACTGAAATAAAAATCTTGACTCGTCGGGGGTGCCGGAAACGCGTCCAGACGTGTTTTTTATCAATATTTTCAATAGCTTATTTGTGACATCATTTGTGACGTCAGCGAATCGCGGTAATTCCGTCACTTACCGCGCTGCAACACTATTGCCATCGTGGAGTCACAAAGCCGGGCACAAAAAAGGACCCGCGGGCGCTGGGCCGGCGGGTCCTTTTTTGTGCCCTTTCGGGACAGAGGCGAATCAGGCGATCGCGTTCACGCTCTTGGTCAGGCGCGCATATTTGCGAGCGACCGTGTTCTTGTGAAGCACGCCCTTGGCAATGCCACGCGCCATTTCGGGCTGGGCGGCCTTCAGCGCGGTCGCTGCTGCGTCCTTGTCGCCCGAAGCAACGGCGGCCTCGACCTTCTTGACCAGCGTGCGGATACGCGAAACGCGGTTCTTGTTCACGGTGGCACGCGCCTGGTTGCGGCGGATGCGCTTCTTTGCCTGCGGCGTATTGGCCATAAATTCCTCTAGTCTTTCAAACGGTCTCAATGGTCGGAGCACAGCCTCATCGGAGCAGCCGAATCGCGCGAAAGCAGCGAATCAATGTCCGGATGCGGCCGGTTCCGGACGACCGGACCCTGCTCGAAGGGTGGGCCCATAGCCAGATTGCCCCTTTTGGTCAACGACGAAACTGCCCTCAGCGCTGACATTTCGGGCAATAGAAGGTCGAACGGCCGCTCTGGACGACGCGCGCGATCGTCCCGCCGCATTCGCATTGCTCGCCCTCGCGCCCATAGACGCGCCAGTCCTTCGCGAAATAACCAAGGTCGCCCTCGGGGCTCAGGAAATCGCGCAGCGTCGACCCGCCCGCCGCGATCGCGGCCGTCAGCACCGCCTTGATCGCGGGGACCAGCGCCACCAGCTTCGCCTTCGAGACATCGGCAGCGGCCTTCAACGGCGAAATATGCGCCATGTTCAGCGCCTCGCAGACATAGATGTTGCCCAGCCCGGCGACGACCGCCTGGTCGAGCAGCATCGCCTTGATCGGCGACCGCCGCCCCGCGAGCGCCCGGGCCAGATAGGCGGCGTCGAAATCGGCCGACAACGGCTCGGGCCCCAGCGTGACGAACGCCGGAAAATGCGCCAGCGGATCGCCGTTCACCAGGTCGACCGATCCGAATCGCCGCGGATCGTGAAGAAACAGCCGGTGCCCCGCGCCCGTTTCGAGCAGCA
Source organism: Sphingomonadales bacterium (assembly GCA_017309275.1). Classification (GTDB taxonomy): domain Bacteria; phylum Pseudomonadota; class Alphaproteobacteria; order Sphingomonadales; family Sphingomonadaceae; genus Sphingopyxis. The sequence goes on along the minus strand of JAFKLT010000036.1, from coordinate 51,224 downwards.
GATGATCATGCTTTCCTGCGTCGCCGCCCTCGGTCCGCCAGCGCCCCGACATGCCGAGGTGAAAGATCATGTGATCGTCGCGGTCGGTCGCGATGATGCCATATTTGGCGCGGCGCGACAGGCCGGTGACCGTCGCCCCCGTCAGCCGCTGCGCCAGGTCGACGGGAAAGGGTCGGCGCAGGTCCGGGCGAAAGGTGGACACGGTGACCAGCCGCTGTCCCTCGAGAAAGGGGGCGAGGCCGCGCACGGTGGTTTCGACTTCGGGTAGCTCGGGCATATCGCCATCCGGCTACGCGCCATTTGCGCGGGCGGCAAGGCCCCGCTAAAGGCCGACGCAACAGACCATCTCCCCGCAAAGGCGTGCACTCCATGGCCACTCCCGATACCGTCAGCTTCGGTTACGAACAGGTCCCGACGGAACAGAAGACCGCGATGGTCGGCGAGGTGTTCAGCCGCGTCGCGCGCAAATATGACATCATGAACGACGCGATGTCGGGCGGGATGCACCGCCTGTGGAAGGATCGCTTCGTGCGCCGGGTGAAGCCACGCGAGGGCGAGACGATCCTCGACATGGCGGGCGGCACCGGCGACATCGCCTTTCGCATGGAGCGCTCGGGCGCCAGCATCACCGTTGCCGACATCAATCCCGACATGCTGGGCGTCGGCGTGGAACGCGCCGCCGAGCGCGGAATCGACAGCCTGGTCTGGTCCGAACAAAATGCCGAGAGGCTCAGCTTTCCCGACCAGTTCTTCGACGCCTATACGATCGCGTTCGGCATCCGCAACGTCACCGACATTCCGGCGGCCCTGAAAGAGGCGCACCGCGTCCTGCGCTATGGCGGGCGCTTCTTCTGCCTCGAATTCTCGACGAACGAATGGCCTGGCTTCGCGCAGGTCTATGACGCCTATTCGCACCGTCTGGTGCCCAAGCTGGGCAAGCTGATCGCCGACGACGAGGACAGCTATCGCTATCTGATCGAATCGATCCGCCGCTTCCCGCCGATGCCCGCCTTCGCGCAGATGATCCGCGACGCCGGCTTCACCGCGGTAAAGGTCGAACCGATCATGGGCGGGCTCGTCGCCATTCACAGCGGGTGGAAGGCTTGACCCGACCCGTCACCCATATCGTCCGCCTGCTGAAATGGGGCCGCATCCTCGCGCGCCACGGGGCGCTGCGCGGTATCGAGACGGCGCCGCAGACTCCGCCGGGGGTCAAGCGCCTTTGCCGGATCGCGCGCTTCGGGACGGTCCAGCCCGCGGTGCCCGACTATGCCAGCGCCTTTCAGGCCATCGGCCCCGCCGCGGTCAAGCTGGGCCAGACGCTGGCGACGCGGCCCGACCTGGTCGGCGAGGAGGCGGCGCGCAACCTGCTGACGCTTCAGGACGCGCTCGCGCCCGTCGCGTTCGACCGCATCCGGCAGGAGATCGAGGCGACCTTCGAGGCGCCGCTCGAAAGCCTCTATTCCGAATTCGATCCCGAACCCGTCGGCTCGGCCTCGATCGCGCAGGTGCACCGCGCGATCACCACCGACGGGCGCAAGGTCGCGGTCAAGGTCCGCCGCCCCGGCATCGACAAGCAGTTCGCGCGCGATATCGAAACCTATGAATGGGCGGCCGCGCATCTGGAGGCGCTGGGCGGCGAAGCGACGCGGCTCCGCCCGCGCCAGGTCATCGCCAATTTCCGCCGCTGGACGCTGCGCGAGCTCGACCTGCGGCGCGAGGCCGCCTCGGCGTCCGAACTCGCCGACGCCATGGTTGGCGTGCCGACCTTTGAAGTCCCCGCGATCGACTGGGACCGCACCGCCAGCCGCGTAATGACGCTCGACTGGATCGACGGGATCAAGATTTCGCACCGCGACGCGCTGATCGCCGCGGGGCACGACATGGAAAAACTGTCGGCGAACCTCGTCAACGCCTTCCTGCGCCAGGCGATCGCCGAGGGTTTCTTCCACGCCGACATGCACCAGGGCAATTTGTTCGTGAAGGCCGACGGCACGATCGCCGCGGTCGATTTCGGCATCATGGGGCGGATCAACCGGCAGGCGCGCTACTGGCTCGCCGAAATCCTCTATGGGCTGACGACGGGCAATTACCGCCGCGTCGCCGAGATTCATTTCGAGGCGCAATATGTCCCCGACTATCACAGCGTCGAGGAGTTCGCGACGGCGCTGCGCGCGGTCGGCGAGCCGATGCGCGGCAAGCCGGTGAGCGAACTCAGCGTCGGACAGATGCTCGACGGGCTGTTCGCGATCACGCGCGATTTCGACATGCAGACCCAGCCGCACCTGCTGCTGCTGCAAAAGACGATGGTGATGGTCGAGGGCGTGGCGACGATGCTCGACCCCCGGATCAACATGTGGGACGTCTCGGGCCCCTTCGTGCGCGAGTGGATTCGCGACGAGCTGGGTCCGGAGGCAGCGCTGGCCGACGGCATCCGCGAACAGGGCAAGACGCTGGCGCTGATCCCCGACATCATCCGCCGCCTCGACGCGCAATTGCCGCGAAAGGGCGCCGCCCCGCCCGCCCCGCCGCTGCCCGAGATTCCGCTGATGTGGGACCGGGGCGAAAAGCGGCGCTGGTGGCGTTACGCGTTGACCGCTATCGTCGGCGCGGCGGCTGGCGCCGGACTGCTGCAATGGCTAGGTTGAAGGCATGACCAAAGCGCGCATCCTGCTCATCATCGGCGGCGGCATCGCCGCGTACAAGGCGATCGAGCTGGTGCGGCTCCTGCGCAAGGCCGGCTTCGTCGTGCGCTGCGTGCTGACGCGCGGGGGCGAGCAGTTCGTGACCCCGCTGACGCTCGCCGCGCTGTCCGAGAATAAAGTATATACAAATCTTTTCGACCTGAAGGACGAGGTCGAGATGGGCCATATCCAGCTCAGCCGCGAGGCCGACCTGGTCGTCGTCGCGCCGGCCACCGCCGACCTGCTGGCCAAGATGGCGGCGGGCATCGCCGACGACCTGGCGACGACGCTGTTGCTGGCGACCGACAAGCCCGTGCTGGCCGCGCCCGCGATGAACGTCCGCATGTGGCTGCACCCCGCCACGCGGCGCAACGTCGCGACGCTGCGCGGCGACGGCGTCACCGTGATGGAGCCCGACGAGGGCGAGATGGCGTGCGGCGAATATGGCCCCGGCCGCCTGCCCGAACCACAGGCGATCAAGGACGCGATCGACAAGGCGCTGGCCGCCGCACCGACGCCCGTCCCGCTGACCGGCCAGCCCGACTTCGCGCCCGCCGACCATCGCCCGCTGTTCGGACGCCGCATCCTGATCACCGCCGGCCCGACGCACGAGCCGATCGATCCCGTACGCTACATCGCCAACCGGTCGAGCGGCAAACAGGGCTTCGCGATCGCCGCCGCCGCCGCCGAAGCCGGCGCCGAAGTGCTGTTGATCGCGGGCCCCGTCCCGCTGCCGACCCCGCCCGGGGTGATCCGCGTCGATGTCGAAACCGCGCGCGAGATGGCGGCGGAGGTCGAGGCGGGCCTGCCCGTCGACGCCGCGATCATGGTCGCCGCCGTCGCCGACTGGCGCGCCGCCGACACCGCGCCGCAAAAGATCAAGAAGGACGGCAGCGGTGCCGTCCCGCCGCTGGCGCTGGCCGAAAACCCCGACATTCTGGCCAGCGTCGCGAAAAGCGCGCAGCGCCCGCCCCTGCTGGTCGGCTTCGCGGCCGAGACCAACGACGTCATCGCGCATGCCGAGGCAAAGCTGGCCCGCAAGGGGTGCGACTGGATTGTCGCCAACGACGTCGCCGCCGACCCGATGGGGGGCGAGACGAACCGGGTACATATCGTTAGCAAAGCTGGCATAGACAGTTGGGACCGGCTGCCGAAGGACGCGGTCGCCCGCAAATTGATGGAAAAGATCGCCGATGAGCTCGAAATCCGCGCACCCCTTGCCGCCGATTGAAATCGCCATCCAGCGCCTGCCGAACGGTGGCGGCCTTCCCCTTCCGGCCTATGCCAGCGAGGGTGCGGCGGGAATGGACGTCGTCGCGGCGGAGACGCTGACCCTGCGCGCGGGCACGCGCCATGCCGTCGCGACCGGCTTCGCGATGGCCATACCCCCGGGCTATGAGGTGCAGGTGCGCCCGCGGTCGGGATTGGCGCTGAAGCATGGCATCACCTGCCTCAACACGCCGGGCACGATCGACAGCGACTATCGCGGCGAGGTGAAGGTGATTCTGGCGAATCTGTCGGAGGACAGCTTCGAGATTCAGCGCGGCGACCGCATCGCCCAGCTCGTCCCCGCACCGGTCCAGCGCGCCACCTTTGCCGAGGTTCAGGCGCTCGACGAAACCGTGCGCGGCGCGGGCGGCTTCGGTTCGACCGGCGTCGCGAGCGAAGCCGGCGGCGAAATCGGCGACGACGCGATCGAGGATGACAATATCCCCGACAATGTCGGTTCGCTGTCGACGATGAAGATACGGCATCCGGGCGAATAGGCGTTGCTCAGCGACGCCGAACTCGATCGTTACGCGCGCCAGATCATCCTGCCGGTCTTCGGCGGCGCGGGACAGGCGAAGCTGAAGGGCGCGCATGTCGCGATCATCGGCGCGGGCGGCATCGGATGTCCGGCGATCACCTATCTGGCGGCGGCCGGCGTCGGCACGCTCACCATCATCGACCATGACCGGATCGAGCTGTCGAATCTTCAGCGGCAGCCGCTCTTCACCGACCGCGACATCGGATCGCCAAAGGCGGAGGTCGCCGCCGATGCGGCCCGGCGGATCAATCCGCATGTGACGGCGGTGGCGGTCGCCGAGCGGCTCGACGCGGGAAATGCGGCGACGCTGCTCGCGGGCGCCAGCCTGATCCTCGACGGCTGCGACAATTTCGAGACGCGGCTGGCGGTCAATCGCGCGGCGGTCGCGCTGAACATTCCGCTCCTGTCTGCCGCGATCGGTGCGTTCGAGGGGCAGGTGGCGCTTTACGAGGGATGGCGCGCCGACGCGCCCTGCTATGCCTGCCTCGTCGGCGACGACCCCGATCGCCCGGGCATCAATTGCGCCGAGCAGGGGGTGATGGGCGCGCTCGCGGGCATGATCGGCACGATGGCCGCGCTCGAGGCCGTGCGCGCGCTGACGGGTTGGGGCCGGCCGCTTGCCGGCAAGCTGGCGATCGTCGACATGCTCGACCGGCGCTGGCGCGAGGTCGCGGTCGCAAAGGATCCGGAGTGTCCGATATGCCGGGGCTGAGCATCATCGTCGCATCGGCCGATGGCCAGCGTTTCTATGCCGCGCTCGAGGCGGCGGCGGCGGCGGCGGCGCTCGGCCGCCCCGCGCGCATCTTTCTGCAGGGCGAGGCGGCGGCGCTGCTGCGCGTGCCCGTCGCTTTCGATGGCGATGCGGCACGGCGCGCGGCGGGACAGCCCGATCTCGCGTCGCTGATCGCAGAGGCGATGGCGATGGATGTCGGGCTGGTGGTCTGCCAGTCGGGCATGGCCCTGGTCGGCATGACCGCCAGCGAACTGGTGCCGCAGGTGCGCGCCGGCGGGCTGGTCAGCTTTCTCGCCGACCTGGGGGCCGGCGACCAGCTTCTGACCTATTGAGCGTCCGCCCCACGGCATTACCGCAGGACAGGGCAATCAGGGGTTCTTGCAGACCGTGATGGCTTCGGGCTCGGGGCGATTGCCCTCGGGCACGAAGCGCGCGAGATAGCCCCCGGCGTGCGCCTTGTCGTCATAGGAGACGAGCTTGTAACCGACCGCCTCGAATTCGCAGACGAGCAGGCGGAAGGGCGTGCCGTGCTGCGCGATCGGGCGGTCGCCATCAACGACGATCACCTGCCCGCCCTTGCGCAGCGCGGGGCGCAGGCGCCAGAGAAAGGCATAGGGCTCGCCGATCTCGTGATACATATGGACCATGAACACCCGGTCGAAACTGTTCGCGGGGAGCCGCGGATCGTCGACCGCGCCGAGTTTCAGCGAGACATTGTCCAGCCGCTCGCGCGCGACGCGGTCGGCAAGCCGTTCGATCACTTCGGGCTGGATGTCCTGCGCCAGCACCCGGCCGTTCGTGCCGACACGCGGCGCCAGGCGCACCGTATAATAGCCGTCGCCCGCGCCGATGTCGGCGACCGTCATGCCGGGGCGGACGTCGGCCGAATTCATCACGTCATCGGCTTCGTTGACGCGGTCGCGCGCTTCCTCGGTCGACCATTTGGTCGACGTGATCGGCGCCACCGGGCGATCGGCGGGCGGGAATTCGCGCGCGGTCTCGATGCGGTCGCTGTCGTCGCCCCACGGCCCGTCGCAACCGCCGAGCAGCGGGACCAGGGCAAGCGCGGCGAGAGCGCCCGCGCGCATCATCAATCGATGTCCTCCACCTCGACCTTTTCGCCGGTCACCTTCTGCGACAGCGCGGCCGCCATGAAGGGGTCGAGCGCGCCGTCAAGCACGTCGCCCGGTGCGGTCGAGGTGACGCCCGTGCGCAGGTCCTTCACCAATTGATACGGCTGCAAGACATAGGACCGGATCTGGTGGCCCCAGCCGATCTCGGTCTTCGCCTGATATTCGCCCGACGCCTCCGCCTCGCGCTTCTGCAGCTCGGCCTCGTACAGCCGGGCCTTCAGCATGCCCATTGCGGTGGCGCGGTTCTTGTGCTGCGACCTGTCGATCTGCGACGCGACGACGATGCCGCTCGGGACGTGCGTGATGCGCACCGCCGAATCGGTGGTGTTGACGTGCTGTCCGCCCGCGCCCGACGCGCGATAGGTATCGATCTTGAGGTCGCTTTCCTTGATCTCGATCTCGATATTGTCGTCGATCACCGGATAGACCCAGACCGACGAAAAGCTGGTGTGGCGCCGCGCCGAGCTGTCATAGGGCGAAATGCGGACCAGGCGATGAACGCCGCTCTCGGTCTTCGCATAGCCATAGGCGTTTTCGCCCTTCACCAGCATCGTCGCCGATTTGATGCCCGCCTGGTCGCCCGCCTGATATTCGATCAGGTCGACCTTCATCCCGCGCTTTTCGGCCCAGCGGCTGTACATGCGCTGCAGCATCTCGGCCCAGTCCTGGCTTTCGGTGCCGCCGGCGCCGGCATGGACTTCGATGTAGCAGTCATAGCTGTCGGCCTCGCCCGCCAGCAGCGCCTTGACCTTATCCTCTTCGGCGCGCGCCGCGAGCGTGCCGAGCGAGGCGACGGCATCGTCAACCAGCGCCTCGTCGCCCTCCATCTCGGCAAGTTCGATCAACTCGACCGTATCGTCGCGCTCTTTCTCGATCGCGCGGGTCGCGGTGATCGCCTCGTCCAGGCGGCGGCGTTCGCGCATGACGTCCTGCGCCGCCTTGGGATTGTCCCACAGCGTCGGGTCCTCGACCTTCGCGTTGAGTTCGTCGAGACGGCGCACCGCGCGATCCCAGTCGAGGAATCGGCGCAGCAGCGCCAGCGCGGCGTTGATGGTATCGACATGATCCTGCGCTTCGGCGCGCATGTTCTTTGCTCCTGAAATTCGATGCGACCGGCCATAGAGGCTCGCTCGCCATAGACAAGCGTCAGATAATACCGCCGCGATCGTCCAGGAAGTCGCTGTCGGTGCGACCCGAGCTTCCCTTCTGCGCCGGGCCGGTCGTCCGCTTCTGCGTCTTGATCGGCTTGATTTCCTCTTCGCGGATCGTCCGCCGCGGCTCGCTTTCGGGCTTGAAGGCCTCCCAGATGATCGCCGCCTTGGGATCGGTGCCCGGCCAGCTGCCGTAAACGCGGCGGCCCGACTGGCGGTCGATTCGCACCATGCGGATGCCCTTGGGCGCCGTGAAGGGCACCGGCGGCGCGTCGAGCAGCGCTCCCTGGAAAAAATCCTTGAAGATCGGGGCCGCCAGGCTGCCGCCCTGCGCATAGCCGCCCATCGTCCGAGGCTGGTCGAAACCGATATAGACGCCTGCGATCACGTCGGGGGTGCCGCCGACGAACCAGACGTCGTTCGGGCCCGAGGTGGTGCCGGTCTTGCCGAACAGCGGCACGCCCAGGTCGCGCAACCGTACCGCGGTGCCGCGCTGCACGACGCCTTCCAGCATGTGGACGACCTGATAGGCGGTCATCGGATCCATCAGCTGCTTGCCGGTCTTGGCGAAGCGCGGCATCGGCCGGCCGTCCCAATCCTTCATGTTGCAGCCTTCGCACGGCTTCCAATTCTTGGGAAAGATCACCTTGCCCCGGCGATCCTGCGCATAGTCGATCAGGCGCGGTTTCAGCTCGCGGCCGTGGTTCGCCAGCATCGCATAGGCATTGGTGATCTTTTCGACCGTGGTCGATCCGGCGCCGAGCGCGGTCGACAGATAGGGTTCGTGCGTACCGATGCCCATCGTCTTGATCGTGTCGACGATCGGCTCCATCCCGATCTGGCTCGCGGTGCGCACCGTCATCAGGTTGCGCGACTGTTCCAGGCCCCAGCGCATCGTATGCTCGCCCGACCCGCCGGCGCCGCCGAAGTTGCGGAAGCATTTGTTGCCGAAACGCGCGCCCTGATAGACGCAGAAGGGCCCGTCGACGATCATCGTCGCGGGGGTCATCCCGTTGTCGAGCGCGGCGGCATAGACGAACGGCTTGATCGTCGATCCCGGCTGGCGCTCGGCCTGGGTCGCGCGGTTGAAGGGCGACAGGCGAACGTCGAAGCCGCCCTGCATCGCATAGATACGGCCCGAATGCGGGCTTTCGACGACCATGCCGCCCGAAACCTCGGGAATATTCTTGAGCTGATAGACGCCGGGCGCGGTCGCCTTGACCGCGATCAGGTCGCCGGGACGCATTGCCGAAAAGGCGCTGCCGCCGGTCTTGCGATATCCCAGCGTCGCGGCGCCGGCGGGCAGGCGGCCGGTGTCGCCGTTCGCAAAGCCGATGCGCGCCTCGCCGGCCGATTTGGACAGCACGGCGGCGATCCGCCAATTGTCGAAATCGATTCCGATGAAGCTCGACGCCAGCCGGCTTTGCCACTGGTCGTCGGCCTCGATCGTCGCGATCGGGCCCGACCAGCCCTTGCCCGCATCATAGCGGATCAGGCCGCGGCGCAGCGCGCTGGTCGTCGCCGCCTGCTTCACCCCGTCATAGGCGGTGCGCACCCAAAGGCCGCCGCCATAGACCGACAGCGGGCTGTCCTCCGGCGTTTCGCCGAACTGGTCGATCAGCTGGCGCCGGACCTCTTCCATGTAATAGCCGCCGACCTGTGCGATCGCGGTGTTGCCGCTGTTGGTCAGGCCCAGCGGCATCGCGCGCGCGGCGTCGCGCTGCGCGGCGGTGATCCACCCGTTGCGGAACATTTCGGACAGCACGAAATTGCGGCGCCCCAACGCTTTCTCGGCATTGCGCGCGCGGCCATAGGTTTCGGGCGCCTTGGGCAGGATCGCCAGAAACGCCATTTCGTGGAGCGCGAGCTGGTCGACGTCCTTGTCGAAATAGGCGCGCGCCGCGGCCTGCACGCCGAAGCTGCGGCGTCCGAGCGGGATTTCATTCAGATAAAGCTCGAGAATCTGCTCCTTGGTGAGCGCCGCCTCGATGCGTTTCGCCAGGATCGCCTCGCGAATCTTGCGGGTATAGCTCACCTCGTTGGTCAGGAGCAGGTTCTTCGCGACCTGCTGCGTGATCGTCGACGCGCCGATCGGGCGGCCGCTGCTGGTCAGGTTGGTGATGATCGCGCTGACGATGCCCGGATAGTCGATGCCGCCATGTTCGAAGAAGGTGCGGTCCTCGGCGGCCAGATAGGCGCGGATCAAGAGCTGCGGATATTCGCTATATTCCAGCTGGACGCGCCGTTCGCGGGCATAGCTGTGGACCGGCTTGCCGTCGGCGTCGCGGACCATCGTCGGCAGCGGCGGCTCATAATCGCGCAGCTGGTCGACCGACGGCAGGTTGCGCGCGAACACGATCCAGATCAGCAGGATGCCCAGCAACCCCGCGGCGCCCAGATAGCCGAGCCAGCGGAACCAGCGCCGCGTCCACATCTCGCGGAACCAGGCGATGACGGCATTGCTGTCGCGGCGCAGGCGCAGGCGGAAATGGGACACGGTATCGGAGGCCATATGCGAAAAGCCTCTAAAGCCTGTGCAGCGGAAAGGGAAGCATGGTTGCGGCGGGCCGTCCTAACGCGCACGCCCCCGCGCGCTGACTGGCCAGATCGCGACCAGCGTCTCGCCCTCGACGACATGATAATGGTCGTACAGGTTCACCGTCGGGTCGCAGTGCGGGACGGTCAGCGTCACCGGATCGCCGGGCGCGAGCTGCCCGCCGATCCCCGGCGCGATCAGCGCCGAATGCTCGTCGCCCATGAAAGCGAAAAAGGCGGTTTCGGGCGCCCCGCGCCGCACGACCGCGCTGCCCCCGTCGCTCGAAAGCGACTTGAACCCCGCATCGATCGTGACCAGCCCCGAATGATTGGCGCTGACGACGCGCGCATCGACGCCGAGCGCGGTTTCGAACGGCACCGACCCGTCGCCCGTCAGGTCGCAGTCCAGATATTGCTTGTCCATGAAGACATAGGATCCGGTCTGGAGCTCGGTGAATATGCCGAGGTCCAGGTCGATGCGGTGCGTCCCGGTTCCCGACCCCGTGACGATATCGGGCGCGAACCCCGCCTCGCTCAGCGCCGCGATCACGCCCTTCATATAGTCGGTGCGTTCGACGATCGCGGCGCGGCGCTCGGCATAGTCCGCGATATGCTGCTGCGATCCGCAATAGAATTGCACGCCGCGCAGCCGAAGGCGTGGCAGCGCGGCGATCGTCCGCGCGAGTTCGACCGCGGCCTCGGGCGAGGCGACGCCGGTGCGCGCGATCCCCGGGTCGATGTCGATGATCACCTCGATCGACGCCCCCGCGCTCGCCAGCGCGGCGTCGATGCGTTCGGCGACCGCCGGATGATCGACCGTCGCCATCAGCCCGTCGGCGGCCTTGGCGAGCGCGGCGAGCCGTTCGATCGCGCGCGGCGCCGCGACCGGCGAGGTGATCAGGATGCCCGCGACACCGCCCTCGGCCAGCACCTCGGCCTCGCCGATCTTGGCGCAGCACACCCCCAGCGCCCCCGCCGCGCGCTGGCGGTTCGCGATATCGACGCTCTTGTGCGTCTTGGCATGCGGACGCAGTCCGACGCCGTGCGCCGCGGTCAGCGCCGCCATCGCCGCGATGTTCCGGTCGAGCGCGTCGATATCGAGCACCAGCACCGGCGTATTCAGGTCGGCACGCGACCCCTGCCGCCCGACCAGATGTGCGTGCAGGGTCAGATCGTCGGTCATGAAAAAAGCGTCTCCAGATGGGGATTGAGGAACTTGCCCTGCGGATCGGCGGCGCGGCGCACCGCGCGATAGCGCTCGGCCATGGGATAGAGGGCGTCGACGTCGCCGCGCGTCAGGCCATGCCGCTTCGCCCAATGCGGCCGCCCGCCGAAACTGCGGAAAATCGCCTCGGCTTCGGCAAAATGCTCTCGCCAGGGCATCTTCGAATATTGGTGCATGGAAACGGCCGCCACCGGCCCGGCATTCATCGGGCTGATCCAGATATCGTCGGCGGCGACGGTGCGATATTCGAAGGGAAAGCTGATCGGCAGCCGCTTCTTTCGAATCCAGCCGACGACGTCGGTCAGCGCCTCGATCCCCGCGCGCCGCGGCAGTTCATATTCCATCTCCTCGAAACGGATCGTCCGGTCGGAGGGGAAGATCGCATGCGCCGGCCCACGGCGCCGGCCGTCGAAGCCCGTCCGCATCATGCCGCGCTGCAACCAGGGCGTCAGGAAGGGCAGCCTTGCCCCGATGTCGAGCACGCGGCGAAACATCGCCTCCTCCATGTCGGTCGTCGACGGCGGCGGATCGCACGGATCGCAGGGCACCAGCGTCTTCAGGATGACGTCGTCGGCATGCGGAAAAAGCCAGAATTCGATGTGGCGATGCTGGTCGGCCAGTTCGTCATAGCTTTCGCGGATTTCGTCCCAGCGACGTTTCTCGATCCGTTCGGCCAGGTGAAAGGCGGGCACGACCGCGACCTCGATCTCGGTCGCGACGCCGAACAGGCCCAGGGAAAGCCGCTGCGCCTGGAACAGGTCGGGCTCGGTCGCGGCATCGCACCAGCGCGCCTCGCCGTCGGCGCCGACCAGCCGGAACCCCCGCGCCATCGTCGAAAGCGAGCCCAGCGCGACGCCCGTTCCATGCGTCCCGGTCGCCATTGCGCCCGCCAGCGACTGCGGATTGACGTCGCCCTGGTTGGCGAGGGCCAGCCCCTCTTCCCACAGCGCCGCCGTCAGTTTCCGGATGCTCCAGCCCGCCGGAATGCGCGCCGTCGCGCGATCGGCGCCGATCGTCAGATCGCCCGCCAGCCGGTCCAGCCCGACGATCAGTTCGTCGGACTGGCAAAGCGGCATGAAACTGTGCCCCGCACCGGTCGCGCGGACCGTGCCCGCGCCGCGGATCAACGCCGCAAGCTCATCCTCGCTTTGCGGCCTCGCGATGTCGGCGGGCGCGGTGACGCTGCCCGACCAGTTGCTCCACGCCATGCGTCCCTCCCCGTCGCCGACACGCTGTCGACGCGCCCGGGACCGGTCAAGGCGAATCAGCGCGGGACCGACGCGATCTGGCGCGCGAAGTGGATCTGCACCGCGTCGCGCACCCCGCGCGCGACCTTTTTCTGTCCGGCCGGAGAGGCCAGGAATTCGGCGTCCTCCTTGTTCGACACGAACCCCGTCTCGAACAATATCGACGGCGTGTCGGGCGCCTTCAGAACCACGAAGGACGCGAAACGATGCGCGGTGGTCCGGAACTTGATCTCGTCGGACGCCTCGCGCTGGAGCAGCCGCGCGAATTCCGACGCGACGTTCATCGTCTCGCGCTGTGTCAGGTCGAGCAGGATCGACGACACGTCGTTGCTGTGCGCGCCCAGGTCGACGCCGTTGATGATGTTCGCCTTGTTCTCGCGCGCGGCCAGGCGCGCGGCCTCGCGGTCGGACGCGACCTCGGACAGCGTATAGACCGAGGCGCCGCTCGCCTGCTCATTCTCCGCCGCGTCGGCGTGGACCGAAATGAACAGGTCGGCCTTCAGCCGCCGCGCGATGCCATAGCGTTCCTCCAGCACCAGGAAACGGTCGTCGGACCGGGTGAGCGCGACGCGAACGCGGCCGCCCGCGACCAGATCGTCGCGGATCGCCTTGGCGAGCGCGAGCGTGATGTCCTTCTCGCGCTTGCCGTTGTGCGGCGACAGCGCGCCCGGATCATGCCCGCCATGTCCGGCGTCGATCACGACCAGCGGCAGGCGCGGATCGCTGGGGCCCTCGATCTTCGGCAGCGGCAGCGCCGGCTTCGGTTTGCCGATCGGAACGGTGACGCTGTACCGCTTGCCGGGCGGCCGGGCGCGGAAAGCGGTCGATTGCCGCAGGTCGATGCGCGGCCCGCCCGTCGTGTCCGCCGATATGGCGCGGATACCGAAACCGCGCTGGCTCGCGGCCGCATGGGGGCTTTCCGCCGTCGTGGCGGTCGGAAGCAGCATCGCGACAAGGACGGAGAGCAGGCCCATGGCGCGTCTATGCCGCCGTAGCCGTTCACTGGTCCAGCGCTTATTGAGAAACATGAGCCCCCCGGCCGCACAACAAGATCAACAGACCATTGACCAAAAGCTGTCGAATTGGAGTTAATCGGAAAGACGATTTCCGGCGCGACCGCGCGACGGCCCGCCCAACCCTGCTTTTGCGCGAATATTCGCACGGACTTTTGCGCCGACCTTGTTGCAAATGCAGCACATCCTACCATCTTTGTTGGGTGGCGGAGGTTGCCGTCGGCCCATGCCGATGCTAGCACCCCCACACTGACGGTGTCCTTCCCGGTGCCGTCCGGCCTTTTGAGGGGAAAAGGTCTGGTCTCGCACGAATCGCGGATCATGGCCGCCCTGGCGCCGGACAAGCGGGGAAAGACGCACTGCCGTCAGTCCACCCGGATGATCGGGCGGCCGGCGCGGCGTCACCCATGATGCTGTCCAGTTCCGCCCGTTCACCCCGAAAACAGGTTGATGCTGCATGAGGCTTGCCATGCCCTCTTCTGATCGCGACGCAGGCGGTTTCGCCCCTGTGCATGTCGCGGCGGGAGACCGCATGCGCGTCCACGACCGGACGCGGGCCACGCGCGGCAATAACGTCTTTTTTTCTTTGAACCTTATCGACCGCAGCCATCCGACACGGACGGACGCGGCCTTTTTGTTTGGCGCGCCGCGGCGCGCCTGGAGTGATAATAATGACCACGCGCATGTTGATCGACGCGCGGCACCGGGAAGAAACCCGGGTCGCCGTCACCAAGGGAAACCGCATCGAGGAGTTTGATTTCGAGTCTGCCGAGCACAAGCAGCTCAAAGGCAACATCTATCTGGCCAAGGTAACCCGCGTCGAACCGTCCCTGCAGGCGGCGTTCGTCGAATATGGCGGCAATCGCCACGGATTCCTGGCATTTAGCGAAATCCACCCCGACTATTACCAGATTCCGAAGGAAGATCGCGACGCCCTGCTTCGCGAGGAAGCCGAACATGCCGCCGCGGCCGCGATGCGCGCCGAGGAAGATCTGGACGAACTGGAAGGCGATGTCGCCGACATCGAGGACCATGACGACGAGAATGGCGACGCCCCGCGCGCGCCCGAAACCGTGGGCGAAGACGGCGAGGACGGCGACGACGAACGATATGACGCCGACGACAATGACGGCGAAGGCGAAGATGGCGCTGACGAGGGCGAAGGCGACGCCAAGAATGAACGCGGCGACCGCCGCCGGCGCGGCAAGGGCGGACGCAACGGCCGCAAGGGCGGACGTGGCCGTCGCAACGACGAGGAAGACGGCGAGAACCGCATGTCGCTGCGTCGCCGTTACAAGATTCAGGACGTCATCCGCCGGCGCCAGGTGATGCTGGTGCAGGTCGTGAAGGAAGAGCGCGGCAACAAGGGCGCGGCGCTGACCACCTATCTGTCGCTCGCGGGCCGCTACTGCGTGCTGATGCCGAACACGATGCACGGTGGCGGGATCAGCCGCAAGATTTCGAACGGCGCCGATCGCCGCAAGTTGAAGGCGATGATCGACGAGCTGAACCTGCCGCCGACGATGGGCTGCATCGTTCGCACCGCGGGGATGAGCCGCACGAAGGTCGAGATCAAGCGCGACTTCGACTATCTTGCCCGCCTGTGGGACGAGATTCGCGAAAAGACGCTGGGGTCCAGCGCGCCGGCGCTGATCCATTCGGACAGCGATCTGGTGAAGCGCGCGATCCGCGACATCTATCACAAGGATATCGAGGAAGTGCTCGTCGAGGGCGACGAGGGCTATAAGGCCGCCAAGCAGTTCATGAAGCTGCTGATGCCCAGCCATGCGCGGCGCGTGAAGCAATATGCCGACCCCGTATCGCTGTACCAGCGCTATGGCGTCGAGGATCAGCTCGCGGGGATGCTCAATCCCGTCGTCCAGCTCAAATCGGGCGGCTATCTCGTCATCAACCCGACCGAGGCGCTGGTGTCGATCGACATCAACTCGGGCCGGTCGACGCGCGAGCATAATATCGAACAGACCGCGCTCAGCACCAACCTCGAGGCCGCGCACGAGATCGCCCGCCAGCTTCGCCTGCGCGACATGGCCGGTCTTGTCGTGATCGACTTTATCGACATGGATCATGGCTCGAACGTCCGGAAGGTCGAACGCGCGATGAAGGACGCGCTCAAGAACGACCGCGCGCGCATCCAGGTCGGCCGCATCTCGGGCTTCGGCCTGATGGAGATGAGCCGCCAGCGGCTGCGTACCGGCGTGCTGGAAGCGTCGACGCGTCCGTGCCCGCATTGCGAGGGCACCGGCCTCGTCCGCACCGCCAGCTCGGCGGGCCTCAGCGCCCTGCGCCTGATCGAAGAGGAAGCCGCGCGCGGCAAGGGCAGCAAGATCATCCTGCGCGCGAGCCAGGAAGCGACCTTCTACCTCCTCAATGAAAAGCGCCGCGAACTGCGCGAAATCGAGGAACTCTACGGCGTCAGCGTCGAAATCCTGCCCGACGGCGAGACCGAAGGCGCGCGCATGGCGGTCGAGGTCGGCGGCCCACCGCCGGTCGCTCGCCGCAGCTTCGCCCCGATCGTCGAGATCGAGGAAGAAGAAGAGGATTTCGTCGAAGAGGACGAAGACGAGGAAGAAGAGGAAGAGGCGACCGAGGAACGTCCGGCCCGCCGCGAACGGCAGGAGCGTCAGGACGGCGAGGATGGCGAAGGCCGCAAGCGCCGCCGCCGCCGTCGCCGTGGCCGCCGCGGCCGTCGGGACGATGAAGGCGCCGAAGGCGCTGAAGGCACCGAGGACGAAGCCGCTGCCGACGATGCAAACGGCGAAGCGCCTGGCGACGAACCCGCCGAGGAAGCGGCTCCGGTCGAGGCCGAAGCCGAACCCGCCGAGAAGAAGCCGCGCCGCCGCGGCGGTCGCGGTCGCAAGAAGGCCGATGACGCCGACGCTGCGGCAGAAGGCACGGTAACGGAAGAGGCCGCACCGGCCGAAACCGCCGAAGCCGTGGCCGAGCCCGTGGCGGAGGTCGCCGAGGAGGCGCCTGCGGCCGAGGAAAAGCCGAAGCGCAAGCGCGCACCCCGCAAGACCAAGGCCGCGGCAGCCGTCGAGGCTGCGGAAGTCGCCGAGGCTCCGGCTGTCGAAGCGGTCGTCGCCGAAGCGCCTGTAGCCAAAGCCGAAACGCCGGCCGAAGCCGAGGCACCGGCCGAGCCCGAAGCAGCCAAGCCCGCGCCCCGGAAGCGCGCGAGCCGCGCGAAAAAGGCCGTCGCCGCTGAGGCAGCAGCCGAACCGGCGACCGCCGGCGAGGCGGAACCGATTGCGGCCGACGGGGACGCCGAGGGCGAAGGCCCTGACGGCGAACCGCGGCGCGGCTGGTGGCAGCGTACGTTCGGCAACTGATTGGCGGCAATTGACCGCAGAAATCGCAAGCTGATCTTGCGTCCGCGCGCGCTGAACCCCAATAAGCCCCTATGGCTTCACTCGAGGTTCAGGCGCGCGGCGCAAGACAGGCGGAGATGACTGCTTTTCCGCCGTCCAATATGCTCGGCGCGCACCGTGTGCGCGCCCTTTTTCGTATCCTGCTGACCGTGCTCGCGATGATCGCGGTGACGGTGCGTCCGGCGATGGCGCAGTCGATCCTGCGCGATGCGGAGACCGAGGCGCTGTTCCAGGACATGATGGATCCGTTGCTGGTCGCGGCGGGCCTGCAGCCCGGACAGGTCCGCGTCCATCTGCTCGGCGACCGCAGCATCAACGCCTTCGTCGCCGGCAGCCAGGACATCTATGTCTTCAGCGGACTGATCGAGGCCGCCGACAGCGCCGAAGAGGTGCAGGGCGTGCTGGCGCACGAGCTCGGCCATGTCATGGGCGGTCACGCGATCCGCGCGAGCGAGGGCGCCAAGACCGCGACCGGCATTTCGCTGCTCAGCCTGCTGCTCGGCGCCGCCGCGATGGCGGCGGGCGGCGGCGAGGCCGGCATGGGCATCCTCATGGCGGGGCAGCAGGCCGCGCTCGGCAAATATCTGGCTTTCAGCCGCGTCCAGGAATCGACCGCCGATGCGGCGGGCGCGCAATATCTGTCGAAGGCGGGCATCAGCGGCCGCGGCAGCCTGGCCTTCTTCAAAAAGCTCCAGAATCTGGAGTTTCGCTATGGCATCAAGCAGGATGACGATCAGGCCTATGGCCGCACCCACCCGATGTCGGGCGATCGCATCCAGGCGCTGCGCGAGGTCTATGTCGTCGATCCCGCATGGACCAAGCCCGCCGACCCGGCGATCGAGGCGCGCTTTCAGCGGATCAAGGCGAAGCTGTCGGGCTATATCGCCGATCCCGAGCGGACGCTGCGCAAATATCCCGAGAGCAATACCAGCGTCCCCGCGCGCTATGCCCGCGCCTATGCCTGGCACAAGAGCGCCTATCCCGAAAAGGCGCTGGGCGAGGTCGAGGGGCTGCTCAAGACCAATCCGCACGACCCTTATTTCCTCGAGCTCGAGGGACAGGTGCTGCTCGAATCCGGACGGCCGAAGGAAGCGATCCCGCCGCTGCGCGAGGCGGTCGCCAATTCGCGCTCGCAACCGCTGATCGCCGCCACCCTCGGCCACGCGCTGATCGCGACCGAGGACCAGGCGAATTTCGCCGAGGCCGAAAAGGTGCTGAAGACCGCGGTGGCGCTCGACAACGAGAATCCGTTCGCCTGGTATCAGCTCGGCATCGTCTATGCGAACAAGGGCGATCAGGCGCGCGCGGCGCTCGCCTCGGCCGAACGCTACAGCCTGGAGGGTGGACAGTCGGCGCTTGCGCTGCGTAATGCCGAAACGGCGATGCAGGGCCTGCCCCAGGGGTCGCCGGACTGGATTCGTGCACAGGATATTGCGCTGGTGGCTCGCGCCGAGGTGGAACGCGAGCGCAAACGACGCTAGATTCGCGCAAACGAGCAACGGGGACGCATCTCAATCCGCGATGCACAAGGGCAACAAGTGACTGACAATAAAGACGATTACTATCAGCCGTGGCTGCGCGACCCGGCATCGACGCCGAGCGTCGACGATCGCGCGCGTCCTGCGATGGACGATGGCGGCCTGGCCAAGCCGAAGGAAGCGCCGCCGGTCGGGATCGACCTGGCGCGCTACAAGGCGAGTGGAACGCCGCGCGATCCGCTGGTGAATCCGGACGCGATCAAGGCCGGCGCCGCGGGCCTGTGGGACCGTATCCGCGATGGCGCGGAGGCCTTTGCCGACTGGACGATCGACGTCGGCGAGCGCGCCGACATCCCCGCGCGGGTCGAGGCGCTGGAGATTCCCCGCCACGCCCGGACCCTCGCCAGGAAGACCGGCGCCCTGACCGCCCGCGCCGCGCGCGCCGTCGGCCGCGGCTCCGCGCAGGCCACCCGCAGCGTCGCCAAGGCGAGCGACGAAGCGTGGGAAAAACTGGCCCTCCCCCAGAAACTCTCCAAACTTTCCAGCGATGCCGGGCGCGGGATCGGCGAGGTCGCGGGCAAGACCAAGGCCGGGATCGGCAACGCCGCCCGCGCCGGCACCGACAGCCTCCGCGACAGCATCGGCGAGGCCGCGACCAAGCTTCGCCCCACCCCGCGCGAGGAACCCGCGCCGCCGCCGTCGGGTCTGGAGCAGCTCCTCGCGCGCGAAGAGGCAGAGGCGCATGCCGCCGAGCCCGCGTCGGCGACACCCGACCTGCCGCTGTTCGCCGGCGACCCCGCCGCCGCGACCCGCCCTGCCCCCGCGTCCAAACCCGCGAAGGTCAAGGCCGCGAGCGCCACGCCGCCGCCCTCGGTTTCCGGCCCCGCCGACGACGATCGCATGCCGCATCGTCCGCCGTCGCCCCCCCGCGCGGCGTCGGCCGCGCTTCCCGCGCCGCTATGGGCCCTCGCGCTCGGCGCGATAGCGCTGCTCGGCGTCGCCTTCTGGCTCGGCGGCCGCTTCGGCGGCGGGATGAGCAAGAGCGAGGTGCAGACCGTCGTCGCCGACTATATCCGCGAGCATCCGGAGCTTATTCCCGAAGCGTTCGAGGCGCAGCGCCGCAAGGAAATGGCAAAGGCCGTCGACGCGGTCCGTCCCGCGCTCGAAAAGCCCTATGCCGGCGCCTGGGCGGGCAATGCCGACGGCGACGTCACGCTTGTCGTCTTCACCGATTACGCCTGCGGTTTCTGCCGCGCGAGCGTGCCCGACGTCGACCGGCTGATCCGCGAGGATAAGCGGTTGAAGGTCGTGTTCCGCGAACTGCCGATCATCGCGCCGCAAAGCCGCGACGCCGCGATCATGGCGCTCGCCGCCGCGCGGCAGGGCAAGTATGACGCCTTTCACCACGCGATGTTCCAGGCGTCGTCGCTCGACCCGTCGGCGATCGCCGCCGCCGCCGAGCGCGCAGGGGTCGTCACCGACGGCAGCGCCGATGCGACCGCGAACGAGGCGCTGTTCCAGCGCGAGATCGATTCGAACCTCGCGCTGGCGACCCAGCTTCAGCTCAACGCCACGCCGACCTGGGTCGTGGGCGACCAGCTGTTCCAGGGGCAGGTC
Organism: Sphingomonadales bacterium; assembly: GCA_017309275.1. Taxonomy (GTDB): domain Bacteria; phylum Pseudomonadota; class Alphaproteobacteria; order Sphingomonadales; family Sphingomonadaceae; genus Sphingopyxis. Next base: position 31,215 of record JAFKLT010000036.1, on the reverse strand, counting down.
GGTTATGACGCGCTGAAGCAGGCGATCGCCAAGGCGCGGAAGAAAAGCTGAGAATGGCCGTCGATCCAGCGCAGGTCGCCATCAACCGGGGGGTGCGCAACCCCGAATTGATGGCGGCGGCGCTCGCGCTGTTCGAAGGCCGCCTCCACGACGCCGAACCGGTGCTGAAGGCGCATCTCAAACGCGATCCGTTCGACGTCGCCGCGATCCGCATGCTCGCCGAGCTGGCCGCCCGGATCGAACGCTATCGCGATGCCGAGGCCTTGCTGCGCCGCGCGCTCGAACTCGCGCCCGATTTCCTCGCCGCACGCTCGAACCTCGCGACCGTCCTGCACCGCCAGGGCCGCTCGGGCGAAGCGGTCGCAGAGCTCGACAAGCTGCAACAGGTCGACCCCGACAATCTGATGAACGCCAACCTGAAGGCGGCGGCGCTGGGCCGGGTCGGCGAATTCGACGAAGCGCTCGAACTCTACGAACAGGTGCTCCAAAGCTTTGGCAAGCAGCCGAAGATCTGGATGTCCTATGGCCATATGCTGAAGACCGTTGGGCGTCAGGCCGACGCCGTTTCGGCCTATCGCAAGGCGCTCGACCTCAATCCCGCGCTCGGCGAGGTCTGGTGGAGCCTCGCCAATCTCAAGACGCTCCGTTTCGACGACGGCGACCTCGCCGCGATGCAGGCGGCGCTCGATCGCGGCGATCTGGCGGCCGAAGATCGCTTTCACCTGCATTTCGCGCTCGGCAAGGCGCATGAGGACCGGCAGCAGGCCGCGCTTTCCTTTGCGCATTATGACAAGGGCAACGCGCTGCGGAAGACCTTGCTCGACTATGACGCCGACCAGACGCGCGCCGCGGTCGACCACAGCAAGTCGCTATATACGCCCGAATTTTTCGCGGCGCGAAGCGACTATGGCTGCGACGCCCCCGACCCGATCTTCATCGTCGGCATGCCGCGCGCGGGATCGACGCTGATCGAACAGATCCTGTCAAGCCACTCGATGATCGAGGGGACGATGGAGCTTCCCGACATTCCAAAGCTTGCCGCAAAGGCGCGCAACATGGGCGGCATTGCAAAGCTGTCGGCGGCCGACGCCCGCGCGCTGGGCGAACAGTTTCTGCACGACACGCAGGTCCAGCGCAAAAGCGACAGGCCCTTCTATATCGACAAGCTTCCGAACAATTGGCTGCATGTCGGATTCATCCGGCTGATCCTGCCGCGTGCAAGGATCATCGACGCGCGGCGGCATCCGATGGATTGCTGTTTCTCGAACTTCAAACAGCATTTCGCGCGCGGACAGGCGTTCAGCTACGGCCTGGCCGACATGGGCCGCTATTATGCCGATTATGTCGACCTGATGGACCATTTCGACCAGGCGCTGCCCGGCCATGTGCACCGCGTCTTCCACGAACGGGTGATCGACGATCTCGAAACCGAGGTGCGGGCGATGCTGGCCTATCTCGGTCTGCCCTTCGAACAGGCGTGCCTCGATTTCCACACCAACGATCGCGCGGTGCGGACGGCGAGTTCGGAACAGGTCCGGCGGCCGATCAACCGCGACGGCGTCGACCAATGGCGCGCGATGGAACCCTGGCTCGGCCCGCTGGTCGAGGCCCTGGGACCGGCGCTGACGCAATATCCCGTCCGCCCCTGACCCGAATGTTGCAATTTTGTCATACTCTCCGCGAAATTGCGGGGCGGACTGGCCTATCCATCGGGTCCCGATTGACGATCGGCTGAAACGTGCCACACCTTGCTTGCTGCGCCGCAACGACGGCGACAGACGAAATAGGGGGTCTTCATGCGGGTCCGATTTTCACGCCGAGCATTGCTTCTTGCCTCGCTTTCTTCGACCGTTCTTTCCTCCGGAGCCGCGCTGGCCCAACAAGCCGACAGCACGGGATATAATGACGAGATCATCGTCACCGCCCAGAAGCGCGAAGAAAATCTGCAGAATGTCCCGATCAGCATCCAGGCGCTGGGAACCCGCAAGCTCGACCAGCTGAACGTCGCCAACTTCCAGGACTTCTCGAAGCTGCTGCCCAGCGTCTCGTTCCAGTCGAGCCAGCCGGGCGTCACGACCGTCTATATGCGCGGCGTCGCCAGCGGCGGCGACGGCAACCACTCGGGCTCGCTGCCCAGCGTCGGCGTCTATCTGGACGAACAGCCGGTCACCACCATCGGCGGGACGCTCGACGTCCATATCTATGACATCGCGCGCATCGAATCGCTCGCCGGGCCGCAGGGGACGCTCTACGGCGCCTCGTCGCAGGCCGGGACGATCCGCATCATCACCAACAAGCCGAGCACCGCGGGCTTCGAGGGCCGCGTCGACGGCGAATTGAACAGCATCAAGCATGGCGGCGTCGGCGGCCGGATCGAGGGCATGATCAATGCCCCGATCGCCGAAATGGCGGCCGTCCGCTTCGTCGGCTGGTATCAGAAGGATGCCGGCTATATCGACAATGTGCCCGGCACGCGGACCTTCCTGCCGACCCCCGGCGGCATCACCGTCGACAATGACGATTTCGTCAAAAAGAATTTCAACGACGCCGAAATCTATGGTGGCCGCGCCGCGCTGAAGGTCGATCTCGACGACAATTGGACCGTCACGCCGACCGTCCTGTATCAGAAGCAGAAGAGCAACGGCGTCTTCGCCCAGGATCCGCGCGTCGGCGACCTGCAGGTCCAGCGCTTCTACCCCGACATGCGCAGCGACAAGTTCATCCAGGCGGCGCTGACGATCGAGGGCAAGCTTGGCAATTTCGACCTGACCTATGCGGGCGCCTATCTCGACCGCAAGACCTATCAGATCAACGACTATACCGATTATGCCGAGGCCTATGACGCGCTCTATTCCTCCTATGGCGGCCTCGCGGGATATTTCTATCTGCAGGACAATGCCGGGAATACGATCGATCCGCGGCAGTTCATCATCGGCACCGACCATTTCCGCAAGCTGAGCCAGGAACTGCGCATTTCCTCGCCGCAGGACTCGCGCTTCCGCGTCGTCGCCGGCCTGTTCTTTCAGCGGCAGAGCAACCAGATCCATCAGGACTATATCGTTCCCGGCCTGGCCGACAGCCTGTCGGTCAACGGTCGCCCCGGCACGCTGTGGCTGACCGAACAGAAGCGCGTCGACAAGGATTATGCCGCGTTCGGCGAAGCGAGCTTCGACATCACGCCGACGGTCACGCTGACGGGCGGCGGCCGATATTATAAATATGACAACAGCCTGATCGGCTTCTTCGGCTTTGGCCGCAACCCGAACGGCCCGCCGTTCAACGGCGCGGGCAGTTCGCGTACCGGCGTCGCGGGCTGCTATACGACGACGGGCGCGATCCTGCGCGACAATCCGGGCGGCACCTTGCTGCCCGCCGCGGTACCGGGCGGTCCCTGCACCAACCTGGCCGATTATGTGAACGGCGCGCTGGTTCCCAAGCGGACCAAGGATTCGGGCTTTACCCACCGCCTGAACCTGACGTGGAAACCCAGCGAAGACATCATGACCTATGCGACCTGGTCGCGCGGTTTCCGTCCGGGCGGGATCAACCGGCGCGCGACGATCGCGCCTTATGATGCCGACTTCCTCACCAATTACGAGCTGGGGATAAAGACGACGCTGGCCGACGGCATGGTTCGCCTGAACGCCGCCATCTATCAACAGGAATGGAAGCGCTTCCAATTCTCGTTCCTGGGTCTCAACAGCTTTACCGAGATCCATAACGGTCCGAACGCGCGCATTCGCGGGATAGAGGCGGATATCAACATCCGGCCGACCGAAGGCCTGACCATTTCGGCGGCGGCATCCTATACCGATGCCAAGACCAAGAATAATCTGTGTGCGATCGACGATCCGACCTACACCTGTACCGACCCCGGAAACTCCATCGCCGCGGAAAAGGGCACGCGCTTGCCCGTCACACCGAAGTTCAACGGCAATGCGACGATCCGCTATGCCTTCCCGGTCGGACCGGGCGAGATGCACCTGCAATCGGTGATCGCGCATCGCAGTTCGGCCACCCCCGACATCCGTGTCGCGACGGCGACCGCGCTGGGACGCATCCAGGGTTCGACGACCGTCGACTTCGCGGCCGGCTTCGACTGGAACAACTATAGTTTCGAGCTGTTCCTGCAGAATGCGTTCGACGAACGGGCGCAGCTGGCGCGCTATTCCAACTGCGGCCAGTGCGACGGACGCGTGCAGATATTGGTCAACCAGCCCCAAACCATCGGGGTGCGGCTGGGCGCCAAGTTCTGACCAGGTGACGGAAACCGTAAACAGTAACGAAAGGCCGGGCCAAAAGCTCGGCCTTTTGATGTGCATCGCACTCGGCATGGGCAACATGATCGGGTCGGGGGTCTTCCTGCTCCCGCGCGATCTGGCGCCGCTCGGCTGGAATGCGATCATCGGCTGGTGCGTGTCGATCGCGGGCACGCTGTGCCTGGCCTTCGTCTTCGCCCGCCTTGCCCGGCGGTTGCCGGAGGGTTGCGCGGCCTTCACCTATGGCGCCGCGGCGTTCGGCTCCGGCACCGGCTTCATCGTCGCCTGGAGCTACTGGATCAGTTGCTGGACCGTCGTCGCCACGTTGGCGGTCGCGGCGATCAGCAACATGTCGATCATCTTTCCCTCCCTGGGCGCGGCCGGCGCGGCGCCGGCGTGGATCGCGATCGGCTGCATCTGGTTCTTCACCATCGTCAACCTGTTCGGCGTCCGTCGCGCGGGCGGCGCGCAGCTCCTGACCCTCGGGCTCAAGCTGATCCCGGTCGTCGGCGCGGTCATCGTCGGCATCTGGGCGCTCGGAACCGGGGCGGCGCCGCCGCCTTCGATGGAAGGCACCCAGCCGGTCAGCCTGTCGGGGGTCAGCTCGGCCGCGACGCTGACCCTGTTCGCGCTGCTCGGTTTCGAAAGCGCCTGCGTCGTCAGCGACCGGGTCAAGGATCCCGAACGGACGATCCCGCGCGCGACAGTCATCGCCGCGGCGGCGGTCGGGCTGCTCTATCTTCTGTCGTGCACCATGGTCACGCTGATGGTGCCGCTCGGCGAACTGCACCAGTCGAACGCCGCCTATGCGACCTTCTTCTCGCGCCTCGTCAGCCCGGCGGCGGGCCAGGTGGTCGCGCTCTTCGCCGCCGTCGCGGCGCTCGGCGCGCTCAACGGCTTCGTCCTGCTCCAGGGCGAGATTCCGCGCGACCTCGCGCATCGCCGCCTGCTGCCCGCGACCTTCGCGCGCGACAATAAATTCGCTTCGCCCTGGATCACCCAGCTCGTGTCGAGCGGCCTCGCCAGCGTCATCGTCTACGCCAATTATTCGCGCGGGCTCGCCGACCTGTTCAACTTCATGGTGAAGGTGACCACCTCCACCGCGATCATCCTCTACATCGTCGGCTCGCTCGCGGCGCTCGCCCTCGAACGGCAGGGCACGATCAGGGTGTCGGCGGGCTTTGCCGCGGCGACGATCGTCGGCTTCGTCTATAGCTGCTGGGCCTTCTATGGCGCCGGGCTCGAGGCCAGCCTGTGGAGCGTCGCGATGACCGCCGCGGGGCTGCCGATCTATCTCCTGATGCGGCGGCAGGCCTTGGCGACGGCCTGACCATCTTGTGAAATTCCGCAAAATGGCCTATCGGCCGCGCCCAGTCGCCCGGACTCGGGCCCTTTGGAGACGTCAAGTGTCGGAACGCCAGACCTATCAGGGATTGAAACCCTGCGGCTTCCGCCCGCTGTCGTAGCGCGTTTTTCCTGACGCGGTGCGCCTGCGAGCGGCGCCGCGATTTCAATCCGACAATCGATTTTCGCCGGTGGGCGCAGTGTGTCTGCGCGCCGGCTGCAAGCAGGTATTTATGTTGCACGACAGTCATTGGGCGCGCGCCCTCGCGCGCGCCATCGCCCTGGATCATCCGGGCAAGAGCAAGGTCGGGCGCGCGCTGCTCGGCTGGGCCCGTACGCGCGCAAGCAAGTTCGGGTGCGCCGGACGCGGTCGAGGACGACGGCCTGGTCAAGGCGAACCGGCTGGCCGACGCGCTCGACCTCGCCGCCGAAGAGCGTGCGCTGCTGTTGCTGGCGACGGCGATGGAGCGCGCGCCGCTGACGCGCAGCCTTGCCAGGCTGATCGACAGCGAAGCGCTGGATATCGAGGCGCTTGTCGGCACGCTCACCGGTCTCGCCCCGCATATGATCCGCGGCGCCGAAGTCGTGCGGCTCGATCTGGTCGGGCGGTGGACGACCAAGCAGGACAAGGTCGAGCTCGGGCTCTGCTGGTCGTTCGAACGGTTGCTCGACGCGCGGCAGGACCAGCACGCCGATCTGATCGACGGCCTGCTCGGCCGGCGACAGACGGCGCGCCATGCGCTCGCCGATTTTCCGGCGCAGCAGCGCGACGCCGGTCTGGCCTTGGCCTTGCTTCGCGGCGCCCTGGCCAACGGCGCGCGCGGGATCAACATCCTGATCCACGGGCCGCCGGGCACCGGAAAGACCGAACTTGCCCGCACGCTCGCGGCGGAGCTGGGCGAACCGCTGCATGCGGTGGGCGAAGCCGACGCGGATGGCGAAGAACCGACACGTTTCGATCGCATCGCCGCGCTGCGCCTCGCGCTCCGCACGCTCGAAAAGCGGGGGCGCGCGCTGCTGCTGTTCGACGAAATGGAGGATATGCTAGGCGAAGCGCGGCTGGAACAGGACGGCCGCATACGCCAGCGCGCGGGATCGAAGCTCTTCATCAACAGGTTGTTGGAAAACAACCCCGCCCCCACAATCTGGACCTCCAACTGTATCGCCGACGTCGATCCGGCAATCTTGCGGCGCTTCAGCCTGTCGATCCGCATGGATTTTCCCGGTGTCGCGCACAGTCCGGCAATGCTGGACAGGGTGAGCAGCGAGGAAAAGGTCGCCGTCGATCCGGCGCTGGCGGCGCTCGCCGCGCGCGCTCCCGAAACCGCGTCGCTGTTCCGCGTCGCGGCGCGCGCAGCCGCGCTCGCAGGCGATGCCGACAGCGCAAACCGCTTTGCCGGCTCGATCCTCGGCGCGATGCGCGGTGAGGCGATCGAACCGCGTGCGCCGCGCGCCTTCGACGAAACGCTGCTCGCCGCCGACGCCGACTTGCCCGCGCTGTTCGCACGACTGACCAACGCGGACAGTCCCGCCGATTTCTCGCTGCTGCTTACGGGGCCGCCGGGCACAGGCAAGACCGAGGCGGTGCAGGCGCTGGCGCGGCGGCTCGGGCGGCCGCTGCAGGTGAAACGCGCGTCGGACCTGATGTCGAAATGGGTCGGCGAGACCGAGAAGCTGATCGCGGAGGCTTTCACCGATGCCCGGCGGCAGGGCGCGATGCTTTTCTTCGACGAGGTCGATTCGCTGCTTGCCGACCGGCAGGGCGCGACGCGAAGTTGGGAGGTCAGCCAGGTCAACGAGCTGCTGACCTGGATGGAGGCGCACCCGCTGCCCTTCGCCGCCGCGACCAACCATGCTGCGAAGCTCGATCCGGCCTCGGCGCGGCGCTTCGTGTTCAAGGTCGAGATGCGTGCGCTCGACGAAGCGCGCGCACGGCGAGCATTCGTGCACTTCTTCGAGCGGGAAGCACCGGCGATGCTCGACCGGCTCGGGGGCCTGACGCTCGGCGACTTCGCGGTCGTCGCGCGTCAGATGCGCTTCATGGGCGAAGTCGACGATGCGGCGCTGGTCGACCGGCTGCGGCGGGAGCGGACGGCGCGCCCGGCGATGCCGCAGCCGATCGGCTTTGGATCAGCGCCAGCGCGGTGCGAATAGGCCGCGGTCGCGCAGGATCACCTGGGCTGCATTGTGCCCCGGCGCGCCGGTTACGCCGCCGCCGGGGTGCGTGCCCGCACCGCACATGTACAACCCCTTCACCGGCCCGCGATAGCCGCCGTTGCCGAGCACCGGACGCGCGGCCCAGAGCTGGTCGAGGCTCATATTGCCATGCATGATGTCGCCGCCGACGAGGCCGAACTTGCGTTCGAGGCCCTTGGGCGAGAGGCGCGTCTGGCCGACGATGCTCGCACGGAAACCGGGGGCGTGCTTTTCGACCGTATCGATGATGCAGTCGGCCGCCGCTTCTTCCTCGTCGTCCCAGTCGCGGCCGTCGGGCAGTTCCGGCGCAAACTGCTGACAGAAGAGGCTGGCGACATGGCCCCCCTCGGGCGCGAGGCTGTCGTCGACGGTCGACGGGATCAACATCTCGACGATCGGCGCCTTCGACCAGCCATGCTGCTTCGCGTCGAGGAAGGCGCGGTCCATATAGTCGAGCGTCGGCGCAAGAATGATCCCCGACTGGTGATGCTCGCCGGGTTCGGGAAGGCAGGTGAACTTCGGCAGCTCGGAAAGCGCCACGTTCATGCGGAAGGTACCGCTGCCCGCCTTGAATCCCTTGATCCGGCGTTCATAACCCTCCGGCAGGTCGCTCGCGTCCATCATCCGTTCGTAAAGCAGCTTCGGCCCGACGTTTGCGATCACGCGCGCCGCCGCAATCTCGTCGCCGCCGACCAGCTTGACCCCGACGGCCTTCCCGCCGTCGACCAGCACCTTCTCCACCGGGCTCTCCAGGCTGATCTCGACCCCCATGTCGCGGCAGACCTTGGCCATGATCTCGGTAATCTTGCCCATGCCGCCGACGCTATGGCCCCAGGCGCCCTTCTTGCCGTTCACCTCGCCGAACACATGGTGCAGGAGGACATAAGCGCTGCCCGGCGTGTCGGGGCTGGCATAGTTGCCAACCACTGCGTCGAAGCCGAAGGCGGCCTTGACGGCCTCGCTTTCGAACCAGCTGTCGAGCATCGTGCGCGCCGACTTGGTGAACAGGTCGAGCACGTCGCGCTGCTGCTCCAGGTTGAGCGTCGCGAAACGCCGCCCTTGCCGCGCGCCATCGAGCAAGGTGCGAAGTCCCTCGCCGACGTTGGGCGGAACGCGCAGCGCGAGGTCGCGGAGCAGTTCGGCGACATTTTCGAGGGCGTCGTAATATTGCGGCAGCACCTCGGCATCGCGGTGGCTGAACTTCCGGAACTCGGCCTGCGTGCGTTCGAGCCCGCCGCCGAGCTTCAGATAGCCGCCATCCTCCTGCGGCAGGAAATTGCTGATCGGCCGCTCGATCACGCGATAGCCGTGATCGGCCAGTTTCATGTCGGCGATCACCTTGGGCTGGAGCAGGCTGACCGTGTAGCTTGCGACCGAATTGCGAAAGCCCGGCGCGAATTCCTCGGTCACCGCAGCCCCGCCGACGACGTCGCGCGCCTCGACGATGCGGACCTTCAGTCCCGCCTTGGCGAGGTAGAAGGCACAAACGAGGCCGTTATGGCCGGCGCCGATAATCAGGGCGTCATAGGCGTTGGTCATTGAAACTCTTTCGCAAGCGGGGATTGGACATGCTGACGGCCGAAACCGAGGCCAAGGATACGGCCGGGGATGCGGCGCAGCAGCGGGATCGCATCGAGCAGGCGGACCGCGAGCGGCACGCGCGTCACCTGGCCGCGCAGCATCGGTTCGATTACGCGCTGATGCGCGATGCGCTGAAGCGCCTGCATCCGCACGGTCGGTTTCCAGCGGCGGTCCTGCACCCTGGCCAGCAACGGATCGGGGTCGACACCGGCGGCCAGCGGCGCGGCGAGGATGTTGGCGGCTGCAACCGCATCCTGGACCGCAAGGTTGATACCGACACCGCCGACGGGGGACATCGCATGCGCGGCATCGCCGATCGCGAGCAGGCCGGGGCGCGACCAGCGCGTCAATCGATCGAGCGCGACCGAAAGGAGCTTCACGTCGTCGAAGCTTCGAAGCGCGTCGATCCCGGCGGCAAGGCCGGGGGCGATGGCCACGATCTCAGCGCGGAAGGCCGCGATGCCGCGCGCCTCGATCGGCGCGAAGCCTCCCTTTTCGATGATCCGCGCGCATTGCCAATAATCGCCGCGCGGAATGGCGACGACCATTCCGTCCTTCTCGATCGAGCCGAGCGCAACCTCCGACGCCGACATTCCCGACGGGACCGGAATGCGGAACCACAGCACGTCCATCGGCGCGCCCAGATCTTCGAGCGGCAGTTCGGCCGCGTCGCGCAGCACCGACCGACGGCCGTCGGCGGCGATGACGAGCCGCGCGGGCAAGACCTGCCCATTCGTCAGGGTCACGCCCTCGACGCGACCGGCGGCATCATGGGTCAGCCCGGTCGCCTCGGTCGACATGCGCAGGTCGAAGGTCGGATATTTCCGCGCCTGCCCCGCGATGAAATCGAGCAGATCCCATTGCGGCATCATCGCGACGAAGCGGGCCGCGACCGGCAGATGCTTCATCGTCGCGATCGTGTACCGCCCGCCGAGCAGATTGAGCGTCATCGTATCGATGGCGGCATGCGGCTCGTTCAGCAATTCGCCGAGCAGCCCGATCTCGTTGAACAGTTCGAGCGTCGAGGGATGCACCGTGTCGCCGCGGAAATCGCGCAGAAAATCGGCGTGCTTCTCGAGCACGGTCACATGCACGCCCGCCCGCGCGAAGAGCAGGCCCGCGACCATTCCCGCCGGCCCGCCGCCGACGATCACCACGGGCGCGTCAACGCTCAAACGCGGCTCCAGCCATAGGCCGGCGCCTGTTCGCGGCGCGCCTCGGGAATGATGTCGCGCATTCGCGAACAGAAATGCTTGAGGCACACTTCCTTGTCGCTGAGCGGTCCCATCGAAAAGCTCTGCGACTGCATGCCCTGCTGAACGCGGTTGATCAGCGCGGTATCCTCTGCATTCACCTGTCGGTTGATGCGCCAGTTCAGATAGCGCGCCGCCCGCATCTCGCGGCGATCGTCCGGAAGGACATATGAGATTTCGCGGATCAGGCAGGTCGTCGGGCCGGTGGGCAGCCATTGCATGAAATCGACCTGGTCGGGATAGATGTCGAAGGCGACGTTCGGCCACAGCTTGAAATAGAGCCAGTGCCGCTGCTTGTCCTCCGGCAGGTGCGGCACCGGCGGCAGCACGCGCTGATACATGCGTTCGGACCAGTTGACCGACGGACGATCGATCAGGTCGCCCCACATGCGGTCGACGCGATCCTCCGCCTCGACGCCATAGCTTTTGCCGAACAGGCGCGTCAGGCCGGGGTGCGCGACGGGGATGTGGAGGCCGTCCGAATAATTGTCGCCGACATTCTTCCAGTTCACCGTGCGCGGACGGAGGGTCACGCGGCCGAGCGCGCCGAGCTCCTCGAACCGATAGGGATCGATCTGCGCCTCATAGGGCGCCATCATCGCGGCGACCGAGGGGCCGCCGTCATCGGCGAGCCGCACGAACCAGAAGCCGCGCCATTGTTCGAGGTCGACGGGGACGAGCCCTGCCTTGTCGCGGTCGAGCGTGGGGTAGCTTGCCGAATCGGGCACGCCCGTCAGCCGACCGTCGAGTTCATAGGTCCAGGCGTGATAGGGGCAGACGAGTTTCTTCGCGCAGCCGACGGCCCCGTCGACGAGGCGCGAGCCGCGGTGGCGGCAGACGTTGGTGAAGGCGCGGACGACGCGGTCGACGCCGCGGACCAGGATCACGCTTTCGTCGCAATAGTCGATGCTGTGCCAGTCGCCGGGGTTCGGAATGTCGCTGTCGTGGCAGACGACCTGCCAGCTTGGGCGGAAGATGCGTTGCATTTCGACGGCGAAGAATTCGGGGTCGCTGTAGGTCCAGGCGGGGAGGGACCAGCCGTCCTGGGGGTCGATGTTGGTGAAAGTGCCGCGCAGCGTTGCCATGAGTCCATCCTTGTTGTACACATGTATAACAATATGACGACCGTTCGCCAAGCCTTTACGCGCGAAAGCGCCGATGCCCGCCGCGCCGACCTGATCGACGCGACCGCGGCGGTGCTCGCGGAACATGGGCTGGCGGGCACGAATGTTCGTGCCATCTGCGCGAAGGCGGGGGTCTCCCCCGGGCTTTTGCGCCATTATTTCGCGGGAATCGACGATCTGGTCGCGGCAACTTATCAGGCGACGAGCGACCGGATGGACGCGATCTTCGCCGCCGCGGTCGACGGCGCGGGGCCGGACCCGCGCGCGCGGCTGAACGCCTATCTGACCGCAAGCTTTCGCCCGCCGGTGACCGACCCCGAATTGCTGGGCGCCTGGACCGCCTTCTGGGCCCTCGCGCGCAGCGACGCGCGGATGGCCGACATCCACGCCGAAAGCTATGCCGGATATCGCGCGCGGCTGGGCGAGCTGCTGACCGCGTGCGGCGCGCCCGAGGCCGAGCGGCTGGCGATCATGCTGACCGCGATGGTCGACGGGCTGTGGCTGGAACTGTCGCTCGACGCCGCAAGCTTCGGCGCCGAGGCGGCAGTCCTGATGGTCGAGCGCGCGGTCGCCGCGCTCGTCTGACCCTTATTTCGACAGTTCGCGCAGCAGGCTGTCCCAATGCACCAGCGCCGGCGCGATCGCGTCGACGGGCACGCGCTCGTTGAGCCCGTGCGCATAGCTGTCGCTGGCCTTTGAAAAGAGGCCGGCAACGCCGTAGCTCGGCACGCCCTGGATGCGGAAATGATAGCTGTCGGTCGCCCCCGCGCTCATCGACGGAATGATCGGCAGGCCCGGCGCGCGCGCATGCACCACCTTGGTCACCGCCGCCATCACGTCGGGACGCAGCGGCGAGGCATCGCTGGCGCTGGCGTCGGGATCGGGGTTCACCTTGACCGCCGGATCGCCGATCACCCGTTCAAGCTCGGCGCGCACCGCCTCGACCGGCACGCCGGGGAAGATGCGGCAGTTGATGTTCGCGGTTGCACGCTGCGGCAGCGCATTTTCGGCATGGCCGCCCTTGACCAGCGTCGGGACGCAGGTGGTGCCGATCTGGCCGACATATTCGGGGTCGGCGCGGATCGCGGCGATCGCCTTTTCATCGGCCGGATTGGCGGCGAAGGTGCGCAGCGCGGCGCCGATGTCGCCGCCGACCTGATCGGCGACGATCGGCATGCCGACCTTGGTCAGTTCGTTCTGCTGCGGCGCGAAGCGATAGGCGCCGACCTTTGCCAGCGCGTTCGAAAGCTGAACGATCGCATTGGTGCCCGACGGACGCGAGCTGTGGCCGCCCGGATTGGTCACCTCTAGCGTGAAGTCGGCATAGGTTTTTTCGCCCGCCTGCAGGCCGTAATATTTGGGCTTGCCGTCCTCGCCGATCAGGCCGCCGCCGCCGTCGCCGTTCAGCGCGAATTCGGCGTCCTTATATTTGGCGGCGAGCGCGCGCGTCGTCTTCATCGACGTTTCCTCGTCCCCCGACAGGAGGAGGATGATCGACCGCTTCGGCTTGAAGCCGTCCTTCTTGAGCTGCGCCATCGTCGCGACCATCATCGAGACGTCGAACTTATTGTCCTCCGACCCGCGGCCGAAGATATAGCCATTCTCCTCGACCGGCACGAAGGGATCGCGGGTCCAGTCCTTTGCGTCGGCCTCCACCACGTCCATGTGGCCCAGCAGAACGATCGGCTTTTGCTTGCTGGTCCCCTGAAGCGTCGCGGCGAAGGTCGCGGTTTCACCGATCGGCGTGATTTCGATGTCGGCGTCGGTGTAGCCCGCCGCCTTCAGCACGCCGGCATAATAGGCCGCCAGTTCGGGCACCTTGCCGCGCCCCTCGACGGTCGGGATCGCGATACTGTCCTTCAATATCTTCTTCGCCGTTTCGGTATCGGCGGGCTTGGCGTGGACGGGCGCGGCGGCGAGCATGGCGGCAGCGAGAGCGAGCGGGGCGGTAAGGTTGCGCATGGAAACGCAACTAAGCGGCATCTTCGATTGGCGGCAAGCGTGAATTGCCGGGGCGGGGCCGGGGTGACGAGGAAGGAATGGCCCTAAGCCGCTTTCTTTGCGCGGGGCGCCACGGTTTTGGGTTTGTAGCGGCACAGGTCGTCGACCGGACAGCGCCAGCATTCGGGAGTCCGCGCCTTGCAGATATAGCGGCCGTGCAGGATCAGCCAGTGGTGCGCGCCGACGCGAAAGGGCTGGGGCGTTTCCTTGTCGAGCTTCTTTTCGACCGCCAGCACCGTCTTTCCGGGCGCGAGGCCGGTACGGTTGCCGACGCGAAAGATGTGCGTGTCGACGGCAAAGGTTTCCGCGCCGAACGCGCAGTTCATCACGACATTGGCGGTCTTGCGCCCCACGCCCGGCAGTTCGACCAGCGTGTCGCGATCGGCGGGCACCTCTCCGCCATGATCGCGGACGAGGATTTCGGACAGCGCGATGACATTCTTTGCCTTCGCGTTGAACAGCCCGATCGTCTTGATATGCTGTTTTAGCGCCTCTTCGCCGAGGTCGACCATTTCCTGCGGCGTCTTCACATCCTGAAACAGCCGCCGCGTCGCCTTGTTCACGCCGACGTCGGTCGCCTGCGCCGACAGCACGACCGCGACGAGAAGCTGGAAATTATTGCCGAATTCCAGCTCGGTCTCCGGGCTGGGGTTCAGTTCGGCAAGGCGGCGATAAAATTCGAAGATGTCGGCCTTTTTCATTGGGCGGCAGCGGGGGCCGTCGAGGTCTGGGCCGGAACCGGGATGGGAGCCTCGGCGGGCGGGTGCGCCGCCTTCCATTCCATCGCCGCGCGCACGCGCCGTTCGACCGAGGGGTGCGAATAGAAGATGAACTCCTCGACCGCGTTCGGGCGCGGGCTGCGATATTCGGCGGTCTTGACCAGCGCGGTCGCCAACGCGTCGGGCAGGTTGACCGTCCGCAGCGAATAGGCGTCGGCCGAGCTTTCATCGATGCGCGACAGCGTGTTCTGCACCGGCTGAACCAGGAAGGCGAAAAGCGAGAGGAGGAACATCAGCACGGGAAAGCCGCGCGGATCGCCGATCGTCGCGTCGCTGCCGAACGCCCGCGCGACGCGCGGAAAGAGGCGGTCAGCGAGGAAGAAGAGCAGGATGGCGAGCAGCGAGAAGACCACCACGATGATCCAGATATGGCCAAGGACATAATGGCCGATCTCGTGCCCCGTCACCGCCTTGACCTCGTCCAGCGAGGCGCCCTTCAGCGCGACGTCGGAAATCGCGATGCGCGCCGAATGGCCGATGCCCGAGACATTGGCGGTGAAATTGTTCGACTGGCGCGACCCGTCGTACATGAAGATGCGGTCGGGTTCGATCCCCGCTTCCTTTGCCTGCACGATCAGCGCATCGCGCACCGGCCCGGCGGGCACCGGCTTGTAATCGTTGAACAGCGGTTCGACGACGATCGGCGCGAGCAGCATGATGAGCGAGATGGCGAGCGCGGCGAGCCCGCCCGACCAGACCCACCAGCGCTTTCCGGCGCGCCGGATCAGCGCATAGATGCCGAGGAAGAAAAGCGCGCCGAACAGCGTGCCGAGCACGATGCTGATCCCCCCCTGCCCCAGATAGTCGCCGAGCGGCTGGCTGGTGCGGCCATAGGCGGTTTCGCGCCACCAGCCCTCGTACAGGTTCCACGGCAGCGTGACGATCGCCGAAAGCAGCAGGAAGGCCGCGCAGACCAGGAAGGTGCGCAGCGCGAAGCCGCGCCGGCCGAGCCGCGCGTCGATCCGGTCGAGGATCCGCAGCCGGACGAAAAGGAAAGTGACGAGCGCCGAGACGACGACGCCCCAGAAGCTGAGCCATTCGCTGCCAATCGTATAGGAGGCCGCCTTTTCGAGCGCCGCGGGGCCAAGGGAGTCGATATAGGCTTTGGTCGCGGCGGCTGGGTCGAAACTCATCGGCAAGCTCCTGGCATAAGGATCAGCGCGTCCGGCGGCTGAGCGGGAATGGGACGATCATGCCTAATGACAATCCCACGAAAAGGCGACACGCGAGAAGTCACGCGCGGCAAGATCGGCGGCGCGGATCAGGAACACCGCCTCGCCCACGTCGCCCCAGCAGACATGATCGTCGGAGGTCAGCCGCAGCAGCGTGCGGTCATACTCGTCATAATGGCCGGGATCGCGGAAATCGGACTGGGTGAACGCGGGGTGGCCGCCGACGTGATGGACCATCGGCCCGGCGCGGGCGGGATCGAAGAGCCAGTCGTCGATCAGCTTGAAATTCGGGCGGTTGCCGATGCCGTCGAGCAGTCCGGCAACGCGGAAATCATTGACCGAGGGTAGGTGCGTCGCCGGCGTCGCGACCAGCGCGATGCCGCGCTCGCTTACCTGGTCGGTCAGCGGCCCCATCGGTTCGTCCTGCGGCGGCGCGGGAACGAGGCGCCCGGCGGGCAATCCGTCGGGGTGCCAGAGGAGGCGGATCACCGATTTTGCGGGTTCGTTGAAATCGACGCCCATGATGTCGTCGCGCTGGACGAAGAATTGCAGCACGCCGCGCGCCGGAAATCCCTCCAGCGGCGGCAGGTCGGCGAAATCGACCTGCGCGACGAAATCGAACGGCTGTCCGTCGGGATCTAGGGGCCATTCGGCGCCGTCGGCGATCCAGACCGGACCGCCCAGGCGGCACCCGTCGGCGCGGATCGGCGCGGCGGGATCGGGGCGGAGTTCGGCGGCGGGCAGCGCATGGGCGGGAAACCAGTCCCTGATCGCCGCGATCTCCGCATCGGTCAGCGGTGGGCCGGGCGGATTGCGCGCGTCATATTGGGCCTTCCACTCGTCGACCTCCGCCTTCCACGCGCGGTCGCGCCGGTTCCGCGCGAGGCGGTCGCGGAGCGGGCGATAGAGAAGAAATGCCACGACGAGCGCCGCGCAGATCAGCCCGAAGAGCTGCGGCGTCATGCCAGGCCCAGCACCTGCGGCATCGTATAGCGGCCGGGCTTCTGGTCGTTCAGCCACAGCGCCGCGCGCACCGCGCCGCGCGCGAAGATCATGCGGTTTTCGGCCCGGTGCGCGAGGGTGATGATCTCCTCCGGCCCGGCGAAGATGACGTCATGGTCGCCCGCGACGGTGCCCCCGCGCAGGCTGGCGAAGCCGATCTTGCCATGACCGCGCGCGCCGGTGAGGCCGTCGCGGCCGCGTTCCGAACAGGTCGCGAGGTCGATGCCGCGTCCCTGCGCCGCCGCTTGCCCGAGCAGCAGCGCGGTGCCGCTGGGCGCATCGACCTTTTTCCGGTGGTGCATCTCGACGATCTCGATATCCCAATCGGCGTCGAGCCGCGCCGCCGCCTCGCGCACCAGATGCGCGAGCAGCGTGACACCGAGCGAGGTATTGCCGGTCTGCAGCACGGCGATGTCGGCGGCGGCATCGTCGATCAGATAATGATGCCGTTCCTCGAGCCCGGTGGTGCCGATGACGATCGGCGTCCGCGCCGCGATGCACGCATCGAGCGTCGCCTCCAGCGCGGCGGGCGACGAGAAGTCGACGATCACATCGCTGTCGCTGGCAAGCTTGACGACATTGCCGCCCTTGTCGATGCCGCAGCTTCGCTGCCCCGCCTCGGAAATCGCGGCGGCAAGCGCGACGCCCATCCGCCCCTCGCTGCCGATAATGCCGATGCTGGTCATGGCTTGCCTTTCCTACCCCCGTCATGCTGAACCTGATGTCGCATGGGTTCGCCACCCGCGTAGCGACAATGGACTCCGAATCAAGTTCGGGCGACGAAGAAAGATAGCATGAGCGACATCCGGAACATCGTGATCCTGACCGGGGCGGGCGTATCGGCCGAAAGCGGCATCGACACGTTTCGCGACGGCGGCGGCCTGTGGGAACAGCATCGCGTCGAGGATGTCGCGACGCCGGAGGCCTTTGCCCGCGACCCCGACCTGGTTCTGCGCTTTTACGACATGCGGCGCGAGGCGATCCAGACCAAGGCGCCGAACGCCGCGCACGACGCGCTCGCACGGCTCGACGCCGCATGGCCGGGCGAGCTGCTGATCGTGACGCAGAATGTCGACGACCTGCACGAACGCGCCGGGGCCAGGCGACTGATCCACATGCATGGCGAGCATCTGAACGCCTGGTGCACCGTCTGCGCCGCGCGGGTGCCGTGGACCGGGCCGCTGCGCGACCGGCCCGCCTGCCCCGCGTGCGGCGCGGCGGGGACGCTGCGCCCCGACATCGTCTGGTTCGGCGAGATGCCGTACCGGATGGAAGAGATTTACCGCGCGATCAACCGCGCCGACCTGTTCGTGTCGATCGGCACGTCGGGCGCGGTCTATCCGGCGGCGGGCTTCGTCCGCGAGGCGCGCGCGTCGGGCGCGCGGACGCTGGAGCTGAACATGGAGCCCAGCCAGGGCAGCCACTGGTTCGACGAGGCGCGGCACGGACCGGCGACCCTGCTGGTGCCGCAATGGGTCGAGGATATGCTGGCGCGCTGAGGCGCGGCGCACCGGTTAGCCTTCGGCCGCTTATCGGCGGGCGGCGAAGAAATCCCGAAGCAGCCCCGCCGCCTCGCCAGCGCCGATGCCGTCGTACACCTCCGGCCGATGGTGGATCGTCGGCTGGGCAAAGGTGCGCGGGCCGTGGACGACCGCGCCGCCCTTTGGATCGTCGGCGCCATAATAGAGCCGCGCGATTCGGGCATGCGCGATCGCGCCGGCGCACATCGCGCAAGGTTCCAGCGTCACATAGAGGTCGCAGCCGTCGAGCCGCTCGTTGCCGAGCCGCGCGGCGGCGGCGCGAATCGCGACGATTTCGGCATGCGCGGTCGGATCATGCGATTCGCGCGGTCGATTGTGCCCCTCGGCGATCACCTGACCATCCTTGACGATCACCGCACCGACGGGCACTTCGCCCCACTCGGCGGCGACGCGGGCAAGGTCGAGCGCGCGGCGCATCGGTTCGGGAAGCGGGAATTGGGCCATTATTCTTTGATCCTGCCGCGCGAGAAGGTCCGGCGCCGGCCTGTTTCCGCGCAGTAAAAACGCCCCTATGCGCTTGACGAATCTCCTGCAAGCCGATAAGCGCGCGCCTTTCCCGGCTCACCCGGTCCTTTCGGTGCCTTCTGGCCCGACCGGCACGCCGCCCAGATTTTGTGAGGAAGAAGACGATGTCGCGCATTTGCGAACTGACCGGCAAGGGCCGCCAGGTTGGCCACAATGTCAGCCACGCCAACAACAAGACCAAGCGCACCTTCCTGCCGAACCTGCAGAATGTGACGCTGCTGTCGGACGCGCTCGGCAAGGGCTTCAAGCTCCGCGTGTCGACGCACGGCCTGCGCACGGTCGAGCATAACGGCGGCCTCGACAACTGGCTGCTGAAGGCCGGCGACGATCAGCTGTCGGCGACCGCCCGCAAGCTGAAGAAGGAAGTCACGAAGAAGCTGGCCGAAAAGGCCGCCTAAGCTTTTCCTTCGGAACGCCGAAGCAACCAGGCCGCCGGACTACCGCGCGGCCTTTTTGCTGTCCACGCGGCGCGGTGGCAGGCCGACAAGCTCGAACTCGACCAGCAGGCTGCGCTGCCAGCTGTTGAAATTATCGTCCGAAACCAGCCAGACGAAGGTGCGCCCGCCGCGCACCTCGATCGCCGCGCCCTCGTAATTCTCGGCCAGCGGCAGCGGCACGGTGCCGATCGTCTGCGACCGGATCACGCCGCCGGGGCGGATGTCGGCGGGGTCGGCGATCGCGAGGATTGTCGTGAAGACGGGCCGCAGCCCCAGCCGGCGATGGACGATCAGCACGCGCCCGTCGGGCAGCGGCGCGGCATCGCTGACCCGCCCCTTCCCCTGCGAATCATAGAAGAAGCGCACCCCGCGCGTCCCCGGAACCGCGGGATCGCCCGCAAAGATCAGCGCCTCGCGCCCGCGCGGATCGTCGTCGGCATCCTCCGACATGATCAGCGTCCGCCCGTCGGCGAGCCGCGCCATCGCCTCCGGCCCCCGATTCCCCGGCCAGCGCGGATGCGGCAGCGCGGCGCGCGATTCGATTCGCGTCCAGCCGGCATCGATCCGCCAGACCTGGTTGAGCCCCTCCAGCGCGACCCAGGTCGTGCCGGTCGCGGGATCGACCGCCATCGCCTCGAAATCGCTCTGCGACTTGCGGCGCGGATGCTTTCCCGGCGCGGGCATCAGCCCGATTCGCGCGCCGCTGACCCGCCCGTCGTCGTGCAGCGTCAGCCGCGTGCCATAACCGCTGTCGCCGATCATCTCGAACCGCCCGCCGCCGAGGGTGGCGAGCGCGGAGAAGCCGCCGAAGACCTGATTCGGACTGTCGAGCCGCCAGCCGCGAACGAAGCGCAGCATGCCGCGCCCTTCCGCCGGATAGCGCAGCGCATGCGCGGTGACCCGCTGCGAATGCTCGTCGACCCGGGTCAGCCGCTGGTCGGCGCCCGGCATGGGGCCGAGAACGGCAAAGATCAGGGCGACGAAGAGAAGGCGGCGCATCGCCGCGCGATAGGGCGAGACGGACGTGCGGTGCAAGGGCGCGAAGCTGAACCTTAGCCAACATCTATGTTCAGGCTTCGCTCAAGGCGGGGGGCCCATAACCCCTTCATCGACCCGACGCCCACATGGGCAGAACGACGAAGTAGGAGAATGACGATGAAAAAGATGGTGACTCTCTCGCTCGCCGCCCTGATGTCCACCGCGACGCTGGGCGTGGCAGCTCCCGCCGCGGCGCAGCCGGGCTATTACAACGGCGGCTACGACACCTCGTACGTCCGCTATGACCGCGACGACCGCCGTTACGACCGTCGCAGCGACTATCGCCGTTACGACCAGCGCGATTACCGCAACGACCGCCGCAATTATCGTGGCGACCGCCGCAACTATCGCCAGTGCGACAACGGCACCGGCGGTACCGTGATCGGCGCGATCGCCGGCGGTCTTGCCGGCCATGAAATCGCAGGCCGCGGCGACCGCACGGTCGGCACGATCATCGGCGGCGCCGTCGGCGCCATCGCGGGCCGCGCGATCGACAAGAGCAACGACGGCTGCCGCCGCTAAGGCAGTCCCGAGCTCCAATAAAGTTTCTTCCCCCCTTGGACCCCGTCCGGCACCCGCCGGGCGGGGTTTTCCTCGTCCGGGCGCGGGGTTGCCATCATCGCGCCGGAGGCCTAATCTCGGCGGCAAGTGCACGTCCGCGCATCCGCGGGCGCGTGAGACAAAAGACAGGTCACATAAGCCATGCGGCAAATGGCAGCGCCATCAGGGCGATCGCCGCGGCCAGGGGCGGCGGCGAAGGGACGAGACAAGACGGGACCGGCTTCGCGCCCCGTCCCGGTCGTCCGGCCGCGCAGCTATGCCGCCATCGATCTTGGAACCAATAATTGCCGGCTGCTGATCGCGCGTCCGCAGGACGGCGAGCTGGTCGTGATCGACGCTTTTTCGCGCATCGTGCGCCTGGGCGAAGGGCTTCACGCGACCGGCCGGATCAGCGAGGCGGCAATGGACCGCACGGTCGCGGCGCTGGCGATCTGCGCCGACAAGCTGCGCCGCCGCCACGTCACCCTGTCGCGCGCGGTTGCGACCGAGGCGTGCCGGCGCGCGACGAACGGAATCGAACTCGCCATGCGCGTGAAGCGCGAAACGGGGATCGTGCTCGACATCATCTCCGCCGCCGAAGAGGCGCGACTCGCGGCGCTGGGCTGTCACAATCTGATGGAACCGGGCGACGGCCCCGCGCTGATCTTTGACATCGGCGGCGGGTCGACCGAGCTGATGCACGTCGACGTGTCCGACCATGACGTGCGGATTCACGACTGGATCAGCGTGCCGTGGGGCGTCGTGTCGCTGACCGAACATGCGCCCTGCCCCGACGACAGCCTGGCCGCGCGCCAGGCGAGCTATGCCAATATGCGCGACGTCACGCGCGAGGCCTTTTCCTCGTTCGCCACGCGCGCCGAGCGCTTTGCCGGCCAGCCGCTGCGCCTGCTCGGCACCAGCGGCACGGTGACGACGCTGGCCAGCGTGTTCCTGGACCTGCCGCGATACGACCGGCGCGCGGTCGACGGGCTGGTCGTGCCGTCCGACGCGATGCGCGACATCAGCCGCCGCCTGGCGGAGGCGAGCCTGGACGATCGCGCCGAAATCGCGTGCATCGGCCGCGAACGCGCCGACCTGGTCGTCGCGGGCTGCGCGATCCTGGAAAGCATCATCGACCTGTGGCCCGCCGCGCGCGTCGGCGTCGCCGACCGCGGCATCCGCGAAGGCATATTGCGCACGCTGGCGATGCAGGGCCGCGACATCCCGGTCACCCGGCGCGAGCATCGCAAATGACCGGCGGCGGCAAGAAAAGCGGCGGCGGGGGCGGCCGCGGCGGCCTGCACGTTCGCGTCAAGACCGCGCGCAAGCGCAGCACATCGTCGACGCGCTGGCTGCAGCGGCAATTGAACGACCCCTATGTCCGCCGCGCGCAGGCCGAGGGATATCGATCGCGCGCCGCGTACAAGCTGATCGAGCTGGACGAGAAATTCGGCTTCCTGAAAAAGGCGCGCGCCGTCGTCGACCTGGGTATCACGCCCGGCGGCTGGTCGCAGGTGGTGCGCAAGGCGAACCCGCGCGCGCGCGTCGCGGGGATCGACCTGCTGTATTGCGAACCGATCGAGGGCGTCGAGATCCTGGAGATGGACTTCATGGACGATGCCGCCCCCGACGCGCTGATCGAGGCGCTGGGAAGCGCGCCCGACCTGGTGATTTCGGACATGGCGGCGAATACCGTCGGCCATCCGCAGACCGACCACCTGCGCACCATCGGACTGGCCGAGACCGCGGCCGATTTCGCGGTGCAGAATCTGCAGCCCGGCGGCACCTTCGTCGCCAAGGTCTTCGCGGGCGGCGCCGACCGCGAATTGCTGACCGTGCTCAAGCAGAATTTCACGACCGTCAAACACGCCAAGCCCCCCGCCAGCCGCAAGGGGTCGCCCGAGCTGTACGTCATCGCGCAGGGCTTCAAGGGACGGCGCGGCGCTGAGGAATAACGGGAACGCGGGCCCATGGCGCCCCCTTCCACCACCGCTTCGCGGCGCGCGCCCCTTCCCCTCCCAATCGCTGCCGACAGCGAGGATCCCTTCCTGTCGTCACCCCGGGCTTGACCCGGGGTGACGAAGGTGAGTGGATGTCCGTTTGCGATCGGCAGGGCCCCTGTCAGGCCCGTTCCCCGGCGAAGCCGACCTCCCGCTTCTTCACTTCCAATTCAGGGCGCAGCGCTTATCATCGCATCCTGTTTGAATTCCGGGGGTAATTTATGCGTGGCGGTGTTGCGTCGCTGACTGTCCTGTCGTTGCTGCTGGCCGCGTGCGGCGGCGGAGGCGGTGGTTCGGGCGGCGGCGGCGGGGGGCCGGTCACGGTCACGCCGACACCCACGCCTACCCCGACCGCAACCTGCGGCCTGTCGGCACGACAGGCCTTTGCGAAGGCGGTGATCGACGAATGGTATCTGTTCCCCGCCGACGTCGCGAGCGGGGTCAATCCGGCGAGCCATACGACCGTCCAATCCTATATCGACGCACTGGTCGCGCCCGCGCGTGCGCTGAGCAAGGATCGATATTTCACCTACATCACCTCGATCGCCGAGGAGAATGCCTTTTTCTCCAGCGGATCGAGCGCGGGCTTCGGCGTACGCCTCAGCTACAACCCGTCGAGCCAGAGCGTCGTCATCGCCGAAGCCTATGAAAGCGCGCCGGCGTTTGGTGCCGGTATCGATCGCGGCGCGCGCATCACCGCGATCGGCACCAACAGCGCGAACATGCGCACCGTCGCCGACATCGTCGCATCCGAAGGCACGGCGGGCATCACCAACGCGCTGGGGCCGAGCGACCCCGGCGTGACGCGCCTGCTGCGCGTCATCGACAACGCCCACGGCGTCCGCGACGTCAGCGTCACCAAGGCGAACTACGACCTCGATCCGATCTCCGACCGCTATGGCGCGAAAATCATCAACGACGGCGGGCGAAGCTATGGCTATCTGAACCTGCGCACCTTCATCTCGTCGGCGAACCCGCAGTTGCGCGCGGCCTTCCTCAATTTCCGCAACCAGGGCGTGACCGACATCATCATCGATTTCCGCTATAACGGCGGCGGCCTGGTCTCCACCGCCGAGCTGATGGGCGATCTGCTGGGCCGCAATCGCAATGCGTCGGAGCTTTTCTCGCAGACCAGTTTCCGGCCGTCGAAGTCGGGCGAGAATACGCGCCATTTCTTTGCCACCCAGCCTGAATCGATCGCGCCGACGCGCATCGCCTTCATCGGCACCGGGTCGACCGCGTCGGCAAGCGAACTGGTGATCAACGGCATGCTGCCCTATCTGGGCACGAACATGACGCTGGTCGGCAGCAACACCTATGGCAAGCCGGTCGGCCAGATCGCGCTCGACAAGGCCGAATGCGACGACCGCATGCGCGTCATCGCCTTTGCGACAGGCAATGCGACGGGGCAGAGCGATTATTACGGCGGGCTGGCGCCGAAGATTTCGAACAGCTGCGCCGCCGACGACGACATGACGGTGCAGCTTGGCGAAGCGAACGAAGCCTCGATCCGCGCCGCGATCGACTTTCTGGCGGGCAATGCCTGTACGACGCGCATCGCCGGGGCGTCGGGCCTGTCGGCGCAGAATGCGGTCGAGCGGATCGTCCCCGAACCCGAAATGCTGGTGCCCGAACAGCCGCGCGCGGCGCAGCGCGAGTTGCCGGGTCTGTTCTGACGCGGCGGGCGTGTCCCCGACCGCCCCGGCCCCCGACTAGGCCCCCTATGGACTTTTGCGGGCGGTACATTATATACCGCTCGTTATGGAAAGCGATATTGCCACCCCCGTCAAAGGGCGCCCGCGCGAATTCTGTGTCGACAAGGCCCTGGCCGAAGCGCTGCACGTCTTTTGGGCGAAGGGCTATGACGGCGCCTCTATGGCCGACCTTACCGAGGCGATGGGCATCACCAAGCCCAGCCTGTACGCGGCCTTCGGTAACAAGGAAGCCTTGTTTCACAAGGCGTTGGACCTGTACGAATCCGAAAAGCTGGAATATACGCGCGCCGCGCTGCAGCAGCCGACGGCGCGCCGCGTCGCCGAATATTATCTGCGCGGCGGCGTCGACGTCCATGCATCCGAGGGCGAGCCGCAGGGCTGTATGGGCCTGATGAGTTCGCTGGCGTGCAGCCCCGAGGCCGAGTCGATCAAGGCCGACGTGATCCGCCGCCGCGCATCGTCGCAGCGTGCGCTGGTCGAGCGTTTCGAAAAGGCAAAGCAGGACGGTGACCTGCCCGCGCATATCGATGCCGAGGGTCTGACCAGCTTTCTCTATGCCATCCTGCAGGGGATCACCGTGCAGGCCGGAGCGGGCGCGACGCGCGCCGAACTCGAGAAGCTGGTCGACACCAGCCTTGCCCTCTGGCCGAGTGCCTGAATTATTCTGTAACAGCCGGTACAAAACTCCTTGACAAGATGAACGGGAGCTTTATATACCGCACAGTACAGATGGCGAGGCCGTCCCACCCGACGCAAGAATCGACGGGAATGCCGCCGCCGTTCCGTACCGGCCTGGTCCGCTAGGCCAACCCAGACATAGTTTGCGGGATATCGCGCTGTCGTATGCTCGGCAGCGATTGACCTCCCGCGTCCGAATTCTCCCCTCGCCGGGCGCAAGCGTCCCGGGGCTCGAGCCCCCTTGCGCCCGGCAAAATCGATCCAGGAGGACGACCATGGCCTATCTTGCCCTGACCGACGGTGGCACCGGCGCAATCGCCCCAGCCATTCCCCGTACCTTTTCCCCTGCCGTCCCCGCAGCCGCTGTCCCCGCAGCGCCGAAAGCCGAACATCCCGCCGGCTTTTCGGCGCTCGAGTGGTCGGTCGTGATGCTTGCGCGTCACGACCGACCATCGAGCCTGCGCGAGGGCGGACGCCTGACCAAATTGCTGGGGCGCGTCTTTGGCGAAAGCTTCAACCGCCGATTGGCCGACCCGAAGCTGGAAGCGCTGCGCCGCATGGCGGTGCTGACCTGGCACCACAGCTATTCGGTGCCGAAGCAGGAAATCCAGGCCTTTTTCGCCGCGGGTTTCAGCGCCGATCATTACGAACTGCTCGGCAAGCGCGTCGCCGAAGTGCACGTCGCCCGCCTTTTCCGAAAGTAAGACCAATGAACATGCTCTCCCCGATTACGCGTGACGAGACGGCAGAAGCCGCCGTCGCGCACCCTGCCCCGACGCCGCGCCGCTGGCGTCGCGGCCTGCAATATGGCCTGCCCGCCGCGCTGTTCCTTGCCGCCGGCTGGGGCCTGACCCACCGCGAGGCGCCGGCGAACGCGGCGGCGCCCATCCCCGTCGTGACCGTCGCCGCGCCGCTCGTGCGCGACATCAACGAGTGGGACGATTATGTCGGCCGTTTCGAGGCGATGAATTCGGTCGAGGTGCGCCCGCGCGTCTCCGGCCAGCTCGTCGGCGTCCACTTCACCGACGGCCAGATCGTCCGCAAGGGCCAGCTGCTCTTCACGATCGACGCGCGACCGTTCGCGGCCGCGCTTGCCGAGGCGCGCGCCGATGCGGCGAGCGCGCGCAGCGACCTGGCGCTGGCGCAGACCAACCTCGCCCGCGCCAACCGCCTCGTCGCCGACGAAGCCGTGTCGCAGAGCGACCTCGACCAGCTGAACGCAAAGGTTCGCGCGGCGTCCGCCGGGCTGGCCGCCGCCGACGCGCGCGTCCGGTCGCGCACGCTCGACATGGAGTTTACCCAGGTCCGCGCACCGATCAGCGGCCGGATTTCCGACCGCCGCGTCGATGCGGGCAACCTGGTCGCCGCGGGCGAAGGCCAGGGCGGCAGCCTGCTGACCACGATCAACGCGCTCGACCCCATCTATTTCAGCTTCAGCGGCTCCGAAGGCCTGTTCCTGAAGGCGAAGCGCGCGCAGGAAAGCGGCGCCAAGGGCTCCGAAGTACAGATCAAGCTGCAGGACGAGACCGAATATGGCCGATCGGGCAAGCTCGACTTCACCGACAACGGCATCGACCCGCGATCGGGCACGATCCGCGGCCGCGCGGTGATCGCCAACCCCGACCTGTTCCTATCGCCCGGCATGTTCGGCAACATGCGCCTGTCGAGCGGCGCGAAGGAACGCGCGCTGCTGGTCCCCGACGCGGCGATCCAGACCGACCAGGCGCGCAAGACGCTGCTGGTCGTCGGCAAGGACGGCCAGGTCGCGGTGCGCGAGGTCCAGCTGGGCCCCGTCGTCGACGGCCTGCGCGTCGTGCGCGGCGGCATCGCGCCGACCGACCGCGTCGTGATCACCGGCACCCAGCTCGCGCAGCCCGGCACCAAGGTGCAGACGCGCCCGGGCCGGATCGCGCCGGTCGCCGAGGCCGCCGCGCCGCCGAGCACCGCACTGGTCGGCGAAGCGACCTTTGCGCGATGATCTAGCCTAGCCCCTACCGTCGCGGAGGGGTGGGGGTGGGTGCCGGCGGTTTTACGTTGCGCCGTCGGCACCCACCCGCCGAACCCTCCCGCAAGCCGGGAGGACGATTTTCGACCCGATTTTCAAAGATCCTCCAGTCCGGGGAGCCCGTCATGCGTCTTTCGCGCTTTTTCATCATGCGCCCGATCTTTGCCGCGGTCATCGCGGTGATCATCACCCTCGTCGGCGCGATCGCCTATTGGTCGCTGCCCGTCTCGCAATATCCCGACATCGTCCCGCCGACGGTCACGGTCACCGCCAACTATCCCGGCGCGTCGGCCGAAACCGTCGCCGAGACGGTGGCGACGCCGATCGAGCAGGAAATCAACGGCGTCGACAACATGCTGTACCAGTCGAGCCAGTCGACCGGCGACGGCGCGGTGACGATCACCGTCACCTTCAAGATCGGCACCGACCTCGACGCCGCGCAGGTGCTCGTGCAGAACCGCGTCGCGATCGCGGTGCCGCGCCTGCCCGAAGAGGTGCAGCGGCTGGGCGTCGTCACGCGCAAGACCTCGCCCGACTTTCTGATGGTCGTGAACCTGGTCTCGCCCGACAAGTCGCTCGACCGCTCCTATCTGTCGAACTATGCGCTGACCCAGCTCAAGGACCGCCTGAGCCGCATCGACGGCGTCGGCGACGTCCGCCTGTTCGGCGCGCGCGACTATGCGATGCGCGTGTGGATCGACCCGACGCGCGCCGCGGCGCTGAACCTGACCGCGGGCGAGATCGTCCAGGCACTGCGCGCGCAGAATGTGCAGGTCGCGTCGGGCTCGCTCGGCCAGCCGCCCTATGCCGGCGGCAACGCCTATCAGCTCAACGTCGAGACGCAGGGCCGCCTGGTCGACCCGCAGCAGTTCGCCGATGTCGTGATCCGCACCGATGCCGACGGGCGACAGGTGCGCGTCGCGGACGTCGCGCGCGTCGAGCTGGGCGCGTCGGACTATAACAGCAACACCTATCTGTCGGGCGAGCCGACCGTCCTGCTCGCCGCGTTCCAGCGCCCGGGATCCAACGCGCTGGAAGCCGCGAAATCGATCGAGGCCGAGATGGAGGCGGCGTCGAAGACCTTCCCCAAGGGCCTGGAATATCGGGTCATCTACAACCCCACCAAGTTCATCGAACAGTCGATCGACGCGGTGATGGACACGCTGATCGAGGCGATGATCCTGGTCGTGATCGTGATCCTGGTGTTCCTGCAGAAATGGCGTGCAGCGGTGATCCCGATCGTCGCCATTCCCATCTCGCTGGTCGGCACCTTCGCGGTGCTCGCCGCCTTCGGCTACAGCCTCAACAACCTGTCGCTCTTCGGGCTGGTGCTCGCGATCGGCATCGTCGTCGACGACGCGATCGTCGTGGTCGAGAATGTCGAGCGCAACCTCGAACGCGGGCTGTCGTCGCTGAAAGCCGCGCAAACCTCGATGGACGAGGTGTCGGGCGCGCTGGTCGCGATCGTGCTGGTGCTGTGCGCGGTCTTCGTGCCGACGCTGTTCCTGACGGGCCTGTCGGGCGCCTTTTACCAGCAGTTCGCGGTGACGATCTCGACCGCGACGATCATCTCGCTGATCGTGTCGCTGACGCTGTCGCCCGCGCTCGCCGCGATCCTGCTGAAGCCCCACGCCGCACCCGAAAAGCCGTCGCGCATCCGCCAGCTCGCCGGCCGGGCGGGCGATGCCTTCAACGAGGCGTTCGAGAAGATGAGCGCCGGCTATGCATCGCTCACCGACCGGCTGGTCCGGCGGCCGAAGCGGATGATGATCACCTATGCCGGCCTGATCGCCGCCACGGCCGGCCTGTTCTGGGCGACGCCGACGGGCTTCATCCCGGCGCAGGACCAGGGGTATTTCCTGGCGGTCGTGCAGTTGCCGCCCGGCGCCTCGGTCGAACGCACCGACGCCACGCTGCGCAAGGTCGCCGAGCGAATCCTGCCCAACAAGGGCATCCTCGGATCGGTGATGCTCGCGGGCTTCGACGGCCCGTCACAGACGCTCGCCCCGAACGCCGCCGCCGCCTATTTCCCGCTCAAGAGCTTCGAGGAGCGCAAGAAGCTGGGCGTCAGCTTCGACGAGATCATGAACGAGGCGCGCGCCGACGTCGCCGACATCACCGAAGCACGCGTGATCGTGATCCCGCCGCCGCTGATCCAGGGCATCGGTTCCGCCGGCGGTTACCGCATGATGGTGCAGGACCGCGGCGGCCACGGTTACCAGAAACTGGCCGAGGAAACGGGCAAGCTGATCGGCAAGGCGAACCAGACCCAGGGGCTGGCGCAGATCTTCACCTTCTTCGATACCGGAAGCCCGCGCGTCTATGCCGACATCGACCGGGCGAAGGCGAACCTGCTCGGCGTGCCGCCCGAACGCGTGTTCGAAACGCTGCAGGTCTATCTGGGTTCGGCGTTCGTCAACGACTTCAACCTGCTCGGCCGCACCTATCGCGTCACCGCGCAGGCCGATGCCCCCTTCCGCCAGTCGGTATCCGACATCGCCAACCTTCAGACCCGGTCGAACACGGGCGAGATGGTGCCGATCGGATCGGTCGCGACCTTCAAGGACAAGACGGGTCCGTACCGCGTCGTCCGTTACAATCTGTACCCCGCGGTCGAGGTCGATGGCGACACCGCGCCGGGATACAGCTCGGGCGCGTCGCTGACGACGATGGAGAAGCTGGCCGAGGAAACGCTGCCCGCGGGCTATGGCACCGAATGGACCGGCATCGCCTTTCAGCAAAAGGCGGCGGGCAGCACGGCCGCGCTCGTCTTCGCGCTGGCGGTCGTCTTCGTCTTCCTGGTGCTGGCGGCCCAATATGAAAGCCTGACGCTGCCGCTGTCGATCATCCTGATCGTGCCGATGTGCCTGTTCGCGGCGATGGTCGGCGTGAACCTGCGCGGGATGGACAATAATGTCCTGACGCAGATCGGGCTGGTCGTCCTGATCGCGCTGGCGGCGAAGAATGCGATCCTAATCGTCGAATTCGCCAAGCAGGCCGAGGAACAGGACGGGCTGTCGCCGGTCGAGGCCGCGGTCCGCGCGGCGCGCGACCGCCTGCGTCCGATCCTGATGACGAGCTTTGCCTTCATCCTCGGCGCGGTGCCGTTGCTGATCGCGAGCGGCGCGGGCGCGGAGCTGCGCCAGGCGCTCGGCACCGCCGTCTTCTTTGGCATGATCGGCGTCACCGCCTTCGGCCTGCTTTTCACCCCCACCTTCTATGTCGTCTGCCGCGCACTCGGCGACCGCATCTCGACCCTGCGCGGTCGCGGCGGTTCGCACGAACCCGCGCTGCAGCCGGCCGAATAAGGAGAATGCCCATGCGCAACCCTCTGATTGCAACCGTATCCGCGCTCACGCTTGCCGCGTGCGCGGCCGGGCCGGACTTCGTCGCCCCTGCCTCCCCCGTGACGGCGTCCGGCCCCTTCCTCTCGACCAGGGCCGGGGTCACCAGCACCGCGCCCGCCGACGCCGAATGGTGGCGGCTCTACAAGGATCCGGTACTCGACGGCCTCGTCGCCGACGCGCTCGCAGCGAACACCGACGTCCGCGTCGCGGTCGCGCGGATCGCCAAGGCGCGCGCCAGCCTGCGCGGGGTGCGCGGCGACCGCCTGCCCTCGACGAACCTCAGCGCCGGCGCGACCTATGGCCGCGTCAGCGAGGGCCAGGTGCCTGCGGGCGCCGACCGCACCGGCTGGCAGGTCGATGCCGGCCTGACCGTCGGCTATGAAGTCGACCTGTTCGGCCGCGTGTCGCGCGGGATCGAGGCGGCGCGGGGCGATGTCGCCGCCGCCGAAGCCGACGCCGACGCCGTGCGCGTCACCGTCGCGGCGGAGACGGCGCGCGCCTATGCCGACGCCGCCTCGGCCGCCGAGCGGCTGACCGTCGCGACGCGCATCGTCGACCTGCTCGACAAATCGGTCGCGCTCACCGCGCGCCGCGCCGAAGTGGGCCTGACGACCAAGCTGGACACCTCGCGCTTTGCGGCGCTGCGCGACCAGCGCGCGGCCGACATCCCCGCGATCG
>JAFKLT010000035.1 GCA_017309275.1 Sphingomonadales bacterium | reverse complement strand
TGATTTATAAGGTTATTCTGTCACCGCTCACAAAGGAAACACAAGATACCGCGGCACGACCGCGTTGTCGGTCACCGCGTTCCGCGACAGAAAGCGACATTGATCGTCTTCCATTCGAATAATGTCCTCGTAGGTCCCGGCGGCCAGCTGCTGCGGCAGCCCGGTATCGTCGGGGGTAAAGATCACGGAGAAGTTCGAGACCATGTCGACGAGACCATCCGCGCGGCGGCTGGCGTGCACGCGCTGAACGAAATGCCGGGTACGATAGTCCTGGAATGTACCCGCCCATATGTCTTCGATGAAGGTGCAGCGATCGATTAACCTGTCGCGGCAGTCGTCGAGCATCATCGCCACGCGCAGGCCGCTCTCGACATCGTTGCGCGCGATGCAGATGTAACTCGCGCTCGGATCATCTTCGAACGTGTCGAGCCACGACCGCATTTTCTTCCCGTCCAGTGCCGACATATATGCCGACTGGAGTTCATCGAGCCGCGCGAGCTCGTCGAGCGTCAAGCGCGTCATGCCTCCCTCCTCCGGAAGCCCATGGCGGCGCGATAATATTCCCAGTGCGGAAGATTGCCGCTCTCGTCGTTCTGACGGAATTCGAACCCGAGCCGGGATGGATCGGTGACGCCTTTTTGGAAGATGGCCTTGCCGGGGGTGCGATTGCCGATCTGGACCCGGTGGAAAACCGAGGCGTCTTCCATACTGATCAGGCCGGACGGGCCGATCGCGTTGGAGCTTTGCCTTATTCGGTGCAAGACCATCGCGTCATCGTCGTCCTGATGCGCGAAATAGGCGTAGGTGACTTCCACCTCGTCGATTGCGACAGGCGTAGCGAAACGGATGCTGATGACGTTCAGGTAATTTGAGGCGACGAGCATCGGAAAGAGAGCGAGCACGCTGGCGTTTTTCGGCCGCCCCTCGTCGCGAAACTCGATGACCGAAGCATCGCGGATTACGCTCGTGGGCTGGGGAACGGTCAACTCGGTTTCGATGCAATAATGGCCACGTCCGGTAGTCGCATACTGGCGGCCTGCGCCGCCCTGCCAGTTGAGCATCGTGAACGCCTGGTGCAGGAGCGGCGGATGATAGCCGTCGTTGTCGCTATAGGCTTTCCAGTTGGTCAGATACCGGACCCGATGATAGCCAATCAGCTTGAGGCGTCCGTCACCGGCCATGATGTCCAGCAACGACCCTTTCGCTTCCTGCAGGAAGTCGTCGAGGCTTTCGGTGTCCGGCGACAGCGTCACGAACAGGAGGCCGCCGACCGATTCCTGCCGCGGCTGGGTCAGCGGATAGTCTTTCTTGTCGAAACCGGGGATGAATTCGCGCTGATTGGGGCAGCCGACCAACTCGCCCTCTTTGTTGAACAGCCACCGATGATAGGGGCATTCGAATTCGGCTCGATTGCCCGAAGGCTTTACCTCGATCTGGGTGCTGCGATGTGAGCAGGCGTTGAAGAATGCCCTGACCCGTCCGTCGTCGCCGCGGATGATGAGCAGGGGGACGTCCGCAAGATTGCAGGTTTTGAAGTCCCCCGGGTGCGGCACTTCGCTTTCGTGCGCAACGGGATGCCACTCGGCTCCACGGAAAATCCGGTCGATCTCGGCTTGGTAGAGGTCTTGCCGGACGAAAATCTCCTTGGGGATTTCGTTAAAATTTGCCGGCCAGACAATGTCTTGAAGATAAGCCTCCGGAACCGTCATCTCCCATCCTTTCTCTTTGCTATTTCGCCGCCCGCGTCACCTCGCGATGCGGTCACATTCATCCCATGCCCGCTGCCCACCGGGGCCCAAGTCTATGTGGACAACTCCTTGATTTTCGGGGTTGCGCCCCACATGCAGAAGCTCTTCGGTTCAAAGCCGAACTGGCGTTCCCTGTAGGTCTCTTCGTCGACCTCGCGCACGCCGACGGAATATTCAAAGACCATCCCGTCGGGACCCTCGAAATATACGAACCGCGCGCCCGAAGTCGGATGCCGGCCGGGTCCGAAGACGATGGGAACCTTATGCTGGCTAAGCAGCGCGTAGCTGCGCTGCACATCGTCGATCGACTGAACCTGGTGGTTGATGTGCTGGATACCGCACCGGTCTGCGGGGACGAGCGCGATGCTGTGGTGAATCTGGCTCAGACGGAGCAGCGGGAGCTCGCCTACCCGGTCACTGACGCGTGCATTGCATATTTGGGTCCAGAAATGCTCATCGCGACCGGGATCCCGGCTGAACAGACCGACGTGACTGAAACCCGTAATTCCCGCGTCGCGAGACAGCTGCGCGCCATTGCCACCGATCTGCGGCGAAACCGCGAATTCGATGCGTCCCCCGCTGGGGTCACGAAAGGCTATGAATTCGGAAACGTGCCGCTGCTCGCGTTCCTCATGCGAACCGTAGCACACCTCATACCCTAATGCTTCGAGCGTTTTCGCCGCATTGAGGAGATCCTCCCCATTCGCCAATTCGAAGCCGACAATCGTTTCGGATGGGTCGCCGATCTCGTAGCTCATCGTGCTCATGCGACTATCGGAGCGAAACGACAGGCGATCAACCGCGCGATCGACAGGCTCCAGGCCAAGTATTCGCGTGGCGAAATCGGTAGCGGCCGCGACATCCGGTGTCTTGAGACGAGTATAAGCGATGTCAATGATGTTGATGGTCATGGCAACGTTCCTCCCAATTCTTCGAGGTTGGAGGTCGAACCCCAACTGCATAGCGAGGCGGGAGAATCGGCAAACTGCCGTGGCCGGCGTCCGACGGGCGACGGATCCGATCGGGTCGAATAGGTGAAATAGCTGTCGGGCGAGGGCCCGCTGAAGGTCAGAAACACTTCACCGCTCGCGGGTTCCTTGCCTGGGCCGCGGACAATGCCGACCTGCCGGTCAAGGAGAAAATATTTCGACTGCATCACGGCGTCGATGCTCTCGACCTCAAACCCCACGACGAGGAAGCTCTCGCGCTTGCTCGGCACAATCATGATCCTGTGATGCTGATCGTCCCAGCCGAGGTAGATTGCGTCGCCCACCCGATCGGTGATCCGCGCTCCGAGGATGTCCACCCACACAGCGGCGTCAGACGCCGGGTCCCGGCTGCCGAGGATCACGTGTGACAGGCCGACAATTCCCGCATCGCGCGATGGAAAATATCGCTCGCCGCTCTCCTCGGCCCGAACGACCAGCTCGATGAGATTGCCGCTTAGGTCGCGACAGGCGAGCCCCGCGTGATAGCGGCGGCTTCGACACAGATCGTGAGGGATCGCCTCGACATCCCAATTTCGCTCCCTGAGTTTCCCGGAGACTTCCTGCAGCTGCTCGACGGTTCTCAGCGACACCGCCACGCTGGGCCGGAGGCTGCTCCCGGAACCGTCGAACTCCAGGCAATAGGACCGAGAGTCAGAACGGAACCGTTCGGCTTCCGGCAACCGTTCGCTGTGCTGCAGGCCGACGGTATCAACGGCGAGCCGCGTGGCTTCGCTAAGCGACTGAACCGGGATCCGTACGAACCGTAGCTGCTCCAGCATTTGCCACCTCAAATCCAATGATCAGTCAGTCTGTACTGTTTGTTTTGATTCGGGGCAAGCCTTATCGCGAGTCCCGAGAGGGGTGTCGTCATGACCGGGGCGATGTGCTGAGCGGCACCTGGCAGCATAGGGTTGTTATCGCCCGCTCGTCGCGAACGTTCGATCCTTCAACGCGCAGGGCCCGAGGCAAAGAGCGGCCGGCTTCGGCGAGCCCGTCGAGAGCGATCTGGTAGTCCCCGCTGCCCCGATATCAGACGTGTCGTGTCGGGCGATCCGCCGAAAGGGGAAGCACTAGCTTGTTCGGTACCCGACCGCGTGCGAGCCTCTTCAGGATTGGAAGCGCGTTGGGATAGGCGTCGGCGAATGCCAGAGGCTGACCGTCGGCGCCCAGCCTCACTTCAAAGACCGGCCCGTCGCCACAAGCGCAGCCACCGGCACTCTGTCCTCGCATGAAGCGCTCGGGTTGAGCCATGTCGGTCTCCAAGCAGAGATTCGTTTCCTAGTAGACAACACGTTGCACAAAATGGCTCGTCGGTCAATTGGCGTTGGCATGCGAAGCCAAGAGCGGTCTGCCTCGAGGAAGAGCCCTCACCGCCGAAAGATCGCCGGCTCGGTCGGACGATTTTGCTGACACGACAAGAGGTTAGGTAGGGCTCCCTGCCGCCATATTCGCAATTCGTTAGTCGTCAGTGCTGGCGATTTGGTGCAGAGGGGGCAGAACGGCGGCGGTGCGCCGCCGCAAACGCGAGCGGCGCCAATTGGGGAAATCGGCTTGCTGACGATGAATGGCGTCGGCCATTTCAAATCTTTCAATGCTTCTATCGAGGAGGCATGTCTTCCGATCCGCTTTCGAGATTGCCTGACATTTTCGTCAGCAATGCGCGGACCGCGCGTATTTCAGTCGGTGAAATCATATGGAGCAGCCGCGCGTAGATCATGTCGGCTTCGGCGCGCAGCTGGGGCAGGATTTCGATCGCTCGGGGTAAGAGATGAAGCTCCCAGACGCGCCGGTCGCCCTTGGCAGCGCGCCGTTCCGCGAGCGTCATTCTTTCCAGCTGGTCGACAACATGGCCAACGCTGGCACGCTCCAGTTCGAGCATTTGGCGAGATCGGTCTGGGTAATGCCCGGGGTCCGATAAATATAGACGAGCGCGCGCCACTGGGTTCGGGTCAATCCGAAGCGCGCCATTGAGGCGTCGAACAAGCGGCGAAGTTTGCGTGGCACTTCTTCGATGACAAAGACAAACTCGTCTGAGTCCGTCAGAAGACTTTTCCCGAGAGAAGCATCGCTGGTGCTGCGAAAGTCGACCATCGGCTGAAACTGTAAAGCCACTATCGGCATATGAACATGCTTTACTGTAAGATATGATACAGTATGATGCCTGAATGTATGATCGGACGATCACGCTTGCGGGAAAAGCGGGCCATGCAATCGCGGCGTCGATCGATGGACCGGAACTGGGCTTTCCGGTGATTTTGGCGCACGGCGGCGGCCAGACCCGCCGGGCGTGGAAGTCGGTGACCCGTCAACTCGCGAGCCACGGTTTTCGGACGATCGCCGTCGATATGCGCGGGCACGGCGAGAGCGCTTGGGCCAGTGATGGGGCTTATGACATTTCCGATTTCGCGGCCGATCTCGTTGAGATCGCTGCGGCGATGCGAAGAAAGCCGGCGATGATCGGCGCATCGCTTGGGGGGCTGGCTGGGATCATTGCGGAGGGAAACCGCGCACCGGGGAGTTTTGGATCGCTTACCTTGGTCGACGTCACGCCGCAGATGGAACCGAGCGGCGTTGCCCGCGTGGTCGGTTTCATGGCGGCCCATGCGCGCGAAGGGTTTGCGTCGGTGGAGGAGGCCGCTGAGGTCATTTCCGACTATCTGCCCCATCGGCCTAGCCGGAAGGCCTCGCCTGGGCTCGCCCACTATCTGCGCCGCAAGGACGATGGGCGCTTCTATTGGCATTGGGACCCGACCTTCATCGAAGGAGTTACGCGGCAAGGCGGTGTCTCAAGCGACAATGGCCGCAGCGAACTGAGCGCCGCCGCTGCCAGTTTAGCCTTGCCTGTGCATCTGATCCGCGGTGGGTCGAGCGACCTAGTTTCGCTGGAAGCCGTCAAGCATTTCCGAAGATTGGTCCCGCATATGGCATATAGCGACATCGCGAATGCGACCCATATGGTGGTGGGCGACGAGAATGACGCGTTTGGCAAGTCAATTGTGGAGTTTTTGCTCAGCACCCATGAAATGGAGATGAAGTCATGAACGCCCCACGGGTCGCCCCTGGGCTTGAGGAACTGGGGGAGCTGCTGTTGCTTGCGCCTTTCCACCGCTGGCTCGGGCTCAGGATCGCCGAGGTCGGCACCGACGAGTTGGTGATCTCAATGCCCTGGCGAGACGAAATAATCTCAAATCCGACGGTCGGCGCAGCGCATGGTGGCATTTTATCGGCGCTGATCGATCTTACCGGCCTTTACACGGTCATTGCCATGGGAGGGTCTGCGCGGGCTACGGCAAACTTGCACGTCGATTTTCACCGACCGGCCTTGCCAGGGCTGATGCGGGCGATCGGCAGGCCGGTCAAACTGGGTCGGCAGATAAGCATAGCCGGGACGCGGATTGTGTCTGCAGACGGAACCTTGATAGCGAGTGGTAGAGGTGCTTACGTCGCCTGACCATCGCGCAAGAGTCGTGGCACTTCTCGCAGCCATCGTGCTGGTGCGGTCCTGCCTCGGCGACCTTTTGATCATCGCTGATCGGCTGCGGCGAGTTATCGAGCGGAACTAAGTCTTAGGGCATAGTTGCGGCACCGCGTTTGGCGCTGTCATGCGTCGCGCCGAACGCTCGAGCAAGATGCGCAGGGCGAGATGGTCCGCCTTCGGTTCTACTTGCTCTACTCGCGTTCGTATTGAACCGCTCCATGATCGAGAAAGCGGTCCTTCATGCCCTTCGAAAGCCGGCTGTCAGCACAACCACGCGGTGTCCAGCCCCCTCCGTTGAGCCAGACCGCTACCTCACGGCGCGGCCTGGCCCAGGCACCATAGGCGAAGTTTTGCCGATCGGGTCAGGGCGCCGGAGTGCGGTTCGCAATCGCATCCTCGATCAGATCCTGCATGACCTGCTCGAGCTCGACGCCCTTGCGGTCGCCTCCGCTCGATATTTCGGTCGCGATCAGGGCATAATAGCCGGTCTCGCGATCGATCCAGCCGGTCCAGCCATAGGCGCCGGGCGAAGAGTTGATCTTCGACGTCGCGCACGCCGAGGGCGTGTCGCATTCGACGAAGGAGCCGAGCGCATATTCCCAGTTCACTGTGCTCGCCGGAACGAAAACACGCGGCAGTCCGATCGTGCGCGGCTGCGTGAAGGCCGTCATGTTGGTGATGAAGCTGCCGCCGAGGAACGCGCGCAGCAGTTTCGCATAGTCGCGCGGCGTGGAGAAGGCGCCGCCGGCCACCCACGGATTGGTTGGGACGGTCGCGGGGGGGTGGGGATCGTACCACGTGGTGCTTGACATCCCGAGCGGGATGGTGACGTGCTGCGCAAACAGTTCGTGGAAGTTCCGCTCGCGTGCTGGCGACGTTCCTGGTTCTATGCTTGTATCCTTGGCCTCCAAATACGCCCCTGCGACCTGAATGCCGTGAGGACCGTAGCTATATTGAGCACCAGGCGCATTGCCCGGGCGCAGGATGTCGTAGCGCAGGTCGTGGATGCTCTTGGCGCAGTTATAGAGACCAAAAGTCGGGAGAAGCTGGCAGCCGCCGACGAGCGGGCTCGCATTAAAGCCCGATGTCATCGACAGCGTATGCTTGAGTTTGACATCCTTCTTCGTTCCGCTCGTCGTCCAGAAGGCGAGTGGTGGCCGCATCGGATCGTCGAGCGTGGCAATGCCCGCCTGCACCATGCGCATGCCGAGCGCGCCAGCAAACCATTTGGAAGCCGAGGCGAGCGGTGTCACCCGGTCGATGCCAAAACTGCCCTTGTCGAATTCGAAAAGATAAGTGGGATCGGACGCGTTCCCGACAATGAAATAGCCACTAGCGACTTCGGTGTCAGCGACGATCGCGGCCTTCAGCGCTGTCCAGTCATAGGTGTAACCGCCGACGGTCGTTGTGAGGCTTGCGGTCGCGAGCGCCGACGCAGCGGATGCCGTCGCCTTGGCGGCGGACGGCGCGGGTGGCAGTTGGACCATCGGACGCGTTTCGCCGCCGTCGCTGCTCCCGAAGCCACTTTGCGCCGCAAAAACCGCTACGCCGACCAATGCGGCGCCGGCGGCAAGCCATATCGATTTCCGTCGTCCAGACATTTTATCTCTCCCAGCTTCGTTGCACGTTTCGAAACGGTGGGCCTGTTTGGCCGAGCGGGCTAAGGCCTGGGTTGGCCTGCCGCGAAATGGATTTTCAGCAGGTGGTCGAGTTGCGCCTTGCGAAAACCGGCGACGACGGCTGACCGGGGCGCGAGATGTGCGAGACGGTCGTCAGTCGGCTGGTACCGGGGCCAGTCAGGCACCAGCGCGCAGTCGGGTACGCCATTCTTCGCGAAAGCGACCCAGCAGGCGGACACGCCTTCGCCGAAGCGGCGATCCTCGTCGTCGACGGGGCCGGCGAGCGAAGCGAAATAGCCCAGCGTCCCGAAAATATAGGGAATTTCGGAGCCATGCCCGGCGCCCTTCGCCCGATCGCGGCGCGCTGCTGCAACATAGTCGAAATGATAGAGGTAGGACGGCGCGCCGGCGGACGTCCGCGCCGCGAGCCATCGCGACGGTGCGACGAACCAGGCGTCGCCCAGAATTTGGCGGGCCAGTTCGTCATCGGCGAGCCCGGTGCCATAGGCGGCGCGGCCCGCCGCCTGGTCGGGCCCGAGATAGGTGAGCGCGGCCGCCGGCGGCACGCCCATGGCGAGGATTACGCTGGCTTCGTTGCTGTTAGCGCCGACGAGGAGCGGCACGTCGATCGGCTCACTGCGCGCAAAAACGCGCCATGGCGCTTCGCGCACCAGCTCGCCGTCGAGAATGGGGCCGACCATCGCGCCCGGCGTCCGGACATCGCCGGCCGCGACGAGCGCGTCGGCCGAAAGCGCCCGGAGCGCGTCGATCGTCGCCGAAGGCGGCGCGCCGGCGCGAGCCGCCAATGCCGTGCCTAGCGCTTCCTGCTCGATAAGCGGGCGCGGGTCGAGTAGGCCGACGCCCGACTGTACGATGGCGCGCGCGAACAGGCCCTTGGCTTCGGAGTGGGCGAGGATCGTCGTCACGCCGATTGCCCCCGCGGACTCGCCGAACAAAGTGACCTTCCCCGGATCGCCACCAAAGGCTGCGATATTTTTCTGGACCCAGCGAAGGGCGGCCATCTGGTCCATGAGGCCATAATTGGCGAGCGCCTCGCGACGCGGCTTGGCTGCGCTCAGAGCCGGGTGGGCAAAATAGCCGAGTGCGCCGAGCCGGTAGTTGATCGTGACAAGAATGACCCCTTGCCTTGCGAAGGCTGTACCGTCGAAAGCCGGGAACGTACCCGACCCGATGACATGCGCACCGCCATGGATCCAGACCATGACGGGAAGTTTCCGCGCGCCGGCCGGGCGCCAGATATTGAGCTGTAGGCAGTCTTCGGATTGATCATCCGCTACTCCACCGGCGACGAGCGCAGGCCGCACCATCTGCGGGCAAGCGGGTCCGAACTTCGCGGCATTGCGAATACCCGCCCAGCGCGGCGGAGCCTGCGGCGCGCGCCAGCGGAGCGCGCCTACGGGAGGCGCAGCGAAGGGAATATCGAAAAAACGCTCGACTCCTGCCTCTGCAGCGCCCGTTAGTCGCCCCTGCGCCAGCGTCGCTTGCGGAGGGGCAACCGCCGCCGCGGCGGATGCTGAAGCGAGCAGCGTCGCGGCTCCAGCACATGCTGCCATGACCCATTGCCGCATTTCGCCGTCCCTTTCGTCTCGGCTGGCGGCCGCAGGCCGCGGGCAAGCATATCCCCTAGAAAGAAATGCGGCCCTCGACGCCTATCACCCGGGGTTGGCTGTAACGGTTGATCGTCGGCGCCTGGGCAACATAGTAGAGCTTGTCGAAGAGGTTGTTCGCGAAGGCGCTCACATTGACCTTTCCGAAGTCGACGCCGATGCGAAGATTGACGAGGACATAATTGTCGAGGTCGACCGACGTTGCGGTCAGCTCCTGCTTGCCACCCCATTGTCCGCTGACAAGCACATTGCTCGTCAAGGCAACGTCGCCGGTGACCGGATAGCGAAGATTGAGGTTCGCCGAGGCGAGCCAGTCGGGAACCTGCGCGAGATCGAGACCGTCGTATCGGCCCGTCTTGACCTTGCCGCCCTGCCGCGAGCCGCTGAGCGCGAGGCGGCCGTCGCCTTCTCCAAGGTCGAATCCGTGGCTATATTCTGCCTCGATACCCCAGCTCTTCGCATTACCGGCATTAGTGAGATAGGCGACCGCGGCGACCGGGCAGGCCGCGTTGGTCAGCGCGCATCCATCGTCGACCTGCGCGATCAGATCCTTGAGCTCGGTATAATATCCCGCGATTGCGAAATAGCCGCGCCGCACCGGGCTGCCCTTGATGCCGACCTCATAGGAGGTGCTGCTTTCGTTGCCGAACAGTACCTGTACCGGGCTCGGAGCGCGGGGATCGGACAGGCGCGTGTTGAAACCGCCGGCGCGGTAGCTGCTGCCGACCTTGCCATAGGCGAGAATATTTGGAGTAAGTTTGTACGAAAGCGTCGCATTGTAGGAGAGATTGTCGGCGCTGATGTTGTCGTCGATAATCCGCGATGACCCGCCTGTTGGCAGGCCTGTCGCGAGATCATAGAGCCGCGCGCTGATGCTCCGGCTGTCGCGTGTATAGCGGAGCTCGCCGGTCAAGTTGAGGCTGTCGGTGATATCGAAACCGAGCGAACCATAAGCCGCATAGCTTTCGAAATGGAGCCGGGCGGGGGCGATGTTGCCCGGAGAAGGATTGGCAAGCGTCGGCGTGCGCGTCGTCGTCACGGAGAAATCGCTGTCGAGCAGCAGCATCTCGGCGCCCACGAGCCAGGTCAGACGGTCGCTCGCGCCCGTCACATGGATGTCCTGCGAGAAATTGTCGGTGGTGTCGACGACATAGGAGGCGCCGCTCGGGTCGAGCGGGGTT
Organism: Sphingomonadales bacterium; assembly: GCA_017309275.1. GTDB lineage: Bacteria > Pseudomonadota > Alphaproteobacteria > Sphingomonadales > Sphingomonadaceae > Sphingopyxis. The sequence goes on along the minus strand of JAFKLT010000035.1, from coordinate 159,175 downwards.
AGCGCCCCGATCTGACCTGCAGCGCGCGCGCGCGCAAGTTCGGCCGGGCTCACCGCGTCATTGTCAAGGTCATATTCCGAGTGGCGCTTGCGAAAGGATGTTGTCGAGGTGAGGTCGGCGCCGCCCAAGTCCACGCGGATAATCGCCTGCAGTCCATCGACATCCTGGCTGGCACGGGGCGCCGTGTTCCAGGGATAGCGGAAGCGATCCTGGGTATATCCCCCCGGGAAGCCTGGCGTGCCGGCGGGGATGGAAATCTGATAATGAACCGCCGGGGTCGTCAGCCGCTGGGTCTCGGCCATGATGATCGCGTCGACGGGTCCGCGTTTGAGACGGATCTGGCCGCGCAGACCATGACCCTTCTGTTGGTCGAAATAGACGTCGTTGTCCGGATTGTAGAAGAAGCCCTTGTCCTGCTCGACGAGATCGCCGCTGAGACGGATCGCAAGACCTTCGGCAAGCGGAACATTGATCGCGCCTTGCGTCTGGAAGCTGTTATTCTCGAAGCCGTAGCGCGCACTCGCCCAGCCTGAGAGATCGAATTCGGGCTCGGCCGAAATGATATTGATCGCGCCGCCGACCGCGTTGCGGCCATAGAGTGCGCCCTGTGTCCCCCGCAGCACCTCGACCCGGCCGATATCGAGGAGATCGAGGCGGGTGAAGTTTCGCCCGCCCACGGGACCACCGGCGATATAGGCACCGTTGCGATACAGGCCGACGCTGGGATCGCCATTGGTCGCGCGCGCGGTCGACGAGGCGCGGATCGAAATCTCGGAAGTGATCGATGAGCTGAGATTGTTGAACCTGACGCTCGGCTGGTCTGCTAGCAATTCGCCGCTGCCGCTTGCGCCGCCGCGATCGGTGAGTGAGGTGATATCGATGACAGAAGCGGCTGTAGGAACGTCGGCGAGCCGCTCCTCGCGGCGCCGCGCCGTCACGACGATCGCGCCGTCATCGTTCGCTTCCGCCGCGTCCGGAAGAGCTTCGGGCGGTCTGTCTTGCGCGAAAGCAGGCGGAGCGACGGCTACCCAAATTGCGGCCGTGCAGAAAAGAAGGTTCGCCCTGCGTCCCATGGTCACTCTCCCCATTTTGTTATCGCAATTATTATCGATAATTTTGTGCAGAAAACGCGAGCGAGTCAAGCCGGAAAGCGCAATGTCATTGCACGTGGGTCACGGGTTTAGGAGACGACGGCGCTCAGCAGGTCGCGGACGCCCCGCGCCGTAGCGGCAAGCGGGTCAGGTGTGACGGTAGATAAATCGTCGGTCACAGCGTGGTGATGACGGTGTGCGCCAAAGATGCCAGCATGACGTGTGTAGCCGGCCTTTATCACTTCCGAGAGTTCGCCCGCTGTGCCTTCCGCCGAAGGATAGGCCATTTCCAACCCTGGCTGGCCTTTGAATATCTCGCGCGCACGCGCAACGAATTCGGGCGATGTCATGAGAAAACGATAGGGATCGGCACTCGGCAGCGGCAGCAAGCGCCCCGGCATTTCCTGATAGTCACGTGCTGCGGCATTGGCGCCGAGATGCAACCAGAAAGCCGTCTCGCTGGGGGCTGGACCAAACTTGTCGGCGATATGGCTCGCACCGAGATTCTCATATTCATGCCCGCTGTTGCACAGAAAGAGCAGGCTGTGCTGGGGAAACGCTCGGGGCATCCAGTCGGCGAGCGCGAGCCACATCGCGATGCCCGGCCCCCGCTCGCCGGCGCAATCGGTCCAGCCTGAACGCGGCGTCGAGACGACGAGCCAAGGGCGGCCGGAGCGAACGAGTCGCCCGATTATATTCTGAGCTGCCCGAGCCCCACCGCGCCCGCGCAGCGCTAATTTCGCCGCGGCACCGTGGCGCGCGGCTTCAATCACCGGGGCGGCGAGTCGCGGCGCGAGCAAGGCAAGTGGCTTTTCCGATACGGGATGACCGCCCGGGACATTGAGGAGCAAGGCCTCGCCCGTCGGCCCGGTCGTAATGAGAATGACCCCGCTCGCACCGCGCGCAAGCGCATCGGCGAGCGGCTCGCGCGCTGCACGATCTACGAGGCTCGACCAGCGGCGGAAAGGCAGGCGCACTACGGCGATCGCGCCGTCGAGGCGTTCAGGAATTTCTGCGAGGCGCAGCGGCGCAGCGAGTCCAGCCTCGCCGGTTTCGATGGCGAGCGGTTGTGCGACGAGCGGTATCGTGATGTCGCCGAGCCTGAGGTCGCAGCGCGAGGCCTCGAACCAAGGCACGTCAAACGTCTGGCGTTCGACTTCGAATCCGGCACTGGACAGCCGCTTCGCTGTCCAGTCGGCGGTCCAACGATCGCCCTCGCCGCCCGACTGCTTGTTGCCGGCCTCGGTATAGCTTTGGACGTCGGTGAAGAGGCGTTCGGAGCCGAACATGGTCAAATCCCGAGATACAGCGGCAGCGGAGTTAACCTGCAATGCGATCGGCGCCGCGAGGCCCGCCTTAAGCAACGTGCGGCGGTCGGTCGGGAGGCGGCTCATGTCACTTTTGCGCGGCGGCGGCTGGGCTTAGTCTTTGCGTGCCGGGCCTTATATTCCTCGAGTGCGCGCCCGAAACTATTCTGAGTAACGCCGATCAGATCGCGCGCCACCGCATCGGCGGCATCGCCATCGCGCGTGACGATATGGCGGCAAAGCGCGTCGTAGAGGATGGCCGATCGCTTCGCGGCGTCATTGCCATGCGTCTCGATATAGCTGTCGGTATAGACATTGTGCTGCCAGCGCGCGAGCAGCGCGACCCGGTCGAGGAGCTCCAGCGCGAGCGGCGCATTGCTCCGCTTGGCGATGAAGCGGCCGATGCGGTTCGAGACTTTGATATGCTCGAACGTATTTTCGGTGCGCTGGGTGACATCCTTATATTCGACCAGACGGTGCATCAGTTCGCGCCCGTCGCGATCCGTCATCTCGACCGCAGCCAGGCGGCAAACTACACCGAACAGGGATTTCCACAGCTCATAGACCTCGTTCGCGGCATGCTCGTCGATATCGATCACATAGGTTCCGCGCCACGGGACCACCTTCACGAGACCGATCCGCGCAAGATGACGGAATGCTTCGCGCACGGGCGCATGGCTCACCCCGAAGCGCGCGGCGATTTCGCGCTCGCGCAGCCACGATCCCGGCTGGATGCGCCATTCGACGATGTCGTCAGTCAAGAGACGCGCAATGACGCGGTCTTGAGTCGGTGCACTGTCGTCTTCGGTCTTCGTCGCGCCCATTTCTCTCCGTTCGGCTTTCCCTGCTACCGGCACCATCCTAATCGGACAGTGCACGCGAGCAATCGATGATTGCGAATGAAATTATTATCGATAATATCGAGAATGACAAGCACCAGAAAATGGGAGTCGGAACTTGAAGCGCACCATCCTCTTTTTCGCAGCAGCCGTTGCGGCACAGCCGGCCACGGCAGGCGAACCCGCTCCTCTTCCCGGCTGTGCCGCGGCGATCGCCTATTCCGAGGCAAACTCTGGCGTGGCGCTGCTGATCCTTGAGGATGGCGAGGTTCGATGCCGTTCTGCAGATATTGCGACACCGCAGGAACTCTGGTCGGGCACCAAGAGTCTTGTCGGGCTGATGGCGGCGGCGGCCGTACAGGACGGGCTTTTGACGCTCGACGAGCGGGCATCAGAGACGCTCGCTGAGTGGAAGGGCGACGCCGAAAAGGAACAGATCACGCTTCGCCAACTGCTGTCGATGACAGGTGGTCAGGCCTCAACCGTCGGGAGACCCCAAGGGTATTTGGACTCGGTCAAGGCACCGCTCGCGGCGGCACCGGGCGGGAAATTCCAGTATGGCCCTGCTCCGATGCAAGTCGTCGGCGAAATCATGCGCCGAAAGCTCGTCGCCAAAGGCGAGGACGGCAACCCTCGCCATTATATCGAGCGTCGCATTCTAATGCCGCTAGGCGTAACGGTCGGCGATTGGCGCAGCGGCCCCGATGGCGCACCGCTCATGCCGCAGGGCCTAGTGCTGGCCGCATCCGAGTGGGCGAAGATCGGCGAGTTCGTCCGCGGGGGCGGAAAGCTCGAAGGCAGGCCACTTGTCGACGAAGCGACATTCGGCGAGATGTTCCAGGGTAGCCAGGTCAATCCTGCCTACGGTCTCACTTGGTGGCTACCCCGTAGCACGCCGGCTGTCGATATTGTTACTCGGTCCACCGATATCACCAGTCATGCCGCCGAACTACCGGCGGATATGGTCGTCGCCGCCGGCGCGGGCGATCAACGCCTCTATATCATTCCGTCGCTTCGGCTTACGATCGTGAGGCAGGCGAAACTCGACATTGCCGCCTTAGCGGCGGGGAAAAAAGGTGATTGGTCCGATTGGCGGTTCCTGTCGCTGTTGCTGAAACCAGCGAGTGAATAATTTGAAACGCGGGCGAGAACATCTCGGGGGCGATCGAACCTAAGCCGTGCCGCTGCAATATGATCATTGAGAATTGCTGGCTGAATGCAATCGCGGCCCGTGGAGTTTGCCCATGGGCCAGCATGATGACGGTCATTGACAGCCAGCGCGGCGATCGGAACCGAGAGGCGGAACCGTGCGCGCGACGGCGCAGTGGGGCGAAGAAGGATGCAGCATGTTGCGGGGATTGATGCAGGACGCGCCGCTGCTGATCAGCGGAATATTGGAATATGCAGCGCGCGCGCACGGCAAGAGGGAGATCGTCTCGAAGGCTGTCGTGGAGCCGGTTTGGCGGTATGACTGGCACCGCTGCGATCAGCGTGCGCGTCAGGCTGCGCAGGCCCTTGGCGTCCTCGGGATTGCGACGGGCGACGGCGTCTCCTCGCTCGCCTGGAACACTCCCACCGCCACCTCGAACTCTTCTATGCGGCGCCGGGCATGGGCGCCGTATTGCACACCGCCAACCCGCGTCTCAGCGACAAGCAGATCGCCTTCACTATCGCTCATGCAGGGAGCCGCATTCTCTTCTTCGAGCCCAATCTAGCCGAGCTCGTCGCACGGCTGCGTCCTCTCCTTCCGGGTATCGAGCGCTATGTCCTTCTCGCGGAGCGCGGAACGATCGCGCCAGATGTTGCCGACACGTTGAACTACGAAGCGTTGCTGGCAAGCGAGGACGGAGCCCTCACCTGGATGAGCTTCGATGAAAAGGCAGCCGCATTTCTTTGCTACACTTCGGGGACGACGGGCGACCCCAAGGGCGTCCTATACAGCCACCGCTCAATCGTTCTTCACGGGATGGCGGCCGGTCTAAGCAGTGCCTTCGGGTTCAGCGCTTTTGATGTCATCATGCCCTGCTCGTCCATGTATCATGCAACGGCATGGGGACTTCCCTTCACGGCAGCGATCAACGGCTGCAAGCTAGTGCTTCCTTGTGACAGGATGGACGGTGCCAGTCTTGCCGACCTGATCAACGAAGAGGGCGTCACCTTTTCGGGTGGTGTGCCGACGATCTGGACCTTGTACCTCGCTCATCTCGACACTACGGGGACGGGGGTCGGCAATCTCAAGCGCCTCGTGATTGGGGGCTCGGCCGTCCCCCGGGCGATGGCCGAGACATTCCGAGCCAAATATGGTGTCACTGTGCTGCAGCTCTGGGGCATGACCGAAACCAATCCGCTCGGCGTGATTTCGACGCCCTCCCCGCTCCTGATGGCCGAAGGCGAGGATTTCGCGAACGACCTCCCGCTGACGAAGCAGGGTCGCATGCAATTTGGCATCGAACTGCGCATTATCGACGGCGATGGCACGCCGCTCCCCTGGGACGGTGAGCAGGCGGGTGCGCTCCAGGTCCGCGGACCGTGGGTCGTCGATCGCTATTTCCCCGATATTGAGGGCGCCGGGAGCGATGGCTGGTACGACACCGGGGACATCGGTACGATCGATCGCTTCGGCTTTCTCCGGCTGACCGACCGCGAGAAAGATGTGATCAAGTCCGGGGGCGAATGGATCAGCTCGATTGATATCGAGAATGCGGCGGTTGGGTACCCCGGCGTCCGGGTCCCGGCGGTCGTTGGCGTATATCATCCAAAATGGGAAGAGCGCCCCCTTCTCGTGATCGAAACGCATGAAGGTCAAGCCGTCACAGCCGACGCAATTCGCGCGCATCTGGAGACGAAGGTTGTTCGTTGGTGGCTGCCGGACGACATCCTGTTCGCGACAGTACCGCTCACTGCAACGGGAAAGATCGACAAAAAGGCCTTACGCGAAGCGTATCGTAACCAACTCGCCTAGATGAGATCACACTGCGTCCATTCCGTGCGAATGGCAGCGATCCTTTCAGGCGGGATAATTTCAGCGGGCCTCGTGAGTCTTGCATAAGCCCGGGCAATCTCGGTCGGGCTGTCCAAGGCAAAGCGCTCTACGCTTGCAGCGCGGTCAAGGTATGGCCAAGATGAGGCATGGCGTCGACCCAAAAAACCAAAGAACCAGCTTCCGGACGAACAGGGAGGCCCACTCGACAAGCCTCGCAAGCACTTTCGAGGAAAATTCTCCGTGTCGCCCGCGATGTCTTCTTTGCCGACGGATTCGGTCGTTCAACGGCGGAACGGATTGCTGCAAAAGCAGGCATCTCCAAGCGCACTTTGTACGCCCGTTACGGGAGCAAAAAGCTGCTTTTCGAGGCGGTAATACTCAGGGAAATCGAGGATCGGCTCTCCTTCCTCGAACAGCACGTTCCCGAACATGGCGACGTTCGGCTCGAGCTTGAAGAGCTGTCCGATGAACTGCTATCCTGGATGCTTACCGACATTCACGTCGCGTTGGAACGCGTTGTAATGGCTGAGGCTGCACGTTTTCCCGCTTTAGCGCGAAACCTTTACGAATTCGGCGTAGGACGCACGACGAGATTGGTGGCAGAGGTCTTGCGCAAAGCCGAGGAGAGGGGAGAAATCAGGGTGTCAGACGCGAATTTTGCTGCGGAGCAGTTTATCTCCAGCGTCATTTTGTCACCTTTTCGTCGGGCCGCTCTTGGAGTGGGAGTGACCAGTCACAATGAAACCTCTTCAGCCCGAATGAGGCAAGCTGTCGATCTATTTGTGTACGGCTGCCGCCCCTCCCTGAAGGGGAGCCACCCATAACATTCCCGCTTCATCTTGGGCTGGGCCGTTGTCCCGACTAAGTTTCCATTGGCTTCACGCTAGTTGATCGCCGCAGCCGTCCAACTCGCGATTTCGTCGGCCATTTCAAGGCTCGCGCGATCAAAGGCTTCGACGATACTCGAAACGCTATTTGCACTTGCTGACCTATCAAGGACGATGCGCGTGACTGCCAGTGGTTCCGATTCTTTGGATCGGCTTAGTTCCACTTGCGCGGCGATGCGAATGATCGGGGCCGCGTCGGGCCCCTGGTCGTAATAGGCTGCAAAAGAAGAAAGCCGTGCGGATAGGACGTAATGATCGGAAGCAACGCTCTGGACAGGGATATATGCGTGATCGATTTTGCGCGCTACGCTTCCGGCAATAGCCTCGCGGATCATCTCGGGCGCAGGCCTCATCCACCGTGCTTTGGCCAGATACGTGACTTCGCGATTCTCGATCGTGAGGATCCTGTCTCCATCGGCCCCAGGCGGAAGCGTCGGTCGCGTAATATACACCGGAATCCACTGTCGTGCAATTTCACGCTCCGGTACGGGCGTGCTACTGATCCGGTACAACGTCGATTTGCCGCCAGTTCCCAGAATATTCCCGCAACCAGAAAGGCAAATTAGCGCGCCCATCAGCAAAAACATTCTTGCAGAGATCGTTTTCATTGGGGGAGCTTCCTTTCACGAGGGGTCCGTCGTAGCTGGCCGGCGAGCTGCTCGATTTCCTGCGCCGCGCTATCGAGCGATTTCAAAGTTGCAGCAATCCCGGAGCCGTCGGGCGCCGCCAATCCACTCGCGGCGTCATCAAGCCTGTGAATGACCACCCTCGCCTCGGCGATCCCCTCTCGAAGATCTCGAGCGGCTGCCGAGACATCGGCAAACGTCTTGCGACCGTCGCCATCGATCGCCGTGCGCGCCGATGCGGCCGCGGCCTCGATATCGGCCGCCGCCCGGTCCAGGCGTGCAAACGCTTGTTCAGCCTTGCTGAACATTCCGCGACTAGATCGCAATTCCGCCGTGGTAGCTGTTACATTCGCAATAGCAGCCGAAACATTTTCGATATTCTCGTCGGACAAGGTCCGGTTGACCCTTTCCAGGGCCTGCGAAGCATCCGCCAACAATGCGCCACCTCCATCCATCAGGGATTGTAGCGAACTTTTTTCCGCCTTAATCACTGGGAGCGCTTCCTTGGAAACCTCCTTCAACAACGGCTTAGAGGGCGTCCCCGCACTGATCTGGATGTAGCTTCCGCCGGTTATGCCTTGCGACTCCGTCGCGGCGGTAGAATCGACGCGCACAGGCGTATCCTCGCGCAGGCGCACTCCTGCAAGCACCCTGTTTGGATTTCTGGGATCAAGACTAATACGCGTGATTTCTCCCACCGGAATTCCGTTGAACTGCACCTCGCCTCCCTCGCTCAGCCCGCGGACAGGACCATCGAAAATGATCCGATACTCGTCGAAATCACGCGCGAATTGGGATTGACCGAGCCAGAGGATGAAGCCGAAAGCCGCCGCTAGCAGAGCCAGCGTCAGGCCCCCAATCAGACCGTAGTTCGCGTCGCGTTCCATTAGCGGTTCCTTTCCTTGGCGCGCTCCGCCCGCCCTCCCAAAAACGCCCTGATCCAAGGATGGTCAGACCTCTCAAGTTCCGCGATTGGCGAAACCTCGACAATTTTCTGATCCGCAACCACGGCCACGCGGTCGCTGATGGAATACAGGCTGTCGAGATCATGGGTCACCATCACGACAGTAAGCCCCAGCGTGTCGCTCAGCGTCCGTATCAGCTGGTCAAATTCCGCGGCTGCGATCGGGTCGAGGCCCGAAGTGGGTTCGTCAAGGAACAGCAATTCTGGATCGAGCGCCAAGGCCCTCGCTACGCTTACACGTTTTCGCATTCCGCCTGAAAGTTCAGCGGGCATTTGCCGGCCCACCTCGGCATCGAGTCCGACAAGGCCGATTTTCATCAGAGCCACGGCCTCGAGCCACGGCTCTCTAAGACGGGTATGTTCGATGAGAGGAGCCTCGACATTTTCTTGCACACTAAGAGAAGAAAAAAGCGCGCCATTTTGAAACATGACGCCAATTCGGTGATTAATTTCCGTACGATCAAAGCGACTCCCAATTTTTTTCTGAAAGATTTCGATTGTCCCATGGCTAGGCGCAATCAGGCCCAAAATGGTGTTCATCAGGACGGATTTTCCACTACCGGACCCTCCGACGACACCAAGAATCTCGCCACGATGGACTTCTAGGTTCAAATCCTGGTGGATAATGTGATCGCCAAATCGGGTTTTAAGATTCTCCACCCGAATAACGACGTCCGGATCGCAAATCATATTTCGAGCACGTTGAAGAGAATTGCAAAGGCGGCATCCAGAAGGATGATTGCGAATAGCGCTTGGACAACGGCGACGGTCACCCGCCCGCCCAGATCCTCAACATCTCCGCGTACCGAAAGGCCGTGGCGACATCCGGCAAGCGCAATCACAATGGCCAGCACCGGTACTTTTGCCATTCCAACCCAGAAGTGTCGGATATCGACCGCAGCCGAGAGTCGTTCGGCGAAATATGTCGGGCTCACGTCGAGTATGCCCCAGCTGACGACAAGCCCGCCGGCCAACCCAGCCAGCATGGCAACAATCGCCAGGAGGGGCATAATTACAAGCAATGCCAATACGCGTGGCACAACCAGCGCGTCGAACAGGTCGATGCCCATCACCTTCATTGCCTGCGTCTCTTGATTCATTCGCATTGCGCCGATCTGGGCCGCGAAAGTGGAAGCGGACCGACCGGCAAGTAGTATCGCGGGAATGAGGACGCCGAACTCGCGGAGGACGGATATGCCAACCAGTTCGACGACCAGTTCCGATGCACCCAATGTCTTGAGCAGATCGCTTCCTATGAGAGCCACTACTGCGCCGATAAAGAATGTCATGATCGCTATGAGTGGCAGCGCATCGAAGCCGGCCTTCTGAATTGACGACGCCAGTGCGATCAGTCGCATCCTTTTGGGATGTGCAAGAGATTTCATGAGCGCCACCTCAAGTTGCCCGAGAAATCGAGCGCTTGCGCCGATTTCCTGGACAGCTCGATAAACTTTTTGGCCAAGACGCACGTGAAATGGGGGAGTTTTGATAGACGGGACATCGCGGTCGGCCATGGCCGAGCCCACCAGCGCGAACAGATCAGCAAGATTGGCGGGCAGGTCTGCGGTAAATGCCGCATTGGGTGCGAGAGTCAGGATGGCGAGCGCGCCTGCGCTGTCTATCCTTCCCAGGTTTCCGAAGTCGCTTGAGAAGGAGAGGTTCGAGGGACTCAGAACATGCCCGGAAAGGCCTGCGATCGAAATCGCTGTCCAGTCACCTTCAACGACCAACGTTGAAATGCCATCTCCTTCGCGAACGAAGATGTTCGGTGCTGTGCGCGCATTCATCGCAGCAAGTCTCCAACCGGTGTCGGGAGAGCGGATCGCCCGTGGCAACTTCCTCTCCCATAGCCCGTCGTCGAGCGGATCATGCCAGCAAGCGGGACCACTGACCCCACACATTTAACCATGCCGATCCACACATCGCGCCTTGCCTCAATGACATTATGTAGACGTCAGCGTAGCGTTATATCAGGTCGCTTGCAAGGAGTATGCTGCGCACAAATCGGCCGACAGATCGTTTGAATAAGCACAGGATACTCTTGCTAAGGTTAGATAAAATTGTCAGGTGAAATCCCTATGAGATTCTTTCTGAACCGATATCGCACCTTGGAGTTTATATTAACAACACTCGTAGGTGACATTAAATCTTTGCTTGCATTTGCCATCCCAGGCCGAGTGATTTTTGCAGGGCGATCCATGACAGCGTGAGCGCCGCCTTTCCCCGGACGAGGTCGGTTGCCGCCTGCTCCTGTTTGCGAAGCGTGCGATTTAGGTCAGCGCGCGAGATCACTCCGCCGGCAAATCGTTGTCGATCAAGATCGGCTGCGCCATCTGCCTGGGACTTGATCTGCGCGAACGCCACCAGGGCAGAGCGCTGCTGGCCAAAGCGCGACAACGCGCGCTCGGCGTCCTGAAGTGCAGAAAGCACTGTCTGTCGATAGTTGGCAACCGCCTCGGCACGGGCGGCGCTCGCCTGATCGACCGAGGCATCGACCCTTCCGAAATCGAGGAAGTTCCACTGCAGCTGCGGAATAGCGAGAATTGACGGGTTGCTCACATCAAAGAGATCGTCTGGCGACGTTCCGCCAAGTCCCAAGATTCCCATGAATGACAGCTTCGGAAATCGTGCGGCCTCCGCAACACCGATCCGAGCCGTTGCTGCCGCCAGGCTGCGTTCGGCCGCGCGGATGTCGGGCCGACGTGCGACAAGGTTTGAGGGGTCGCCCACCGCGACCTGTTCCGGCGGGAGGGGAACATCGAAGATCTGTTTCAGCGCTTCGTCCGTTGTCCCTGGGATCTGCCCAGCTAAAATGGCAAGCGCATCGAGCAATACCGCCGTGTCAGCTTCGGCCTCGGCGAGCTGAGACTTGAGCAACTCGAGCTCGGCATTTGCATTGCCGAGAGGGAACAGGGGCAAAACGCCTTGCTGATACCGTTGATAGGTTAGCGAGAGGATTTGATGCTGCAACTCGCACTCGGTTCGGTACGCTTTGGCTCGAAACTGGGCCTCGCGCAGGTTGACATAGGCATTGGCGACTTCGGCGGTCAGCTGGACCTTGGCATCCTCCACATTGGCAACCGCTGCCGCTGCCTGAGCGTTGCCGGCCTCGATCCGTCGCTGCGTTCCTCCTGCGAAATCCAGCTCCCAGTTAGCGTTGAGCCCGAGATTGTAGACACTGAGGCTATCATCCGCCTGTCCCTGCGGACTAACAGGCGCGCTCGCCGAAGGCGGGGCACTGTTCTGAATATCAAGGCCCGGCAAGCGGCCCTGAATAGCCGTCGCCTGGGTTCCAAGCGTCGGAAATCTTCCGGCCTTCTCCTGTCTCACGGATGCCCGCGCCTGCGCGATCCGCGCTTGCGCAGCCTGAAGCGAAGGATTGTCCGATAACGCGGCCTCGATAAGCCTGTTCAATTCCGGATCGTTCAAAAGGAGCCACCAATCTGCCAGCTCGGGCTCGGCATCGCTGACGTTACCGCCGGCACGGACAAAGCCGTCATTTCGGTTCGCCGAGAATACTTCTGGAGGCCCGGCGTAGTCTGGGCCCGCGACACAACCGGCCAGCAGAAACGAGGCGAGAAGCGATATTACAGATTTTTTTATCATATCAGGCTCAGTGCATCGAAAGGGAAACATTCCTGGGAAGCGGCTTCAAAAAGATGACCAAAGGAACGGTCATCAAGGTTAGGACGCCCATCGCCAAGAACACATCATTGTAGGTCATTACGAACGCGTCCCGCTGGATGGTCCGGCCTAGCATCGACATGGCACCCTCCATCCCGCCGAAGCTTTTCGCGAGTTCATCAAGATAAATCTGGAGCGAAACACTGTTGGCATTCAGCGTTTCTTCCATGCGCCGGCTATGGTGCCAGATCCGCTGGTCCTGAAACGAAGCCAGTCCGGCCAAAGCGAAAGATCCTCCGAGATTTCGAGCGGCGTTAAAAATACCGGAGGCATCGCCAGCATCTGTATTTGCCACTGAGGCTACGGTAGCCTGGTTCAGGAACATCATGGACAGAATCATGCCAACACCCCGAATAAGCTGGCTTTCGATGAATACGGCGCCCCCGGATTCCGCGGTGAGGCTTATGCTGACGAAACAGCTGGCCGCCATCAGAAGCATTGCGACTCCGACGGCAATGCGGATGTGGAGCCTACGGATCATTAAGGGCAGGATCGGCATAAGCACAAAGGCCGGAATACCCATCCAAAATATAACGAGCCCGGTTTGAAAAGCGTTATAATCCGATATGATCGCAAGAAATTGGGGAATGACGTAGGTCGAACCATACATCACCATTCCCAAGGCGAGAGCCATCACCGCAACGCTTCCGAATTGGCGATTGAGAAGGAGGCGGAGTTTCAGGACGGGCTTGGACGCATTCAGCTGCCCGTAGATCAGTGAAGCGAAACCGATGACGGCAATGAGGGCCAGCCAGCGAATAAGAGCGGATTCAAACCATTCCTCGCGATGCCCCTCCTCAAGCAACACAGTCAAAGCGCCCAACCCCAGAATCAGGCCGGCAATGCCCGCCCAATCAGCATCGGTCAGATACTCCCACTTCGGCTCTTCGTGAGGAAGCCCGACGAATAGCAGCAGCAGCAGCACAGCGCAGATTGGAACATTGACAAAGAAGGCATAGTGCCAGCTCAAATTTTCGGTCAGCCAGCCACCGATCAGCGGCCCCATGACCGGACCCAGAATCACTGTCATGCCGAACAGCGCCATGCCGATCGGCTGTTGATGGGGCGGCAATCTTTTCGCCACGATGGTCATCGCAGTCGGTATCAGCGCACCACCCATGAAACCCTGACCCGTGCGACCGATGATCATGGTCGTGAGGTCGGTCGCCATACCGCAAAGAATTGAAAAGCCGGTGAACGCGGAAACCGCAATGATGAGCAGATTTCGCAGTCCAAAAAGGCGTTCAAGCCAGGCGCTAAGCGGAATTACCACGATTTCGGCTACGAGAAATGCGGTGGCAATCCAGGTTCCCTCGGTGCCGCTGGCTCCGATTTCGCCCTGGATCACCGGAAGCGCGGAATTGACGATAGAGATATCGAGTGTTGCGAGCATGGCGCCAAGTGCGCCCGCTGCGACCGCTATCCACGCGGTGATATCGGCATTCCGCCTGTCTGCAGTCGGAGTACCAGAGGCGCTGTTCGATGCCAACTCGGCGGTCATTTGTCGGTACTCGAGATCTCTTTCAGCTCTCCGGCAGCATTTCGCGTGTCGACAACTGCCACAACCGACATGCCCGGGACGAGCAGACGACGCACTTTGGGCGAGGCTATTATCGCGATACGAACCGTTATCCGCTGAACAATCTTGGTGAAATTCCCTGTGGCGTTTTCGGGCGGCAGGATTGAAAATTCTGCTCCGGTTCCGGGGGAGATGCTCTCAACGCGTCCGGCAATCTCAAAGTCGGGAAGTGCGTCGACCTCGAGCTTGACCGGTTGCCCCGCCCGCAAAAGGCCGACCTGCGTCTCCTTGAAATTAGCGATGACGTAGATTTCGTTTACCGGAACCACCGTCATCAATCGCTGGCCGGGCTGAACGAATTGGCCGACCCTTACTGTTAGATCGCCAACGCGACCTCCCTTGCTGGCTCGCAGCAGGGTCGATGTGACATCTAGGTCGGCCGCTTCCAGCTGCGCGCGGGCCGCGTCAGCTTGGGCTTCGGTCTGGTCGATCTGTTTGAACAAGGTGGCCCTCCGACCGTTGGCGGCAGAGACTGCTGCCTGGGCAGCAACAAAGTCGGCGTGCGCTTGCTGCGCCTGTGTCTCATATTGTTGAAGCTTTTCTCGCGGCTCCGCACCGGTCGCGGCGAGGGGGCGATACCTCGCTACCTGCTCATTGGCGAGGTCGAGCGCCGCGCGCTTGGCGGCGAGTTGGGCCCGCGCCTGTCGAATCGCTGAGTCCTGTTCGGTTACTTGCGAGCGGATTGTGTCGGCGCCGGCCAGCGTCGCCGCAATCTGCGCACGCGCCTGTTGCGCCTGGGCTCTATAATCTCGCACATCCAGTTGCACGAGCGCCTCGCCGGGACTGACCCACCCGTTCTCAGAGACGAGCACCGCGTCCACGTATCCGGCCACTTTTGATGAAACCACAACGCTGTCGGCCGCGACATAGGCGTTGTCGGTCGACTGCATGTACTGCCCATAGGTGACATGCCTGTAATACCACCAACCACCTGCAATCAGCGCAGCAGTGATGGCTATGATGAGGATGAGGCGAAATTTGGGTTGCGATTTCAGGCTGGATGCGGGCGCGCGATCCTGTTCCCGCTCATTTGGTTCGTCGGTCATCTGCCTCTTTCGAAGGATTTTGGACATGTGCTAAGTCGCTTCATGGCGTGGCGTAGACCGTTCCATCCAGTTAGTAAAATCGTTTAGTAATTTGCGTTTTGGCATTCCCACGAAACGGACTAGGCAGCGGTATGAACGCAAATCTCGACACAATGCCGCCACGGCTTCGCGAAGGCGCCCTCACCGACGACGACCGTATGCTATATTTGATGGACGAGATTAGTCGGGGGGCGAGGCGCGCTTATGACGCACGGATTGCCAAGAGCGGCCTCAATCAGACGCAGTGGCGCATCATCGGACAACTTCTCCGCGAACCATCGTTGACGCAGGCCGGAATTGCCAAGCGACTAGAGTTGGAATCCGCCACGATCGGTCAAGCCGTCGCTGGCCTTTGTGAGAAAGGATTGATGGAAAGGCGACGAGCCAAAACGGACGGCCGGGCATGGCAGCTCATCCTGACCCAGGAGCTCGACAGGTTGTTGCCCCAACTGAGAGAATCCGCGGACGGGCTGCATAGGGTCTTATGGCGGAACGCCACGCGCGACGAAAAACGGACGTTGCTGGACATTCTTGTGCGGATTGCGTCGAATCTCGATCAGAGCCGGACCGATGCGGAATAGGACATATGCCTGGGTTCCGAGATAAACCGATAGGAGACATCGCACGCGCCGCCGAGATAGGACAGATTCTTGTCCGGCACGGCGCCAAAAGCCTGGCGGGCGCGCTCGGCGTCATTCCGCATCCTGCCAATTCAATCGATCCAGGTGAATTGCGGCCGGCGGCGGTCGTCGCACTCCTGCGCGACATTGGTCCGGTCGGAATAAAGCTTGGACAGCTGCTGGCGACGCGCAGCGATCTGTTTTCCAGGTCCTGGATTGCTGCCTTCGCGACGCTCCACGATCAGGTTTCTCCGGTGCCATTCGAAGAAATCGAGCCCATCCTTGCCGCAAGCTGGGGAGCTGACTGGCGAGGGGAATTCACCCAATTCGATGAACAACCACTGGCTTCGGCTTCGGTAGCGCAGACCTACTCTGCTTCGCTGCTCGACGGCGCCGGCGTTATCATAAAGGTGCGGCGTCCGGGCACTGCTGCGCGAATGGAGGCCGATGTGCGGCTGCTGTCGCGCCTCGCCGCCGTTGCCGAGGATCGATCCCCTGAAATCGCCCGCTATCGCCCCGTAGAGTTCCTGCGAACCTTTGGCAGAAATCTTGCCTGGGAAATGGATCTGGCAGCCGAAGCTCGTGCATGCGAGCGTATCGGTGGCTATCTTGACACGCTTGGGATCAAGACTCCAACAATTCATTGGGAACTGACGGGGATACGGGTCAACGTCCAGGAGCGGCTGTATGGAACGCCCGCGTCTGCGCTCGAGGCCGGCTCGACCGACCCACGCGTGGCGGCGTTCGCGAGACAATATGCGAATGCAGTCCTGCGCATGATCATTCTGAATGGCGAATTCCATGGCGATCCGCATCCGGGCAATGTTTTCCTTATCGGGGAACAGGATGTGGGCTTTATCGACTTTGGATCGGTCGGCACTCTCACGAAGGCGAGACGCGAGGAGCTGGTGCGACTTGTCATGGCTATAGCCGACGAGGACACAGCCGACGTCGCGAACGTGTTGCTCGAATGGGCCGGAAATCCAAAAGTTGACCGTGATGGGCTCACCCAGAATTTGGACCAGCTGATAGGTGAATTCAGAGGAACCGTCCTTTCGGGGATTGAGTTCTCGCATATTTTCAGCCGCGTGTTCGATCTCCTGCGAGACTATCAGCTCGCACTTCCGCCTGATCTGGCGATCCTTCTTCGAACATTGCTCACGGCGGAGGGGTTTGCGCGTTCCTTTGCGCCTGGTTATAATATTGGGGAGGAAACACGCCCCATCATGTTGGAGCTGTTCGCGGAAAGATTCTCTCTCGGCCGAAATCAGCCCAATCTAAAAAAAGTTCGCCGAAAACTCCTCGCCTTGGCGGCGGTCATGCCCGACCTTCTCGATAACGCCGCCGTGATCGCCAAGTCCGGGTACGTGCCTGTCCAGATCGATCCGGCCAGTTTTGAACGGCTTGCAGCCATTCGCCGCGCGAGCCAGCCTGTCAAAGGTCCTGTGGCGGCCGCACTTATCGTCTCCGCGGCGCTGCTTGCGAATCAGTCCTGGGTGCTTGCAAGTGTTGCACTGGCTCTTGCCGGGTTGGTTCTTCTGCGCAAATGGCGATAAGATCGTTGCTCAGCCTGAACGGGCCAGCGTCCAATATCAGGCCAATTCAAACTGGAGTTTATGATGACCCTGCAGAAGCCAGTCAATCCGGTCCCCGCAGCCACCATGCTGTTGCTTCGCGACGAGCCGGAGTTCCAGGTGCTGATGGTCAAGCGGCATCACCAGATCGATTTTGCATCCGGCGCGCTGGTCTTTCCGGGTGGAAAGCCTTCTGCTGCCGATGAAGCGCCTGAATGGGCCGATTATTGCAGGGGTTGGAAAACGCTAGATCCTACGCAGCGCACCCTCCGGATTGCCGCGATTCGTGAAGCCTTTGAGGAAGCAGGCATCCTGCTGGCCGATCATCGCGACGGTAGCGAGTTCGAGGATATTTGCGATCTTGAAAGCCGCAAAGCCGTCGAGCGAGGCGAGCGCGAATTTTTCGACATTGTGCGTGAGGCCGATGTGCAACTGCGCCTTGATCGCCTGAGCGAGTTCGCGCGGTGGATCACGCCCAGCTTTATGCAAAAGCGCTTCGACACTCATTTCTTCGTCGTTCGCGCCCCAGAGCGCCAGATCGCAGCATGTGATGGATATGAAACCGTTGATGCGGAATGGCTTTCGCCAAGCAAAGCCCTGAAACTGGGTGTCAGCGGTGAACGAACGATCATCTTTCCTACGAGATTGAACCTGCAACTGCTAGCCGAAGCTGCGAGCGCAGACGATTGCGTCGCGCGGGCCAAGGCTCGCGAAATCGTGCCGGTCCTTCCAGAAGTCATCCAGCGAGACGGCACGAACATCCTCACTATTCCCGCCAACGCGGGATACGGCGCAGCGTATGAAATTTTAAGTTGAAAGGCACTGTTGGCACGCCCCCCTCGACTCGCGGGCGCACGAGAGCTAGGTCAGCACAGATCCGCCATTTGATGCTGGGACCTCTGAAAGGTAGCGAGTACCTCCTGGTTGAGCTCTACTCGCGATTTCAGACAGTCGAGCGTCGTGTGAAACACGCGTCACGCAGGCATGTCAGTATTGCTGCTCGGGAACATGCAGAATCAGACCTTCCATCAAGGGCTCGATGGGAATCTGGCAAGCGAGGCGACTATATTCGTTCGCCCCTTCCGCAAACTGCAGGAGGTCTGCCTCCGCACCGCCTTCGGCCAAGCGGCCGACCTTGTCGATCCAGGCCGGATCCACAAACACATGGCAGGTTGCACAAGCGCACACCCCGCCGCAATCACCGTCGATGCCCGGCACATCGTTGAACAGCGCCGCTTCGCGCGCTGTCTCACCTTCGGCTATGTCGACTGCCCTCCGCGTTCCATCGCTGGAAACGAACGTCACTTTGACCATATCAAGCTCCGCTTTTTTTGAATCAGCCAATCAGCGGGCGTGGAGCCTCACCGGCAGTTTCGTAATCCCTCGCACTAGGTTCGAGAACAGGCGCTCGGGTTCACCGGTCACTTCGATCTTCGCGAACCGCTTGTGGATCTCTTCCCAGATGATCCGTAGTTGCAGTTCTGCGAGCCGGTTGCCCATACAGCGATGAATGCCATAGCCGAAAGACAGATGATGCCGTGGGTTCTTACGGTCTATGATGAACTCGTCCGCCCTGTCGATGACCGTCTCGTCGCGGTTACCCGACAGGTACCACATCACAACCTTGTCGCCTTTTCTGATCTTCTTGCCGCCGATCTCCCAATCTTGCAGCGCCGTGCGGCGCATATGGGTCAGCGGTGTCTGCCAGCGGATGATCTCTGGCACCATGCTAGTGATGAGCCCAGGATCGTTATTCAATTTCAAATACGCGTCCGGGTTCTGGTTCAGTGCCAGGACACCACCGCTGATCGAGTTGCGCGTGGTGTCATTGCCGCCCACGATAAGCAGCAAGAGGTTGCCCAGAAACTCCAGGAAGGGCATGTCCCGTGTCGCCGGAGAATGCGCCATCATGGAGATCAGGTCATTCTTCGGCTCCGCATTGATGCGCTGCTCCCACAGACCCTTGAAATACATTGCGCATTCGATCAGCTCTGCGCGCCGCGCCTCATAGGATGCGACGATCCCAGTTTCAGGGGCGGCCGTTGTGACGTCGGACCAGCGCGTGAGCTTGCGGCGTTCCTCCCACGGGAAGTCGAACAGGGTCGCAAGGGTCATTGTGGTCAATTCGACCGCCACCTTATCAACCCAATCAATATCTTCGCCGACCGGCAAGTCGTCGAGGATTTGGCATGCTCGTTCGCGGATAGTTGGCTCAAGCAGCAGCAAGTTGGACGGCGCGACCGCACCAGTAACGGCCTTTCGTTGCTGGTTGTGCTTTGGTGGGTCCATCGCGATGAACATTTCAAGTTCAAGCGCGCTTTTCGCCGAGTGCATGTCCTCGATGGCGATACCGCCGAGCTTCGCCTCTGACGAAAATACCTTATGGTTGGTGTCCACGGCCATGATGTCGTCGAACTTTGTAATCGACCAATATGGTCCGACATAGCTTTCGCGGCAGTAGTGGACCGGCTCCTCTCGGCGAAGCCGCTCGAAGAACAGGCCGACCGTGTCTTTCTGGAAAAGGCTCGGACGCGCAACATCAATCTCGTCGATCGGGATGAAAGCGACCTTTTCGCGGATATTCGGCTCCACCATGTCGGTATCCATGTCGCGCCCTTCGTCGATAACAGCACAATTGCCCTACTTGAAATCGTAAATCCCTTCTGAGGCTCAGTCAATAATGCTTATAAGGTTTTATCATTTTTTTGCATCTGAAACATTTTTATCTCACGACCATGGACATAAACGGAACTTAAATCTTATAAGGCTTCGTGACAGGGGTGAGGCAGAGTGATGTTGCTGAAAGTCGAAAACGCGAAGAAAGCTAAGCGCGCACTCTCGCTTGCCCAGCACATCGTTCGCGATATCGAGGCAGGTGCACACGCCCCGGGCGACAGGTTGCCGCGTGAGGAAGAAATGCTTGCGCGATATGATGTCGCGCGAGCGACCTTGCGCGAAGCGCTCCGCTTCCTTGAGCTCCAGGGCGTTATCCATCTTCAGCTGGGCCGTAGCGGCGGTCCGGTGGTTGCGCGTCCGCAGACCGGCGACTTTGCAAACAGTCTCTCGCTAATTCTGCATTTCATGGACGCCGACCTCAGAGGCCTGCTCGAACTACGTGAAGCGATCGCCGCGGATGTTGCCGCCTACGCCGCCCAGCGCGCGACTACCGGCGACCTGAGCGCACTCGCCGATTGCCTCAAAGAGCTGGAACGAAATGAAGCCGGAGGCCAGTTCGAGGAACTGAACCGTCGTTTTCATGACCTTCTCGGCTGGGCCAGCGGCAATCCATTGTTCGGGCTATTAACGTCGACGCTGCATTTAATTACGCGCGAATTCTCTCACTCACTTGGCTATTCGGCGCAGGAGCGAGCGGTCCAATTGCGATTCCTCCGCCGTGTCCTCGAAGCAGTACGCACCGGGGATTCCGAAGCGGCGCGTCAGGCCATGGCCCGGCTCGTCTCGGGATCCGCGTCCTATCTGGCAGAGCGAAGCCCCGAGCTTGTATCCCAGCGTGTCAGGTGGGGGCAGATTTAGAAAATTGCGTCTGATCGGGCGCGGAACGGAGAGGGTAGGATAATGGCGCTGAAGAGCCCTGTTTGCAAAATTCTCGGGATCGAATATCCGATTCTTCTGGCTGGAATGGGCGGGGCGAGCGTGCCTGCACTCGCTGCCGCGGTGTCGAACGCAGGCGGACTTGGTGTTCTCGGCGCTGCCGCATGCTCGCCCGACCAGTTACGTAGCTGGATCAGGCAAACCCGCGAGATGACCGACATGCCTTTTGGGGTCGATACCTTGCTGCCGGCGTCTGTCAGGCGCGGTTCGGCGCCGGAGAGCGGAGGTGTAGCAGAAAACCCCCTGGCTTTGCTCGGCGAATATCAGGAGTTCACCCGCGAATTCATGGAGCGCGAGCATTTGCCCGCAGTGGACGCCGCCACGGCGATGCGCGCGGCGGGCGCCCCGGACATGGGCAAGGGCGGACTGCAGCTGTTCTCGCGGGAGTTCTTCGAAGCGCAGATGGAAGTAATCATCGAAGAAAAAGTGCCGGTCTATGCCGCAGGCCTTGGCAATCCCGAACCGTGGATGGAACGCCTTCATGCCAATGGCACCAAGGTCATGGCGGTGATCGGAAAGGTCAAGCACGCCCTGCAGGTAGTGGAATCGGGTATCGACCTGATCGTCGCGCAGGGTCACGACGGCGGCGGCCACAACTCTCCTGTCGGAACCTTCTCGCTGATTCCGCAAGTGGTTGATGCAGTCGGCGATCGTGTTCCCGTAATCGGTGCGGGAGGAATAGCCGATGGTCGCGGAGTCGCCGCAGCGATGATGCTCGGCGCCCAGGGGGCGTGGATCGGATCGGCGTTCCTCGCAACCGACGAAGCAGGTATCGAACAATTTCAGAAAGAAGCCATCACCGAAAGCGGCGATGCCGATACGGTGGTCAGCCGATCGCTAACGGGCAAGCCTGCCCGGATGATTCGGAACAAATGGGCCGATGCTTGGGTGGCGGCCGGCAAAGAGCCGCTTCCGATGCCTTATCAGTCGATGGTTTCGGGGCCTGTCATGGCTTCTGGCATCAAGGCCGCACGCAAGGACATCATGCCCGGCTTCGCAGGCCAGGGGATTGGTCTGATCGATGCGATCCGCCCAGCGGCAGTCGTGATGCGCGACCTTATAGAGGGCGCGGAGAGAGCATTGGCCGGCGCCGGAACTCATTTCTGACCGGCGAGCGAGACAGGGACGCGGCATGAATCTTTCATCCACCCTTTCCTTTGCCGACAAGGCAGCAATCACCGGGGTCGGCCAGACCGATTTCGTCAAGGGCACCGAGCGGACTGCAGTGGAAATGATGCTCACCGCCTCGCGCCGGGCCATCGCGGATGCTGGACTGAAACCCTCCGATATCGACGGCATGGTGCCGCCGCCAATCTATACGACGTCGGAGGAGATGGCCGCCAATCTGGGCATTGATGTGCTGCGCTATGCGGCAACCGTGCACATGGGCGGCGCCAGCCCGACAACGGCACTACAGAATGCCGCCATGGCGATCGCCTGTGGTCTATGCGATCATGTGCTCGTGACACTGGGCTGGAACGGCTATTCCGCTCTCAGACCTAAGCCGGGCGCCCCGCCCACCCGGCCGATGAACATGAACACCCTGACCAATACGATCCAAGGCTACTACAGCCCCTACGGCGTATTGTTGCCGGTGCAGATGTACGCCTGGCTGGCGACCCGTCACTCGAAGCTCTACGGCGTTGGCGAAGATGCGATGGCGGCCGTGGCGCTCGCCTGCCGCCGTCATGCGCAATTGAATCCACGCGCCTTTACCTATGGCCGCGAACTCGACGCGGAAACCTATTATTCGGCGCGCTGGATATCTGAGCCGTTTCGCCTCTACGATTGCTGCCTCGAGACCGATGGCGCCTGTGCTGTCGTCCTCTCGCGCATGGACCGTGCCAAAGACATGCCGCATGTGCCCGTCAGCATCGCCGGCGCGGCCGAAGGCCATCCCTATCCCGCCGACGACATCCCTTCCCGCCCCGACCCCTTCAAGATCGGCCTCAGCGATGCCGCCCCGCGCGCATTCGATATGGCGGGCGTCACGCGCGACGACATGGACTTCCTCCAGATCTACGATTGTTTCACCTATATCGTTCTGCTGCAGCTCGAAGCGCTCGGATATTGCGAGCCTGGCGCGCAGGCCGAATTTGTCGCCAATGGCCAGATCGAGCTGGGCGGGCGCTTACCGATCAACACCCATGGCGGCTTGCTTAGCGAGGCGCATGTCTGGGGTCTCAACCATGTTGTGGAAGCAGTACGACAGCTGCGCCATGACTGCGGCGAGCGTCAAGTGATCGGAGCCCAGACCGGCCTTGTGACAGGCTGGGGAGACCTTGGCGATGGCAGCATCGCGATCCTCAGGAGGTTTGCATGAGCGACGAGCATGATGTGCCTCCCAAGGCGCGGCCCTCCGCGCAGGCAACGCCGGCCAAGCCGCAGCCGCGGCCGCAGGACCCGATCGAACAGGAGTTCTGGAGGCTGTGCCAGGACGGTCAACTCTATTTCCAGCGTTGCGGAAGTTGCGGCATCTTTCGCCACCTGCCTCGCTACATGTGTGCACGATGCGGCTCGCCAGACTATTCCTGGGAACCCAGCAGCGGCAAGGGCACGCTTTTTTCCTGGACCGTGACCCATCAGGCGCTGCACCCCGCTTTTGCCGCCGACGTCCCGTTCGTGGCTGCCGTGGTGGAACTTGAGGAAGGCGTGCGCATGGCCACGCGCCTCGTGGATTGCGAGCGTGACATCCTCGCACTCGATCTGCCGGTCGAACTCGATTTCGAAATGATCGGGGGGGACTTTCGCCTTCCTGTTTTTCGTCCGCGTGAAGGGTAGAGACGACATGGATCTCGACTACGGCCCCCAATATGACGCCTTCCGCGCGGAGATCCGCGCCTTCATCAATGCGCACAGACATTTGGCGCCACCCTCCGCCACCCGGTTCTCCCGGCCCTCAGCCGAAGCTATCCGATGGCAAAAGCTATTGATCGAGCACGGCTATACGGCGCGCACGATACCGGCCGAATATGGCGGCTACGGAGCGGCGCCGGATATACTCAAATCGCGCATTATCGCGGAAGAGTTTTCGCGAGCTCGGCTTCCGAGCGGCTTGGCGAACCAGGGCATCTCAATGCTCGTCCCGACTTTGCTCGAGTTGGGCACCGATGAACAGAAGCGGCGGTGGATCGCAGCAACGCTGACGGGCGAAGTCGTGTGGTGCCAAGGATATTCCGAACCCGGTGCGGGATCGGACCTCGCCAACCTCAAGACCAGCGCGCGCATCGAAAATGGAGAATTCGTTATAAATGGCCAGAAAATCTGGACCAGCACCGCGAAGCAAGCCGACATGATCTTTTGCCTTGTGAGGACCGAACTCGAGGCCTCGAAGCATAGCGGTATCTCTTATCTGATTTTCTCGATGGACATACCGGGGATCGAGGTACGCCCCTTGAAGACGATGACCGGTCACGCCGAGTTCAACGAGACATTCTTTACTAATGTGCGGGTTCCGGTGGACCAGATCGTCGGCCAGCGAGGACAGGGCTGGTTCGTCGCGAACGCAACGCTTGGCCACGAGCGCGGAATGCTGGGCGATCCCGACGCACTCGAGAACCGGCTGCAGGCATTGATTGGCCTGATGCAGCAGGAATCCATCGGCGAAGGTCGGGCGATCGACAATGCGGTCCTGCGCGACCGGCTGGTGGCGCTCCAGGCCGAAGTGACGGCGATGAAATGTAATGGAATGCGCATTCTATCGAACAGCCTCAAGGGCGAGCCTGGCGGCATGGCGAAGCTGATCGTCAAACTGCAGAGTTGCGAGGTCGCGCATCAGATCTCTGCGCTGGCGATCGACGCGATGGGCGAGATGGGCATTTTGTATCACCGCAGCCCGCGGGAACGAGACGGAGGGGCTTGGCAATGGAACTATATGTTCCAACTCGGCCTCATAATAGGTGGCGGCACCGCGCAGATCCAGAAGAACATCATCGCCGAACGTGGCCTAGAGATGCCGCGCGAGCCGAAGCTGGCGCGGATTTCCGACGAAGCGAAGGGAGCGGCAGGCATGCAGACCGACAGGCAGGGAGCGGCGTGATGGACTTCGGCCTTTCGCAGGATCAGCAGATACTGCGCGACGCAGTTGCGCGGTGTCTTGCCGATACCTCCCCGCTTGAGCATGTCCGCGAATGTGCCGGGCGCGACAACCCGTTAAGTGACACTATTTTCGGAGCCCTCCACGATCTGGCGGTCCCAGCCATGCTTGTCCCCGAAGAGCATGGTGGCCTAGGCATGACCCTTCTCGACGCTGCGGTCGTGGCGGAACAACTCGCCTATGCGGTCACACCAGCGCCATTTCTA
Organism: Sphingomonadales bacterium; assembly: GCA_017309275.1. GTDB lineage: Bacteria > Pseudomonadota > Alphaproteobacteria > Sphingomonadales > Sphingomonadaceae > Sphingopyxis. The sequence goes on along the minus strand of JAFKLT010000035.1, from coordinate 134,022 downwards.
GCCAGCGTAGTTCTCGCCCCGATCGCGCTGAGCGAGGCAGGAACTAACAAGCAAAAGTGCCAATGGCTTCCGAAGATCGCGCGTGGCGAGGCCCGTATCGGAGTCGCGATTTCCGCGACGGTCCAGGCGCGCGACGGCGCGGGAGTTCAATTCGTCGAAGGGAAGCTTAGCGGCACCGCCCTGTTCTGCCTCGATTTCGAAGGCGCGGACGCGTATCTCGTAGCGGACGCCGGTGGCAGGCTGCACCTCGTCCCAGCCCTAGCATCGGGACTCAAGGCGACCCGCCTCACCACCATCGATCGCACGCGCAGCGTGGGAGAATTGTCCTTTGCGGCTGTCGAGACCGATCCGCTTGCCGACGACGGCGGCACAGCATCGGCTCGGCTGCGCGATGCTGGCCGCGTGATCCTTGCCGCCGACAGCTTAGGCGCAGGGCAGGCCATGATTGAAAAGGCGGTCGATTATGCTGGTCAGCGAGAGCAGTTCGGCCGCCCTATCGGCAGCTTCCAGGCGGTAAAGCACATGTGCGCCGAAATGGCCGCACGCCATGAACCGTGCCGCGCGCTGGTCTGGTACGCCGCCCATGTCTTCGATGCGCTGCCGGAGGATGCATCTCTCGCGGCTTGCCATGCGAAATCCCTCACGGGCGACGTCCACCGATTTGTCGCCCGCACCGCCACTGAAGTGCATGGCGGGATGGGGTTCACCGATCTGCTCGGCCTGCACTACTGGTTCAAACGGATCGGCTTCGATCGGCAGGTCTTGGGTGGCCCCGAAGCGGTGCGAGCCGAGGCAGCGGCTCTGCAGGGTTGGACGAGAGCAGCCTGATAGTAACGGGAGTCATGCGCCCCGATGCTGCGGCCCCGTCCAGAGAGGAGAATCAATGTGATCGACTGGAATCTCGGGGATATTCTCGACGCGATCGAGCCCTTCATGCCCGAAGATGCGCCGGCTCTGATACATGGAGACCGGATCGTCACCTGGCCCGAGATGTCGGCGCGCTCGAACAATATCGCCCGCGGGTTGCGCCAACGCGGCATCCGCGATGGCGCGAAGGTCGCCTTCTATATGCGCAACCGACCCGAATATGGCGAGTTGATGGCGGCCTGCTTCAAGGGGCGTTTGACGCATGTGAACATCAATTACCGTTATCGGGCCGAAGAGGTGTTTTATATCTTCGACGATTCCGACAGCGAGGTCATCGTTTACAGTTCGGAATTCCGCGACACTATCGTCGAACTCAACGACCGGCTTAGGAAGGTTCGCACCTTCGTCGAAATTGGCGAGCTGTCTTCAATCGCGCCCTTTGCGATCCACTATGAGACTCTCGCGCAAGAGGGGGACGGATCGGCGCTCGGCATCACACGCTCGCCCGCCGATCTGCTTTTCATCTATACGGGTGGTACGACCGGAATGCCCAAGGGCGTGATGTGGCGTCATGATGACATGCGCAAGGCCCAACTCGACGCACAGAAGTTGCTCGGCCCCGTTCCAGAGACACTCGAAGAAAATGTCGCGCTGATCGCCCGCGAAGGCCCGGGCAGGCGCACGCTTTCCTCTTGCCCGCTGATGCACGGAACGGGCTTTATCACTGCGATCGGCACGCTGATGTCTGGCGGCGCGATAGTTACGTTGGAGGCATGGTCTTTCGATGCCGAGGAACTGTGGGATACGGTGGAAAGGCACAAGGTGGAAGGTATAGCGATCGTGGGCGACGCCTTTGCCAAGCCAATGCTTTCCGCGCTCGACGACCACCCTGGCCGCTGGGATACCAGCAGCCTCGTTACAATCCTCTCTTCCGGTGTGATGTGGAGCAAGGAGGTCAAGTCCGGCCTGTGCCGGCATATTCCGCAAATCGTACTGATGGACAGTTTTGGCGCATCCGAAGGCCTCGGCTTCGGCCTTGCCGTCACCACTGCGGAGGGCGGCACGAACACCGCGAAATTTGGGATCGGCGAGTTCTGCGATGTTTTCGACGAAACCGACCAGAAAGTCGAACCGGGGAGCGGCGTGCCGGGATTTATCGCCCGGAAGGGTGCGATCCCCATAGGCTATTACAAGGACCCCGAGAAATCCGCGAAGACGTTTCGCACGATCGATGGGGTGCGCTATTCCATTCCGGGCGACTGGTGTCGGGTAGAAGCCGATGGCAGCCTGACCTTGCTCGGCCGCGGAAGCGTCTGCATCAACACGGCGGGAGAGAAAGTTTATCCCGAGGAGGTCGAGGAAGTGCTCAAGACCCATCCCGCCATCGGGGACGCGCTGGTCGTAGGCGTGCCGGATGATAAATGGGGCCAAGCCGTAACCGCGATCGTCCACCTCAACGACCACGCCCAGTTCGACGAACAAGCGGTCAAAACCCATGTGCGCGCACATTTGGCGGGATACAAAACTCCCAAGACCATAATTCCGACAGACATCCCCATGCGAGCCTCGAACGGCAAGGCCGATTATGCAACGGCAAAAGCGATTGCCGAACGATCGAATGTCGCGACGTGAGATCGACTGGCTCTCCCGATTACGATGCCGTGATCGTCGGTGCAGGCTTCAGCGGCATCTATCTGCTGCACAAATTGCGTGACGCCGGGTTCAAGGTGCTGCTGGTAGATGCGGCCGCCCAGCCCGGCGGCATTTGGTACTGGAATTGCTATCCCGGTGCCCGCGTGGACTCGCAGGTACCGCTCTATGAGTTTTCGATACCCGAGGTTTGGAAATCATGGGCCTGGAGCGAGCGCTTTCCCGGATGGAAGGAGCTCAGAGCCTATTTCCGGCATGTTTGCGATACGCTGGGCCTTTGGCCGCTTATGCGGATGGGATCGAGGGTCCAAAGCGCAAGGTTCGATGAAGAGGGACGACGGTGGCGCCTGCAGCTTGAGGGCGGGGAAGGAATATCGACACACTTCCTTCTGCCCGCTTTGGGATTCGCATCGAAGCCGTATATTCCCGATATGCGAGGAATCGCGGCGTTCGAAGGCGATTGGTGTCACACGGCGCGATGGCCGCAACAGGGTATCGATCTTTCGGGCCGCCGGATCGCCGTCATCGGCACTGGTGCGAGCGGAGTGCAGATCGCGCAGGAGGCCGCCAAATGCGCAGAAAAGCTGACCTTGTTTCAGAGGACTCCTATTCTGGGCCTGCCCATGCGCCAGGAACGGCTTACCGAAGACATTCAGCAGCGTGATAAGCAGGGCTATCCCGCCATTTTTGTTCGGCGCAAGCGAACGAACGGGGGATTCGAATGCCAGTCGCTTGACATCTCCGCGCTCGATGTAGACGCCACGACGCGCAACAACCATTTCGAGACCCTGTGGCGGCAGGGCGGCCTCAAATTCTGGTACAACAACTTTGCCGACATACTGACCAATCGCGAAGCGAACCGCTACGCCTATGAGTTCTGGCGCAAAAAGGTTCTCGCGCGGATTATCGACCCCGTTCTGGCCGAGAAACTTGCGCCTGCGGAGCCGCCGCATCCTTTCGGCACGAAAAGACCCTCGCTCGAACAGGGATATTATGAAATTTTCGAGCAGGATAATGTCGCGCTGGTCGATCTGAAGGCAAACGCGATCATCCGTATCGAGCCCCAGGCCATCAAGATGGAAGACGGTGAGGTCGAATGCGATCTGATCATTTTTGCGACCGGCTTCGATGCCGGGCGTGGCGGGTTGATCGACATGAACATCACCGGGAGGGAGGGGCTTCCCCTTTGGCAGGCGTGGGAAGACGGTGTGCGCGCCTATCTCGGCATGGCGGTGTCGGGTTTTCCCAACATGTTGTTCGCTTATGGTCCTCTCAGCCCGTCGGGTTTCGCCAATGGCCCGACAAGCGCGGAAATACAGGGCGACTGGATTTGCGATTTCATGGTCTGGTTGCGTAGGAGGGACATCGATCTTTTCGAGGGCAAACCGGCTGCCGAAACTGGCTGGACTGAAATGGTTGCCGCGGCTGGCGCGATGACGCTCTTTCCCGAGGCGGCCTCATGGTACATGGGCGCGAATATTCCGGGAAAGAAGCGCCAGCTCATCAATTTTCCGAGCGTGTCTGGCTATGCCGCGCTCTGCGACGAAGAGGCGGCCGGCAGCTATGCTGGCTTCGCTTTCGAAAAACTCACACGCAAGGACGGCCCAACAATATGAACGAGGCGGTAAAGATTGAAGATTGCCCCGAGGACATCGACGCTCTCTGGGCGGGCGATGGTTCGCATCTGCCCGAATGGTTCGTTTCCGCTCTCAGGGTGCCGCGCGAGGAAGGCTATGTAGAGATCGAGGGTGCCAAAGCGCATTACTTTCGCTGGGGCGACCGGGCGAAACCCAAGGTACTGATGACGCACGGTTTTCTCTCGCATGCCCGCTGCTTTTCCTTCATCGCGCCGTTTCTGGCCGAAGATTATGATGTGGTGGCCTTCGATCTTGCCGGCATGGGCGACAGCGAAATGCGAGGGCACGCCGACCCCTTGGCCAGGGGGCGCGAGTTCGGCGAAATTGCCGAAGCGCTTGGACTGTTTGCGGATGGCCACAAGCCCACGATCATTGCCCACAGTTTCGGTTCTGGCGCAGCGTTGACGGCCGTCACCCAATCGCCCGATACCTTCTCCGGCATTGTGGTTTGCGACCTGATGGTCATGCGACCTGCGCTCTTGCAAGCGTATTGGAATCTCCGCCGCGCCAGCCCCGGATCCGGCGACCCGGACAAAGCCAAAAGTCGCTATCCCAGCTACGACGCGGCGCGCAGTCGATACGTCCTTTCCCCACCCCAGCCTGTCGGTGAGCCATTTCTTTTGGACTATATGGCCTTTCATTCTCTGCGGCGTGACGGGGAGGGTTGGACGTGGAAATTCTCTCCCGAAGTGTTCCGGAGGAGCAACCGGCCCGACGAGTGGCTCACCATCGGCGAGCGCCTAGTGAACGCGCCGGGCCGCAAGGCTATCGTTCACGGCGAGGAGAGCCAGCTCTTCAACCGGGATTCCGTGGCATATGTTCGTGAACTGGGGGGAGGAGCCATTCCGATCATTGCCGTGCCTCAAGCCCGCCACCATCTGATGCTCGACCAGCCGCTGGCCTTTGTCACCGCGTTGAGGAGCCTTCTCCGGCTTTGGGAAGCGCCGACTTGAGCAACGTCTAGCGCGATTTTATGGTTGCATGCGACCGTAATGGCGATGCGAGAATTGCCGATCCAACATTTAGTTAAACGATGAGGCCTCTTTTGCACAGCAAGACATAAATACTAAGGCCGAGGCAGAAATAACCAAGCAGAGTTCATATGTTCTGTTTAGATCTTCTTCTCTTGCCTGTGTTGCTTGGCGCCACAAAGAAATCTATCGTGGCACAGTTGGTCGATATGCCTTCCGAGGCAAACAGCAAGGCAAGGTCATGGAGCCACAAAAGGCTGTCCAGCTTCGGCGGGACATGCGCTCGGGATCGGGCGTGCCGTACCGCAGCCGCATCCAAAAGTCGTCGGCGCGCGCTCGACCGTGCCAAGGCTGAAGCGCTGACAGCAAGCATCGGATGTATAAACTGATTTCTTCGGATCTGAGATGGAACACCTCCCAGCGCCCCGAGCAATATAATAAAGTGCCATAATAAAGTTCTTTACCAAATACCGAAAAACTGCTCAGCTTCAAGCCGGGCGGCGAGAATCTTTTCCTCTCCGGAAATCTCCTTCTGGCCACCTCTCAAACTCGGGGCAGCTCGGCGAGCTGCCCCATTTTTGAACATCGACTACCGGGGAAAAGGACGGGTTCGCGTAAGAAACTAAAAAATCGAGACAGGGAGAGAAGGGTGATGAATAACAAAGCTTATTTGTTGGCAAGCGCCGTCCTGATGGCGTTGCCACAGGTCTCAAATGCTCAGGAAGCCATAGCTGAAGAGCCAGATGGCGGTAACGATGTCATCGTCGTGACGGCGCAACGTCAGGCGCAAAGCTTGCAAGACGTGCCGATAGCTGTCAGCGCATTCAGCGCTGAGGCGCTTGAAAGCCAGCAGATCGAAAATGCCTCGGATCTACAGCTGACGCTGCCCAATGTATCTTTCTCGAAAGGCAATTTCACCTCAGCTTCATTCACTATTCGCGGCGTTGGCGACCTGTGCGTCGGCGTCACCTGCGATGCTGCGACCGCAATTCATGTCAATGGATCACCCTTGTTCGGAACACGCCTGTTCGAGACCGAATATTTCGATCTGGAACGGATTGAAGTCCTTCGCGGACCTCAAGGCACCCTGTTCGGTCGGAATGCGACCTCCGGGGTCGTGAATGTCGTGACCGCGAAACCCAAACTCTCCCGTTTCGAGGCTGAAGCGCAATTCGAGTATGGCAATTTCAACAGCATCGAAGCGCGTGGCATGGTCAATGTCCCGATCGGGGATATGATCGGCGTGAGACTGGCGGGCATATATGTGAACCGCGACGGTTATACGACGAATCTTTATGATGGATCGGACATCGACACTCGGGACCTTTACGCGTTGCGAGGCTCACTTCGTTTCGAGCCCGGTCCTGATACGACGATCGATCTCATGGGCTATTATTTCCGGGAAAAGGACACGCGCCTCAGAAACCAGAAACAAACGTGCCAACGCGATCCATTGGGCGTGCTCGGATGCCTGAACAATCGACGTGATTTCGATACCACGAACGCAAATTCCACGGTCGGTGCGACGCTCAGTTCTTCCGAGTTCTTCGCCATTCAGGGCATTCCCGCCGTACTCGGCCTTGGCAGCCTTTATGGCCCTGACGGGTTTTCCGGGTTTCAGGAGCCTGGCGATGTGCGTGTCGTCAACACGGCCTATACGCCCTTCTATTTTGCGGAAGAGCTACAGGTGCAGGCGCGCCTTGAGCAAAAATTCGGCGCGATGACCCTGACGGCCACCGGCATTTATCAGGATACTGAAGTCGATTCCAGGCAGGACTATTTTCTTGGAATTCAAAGCCGTGCCGGTTTCGCCCCGGCGCTCAATACGCTGGCCTTTTTTGCGGCTAACGGATTGCCGACGGGTCTTGCTCCGCCGGCGCCGGCCTTCATTCCCGGCTCCTCGGCCTATTTTTCGCCGATTGCCGGCGCTCTCATCCCGGACGGTCCGCAGGGCGTGCTGTGCACCTCGGATAATGATGATGGAAGCAGAGGCGCTTTCGAAGGGAACTCGCTGTGTTCCGAAACGCCGCTTTCTTTCGATCGATCTTCGGAACAACGCGAATCGTGGAGCGGAGAGCTCATCCTTACGAGTGACTTCGACGGGCCGTTCAATTTCCTGTTGGGGGGAATTTACGCGAAATCGAAAACCACCGACAATAGCTATTATGTGAACTCGTTTGCGCTCGATTACGCCAGTGCCATATTGGGTTCATTCGGCTCCTTGTCGGGCGGCCTTCCGCCATCCTATTTCGCGACGTCGATGTATCGGAACAACTCGCTGGAATCGAATCTGGAGAGCTATGGGATTTTCGGCGAGGTCTATTTCGATCTAAGCGACCGGCTGACGTTGACCGGGGGGCTGCGTTACAACAATGACAAGAAGGATGTAACGGCGCGTACGACACTGATCAGTTTCCTGAACCCTTATGCCAACGATGGAGATCCGTTCGATACCCCGATAACGCCTCTCACCGGGCCGTCTGGACTTTTCGATGCCGACCCGGGGACACCGGGCCAACAGCTCGCCCAGTTTCGCGAAGTAAGCTTCGACGAAATTACCGGACGAGCAGTTCTGGCCTTCGAGGTTACGCCGGACAATTCACTCTATGCATCTTACTCGAGGGGTTACAAATCCGGCGGTATCAATCCTCCGCTTTCTCCGATTTTCGCCGTCAGCGAGAGTTTCGGCTCTGAATCGATCGATGCCTTCGAGATTGGCTCCAAGAACGTCTTCGCAAACGGCGCGTTGCAACTGAATGCCACCGCATTTTACTACAAATATAGTGGACTGCAGCTCAGCCGCATCGTGGCAAGAACGTCTGTGAATGACACGGTTGACGCCAATATCTGGGGTGTCGAACTGGAGTCTGTCATCAGGCCGGACCCGAACTGGCTTATCAATCTGTCCTTCAGCTATCTCAATGCCAAGGTCGCCGGCGATCAATTCTTCTCCAATCCGCGTGATCCGGGCGGCGGAGATCCTGATGCCGTGATTATCAAGGACATCAGCAATGGTGCGCACTGCGCTGTCACGGGACCTGCGCCTGGCGTTGCTGATGCGTTCGTTGCGGGAGTAAATGCGGCTCTCGGCCTTCGCGCACCGCAGGAATTTCCTTCGGACGGCAATATCGCCTCCAGCGGCGCGTTCGGCATTTGCGGTGTCCTCGCGAGCGCTATCCCTGCGAACAGCGGGATCCAGGTATTGAGTCCTGGCGTCGAGGTTAACATCAAGGGCAACACATTGCCCCAAGCGCCGAATGTCAAGGTCTCGATGGGCGTGCAGTACACGGCAGAGGTTGGGAATGGTATGACACTCGTCCCCCGCGTCGACATTTCCCTTACCGGAAAGCAATATGGCAATATCTTCAACGGCAGGATTAATCGTATCGAACCTTTCGTCCAGGCAAATGCGGTTTTACAGTTGAATGGCGCCGACGAGCGCTGGTTTGTCCGGGGGTTCGTTCAGAATATTTTCGATAGCAACTCGGTTACCGGACTTTATGTCACCGATGCATCTTCCGGTAATTTTACAAACATCTATACTCTTGATCCGCGGCGTTATGGTGTCGCCATCGGAGCAAAATTCTGACGATTTAGCGGTTCCAATCTAACTCGCATAGAAATCGCGGCGTCGGAGAGACGGGGGAACCTTCTCCGACGCCGGTTTCCATGCGCCAGGCCCAAGGCACCAAACGGGGGCATCTGCGACGGAAAGAGGCAAGTCATCTGGAGCCATCTCAAGGATCTCCGAATTTCGCGGCCTGTGCTTGCGATGTCGCATGCGACCGACGCGAACGGCGCGCTGACCGTTGCCCACGGGCACTTGTAGGAAGCACGCTGGTCTCCGGCACCGCGAGCTCGCGATCAATCCGGCAGCGTTCGGAGGCGGCACGATCATCGCGGCGGTTTGTGGCCCCTGATTGCCGAGTGCAGCATGACACTCTTGGCCGCCGCATCGATCACGATATTCCCAAGCTTGCTTGCGAACCTATAATTTTTGAACAGAAAAGAGATATCCAGATCCCAATCTGGCAGCCTGGTTTGCGCGGTAATTGAGCCATTCGGCGAGCAAAACACCCATCTGACGCGCGGCGCATCTTGCCACGCGAAGGCCCAGCGGTTCCCACGCAAAGCGACGAGCATTTGACATGGGACCATCGGCGAGTTCGGGAACGCCAGTCGGAGACAGCGCGAGGCACGCGTTCATGATCGAAAAACTCATCCGCGATGGCCGAACCGATAGCGGTTGTGGGCATTTGTCTCGACACGTCCGAAACCGGAAGACCAAACTTCAGCGAGGAAGCTTATTGAGATTCACCGCGGCGATTGCAGTTGACGGCTTGAGTTCCGTGCGAGCAAAATTTCGAAGCGCTTTGGCTTCTCTGCGCGCCCGCCAAATGTGCATCATTGGCGTTAAGGTCGCGGTGGCAAACCGTCCGAGGTCGGCGTCTCGAGTTCAAGGGGGCCGACGGAGATGAGACCTTCTGGATCGGACAAGGGCCCGGTCTGGCTGACCGTGATTTCTGTTTGAGGTCCAGCCTCGCCATTGCGGTCGCTGCGCCTAACTTTCAATGCGTCGATTTCGCGTTTGCGCAGTTCCAGATAGAGGGTCCGTGTCTCGACATAGGGATCAAGGCTTTCCTGTTGCAAGCGCTGGATTTGAGCGTCGCCCTCGATGCGGTCATTGAGTTGCCTGACCACAGTTGTCGGAACGGCATATGCCGTGCGGTCGAAAGGCGCGCCGACCGCGGTCGGCACGACGAGCAAGTCAATGCTGTTGCCCGCCAGATCGCGCAATGTCGTCGACCCGATAAGCGGAAGATAGAAATAGGGACCGGGCTCGACGCCGTAGAAACCCAATGTATTGGCAAAGCCGTTGCGTCGGTAAGGCAGATTGAAAGGCATTGTCTTCGCGACATCGAAAAGGCCGCCGACACCAAATGTCGTGTTTACGGCGAAACGGCCGAGCGTCTCGGCAGCCTTGCCGATCTTGAACTGTAACAGGAAGTTCAGAAAATTGACGGGTTCGCTGAGGTTACGCAGTGCATTGCCCAGCCCGTCGCGAACAGGTTCGGGTACGATACCTTGATAGCCCATCGCGACTGGGGCCACGAGCGCCGCATCGATCGACTGGACCGCCCGATAAGAGGCAATATTGACCGCTTGAAGCGGATCTCCCGGCGGCGCATCGCCACGGGCCGTCACCACAATATCATGGGGCGCCGAGGGCATTTCGGCCATAGTCTCGTCGTCGGAGGTTGCTGGCGCGGCTAAAGAGGGATGCGGGGTGTTGCCGAGTGCTGGCACAACGATCGGCGGCTCGGGTGGGGCCGAGGGATCATCTACCCGCTGCAACTCGGTCTCAGTCTGGCTTTCGGATGCGAGGTCGGTCGGAGGCGGCGCTACCCCGGACAGAAACAGAAGCGCGGCGACGGTTGCAGGGCTCATCGCGCGCGCGATCCCGCCACCATGAGAGGGGCGAACATTAATTCCATTTGCCAAACTCCTGCTTCGGCCAAGGGCCCGAAACGACGACCGACGACGCTCCCTCCATCGACCCATGTCAGCTGACCCACGATGCGGCCAATCCAGCTTTAATACTCCCCCATGAGTAGGGAAACATAAAGAAGCTCGGCCTGCCGTTTAGCCCAGCAACGTCCGTACGGACGGGCAATGGGACCAACCTGTTCTATCAGGTACGATTTTCGCTGGAGGACCCGGCATAGGCACTTTGCCGACGGTCGCTTAGTTCCGGGCTGGGCGGAAGCGGCTCGAAAACTAACTCTGCGGACGCGCCCGGTCTCAGCGCGAGCAACAGTACCGCCGTCAAGAGCGAGCCGAACATGCTCCGGATCAATGCTTTGCCCCCAACCACATTGCGCAACCCGATGACGAAAGTATCGCACCCTGCCTGAGACGCGAGCAGTGCTTGCCCGATCGAACTATTCAGGTTGTTCAGACAACCGCGCTGCGGCTTCAAAGGCGCGGCGCGTGTTTAGCGAGATTGATCGCCGACCCACGGCATGTCCCTAAAAAAATTGGACGCTAGCCCGAGAAATCATCCTTTGGTCACCCGGTCAATTAAGGGTTGGATGTCGTCAGGAGAAATTTTTCCGGTGGCGATCCGAGGTGAGGAAGCAGGAAAATGCGGAATGTGGGGCGGTTCGGAATTTCATTGCAGCGAAGCGTGATTCCAGCAGGCCTTTTGTGCTTTCAAGGCTTCGTTGTTGGCTGCAGCGAGGCCGAGACGCGTGATCCTGACGCTAAGGGCCCGACAAAGATGCCCGAGACGGCAAGCGTTGAGGGCAGGGAGGAGGGCGTGTGGCAACCCCAGCGGGCCATCAGCAGACGCCACCGTGGCCTGGAGCGGCGCCGAACATGGAGGATGTCAAACTTCCTCCAGAGTATAGCGAAACGGCAACGAATCCGAAACGCTTCGCCGGACGTCCGGTTACCGGCGCCTTCAACGTCACTGTGCCCACTCTCACGGTGTTTCCCGCCCAACAACCAGGCAATGGCACAGCGATGCTGGTTTTTCCCGGCGGAGGATTCTCCAAGCTCGCGATCGATCTGGAAGGTAGTGAAGTTCGCGACTGGCTGACTTCAAGAGGCACCACTTGCGTGCTCGTCAAATACCATGTTCCCAAAAGCGGCCACCATTATGATGAAGACTGCCATTGTGCAGTGACGCCCAAGCACCTCCTTGCGTTGCAGGTCGCCCAGCGTGCGATACGCCTGGTGCGCTCGCGCGCCAGCGAGCTCAAGATCAACCCCCGCAAGATCGGTGTCATAGGCTTCTCAGCCGGAGGGTATCTGGTCGCGCAGACCAGCAATATATTCGAACCTGCTTATGAGCCGGTCGACGAAATAGACAAAGTGAGCAGCCGGCCCGATTTTGCCATCGCAATGTTCCCAGGCCACCTGTGCAGATCGGGGGGCTCGCTTGATCCTGGTATCAAAGTTACCAAGATGACCCCGCCAACATTTCTTCTTCAGGCTTGGGACGATCCCGTCGATCCGATTTGCAATAGCATAGTCTATGCGCGAGCGCTGGACGAGGCAGGTGTTCCAGCGGAAGTCCATCTCTTTGCCAAGGGAGGGCACGCCTTCGCCATGCGCCCGCTGCGTCATCCCGTTGAGCGATGGCCGACGCTCGTGGAAGATTGGCTAAAGGACACAGGAATTCTTTGAGCAAATAGGGCAAGAAATGACCCCCTCTCCCCGGAATGTTCGCTACTCAGGGGAATCGCTGGTCTTGGCCGATCGGAGATCGCCGGGTTTCTGACTGAAACTAACCGAAAGCCGACAACGGTTTGAGCTCCAGGGTATCTTTTGGCGCTGCCGTACAATTATCGGTCGGCTCGCGACGCTATCCGCGCGGTGCGACCCAGAAGAGCTCTTCCTTTCAGGAAACAGAGATCTTCATCTGACGCCCGCACGGTTTCGATCGCGCGGGCGTCTTTTTTTTGGCGCACCGCCGCCAGCGGTTTGAACGAACACATATGGGTGATCACGCCTGACCGACGTGAGGATGACGCCGCAGACACTCAGCGCCGCCGCCGTTCCGTCGCAAATCCACGATCGGTCGCGATAAAGCGCTCGATCATCGGCACCGCGATCTTTTCCGGCGCCATAGGCGCCGCGAGGCCATTAGCCTTCGCATGCACCTCGGCATAGACGAGCAATTCGCGATGGAGGGATCCCGTCAATTCGATCGACAGCTTCACGGGCTTGTCGTCGGCGATGGGGCCTAGGCGCAGCTTGCTCATGGGGCCGCACCCGCCGGCGGTTCGAGTATCAGATCGCGTGTGACAAGGACCCGCAAAGCGAAGCCGGGGCGGATCGTGAGGGTTGGCGGGATGTTCATCTGACGCTCGACGAGCCGCCGTCCCGACTGGTTGACCGTATCCTGCGGCCCGTCGCGAAGCGCCCGCACGAGCGCATCATCCCCGTCCGAGCCAAGTTCGGCTCCGACGCCGAGCAACGAAGAGACGAGCGCCGCGCGCAGCATCGACCCCCAATGATGGTCGGTGCGATCGGCAATCCCCGCCATGCCCCGCGCATCGGCGCCGGGCTGACGATCGAGCCGGATCGATCGGCCACCGGGCAGGATCAACCGGTTCCAGGCCAGCAAGACGCGCTCCTGCCCCACGGATATTTCGCTGTCATAGTCGCCGATCAGCCGGGCACCCTGCGGAATGAGGAGAATGCGACCCGTCGGGCTATCGTAGACATTCTGGGTCACCTGCGCCGTGACCTGTCCGGGAAGGTCGGACCTGATCCCAGTGATCAGCGCGGCCGGAATGAGACTTCCCGCCTGAAGGATGTATGGCGAAGCAGGCGCATGAAGGCGCTCGGCACTCTCGAACGGTTCGGCGGAGCCGCCCGCGAGAAAGGCGCGCCGCGCCGCCGCCGGAGTCCGCGCGCCGCCTTCGGGTGCCGACATGGTCGCGGCGGACGGTTCGATCGATCCACGCTGCGCGTCTGCCACCGGCGCGCCCGAGGTCCCTCCTCCAAGGAATATCCGGCTCGCCGTGGCGGCCTCGCGCTCCAGCCGCGCCCGATCGCGCGCCTTGTCGGCGGGTGAGCGCCCGCCGGCGGGCGGATTTCCCATCGGCGGCACCGGGATCGTCTCGCCGTTCTGCTGCGCCGAGACGATCGGTCGCCCGAGATCGCCGGGTAGCGGCGGTCCGAGCTTCGGCACCTTGCCATAGTCGGCGGGCGCACCGGTGACGACTTCGGCGCGATTCGCTCCATCGGCCGTGTAGAGATTCTCGGCGGTCTTCGGGGCTACGGGTTGCAGCGCCCAGAGCAGAGCGCCGCCGATCGCGGTGCCGCCGGCAGCGCCGATCATCGCGAGCGCCTTGCGCGAAAGCCGCATGACCCGCGGCGTGTCGCCGCGTAGCCGAAAAGGATCGACCTCCGGGCCGGGCGCCGTGCGCTCGCCCGCTTCCGGCACGTCGGCGGGCGCCACCGCCTCGCTTGCCGGCCCGGTCACGACCGCCCCCGGCGGCGCGGCATTTCACGCTTGATCCGAACGACGCGGGCCTGCTTTCCGGCGCCCAAGCGGAGTTCGCCGCGCTCGAAAAGGCGGTCGACGATCATGTAGCGGCCCTGCACCCGGTAGTTGACAAGCTCTGCCTCGCCGCTGCCGCCGATGACGAAGAGTGGCGGCATATCGCCGGTGGCGATATCCTCACCGAATTCGATGATTAGCTGGCGCGAGTCGTCGAAGGCGCGCACCGGCCGCCACGCGGCCTTGTCGCCTGCGATGCGGTAGCGGAAGTTGAGCGCGGCGAGATCGATCGCCCCGGCAACGGGCGCCACCCTCGCCGCCTCGGCCTCGGCAAGCTGCAAGGCGATCAGCTCATCGGCGGGATAGGTCCAGGATACCGATGCCATATAGGCCGCGGCGGTCGCGCGCAGCTCGACATGATAGGTGCGCCGGTCGGTGTTGATGATGAGATTCGTGGCGATATCGGATCGGGTGGGTTTCGCCAGAATATGCACGCGCCGCCGGGCCCCGGTCCCGCTGACCGTATCGCCGATGATCCAGCGCACCGTGTCGCCCGCGGCGACCGGCCCCGGGCCGACGAGCTGTTCGCCTTCCTGAAGGACGATATCGGTGACCTGCCCTGGCGCAGCATAGACCTGAAAGAGCGCGCCTTCGGACCAGGCATATTGCTGGATGGCGTTCCGATAGCCTTGCCGGTCGGGCTGCACGCGCGCCTCGGCGTTGGCGCGGCCGACGCGCTGGCGGGGATCGGCGGCCTCGCTCGCCGCGGCGGGCGCCGCAAGGAGGGACAGCATGGCTCCGAGTGCGATCGGAAGCAGAGGATATCGCGTCATTGGCTGAGTTCCTTCGACCAGTCGAGCGGCATGACCGAATATCCGGCGCTGGTCTCGATGAGGATGATCACGGTCATCATGGTCCGGGCGAGGCTCCATCCGAGCGACTGGGCGGTGGAAAGCGGCATGGGATCAACTCCTGTCCTTGGGAGCGGGCCATTCCCGCTCGACAGGCGCCCCGCCGGACGGGGACAGGCCGCAATCACCGCGCGCGAAGCCGCGGCCCGAGCGAAGCGTGGGGACCCTTCACGGGTTGATTGAAGGAGGCCTGGCCTCGGCCAAGGGATCAGCGGCAATCGAGAGCGGGTATGGCCCGATCCCATGCGGCAGAGCCCCCACGCCCCACCCGCCCCCGGTTCGCCGCCGCGTCCCGGCCCCCTCGCTGACCTTTCATTTCGAAGACCTGTCGACATTCTGCCGTTCGCAACATGCGCGGCACTCGTCGTCTGCGACAGCCCAGTCGCCGAAAAGGAGGATAACCGAGTGCCGGGCCCCGGAAACCCACACTCGTCAGCACAAGACACGAAAAGGCGGCCCAGAGGACCGCCTTCACGTGATGAAATCAATCGGCTCCGCCCGAAGGCGGAGCCGGGGTGCCCGTCAGGCAGGCGGGTTCCAGATGATGACCTTTTTCATCGGGTCGTCGCCGGGGGCGTTTGCGACATTGCCGTAGATGGTCCCGAACTCGGGGGCTGACATCGTCACTGCGATATATTCGGCGCCGGTCGATTTGGCGGTCTTGACCCAGGCTGCGCCAAGTTCGAAGCCGTTCTTGCGGCTGAGGATGCGATAATCGGGTTCGTTGTCCTTGGCCTTGCGGCCGTTCGGGACAATCGCGATCTGCGCGGTGACGTTGAGGGTGGCGAGCGTGCCTTCGAAGCTGCCGTCGGCCTTGACGTTGAGGTTGGCGATGGTGGGCATGGACTTTCTCCTTCGGTTGCTCGGGGGACATCCCCGATGGCGCCAGAAGAAGGGACCGCGAGCTGCCGTCACCGAGCGGAACGCGAGGGCGAACCCCGCATGGGGTTGACGGCCAGAGGCGAGCCGGGCCCGCAGAAAGGCGACAGAAAAGGGGTGGCCTTGAGCAACTGAGAGAGAGCTGCCGCCGCGTCCATTCAACGATCCGCGCCGGACTCAAAGGCCGGTCCACCTGACCCACCCGCCCGATCCGGTCCGATCAATCGCAGCGATGCGCACCCCAATATTTGTCCCAGCGCGCGGTGAGGCCGCTGCGGGTCATCGCACAGGAGATATCGCCCGACCGGGGCGATGTGCAGAAGGCGGCGGTGCGGGTGCCGCCGGCCCCGCCGCGCGATAGGCAGCGCATGGCCGGTCCGCGCACGAGAATATGGCCAGTCCGGTTCCGCCCTTGCGGCGTCCCGAGCAGGCCGACGAGATGATCGCGCGCCGCGACCGGATCGGCGTCCGGACAGGGATGCGCTGAACTGCAGCTGCCATTCATTTCGCGTGCGGCGACCCCGGAAAGGCGAACATGCGGACCTTCCGCGCACCAGATCGGCCCATCGCCATCCCAGACTGCGACGGGGGTGCAGGTGAAGGATTGGCCGGCCGGAACGACCGAGGCGAGCAGGAACAGACTGAATATCATTGCGGGATCCGTAGTGCCGACCGCCGATCGATTCAAACCCCGTAACTATCGCAAGGCGTCAAAGAACCGCGCGAAGCGCGCAAAGGCAAACGCGCTCTTGGCGAGGCCGCAGCCGGGCGGCGTGCGCGCGGGCCTGTGGGCCAGCCGCCGTCCGGCAAGGATAGCGAGCCAAGTGCGCTGCGCGGCCCAAGATAACGCGCGGCCCCTGGCGCCGCCTGCCGGCGCCAGAGCACGCCCATTCAGCCGCGCTCGATCTTTCCGCGGCGAATTGCGAAGTTCAGCCTTTGTAACGAATGACGTGCCGCGGCTCGCCGCAAAGGCCGCATGGCTCTTTGAGCCGCTCAAATCCTCCGACGCCGGCAGCTGCTCCGGTGGCGACGCTTGCCTGTGACACCGAAGAAAGGTCGAGCCGGTCTGTAATGCATTCGTCGCAAAGGGGCGCCCCATCCATTCGCCGGACGAGCGCCTCGACACGTTCTGCAATGGTTGAGCGTCTAGCCATTAGGCGGCTGTAGAGAGGGACCGAGTTTTTGGAAAGTCACCGATGTCGGACCACGGGATCGACTCGATTTGATCGTGAGAAACACCGAAATCCCCCCATATCAGGTCGACGTTCTATGTTATTCTCGCGTCATGACCTCCGGCCTAGAACGAGTCGCCCGCGCACTTTGCGAGTTGGATGCAAATCCACCCAATGCGCGGATGGATGGCAAGTCGCTTTGGGAAGACTATTTGCCGGAGGCACAGGCCGCGATCATGGCTCTTCGCGAACCCGACATGACGATGATCAGCGCCGCAGCGCTCGAGGCTGGCCACGTTAGCAAAGATGAAGTCGGAAGAATCTATCGAGCCATGATCGACGCCGCGATGATCCACCAAGTGCCGACCGCAGGCAAAGCCGAGCGGTAGGAAAAGCAGAACTGGCCGCAAGCAGACCGACAGGTTTTAGTTTCCTGGGATGAAAAGGGGACGCCGCTCCTTAAGGCGCGAGGTGTGGAGCAATTTTGATAGAGAAATCATCCTTCGGGCGCCTCAACACGTCGCCGCTCCACGCAGGGACAATTATGAGCCCGCGCTTCCTTAAGTCGTTAGCTATGTTACCGAGGGCGCCGTAAGTAACCGCGCAAAGATCCAACACACGCGGCCAGACATCTTTCCATTTCAAATCGGCCGAGCTCTCCGACAGGATTTGAAGCATCGTTGACCGCGCGGCCGCCTCGCCTTGGGATATTTCGCGAGCGCTTCGCTCGCCCGGTTCCATGGCAGATTGGCCAGCAAACATGTCGTTCATTCCGCTTGCAACCCTCCGCGTCTCCGCCTTTTTCGCCGATTTGTAGGTCGCTTGGGTCTCGAGAGACTTTCTGTGTGCGTCACGGAACACCTTGATGCCGGCTGGGTGCCGAGTCAGGTAAATGAGCTTGTACAAGGGCCGATCGACCGCCGTCTCGTCGACGGTTAACGCCGGCGCGAATTTATAGTCCCCCATGCGCCGCAACGCTTGGCGGGCGCGCTCGGAAATGGCCGCTTCTCTTTCGGATCCGCGCAGTTCAGCGAACTCCGCTCTCCAACCGCCATTTTCTTGCAGATCGCCGAGCCATCCTTCGAGTGTCGGCATCCGATCCTGTGATCCCGCAAAGCGGTTTGCGAATTGGAACATGAAATTCATGAGAACTTCCGTTCGATCCGGCGAGATCAAGCATCGAAACTTCCGAACGTCGGGAACACCTTTGGGGTCTATGACGACGAACCGGAAGGCTCTCGCAGGAATGGCGGTCGCGATTGCGGATGCGTGATCCTCGGCCTGACCCGGGTGACAATGTATTTCAACGTCGGGAAAGCGCTTTACGGCGTCGATTAGCTCTGCAAAATTAGCGGGATCTTTCTCAACGAGGTGAGCCACCATGGTCACTTTACGGCCGAGTTCCGCCTGCTTCGCTTTGGCTTCCGTCATCCTGCGGAGGGCAATTCCAAACGATGTGTCCGAATAATCGCCGCTCTTTGACTGCCACGGTCCGGCAAAGAGATCGACATAGGTGAATTCGTTTGCCCAGCTGACGATCTTGGGAATTTGGGCCGGCATATAGGTATCGAGGAACGTGTGCTTCACCAGCGCCTGTTCCCGACCATCGTACCAGCGCGGATCGAGCATTTAGCCGGCCGCCCGCGTCAGGCGGGGCCACTCACTCCACTCGCGGCCATCAAGCTCCCGTCCGCCAGACTTTGGTCGAAATCCGCCCCATTGTTTGAAGAAGAAAGGCACGCGCTGTTCTCGGCACGCGTCGCGTATCTCCCGTGCCCACTCGATCCGCATCACGCGGGCATTGGGACCGCTTTCTCCGCCCGCTATGACCCAGTGTATGTCCTTCAGGTCAATAGGGCCTACAGAGCCTATGAGAGGTTCCACCGATAGAAAGCGGACTGCGGATTTGGCCGCACGAAGATGGGCAACCCGCGCCGCGCCTTTCTGGTCTTCGACGGATACGCCTACCCATATGTGCGCGGGCGGGCTTCTGTCGGCATAGCGGCCATTCATATAGTCCCGGAGCCTCGGGCTCCGCTTGGTCAGGACCTGGTACGTGTGCCAATTGGCCGCCTCCATCGTGTCGAATATCCGATCGATGAAGGATGTCGGTATGGCCTTATGGAAGAGATCGCTCATCGAGTTTACGAAAATCATCCGTCCACGGCGCCAGCGCAGTGGCTGATCCAAGCGCTCGGGCCGGAGGGTCAGGTCAAACCCGTTTTCGAAGGGATGGCCCGGCACTCCACGGAACCGCTCGGAGAAGCGCGCGGCATAGCAGTTATCGCATCCAGCGGTGATCTTCGTGCAACCTGTGACGGGGTTCCACGTAGCGTCGGTCCACTCTATTGCGCTGTGATCAGCCATTGTCGTTCTGCTTTGCCCCGTCTCGAAATCGATTAGACAACCGAATTTTCGTGAAGCTGAATCTCACATAATCCGTGCGAATGGAATCCGGTTTTTGCAGTAGAGGATTTGAGGCTTCCTGCTGAAGGTCCACAGGCTGGGCGCGGCGCCATTCTGTCTGTCCGAAGAGTGCAACATGCTTCGGACATAGCTGTCTGAAGTTTACATCATGGTTCGGACATTGCCGTCCGAACGAAGTGACATGCTTCGGACAAATTAAAATAGACATTGTCCGAAAAATGTATCATGCTTCGGACATGATGGGGAAATCGTCCGGAGCCGACGATGATGTGGGCAGGAACATCATGCGCCGAGTAAAGCGAAAGCTGGGCCAAGCATGGACCCCGGCAGACTTCAGCGACCTCGGCAACCGGCAGGTCATCGACAAGAATTTACAGCGTCTGACCAAGGCTGGCGAACTCCGCCGCATCGATCGAGGGCTCTACGATCGCCCCGTCCACAACGAACTTACGGGCAAGCCCTCGGTCCCCGATTATCGCGCGGTCATCGAGGCGGTCATTCGCCGGGACCAAGCCCGCATGGTTGTCGACGGCATGACAGCCGCTAACGACCTCGGCCTGACGACGGCTGTGCCGGCGCGGATCGAGGTCTTGGTGGATGCGCGGCTGAAACCGATCACGCTCGGCAACCAAGAAATCACCTTCAAGCACGCCGCTCCGAGCCGCCTCTATTGGGCTGGCCGCCCTGCAATGCGAATCGTGCAAGCACTCTATTGGCTCAAGGATGTGATCGACCGCAGCGAAGAGGAGCGCACTCGCGTCTATGACGCGCTCTCCGCGATATTGTTGGACCCAAGGCACGGCCGGACCCTTCGCAAGGACTTGAAGGACGGCCTCGCCGCACTTCCGATCTGGATGCAGGACTTCCTCCGCGAACTCGTCACGCCGGCCAAGGTGCGGCGCGCGTGACCCGCGCCGGCTACCAGCAGATCATCGGGTCGAGAGAAGCCGATCGCCGGGACCTGTTCCTGTCGGCCGCGAACCGGCTTGGCACGCCGCTCGGCAATGTCGAGAAGGATTTCTGGGTCTGCTGGACGCTGGACCAGCTCTATCATGAGCGCAGCGCCGACCAGCCACGGCTGCTCTTCAAGGGCGGCACCTCGCTTTCGAAGGCGCACGGCCTCATCAAGCGCTTTTCCGAGGATATCGACGTCACCATATACAGGGACGATCTCGGCGAAGCCGCGAGCGTCGACGAGCTCGAAGCGTTGTCGGGCAAAAAGCGTGAAGCGAGACTCGACGCCATCCGGGACGCCTGCAGCACTTATATCACCGGTCCTCTCCAGACCGATATCGCGGCGCGCCTCGCCGAGGCCACGAACGGCGCGGGACGCGTAGAGATCGACAAGGCCGACCGCGACTCCCAGACCCTGCTAGTCTGGTATCCGTCGCTCGAACATGACGAAGCGAGCTATATCAAGCCAGCCGTCCGCATCGAATCTGGTGCCAAATCGGCGCTCGATCCGAACGGCAAAGCCACGGTCACGCCCTATGTCGCCGAAGAGTTGCCGGATCTAGATCTCGCGGTTGCCGAAGTAACGACGATCGACGCCGAGCGGACCTTCTGGGACAAGATCGTCATCGCGCACGGGCTGCGCAGTTGGTTCGATCGCCGAGGCGTCCTCAAGAATGAGGGCCAGCGTATATCGCGCCACTATTATGACCTTCACTGCCTTGCGGATACCACGCTTGGCCGCGAAGCGATGGAGAAGGATGAACTTGGCGCCGACTGCGTGCGTCATGCCCGCATGTTCTTCAATCGACCCGACTTCGACCTCGCCTCAGCGGCGAAAGGAAGTTTCAGCCTCGCGCCGGCCAAGGCGATGCGCGAGGCGCTGCGGCGCGACTATGCCGCAACCGAGGCAATGATCTTCGGCAAGGCTCCAGCCTTCGACGAAATCATCGCAACCACCGAGAAAATCGAAGCCAAGGTGAACGGCCAATGATCGCCGACATCCAACTGGATTCGGAACAGAAATTCCCAACCGGTTCGCAGAAAGTCGTGCGGCCTTTAAGGAATACTGCAGTTTTGGGGCTAAACGGCGGCGATATTCATTGCCGACTCGCCCTGTGTTTCGTAGCGAAAGCGAATCATTGCGCCCTGCCGGCCCGGCAGGGCGCGTTCGATTCGCGAGGAGGACCCATGAAAAATGGTATAAAGTTACTCGCGGACAATACCTACGGACGTGTAGAGATTTCCAATCGCAAGGAATTCAAGCACTTCAATCTTCGACCATCGAAGAAGGCCGTCGAAGAAATCGAACGGCTCGAAGAGCTGACGCTCGCGGCAGAACAGCGACTCGGAAATTTCGTCGTCGGCGCGAACCGCGGCTGATCGGGAGGCAATCGCTGAATGCAGGCTCAAATCCAGGTAGGACCCCTGCTCGGCGAAGACGACTGGACTGAATTGGCCGAATTGGTGGGGGCCGACGAGTCCGCGCTGCTGCAACAATTGCTACGCGATTACAGGGAGGCGGGTGCGAAGGCCTATCTCCTCGAGCGGGCCTATATCGACCGCGACTTCTCCGCCGCCTATTCGGCCTTCTATTCGACCCTATTCCATCCCTATCTCAAATATTGCCAGCGTCTCCACTTCTTCGGGTGTGACCTTTCGTATCTCGGCAAGGTCGATAGCCCCGAAGGCCTGTCGCGCGAGGTCGCTTCACATGACGACGACTATCTTGGCTTTGTGGTGCTGCGCCCCGTTTCCCACGCGCCGGTTGCAGCGGCGGTAATCTCGGCAGCTGCGATTGCTTCCGACCCCTCGACGATCATCGACGTAACGGCGGATTATCCCGTTCACCTCGTGGGGGCTGACCTTACTGTCACGGGATTCCCGCTCACCCAGCAAGACACACGCGTCGGCGCCTGCGCGCAGGCGGCAATCTGGATGGCAGGACGCCATTTCCATCGCGCGCATGGCGGACCCTGGTTCTCGATGCCTGACATCAATGATGCGGCGCTGAAGCCCACAGACAATTTCGTGACCCGCTCACTTCCCGCCGGATCGGAGTTCCTGAGGCCCGACAACATAATCCGGGCGCTACGGGCGATGGACCGTCATCCGGTCTTCGATCTCGGCAAGGCCGCGGTCGAACAAGGGGTCGGCATCAAGCCTCTGCATGAGGTGATTGGTCGTTATCTCGATTCCGGCATCCCAGTGCTGATCGGGCTAAAGGGCCGGGACGGCGCGACGGTCGGCCATGCTGTCGTTGCCATCGGCCGGGTGATGCGCGAACGCGGCGATGACGACCTGCCCGATGACCCGACCTCGGCCGAACTGATTTCGCATCTCATCGTCGCCGACGACCAGAGGGGGCCGGTCTGCCGCCTGCCGGTCTACAAGGACGACGCGCTGGAGGCGGGCGCGCCCGGTGCCTATCCGTGGACGCTCGAAGAGGATGCGGTTTATTCAGTGACGCCGCTGCCCGGGAAGGTGTTCATGACCGGCGAAGTTGCCGAAACACTGAGCCGCGACTTTCTTGCGAGCTGCGTCGAGCGCATCGAAGAGTATCGCGAACTCGCCCGCATGCGCGCCGGCGAAGGCAGTGCTGCACTCGGCAAGGCGATCGCCGTCGATCCCTCCTTTTTTGCGGTTTCGCCTTCAAGACTCGTGGCGCGGACCTATCTTACCTATGGCTGGCGTTATAAGGGCAGGACGCTCCGCAATCGGCTTCCCGATATCTTCAAGTTCGAAATCTTCCGACACCAATATCCACGCTACGTGTGGGTGACCGAATTCTCGCTTCCCGACGATCTTCGCGGTTTCGACCAGTGCCAGCGGAAGGTGCGTGCCCATGTCGTCGTCGACGCGACAGGCAGCAAGTTCGGCGAGAGCATGCTGATCGTCCAGGTGCCCGGGCTTTCGATGTTCTGGACGTTTGACGCCGACAGCCCGACCCAGACTTATAACCTCATTTTCCGGACGACCGACGAAGCCGAACCCTTCCTGCCCAAGGTCCGCAATTGGCCCGACTTCGACCAGTGCGAAGTGCCGGACGCCGGGTCAGATTCGGACGCCAAGCTGGCTTAACAGGCGGCGCCACCACGATCCGCTGGTCGGCGCCACGCGCGTCTCCTCCCGTTCCGTTTCTGACTGCCTTGCCGGCGCCGGACGTCGAACATCGAACAGCGGGTCACCGGTCTCGCATGCGCCATGGTGCCGACATGTTTGCCCGGCGACCGCCTTTAAGCGATTGCTTGTCGCGACCTGATGACGATTGCCATCATATTCGAGGTAGACGCTGGCGACGGGTTCGCGCATCCACGGCAGCAGCAGTTGCATGACGAGGCCCACGGCCAACGACGCCAGCACGCCGTTCGGCCAGACCACCTGCGGTTTGCCGCCGGCGGCGCCATATTTCTGCGCCTCTTGCTCAAGCCGCGCGTCGGTGAGAACGCCAAGGCACCAGAGGCATGGCCCGCCCGGGGAAGACAGGATGACCTGGCCGCCGATCGCGAATTGATCGCCGAGGTCGTGAACGTCCATGCCCATATCGATACAGGGGATCATCATCCGGCGGCAGAAGGCTTCGAGTTCGCTCCGTTCGCGGTAGGAATCGACGCCGCCGACGATGATGTCGCATTCGGCGAGCGCCTCGGTTGCATCCTGCCACCTGCATGCAAGAGCAAGGAAACGCGGCGCCGCGACGAGCCCGCGCACCATTCGTTCGGCGACATCCGCTTTCGGCGTCGCGTTCTCGGCGTCGGCGGCGGTTGCACCGACGAGGCGGTTGAGATTGCTGTCCTCGACGATATCGGGATCGACGCAGACGAAGCCCCCGATTCCCAGATGGGCGAGCTGCTGCACCACATGCGAACCGCCGCCGCCGAGGCCGACGATGCCGATCGTCACGGCGCGGAGCCGGGCGTCGCTGTCCGGCCCCAGAAAATCCTGCCGGTCATAGCGGCTCATGACATCGCTCCTTCCATCCAGAGGGTGGCGCCGACCGCGGTGAACCGGGCAATGGGGAGCGGTCCCTGACCACGCGCAAGCCAGAGGTCTCCCGCTATATTGTCGGCGCTCAGCACGATCGCGCCATGCGGTACATGTGCGGCGACGTTGAAGAAGTCGGGCACGAACTTCGCATTCTCGCGAATGTCAGTGCCGCTGAACCCGGGACGGCCGCGATGTTCGTGCATATGGACGTGCAGCGCCGCAGTCCGCGACTGGTAGCTGCGCTGCAGCGCCTTGCGGATTGCCTTTGACCCCATCATCGCGCCGACGCTCGGGTCGTCGATATAGTCGGCGTCCTCGACCGGGTGATAATCCTGCGCGAGGAGAAATAGGCTGCCATCGCCGATGCGCGACACGCCCGCCGAAATCCAGCCAACGCGCTCATATGCGAAGGCGTGACGCCGCCTCAAGTCGCCTCGAATGGCGTCGAGAAGCGGGGCGCGGATCTTGAAATGGACGTTCACCGGAAGGCCGCCAGATGATTTGCAAGGATGGAAGTCCATGGCTGTTCTGCCTCGATGTAGTTCCAGGACCAGCAAAACCAGTTCCGGGTGAAGAGATTGTGCTGGGTCCAGTTTGCGAGATGACCGGGAACGGCGGCGTTAAGGAAGAGCCGCGTCTTATAGCCGCTATGCTCGTGAGGGCAGAGCAGCGCATCGCGCGTCACCGGTCCCGCCCGCGTCGCGATCACCAGCCCGGGCAGATGGACGAAGGTACGGCCACCTTCGACCAGCGCGACCGCATCCGGGTAGATGGCCTTGATGCGGTCGAACTGATCTTCGGCATTCACGAGGAGCCGCCCTGGCGAACGTGGCTGACGAACTTCATGCGGGCGATCACGCGGATCGCCTCGCCGGGCTGCAGGGTGCGGAAGCTGCCCTGCTTGTCGACGACGTCGAGGTCGAGATCAGCCGATACGCCGAGCGCGTCCTTCAACGTTTCGGTCGTATAGTCGCCGGCGAGGATCCGGACCTTGTCCCCGTTGAGGTCAACATTGACGTAACGCGGTTCGTCCGAGCGGTCGGCAGTGTAGAAGTGCTCGACCTCCTTGCCCTTGAGGGTGACGCTCTCGGTATCCTCGACGAGGTCGTCCCTGCCGCCCTTCGGGTCGAAAAAGATATCCTTAGCCGCCGGCACTAGCGCGAGAACGCGGAGTTCCGCGCCGCTGATCTCATCCTTACCCCAAGGGAAACGGCGCCCGTCGACGACAAGGAAGAAGAGGCGGTCGGCCTTCACCGAGCTGAACTCTTCCTTGCCGCTCGCGCGAAGGTCGATTTCTTCAGCGAGGTTGATGTCTTCGAGCAACCCGTCGCCCTGGCGATAGAAGAGCAGATGCTCGTCGACCGGGATACGGCCCGCGATTTCGAGCAGGTCGCGGCCCTTGACCAGTGGGTCGCTCAGCAGATGTTCGACGCCGTCGATCGTGATCGCAAAGCGCCCAGACATGGAATTCTCGTTCGTCACAACATTTCTCCATACGAAGGCACTTGCGCCTTGTTGACGTTTTCGACATGATGATCGTGTCGATAACGCTAAAATAGGAAACATGTCGTTTATGTCAATATATTCATCGCGAAATCGCCATGACCGATAACAGCGGATCAGGTGAGATTTTCCGGGCCCGGCTTGCAAGTGCCCGTGATGCAAGGAAAATCAGCCAAGGCGACCTAGCAAAAAAAACTGGCCTCCCGGCAAGTTCGATCTCGCATTTCGAAGGTGGCGGTCGCAAACCATCTTTCGACAATCTGCTGAGGCTCGCCGACGCGCTCGATGTTACGACCGACTATCTGCTCGGGCGCAGCGAGGATGTGGGCACGTCCGTGGCTGCGCAGAAGCTCCAAAAGCATCTGGACGGGTTGAATTCCTATGATCTCGATATTGCAGAGAAGTTCATCGAAGTTCTCGCCAGCAAATCGACGAAGCCACCCGGGTAGAAGGTGCGAAGTGTAAGTTGCGAGCTCAGGGCGTCCGCGGTCCATCAAGCCGATAAACCGGAACCGTTGAGGTCATTGACGGCTAGGGAGCGGCGTTTCCCGACCAGAATCCGATCCGTTACCTACGGCTTCGGCGACCTCAAGCCGCTCCGGACCGACCTCCCGCAGGTGATCGGGGTGAATCATGATTGGATGCTCATATCGTGATGCAAGCTCCTCCATGTACTCATAGAGATCGGGGACCATCGGCCGCACGTCAATTGGTCGAAAGGATACCGAACTGTAGACGCGCTGATCACGCGTGGTGGGCTGAAGTTCAATCTCAACGCCGTAGCTAATGCCGTCGCCCGCGAGCTCGGCACTGTTGAAGTAGATCGCCTTTAAGGCGCCCCCATCCCCCGCGATTGTATCCGTGTCGAATGCGAACCGAGCCTCTGGCTTTGCCCGAAGAAGCAGATCCGCAGCCAGCTGGATCCAGCGGCTGTCCCACAGGTCACCAATCGCGAGGGAGGCCTTGGATCGCACGCCGGCCAGTTCAAGCAACCGCCGCCAATCGGAGGCGATCTTGTAAAGCGCCGGCAGGTCCTCGACGTCGGGGCCGGTTAGCACATTGCTCATAGGCAGTTTGATCGGGCCAAAGCGACCGTCGTCACCGCTCATTACGATTGCACCTTCGCCCGAGGCGAGGTTGGCCATTGCGCGGAGCAGCATCACGAGGTCGTCGAGCGTCCGGCCGCCCTGCTCGAAGATGCCCTTGGTCTCGAAATCCGCCTCGCGCTCATGGAACAGGAAGCTGAAGTCGGCGTGACGGATGAGCATCCGCAGGCGCGCGTCGAAGGGAGGCGCGAAGAATATCTCGGCGTGGAAGGTAGCAGGCGGGGTCAGTGGCGCGCCGGTCACCACGATCTCGCAACCACCGGCTGAGGGAGGCGAAAGCATGATCTCCTCAACCGCGTTCAGCATGTCGTGATCATAGGGCACCGGCATATCGAAGCGATTGTCGAAGGCCTGAATAGCCAACGGCTTCAGCGGAACCATGCCGAGCACGACGCGGGTCAGCTGCTCGTCGCTGTCCGGTCTGAAGAAGACGTCGCCGACGATGCGGTCATCACCGTAACCCAGTTCCGCGAGCTGGCCGAGCTTCTCGGCTGAATAGGCGGCAGGATCTGGGCCGCATGCCCGTTCGATCGCTGCGCGAAGGCCCTGCGGCGTTACCTCAAAGGGGTGGCCGAGCTTGCGGTAGTCGAAGGAGATCGACTGTCGGTTGATATCGCGGTTTCCGATGAATTGCTCGTGCCTCAACCTGCGGAGCAGTTTCTCAAGCGGCGCGCCGAGAAGATGGACGACATAGCCCCTGATCGGCGTGCCATCGGGCCTCATCCTGAAGACGATGATGACCGCGAGAAGCGGGCTTTTCGCAAGCAAGTCCGCGGCGGACAATCGCAGTTGGACATTGCCAGTCCCGACCGACTTCGTGGCCTTTAGCTGGACATGACAGGTCGTCTTGCTGCGCTGGTCCAGGATGCCGTCCTGCATAGGCAGGTCCACGACGAAATCCCATCCCGAACGGTCGCGGTCACTCTTGTTACAGACGATAAGCGCGCGCGGGCAAAGATAGATGAAAAGCCCTTCAGCCGCAGCGCCGAGTTCATCGTTAGGAAGATCCAAGACGACGGGAACGCCATCGCCCTCGGCCCTCGCCTCGCCTTCCGAACCACCCATTACTGCCACAGATCCTCCCTCCGCTGCGTAACTACGCGATACGTCCCGAATGCCAGGCGCGCCTTGTGCGCTACAACCCCCCGCGCCCCATCGCCAAGCGCCTCTGCGACCTGAGCGCGCGTCGCGGGGCAGTCGGCGCCTACGATGACCTCCCGCAGGACTAGGTCGCCATCGAAGCCGCGATACCAGATCCGGCACGCATCATCATAGGTTTCGAGGTCGACGATCATGCGCACTTCATCCTCGTAGGTCCAATGGACAAACTTCACGTCCAGCGCTTTCAGCACGAATGATCCCATGTCGAACCCGGGCGCATCGATGACGGTGGCATCGACGGCGGCGCGGGACTTCCGGTACTGCACATCCCGCAGCAGCCGGTCAGGCACGTCGAAGCCCAGGCACAACCCGCGGTGATGGTCTGCATAGTGGCTCCACTGAACCGGGTTGCGCCAGCCTCGGCTGAAGCACAGCATGCCCCGCCGCTCACCGAATTCCTTTCGGGCCTTGCCCAAGGTGGCGCGGAGACCACTATCTTTCAGGTTCAACGAAAGCATCTCGAACGGGTCATTCACGTCAGCGAGAGTCGCGACTTTCAACCGCCTTCGGGCGATGTCCTGGAGACCGTATTCGCAGTTGACGAAGTGGTAAACGCGCATCGCGCTAGAATTGCCGAGAAACGGAGTGCCAGCCAATAGCCAATTGGGCCGAGTCCATGAATGACCGCTTTCGGATCCGCGCTTCTTTCACTTGGACAGCGACAAACAGGCGCAAAGCCGACATACAAAAAAGGCGGCCTAAAAGGCCGCCAAAGTTGAATGGAGGAGCCCTCCTTTTGGGTCGCATCGGGGCGCATACAGCAGCAAAAAATGCACGCCATCGAAATCAGTATTCCGTAACGGAATTACGCGTGACTGATGCATTGGCGCAACACAAAATCACTTTAGCCAGAGTTCTGACACGTATCTTGCATCGCCCCCCCCCCCCGCCATCGGTTAACGACCGTCGCAGCAACTCTTCACCATACGCGCGATGCGGATCGAATTTCCCCGACTATCGCAGCTCCCGTTCGACAAGCAATTTCGTCGCTGGTTTGCGCCGCAGCGCCACGATCAACGCACCGAGCATTGCCAGCCCGCCGCCGATAGCCATCCGCATATCGAAATGATCGTGGGTGATCAGCACACCGAGCCCGATCGTCGCGAGCGGCGTCATCAATGTCAGCGGTGCGAGCAAGTTCGCTTCATAGCGGTCGATGAGGTGGTAATAGACGGAGTGCGCACCGACCGACACGATCAGCGCCGTGAATACGACAGCGGCGACAAGCGGCCGTCCAGTGGTCGTCGCCGCCGTCCATTGACCGTCTTCAAGCAAGATCGAAGCGAGTGTCAGAACGGTCGCCGACACCAGTCCCACCCAGGCCTGAAAGCGGAACGGTTTGACGCCATCAACCTGCTTCATCAGCACCGCGCCAGCGGCGCCGGCGAAGGCGCTGGCGGCGACGAACCAGAGCCCCGTCGAAAGCGAAAGTCCACCGGGCCGCCAGGTCACGATCAGCACGCCGACCAATGTCAGCGCGATGCCCAGTCCGCGGCGCTAGTAGATACGCTCGCCGAGCACCAGCACCGAGAGCAGCATGGTAAAGGGGACACCGAGCTGCAGAATAATCGCGGCCTCAGAAGGTGAGACAGTCTGCAAACCGACGAAAAGTAGTGAAAAGCTTCCGCCGCCCAGGCACAGGGCGATGGCAACAATCCGCCATGCCGGCCGCGGCATCGGCAGCAACCATGGCCACATGACCATCGCGACGACCGCAAAGCGTAGCGCCGCATAGAAAAGCGGCGGGACCGCCCAGTCCGTTACTATAATCTTGCTCAGGACATTGTTGAATGCCCAGATCAGGCACACGGCGACGAGAAGGAAGAAGTCACGAACGCGCATGTGCCGGGTCTACTCCGGAGCCTGCACAGCTTCTTCAAGGTTCGCTATCCGTTCAGAGCAGATGGCATGCACGGCGCGGCCCAGCTCCTCCACGCGTCCAGCCAGCCAGAGCAATTCTTCTTCGCTGATTCGATAATGTTTGGAGTAGCGAGCCTTCACATAGGCTTCCTTGAGCTTCTCGAAGCGCGCGCGGTCTGCCTTCACCTCGCGCGGCCAAACATCGACAAGCCGCATGTTTAATCGCTCGGCTTGCGTGCGCAAAAATCCCAGGTTGTGGACGTGGGGCGTGTAAAAATTGCAGACCAAGAGCACGCAATGATAGAGAAACTCACTGCTCTGATGGAGGTCAAACGCGGCGGGCTTCAGAAACCCTTTTTCGCGGCCCATCTTGGACAGCTCGAACCGCTGCATGGCGAGCGGAAACCACTCGTCGAAATATTCCTGCGCCATCGCCAGCGCCTGCTCGGGCGTCTTGGGCTTCGGCTTGTGCAATTCCTTGTCGTCATATTCGTAGAGCGCGATCCCGTCGCCCGCGACGTCCATGAAGAAATAGCGGCCGTGAGCCAGCCCATCGTTCACTTCCTGCAGCGTGTGGACGATGAAGTTGACCGGCGTGTGCAGCGTCTTGTCGATCGCAAGCTCGCGGGTCAGCCGGTCGTCGAGCTTCGACCAGAAGTCGATCTTGTCGGTCAACCGCTTGTCGTTGACGATGATCAGGAGATCGAAGTCCGAACGATAGCCCTTTGCGGTGTGCGGCTCGTCGACCCAGCCACCGCGCGCATAGCTGCCGTAGAGGATGACCTTGTCGATCCGACCCTTCTTTTTCCAGCCCATGGTGCCGAGCGCGATCGCATCCTCGAATTCTTCGAAGATGATCGCCTTCACACGTTCGAGCTCGCGCTGCTTGTTCGCCGGAAGATGATCGAGATCGGTTTTCATTGATTTTCATCCTGTAATCCTGCTCGCCGGATGGCAAGCGCCGTCAGATCCAAATCGACAACTCAGGCTTCCTTGAGCCGAAAATCCCAGACCGGAATGCCGAACGCCCGCGCCTTGTCGACAAGATTGTCCTGGATGCCGGTGCCCGAAAAGACGACCAGCCCGGCGGGCATCGCATCGATCAGCCGCTCGTTGCGCTTGAACGGCGCCGCTTTCTTGTGCCGGTTCCAGTCGGGCCGGAACGCTACCTGCGGCACGCCGCGCGCATCGGCCCAGCAGGCCGCAGCGCGCTCGGCGCCGGTTGGCGTCGCACCATGCATCAGCACCATGTCGGCATGACGCGCATGAACCTTGTCGAGCGCCGACCAGATGTGGCGGTGATCGTTGCACGCCGGTCCGCCGCTGAAGGCGATGCGCGTTCCCTCGGGGATCAGGGCCTGGGCCTTTTCGCGGAGGCGTTTGTCCATGAAGTCGCGGCTGTCGATCATCGCCGCGGTCATCGTCTTGTGACGGACGCGCGACCCAGTGCGCGGGGTCCAGGCCTTGCGGGCATGGATGCGGAACTGCTCGGCGGCGCATTCGCGGAAAAATTCCATCGTGTCGCGCCGCTCGATCATCGTGATGCCCTCGGCGATCGCGCGCTCGAGTTCGACCGAGCGAATTTCGCTTCCATCCTGCTCGCGCTGGAGTTCGCGCTGCGCCTGTTCGTTGCGGTCGAGCTCGCGCTCGATCCGTTCGCCGGCGCGGTGAAAGATATTGACGATGCCCCAGAGCAGATCTTCAAGATCGGGCTCGATGCGGGTATCGACCAGGCAGCCCGCCAATGCGTCGAAGATATCGGCGACGGCGCCGCCAGCGAGCCGGTCGTCTGGAAGCGGCCGTGCGTCGGGTTCGTCCTCATAGGGCCTATGACCGTAAAGCTGCATTTCCTGGAGGAGGTAGGCGCTGGCGCCGGGTTGCTGCGGTTCGCCGCGTTCGGGAAGGTCTGACAGGTCGATCATGTCATTTCTCTTGTCTGGGGCCGCGCCTCTCGCGGCCTTCGCGGCGACGCCTCGGCGGCGGCGGGTGCGGGTTCGCACCGCGCGGCACCCCGCGCGGCCGAAGCGCCAGCGAAGGATGGCGGGCTCGCGGCTATTTTGTTTCGCGATGCAAAGGGGCGCCAGCCCCGGCGGAAAATAGCCGCGAGCAGAGCCATTGCACGGCCCGCGCACGCTGCCGCAGTCGCCCTCCAGCGAAGGCCGAGGCGCGGCCTCCCGAGAACAGGCTGATCGGGCTTCCCCTTCCCGGACCGGCTTGATCCGATCCCCGCGGCGAGGTGACACACCGCTTTCCGAAACAACTATGGGATTTCGGGCATCATGAGGATGGCGCGCGCGATTGCGACGTCCCAATTCGCCGCCGCGCTGCTGGAGGCGTTGCGCCGCTGGCGCCAGGCGCGATCAGGCTGCATCGAGCATCCGCTCGGCATCGACGACGTGCATCTGCGGGGCGATCGAAGCGACGAGCTGCGAATGGCCCATCTGCATAAGATCGCTGTTCAGATCGTCCAGCGCCGGATCGAGCGGCAGGATATCGATCCCTAGCTGGACGGCTCGCTCGGCAAGAGCGGCGAATGCAGCGCGTCCCGCTGCATCCCGTTCGCGGGCAACATAGAGGCGGCGAAGCGGCGCAGGAAATTCCAGCGCCGCGAGATGGGCGGCCGACAGCCCGGCGATGAGCGGTAGTGCCGGGGCGATTTCGCGCAGCGAGAGCATGGTTTCGATGCCCTCACCGAATGCCATGACCTCGCCCGAGAGCCCGAAGCGGACGCCATGACCCAACAAATGCCCCATCGCGCGCCGCGGATAAGCCACGGGCGCCTTGGTCGATTGGTGCGGATCAAGCCATGTGCGATGAACGCCCATGAGCGAGCCGCCGAGGTCGGTCACCGCAGCGATCATCGCCGGATAGGCCGACTTGACCGACGGGCCATCCTCCTCCGACCGGCGATAATAGCAGTGCGGGTGGCATCGCAGCGCGGGCACATCGCCGACGTGCCGAAGCGCACGGCCCGCCAGATAGGTGCGCACAGGTGTCCCAGCGATGGGCTTCGACGCCGCCCAAAGCCGCGCTGCCGCCTCCGGGCTGCCAGCGGGCGCCCGGCGCGGACGCGGACGCGGCCCCTGCGTGCCCGCGTCGGATGGAGGCAAGCTCAGAAATCGCCGCGCCTCGGCGAGCGTTTCAGCGAGGTTCGTATGCGCGCAGCTGGCGGCGATGATGTCGAGCAGGTCACCATGATCGCCAGTCGCGGCGTCAGTCCATTTGCCCGCCGTGCGGCGACCATCGCCATCGGCGAGACGCACATAAAGACTGCGCCCAAGCGCATTGCCCTTATCGCCGACCATCCAATAATGGCCTTCGCGGCGACCGTTCGAGAGGTATTGGCGGCACGCCGCCTCGGCATTTTCACCGAGACGACGCGCAAGTTCACGGACCGGACTTTCCATAGCGGGGCTCCTTCAGGCGGCCTTGCGATCCGCGATCCGCTGGATCGGAAATCGATCAACCAGCCGCGCGAACACGTCGGCGCCAGCAGCCCCTGCCGGCACGTAGAGCTTCAGTTGCCACGAGACGATTTCGGAAATCAAGCCAAATGCCTTCAGCCGGTCAACACCAAGATCGTTGAAGCCGGACAGCTCGATCCGCCAGTCGTTCATGGCGCGAACGCGGCGCAGCATCTGGCCTTCCGCAAGGTGCAAGACAGCCTCGCCCTTTTGCAGAAGTTGCCACGCTTCGTCTTTTGGGAGGTCGCACGGCGTGTCGCGGATCACCGATGCCACCCAGCCCGGCGAGACCTTGCGCCCGATGATGCGTTCGCCCTCGTCGGTCTGGAGCCGGTAGACGCGCGACGATTCCTTTGGCAGCAGCCGCCAGATCGGCAGCAGCAAGCCCGACGCCATGTGCAGGGTCGACGTCTCGTAATCCGGAATGTCCGCCAGTTCGGCCTTCCAGACATCGGCGAACTGATCGCGGTCGGCAGGCTGCCAATGGCTCATGACGAAATCGGCGAGCAGCATGTGGCTGGCGTCGAGGGGCCGATGGAGCCGCACGCGGCGGTGGATTGCGCCATCGTCATCGATCACGCTGCGCGCCCCGAGCTTCACCGCAGCACGCTGCGAGCGCTGGTTCACAAGCAGTTCGCCGCCGCGTTCGCGGACGAGCGCCAGTGCATCGTCAAGATCGAGCGGCAGCACCCGCTCCTTGCGCTCGATCGTCAGAAGCTGCGTCGCCGCCCCGGTGCCGGGATGGGTGTAGATCGTCTGCCGTGCGTTCACCGCGAAGCTCTCGGCGCGCAGGGTTTCGAGGCCGATCTCATAGGTTCCCGCAGCAACCGCCGCCTCGATGCGATGCACGAGCAGACCCTCGAAGGCCTCGAACAGGATGTTCTGGAGGTCGATCGTGAGGGCAAGCATGCGATTGAGGAAGGTGGTGATCGGCGGCAGTTCCTCGCGCAGGCAGCCATCGATATCGAGCAACGACAGCCCCGTCGCACTTTCGAACGTCAGCAGCGAACAGCCCTCGACCTTGGCATTCACGATCAGAAGATAGAGTTGGCGCAGCGCATCGCGGGCATAGAAGGATTCCAGATTGTCCTCGGGCCGGAACATATTCTGCCCGCCCGTCTGGCGCTGGCCGCGCGTGATCGCCCCCATCGAATCGAGCCGCCGCGCGATCGTCGATATGAAGCGCTTCTGCGCCTTGACGTCGGTCGACACCGGACGAAACATCGGTGGCTGCTTCTGGTTCGTTCGATTTGTCCGCCCGAAGCCCTGGATCGCGGCATCCGCTTTCCATCCTGCCTCGAGCAGATAGTGAATGCGCCGCCGCTGGTTCTTGGCGCCGAGATCGGCATGATAGGAGCGGCCCGTTCCCCCGGCCTCCGAGAAGACAAGGATGCGCTTCTCGTCGTCCATGAAGGCGTGGGTCTCGCCAATGTTCGCACTGCCGGGGCGGGTCTCGACCGCAAAACGCACATCTCCGTCGTCGCCCGTCCGCGGGACAATGCGACGCGAGCGCCCCGTCACCTCGGCGACCGTCTCGGTCCCGAAATGCTGGACGATCTGATCGAGCGCGCCCGGCACCGGCGGCAACGCGGCGAGCTTCTCGATCATCGCGTCGCGCCGCCGGCACGCCTCGCGGCTGACGATCTGATTGCCGGCCTCGTCATAAGCGGGCCGCGACGCAAGATTGCCCTCGCCGTCGGTGCAGGGTTCGAACAATTGGACCGGAAAGCCGTGCGCGAGATAATCGAGCACATATTCGCGCGGGGTGATGTCGACCGACACGTCGCCCCAATCCTCCACCGGGATCTCGGCGAGCCGGCGCTCCTGCAACGCTTCCCCAGTCGAGACGATCTGGACGACGGCCGCATGGCCCGCCTCAATGTCGCGAGCGATGCTTGCGATGGCGCTCGGGGTCTGCATCGCGGTGATGAGATGGTTGAAGAAGCGCTGCTTGGTGCTCTCGAATGCCGATCGCGCCGCCGATTTCGCCTGCGCATTGAGCGTGCCATGCTCGGCGCTCGTCACCCCCGCCGCCTCCATCGCCGCGGCGAGATTGTTGTGGATGACCTGGAAGGCACCGGCATAGCTGTCGTAGATGCGTCGCTGCTCGTCGGTGAGCTTATGTTCGAGCAGCTCATATTCGACCCCATCGAACGACAGCGACCGTGACGCGTAGAGGCCGAGCGCCTTGAGGTCGCGCGCGAGCACCTCCATTGCCGCCACGCCGCCCTGCTCGATCGCGGCGACGAACTCGCTGCGCGAAGCGAACGGAAAGTCGTTCCCGCCCCACAGGCCGAGCCGCTGCGCATAGGCGAGGTTCTGCACCGTCGTCGCCCCTGTCGCGGAGACATAGACGATGCGCGCGTCGGGAAGCGCGTGCTGAAGTCGCAATCCCGCTCGCCCCTGCTGCGACGGTTTCTGGTCGCCGCGCTCGCCCTTTCCACCCGCCGCATTGGCCATCGCATGGGCTTCATCGAAAATGATCGCGCCGTCGAAGTCAGGCCCGAGCCATTCGGCGATCTGCTCGATGCGGCTCGCCTTGCCCTCGCGGCCCTGCGAGCGAAGCGTCGCATAGGTGGTGAAGAGGATGCCTTCGGCAAGCCGGACCGGCGTACCCTGGCGGAAGCGCGACAGCGACGTGACGAGCAGGCGCTCCTGCCCGAGCGCCGACCAGTCGCGCTGCGCGTCCTCGAGCAGCTTGTCCGACTTCGAGATCCAGAGCGCGCGGCGCCGGCCCTTCAACCAGTTGTCGAGAATGATCCCCGCGACCTGTCGGCCCTTGCCGGCGCCGGTGCCGTCGCCAAGGAACCAGCCGCGCCGGAACTGGACCGCTGCCTCATTATCGTCGCTCGCCGCACTCACGACATCCGCGGTCTCGTCGACCGTCCAGGCGCCCGACAAATGACCGGCATGGGCCTCGCCGGCGTAGATGACCGATTCCAGCTGCGCGTCGGACAGGAGGCCGTCGCTAACGAGATTTTCGGGAAGATGCGGCCGATAGGAAGGGCGCGGCGGCGCGACCGACGCCATCGCCGCCGACTGGACGAGCGCGGTCGGATGGGGAGACGCCCCCGCAATGCGCAAGGACTGGAGCGCATAGGGCTCGTAGATCGCCTCGCCAAGTTGTCCGACGGGCGGTGACCACTCGATCGTCTCATAGACAAGCTCGCCCGAAGCGACGCGCGCGGTCTTCTCCGGACGCGTGGCTCCCCTGGCAAGAGGCCCCCGAGAAGCCGCTGCGTCGCGCATGAATGGCATTGCCGCTGTTGGCGCAGGGGGCGGCGGGGCAGGCCGCGGCGGAACATGGCTGGTCACCCAGGCAAGAAGCGTCGCCAGGTCGGGCGCTTCGCCATGGCTCGCCGGCAGCATCGATGGATCGGCCACGGGTACCTTGTCGATAACAAGCAGTCGCGTCGCGGTCGTGGTGCCGTGCTTGGCGTAGACTTTTCCAGCGATCGCGGCGGAGAACAGGATCGTCGCCCGCTCCTGTAACCCGACGAACCCCGCGCGGAAGGCCGCGGCATCGGGTGCGCAATTCGCCCCCATGATCGCGACCAGCCGACCGCCGTCGCGGAGCCGCGCGAGCGCGGAGGCGATATGGCGAAGTGCAGTGCCTCGCATCGGGCGGTCGACGTGCGCCGTGGCGGAGAAGGGCGGGTTCATGAGGACGACGTCGGGGACGAAAGAAGCGTCGAGGCGGTCGTCGATCGACGCGCCATCATGACGCGTGATTGGCACGGCGGGAAACAGTAGCTCGAGAAGCTCGGCGCGACCGTCGGCCAACTCGTTGAGCGCGAGGCTCGCCCCCGCAAGTTCGGCGTGGATCGCGAGCATGCCTGTCCCGGCCGAGGGTTCGAGCACGCGGTCTCCGGCATGGATCGAGGCCGCGTGCGCCGCCACAAAGGCGAGCGGCAAAGGCGTCGAGAATTGCTGGAGTGACTGGCCTTCCTCTGAGCGGCGCGTCTGGGTGGGAATGCGCGCGGCAAGTCGCTCCCACATCGCAAGCACGCGTTGCGGCGAGCGGTTTTGCGTCGCAAGCGCGCCGCCGTAGCGGCGAAGCAGCAGGATCTGCGCCGCCTCGCACGCATCATAAGCCGCCTTCCAGTCCCACGCACCGGCAGCATCGCTCGCGCCAAAGGCGCGTGCCATCGCCTCGCGCAGCTGGGCCGTGGAAAAGGGGTGGCCCGCCTCGAGCAGAGGCTGAAGCGCCTGAGCGGCATCGAGCAGGCGCCGGGAAGCTGGCGCGACCGAGCTGGGACGAGCGGCCGCCGCGGCGCCGCGCGCCGCATCGGGGAAGGTCATATGCATGGCTGAAATCCTCAGGAGAGCGGGGCAGGAATGAACCGCCCGCTGCTCTCTCCAGGATCCGGGGGTTCCCCCTCCCGGCCCCGCCTCTCCCTCTCAACCGAAGCGAACCCCATCCTCGGTGAAGCCATATTCGTTGAGGCGGATCATCTCGTCGATCGCCGCGTCGGACGTCAGATGCTCATATTCGTCATCGAGCCGCCCGTAGAGCCAGCGGGCCAGGTCGCGCAGCGCCTCGCTTACATCCTCTTCGGCGTCAGCCGTCATATCCTGGACGACGGGGCTGTCGCGCTCGACGACAATGTCCATGCTATATTCGTGATAATAGCGACCGCGATGGCCAATGCGCGCGCTAAGCTGATAGAAGTTGCGGCGCTGAATCGAGCCAAGGGCATCGGCGATGCGATGAAGTTCGACATCCTTGGGCGCGTAGCGGCGGATCGTCGCCAACGCGCCCTTGGCGTAACTGTAATCGCCTTCGAAACAGGCGCCGTCACCCTGGCTCCAGCAGCCGGAAAACCAAATGCAGGGCTTCCGGCGCGTCCCGCCGCCGAAGAGGCGCACCGAGGTCATGTCGAGACGGACCCCCAATATGTCGCAGACGCGCTCGAAGTCCTCATAAACAAATTCGAACCAGTCATAGTCGAAACCGCCTTCGCGATACCAGGCGCGTGCCTTCTCCTTTGCGGCCTCGGGCAGTTCATCAAGGCAACACACGGTCGTTTGGATAATCGAGGGCATGACATCTTCCTCTCGCGTCAAGAGCCAGAAAAGGCGAAAGCCCGGCGCGCGGGCCGGGCTTTCGCAGTCGGTGAACGATGGTCTGGACAGGCGTCAGTCAGGGGCATCGCCCGACAGACGGGCGATGGCCTCCTCAAGCCATCCCGCCGTCGAGACCGCTTCGATATCGTCCGCCGTGATCAGCGTCGCGGCGCCGCCGAAACCGTCGGGCCGCATTTTCGAGCAGGTCCATGCGGCCTCGACCTCGACATGGTCGAGCGCCGACCGCTGAACGATGTCCTGGAAAATGCCCTCGAAGCCGATCGCCGACATATCGAGTTCGAGCTCGGCATCGTCGGCATCGCATTTGGCAATCTCCTGCCGGACGAGATCGGCAAGGCCGCTTGCGACACCGTCATCTTCGGTGAGCAGCGCCTTCACCTCCGCGAGGTCCAGGAACAGCAGATCGTTCGGACCATGGCCGGCGCAGAAATAGACATCGTCGCCGACATCCTCATGATCGAATATCTGGCCGAGAACCTTATATTCGAGCGCGGTCATCGCAGTGCGCGGGATATCCGGACGGATAACGGTCTGGGAAAAATAATCAGCCATGGCTCGCCTCCCGCGGTGCGGCCGCGCTTTCCGCCGCCGCCGGTACCGGCGGCGGATCGCCCTCGACAACCAGCGGCGGCACTGCGAATTCCGCGGTGTCGAAATAGGCCATCGCAGCCTCGATCGAGCCGAGCTCGACGAGCAGACGGCGATCGAGCAGGACCCGGTCGCTTTCATCGATCATATAGCTGTCGACCGTACCCGAGCCGCGGTAGACGAGCCGCTCGGGCGACCATTCGCCGGGATAGCTGCCCGACCAACGGACAAAGGGCAGACTTTTCTCGACGCAGAAGGCCTCGAGATTGTCGATCTTGCCCCAGGCGCAACTCTCGTCGAACAGCGCGAGCGGCTGGCCCACGACGCGGCTTTCGGCGTCGAAGGGCTCGCCGCCCCATTCGGGCGACAGGCCCTCAAAGGCGATGATATGGAGCAGCTCTGCGAAAACTGGAGCAGAGATTTCGCCGCCGATCTCGATCGATGCGGGAACGCGATCAGCCATGACAGCCTCCATCGTTGGAGCGGCGAATGGGATTTGAATTATTCATGTCAGGTCTCCAAAAAAGGGCCCGGCCCGGCATCGCTGCCGGGTCCGAGGTTCGATTGTCAGTGATGGGCGGAAGCCGATTATTCGGCCGCGACAGGCAGTTCGGCGTCGTTCGCGCCGTCCAGTTCGACTGCATCCTCGGCAAGGAAAGGAGGCAATTCTGAGTCGGCGGGATCGCCCTCCGCGTCGCCGAGTTCAGCATCGTCGAGCCCCGGCGTGCGCATCGGCTCAGGAAGCCAGGCCGCATCTTCGAGAAGCCGTTCCGCCTCGCGCGCCATGTCGGCCTTCTTGAGATGATCGATCATCTCGGCAAATTGCGTCCCGCGCGCCTCGGCGACGTCGGCGAGGATCCGCGGTTTCGTCACCGAGCGGAAATAGCCCTCGACCGTCGGCCGCCAGCCCGCTGCAACGAGATCGAGCCCAACCGCCCGCGCCAGCACATCGCTGTGCGCGATCCGGCGCGCCACGCCGTGCGCCGAGATGCGGCCATTGTCGTATTTGGGAACGATCTCGGCCTGGGCATTGACGCAGAGCGAGGTGCAGTGCGCGAGGAGTTTCGCCTGCTCCTCGCCGTCGAGGGTCAGCAGAAAGTCCCAAAGCTCCTTGTCGTCCTGCGGGAGCCGCTCTTTCCATGCCGACGCGCGCGCGTCGATCGCCTGCGCCGGCGCGCAATCGCGCAGGTTCGTCGGCGCGTTGCTGAAATAGACGCGGTTCGCCGCGATCTCGACGCAACTTTCGCGGGTAGCGGAATAGAAACAGCCGAGAACAAGGGCATGGAGCACCGCAGCGAAGGCAATGGCCGGATCCTGGGCAAAGGCGTCCTGGAGCGCGAGCGTGCGCCATGCGGTGAGATCCGACACGAGGCGATCGGGAAGCGGACGCAGCGCATCGGATTCGTCTTCGCCATCGCTGCCCACAGGCGGTATGACGTGATCGCCATCCCCGCCGCCACGCAGGCCGGACCCTTCGCCCCCTGCTTCCGTTTCCGGATCAGCCTCGCCATCGGCCAGTTCCCGCTCCGGCTCGTCCTCAGCCCGCACGAACCCGCGCTCGTTCCGCACCGATCCGTCGCGGTCGATCGAGACGAAGGCGCCAGCGCGTCCCATCTCGGCGGGATCGAAGACGAGCGGGCGGTCGACGAGCGCGCCGAGTTCGGCGTCGATGGCATCGATCCGCGCATGCACTTCGGCGGGCACGTCCGGCACCTCGGACCATTGCTCGCAAAGCGCCTCGCTTTCAGCCTCGAGTGCGGCGACGCGGGCCTGTTCATCGTCGGTCATCGGGACCTCCGTGCGGTCGATCGCGCGCAGGTCGCGCGTCGCGTCCCACGGCAGGTCGATCGAGGTGGTCACCCATTTCCAGCCCTCGGCGAGAATGCGCTCGCCTTCAGCTTTCAATCTTTCGTCGACCAGCCGGTCGAGCAGCGCCGGGTCGGTGAGCCAGCCGCCTCCGTCGGCCTCAAACAAGTCGCGCACCACGCCGCCGCCTGCCGTGACATAGGTATCGACGCCGACGAACGCTGCGCGCTTGTCGGTGACCCTTACGCTGTCCTCGGTGAGTTTCTGGCGGATGAAGCCGGGGCTCTTGTTGAAACTGTGATCGAGCTGCGCCCAGAGCTCCTCCTGGCGCTGATGATCGTCGGCGACGGTGAAGGCCATCAACTGGTCGAGCGTCATCCCGTCGTCGGCATAGATGTCGTGGAGCTTCGGTGACACCGCGGCGAGCTTCAGCCGCTGGCGCACGACCGCGGGGGTGGTGAAATGATGCGCCGCGATCGCCTCGACATCGTCGCCCTTGTCGACCATCGCCTGCATCGCGCGAAACTGGTCGAGCGGATGGAGGCTCTCGCGCATGGCATTTTCGGCGAAACTGTCGTCCTCGGCGAGAATATCGCTGTCCGCCGCGCGCACGACGCAGGGGATTGGCGCATCATTCGCGAGACGCTTCCGCTTCACCAGCAGTTCGAGCGCGCGATAGCGCCGCCCCCCGGCCGGTATTTCATAGCGGCCCGTCTCCTTTCCCGAGGCGTCGCGTTCGGGCCGGACGTTGAGGCTCTGGAGCAGGGTTCGCCGGTCGATATCGTCGGCGAGCGCCTCGACCGACACGCCGGCTTTCACCCGCCGGACATTGGACTGGGAGAGAAACAGCCGGTCGAACGGGATGTCGCGCGACGGGCTGAGGATGAGTTTCGGGGCCTGTCTGGCCATGGGCTTTCTCCATGACGGGCCGCCGCGAGACACTCTCCCGGCTCCTGGACCCGTCACGAAGGCGCCAGCCCCCCTCTTCCTCCCGGGGGCCGCGCGTGGCGGTCCCGGCAGGCGGCCAGGCGCGTCAGCCGCGCCCCGAAAGTCGTTCGACCGCGCGCCGGAGCCTTTGCTCCCCCAACACGATCGACCCCGCTCGCCGCGCCGCTTCGGCATAAGCCGATAGCGGGTGGCTTGCCGTGAAGTGGAGGTCGCGTTCGATCGTGAGGCCGAACGGAAGGCGGACGGACTCGAGTTCGGACAGCGCGAAGCTGCCGAGTTCGGGGCAGCCGAAGCCGAGATCGGCGAGGCCGAAGAAAATACCGTCCGCATCGATCTCGGTCGCGAGCCAGGTCGCCGCGCCGACGGGGCTGAACAGGCGGACGACCGGTTTGGGGTCCGGCTCGCGTTCGCCGCGCGAAAGCGTGTCGATCCGGGTGGCCAGATTGGCGCGAAGCTGCGCCTCGAGCGCGGGGGTCAAGAGTTTCATGGTACTTTCTCCTGGGGCGACCGGCGGCGAGCCTCTCTCGCCGCGCGCGGTCCGCCGCCCAGGGGCGGGCCATCTCTTCCTCGCCGGTTTCTGGCGTTGCCGGTGGCGGCCGCGCGCCCCGGACCGGGCGGCGACGGGCGGCAGCGGCAGCAAGCGCCCGCTGACCACGCAGGC
Organism: Sphingomonadales bacterium; assembly: GCA_017309275.1. Classification (GTDB taxonomy): domain Bacteria; phylum Pseudomonadota; class Alphaproteobacteria; order Sphingomonadales; family Sphingomonadaceae; genus Sphingopyxis. The sequence goes on along the minus strand of JAFKLT010000035.1, from coordinate 91,369 downwards.
CGCCCGCGCTGTCCCGGTCACCCACTTGCCAAATTGTTCTCTCTATGTTCTCATTAGGGCATGGACAATATCGATACTGCCCGAGTCGCAGAGACCATCCTTTCCGCCCCTGGCTGGGCGCGCGTGGGTATCACCGCGCCGACGAATCACATCCGTGTCGAGGCCGCGTTCGAACTCGCCCGTGCGATCGTCGAGAGCGTCCGTGCCGGCGCGGAGCCCGCAAGCCCCGACCAGCTTGGACTCTCCCTGTGACGTGGGCGGATGGACAAAGGACGGACAGCATCGCGCCACGCATGTCTTCGAGGCCGCGGCCTGGTTTCGGGCGATCAAGCCCGTTTGCCGCTGCGGGCATAGTGCGACGTTCAATCCCTATGGGATCTGGTGGCGCTTCGAGTGCAGGATGTGGGACGGCAATCTCGTCAAGGCGTGCCAGAAATTCTGGTGTGTTCGCTGCGGCGCGCGGACGGGCAAGCGCGTCCGCCCGGTGCGGATCGAGCTCGTCGACCCGAGCCCCGATGACATCGCCCTGCCGATGCCCGAAGAACGCGAATGGAAGCGCGCGCTCAGCCGTTTCCGCGCCTGAGGACTGAGTTCATGGATATCGAGACGGACGACGCGCTGGTCGGCATCGGCAAGCTCCACCGCGTGATGGTGTGGAACGGCCAGCGCGAATGCGAGAAGGAGATGCTGTGGGGGCTGCCCTCGCGCGATGCCGATATATTCCAGATCCCGCTCCTGAAGTCCGAGACCGCGATCATTGATCGCCCCTGTCTGCTGCTCGCCAATGAGTTCGGCCTCGTGAAGCGCGGCAAGACGATCTACGCCGCAAGCCTCATCAGCGACGAGCCTTTCTTCTGCATCGCAGCGGTCTGGCGTCCGGCGCACCGCCTGTGGCCTGAGAGCTTCGCGGTGCTCACCGTCCCGGCCTATGACGATCTGGCGCCGCACAAGGATCGCCACGTCGGCGTGGTCCGCCCCGAGGACTGGTTCGACTGGTTGATGGGGGCGCGGCCGCCGCTGGACATGTTGCGACCTTTCCCCAAGAATAGCTTCAGCATCATGCCGCCGATCCAGCAGAATTTCGACGAAATGCTCGGCGCGGCCTGACCGAAACCACCCAAGGGGACTCGCCGCCATGTGCAATCTCGTGACCCTCAAGGCTTCGGTCGCCGAAGTGGCCTCGGCGTTCGGTGCGCGGCGTCCGCTCACCAATGCGCAACCCGGCGAAGTCTATCCCGGCGGACAAGGATTTGTGGTCCGTGACGACGCGGGCACGCGCGCGCTCCAGTCGATGACCTGGGGCTTCCCGGTGCGGCTCAAGCATATGAAACCGACGAGCAAGCCCAAGCCCGTCAACAATGCCCGCGACGACAAGCTGATGACCTTCTGGCGAACATGGTTTACCAATCCCGCCCAGCGCTGTCTGATCCCGATCACGGCCTTCGCCGAAGCCGAAGGCGAGAAGGGCAAGATGACGCGAACCTGGCTAAGCGTCGTCGACCAGCCGCTCGCCGCCTGCGCCGGGCTCTGGCGTCCGACCAACGAGTGGGGCGATTGCTATACGATGGTGATGGTCGATGCGACCGAGGAGCTGTTCGACATTCACGACCGGATGCCGGTCATTCTTCACGCCGCCGATCATGACGCCTGGCTGCAAGCTTCGGCTGAGGAGGCAATGAAGCTCGTTACCCAATATCCGGCAAGCCGGTTGGAGGTTGAGCGGACCGACGTCCCGTGGTTCAGCCGCAAGCCCCCGAGCGCGTATGCCCCGACGCTCCTTTGAGAAGCTGGATAGCGGGGCGACGTCACCCGCCGAATAGCGACCGGATCGCGCCGATGAGGCCGGCAATGAAGGAGCCGCCGACGAGAACAGCGGCGAACCAGAATTCGATCGCCAGCGCGCGCGATTTCCATTTCGGTTCCTGATCCATCTGACCGGCATGCCATGACCGGTGAATGTAGGAAATAGTGGAATCGGGGCCATCTCCGAACGCCATAATCATTGCATGACATGTGACAAAACCTATGATACATCGCATTTAAGTTAGAGGTTTTGTCACATGCACACATCGATAACGCAAGGCGAGACGCTTCGAGCGCTCTTTGGCGCGCATCCGATCCTGCGCGCGCGCGAGCTACGCGCCGCAGGCGTGGCACCCGAAACCATCGCTCGCGCGGTCGACAGTGGCGACATCGACCGTATCGCGCGAGGACTCTATCAGCTTCACGGCGCGCCGATCGACACCGACCAAGGCCTCGCCGAAATCACCAAGCGCATCCCGAACGGGGTTATCGCCATGGTATCGGCGCTCGCTTTCCACGGGCTCACCGACCAGATGCCGCGGCGGGTCTGGGTAGCAATAGGACCCAGCGACTGGGCACCGGTCATCGATTATCCGCCTGTCCGGATCGTCCGCCTCGCCGACAAATATCGACGCCAGGGGATCGAGCATCACAAGGTCGCCGGGGTCGATGTTCCCATCTATTCGGTTCCCAAAACGCTGGCCGACCTGTTCCGTAATCCGCGCCTCGTCGATCGCTCGGTTGCGGTCGAGAGTCTGCGCGCAGCGCTCGACCAGCGCAAGACGAGTCCCGGTGACATCGCCGAGGCCGCGGCAGCGGGCGGGGTCTGGAAGCGAATGCAGCCCTATCTCGAGGCGCTCAGCTTCAATGGCTAAGGCACCCGTCAATCTGGCAGCCTCGGTCAAGGACCGGCTGCTCCAATTGGCGCGCAAGGAGCGTCAGCCCTTCGACGTTCTGCTCGTTCGCTTCGCGCTCGAGCGCCTGCTTTACCGACTGTCGCTCTCGCCGCTACGGGACCAGTTCATTCTCAAAGGCGGTCTTCTCGTCACGCTCTGGCTCGAAGACGATAATCGAGTCACCCGCGACGCCGACTTTCTCGCCTTCGGCGATGCAAGCGCCGAACGGCTGATAGCGGATTTCGGCGCGATCATGAAAATCGAGGCGGCTGACGGGCTGACTTTCGATATCGACGCACTCACCGCGCGGCCGATCCGCGAGGGAGCCGAATATGGCGGCATGCGGCTAACAACGACCGCCTTTCTCGAACGAACGCGCATCCCGATCACGATCGACCTCGGCTTTGGCGACGCCCTCTCGGATCCGGCGCCGCCGACTTCCTTCGCGACGCTGCTGGACTTTCCCGATCCGGAGATCCGCACCTATTCGCCGACAAGCGTCATCGCAGAGAAATTTCAGGCGATGGTAGCGCTCGGGATCGCCAATGGTCGCATGAAGGATTTCTACGACCTCTGGGCGATTCCGCAGGCCTGCGACATCAATGCTCAAGCGCTCGACGCAGCACTTGCGGCGACATTCGATCGACGCGGCACGCCGATCCCGGCTGACCGTCCGCCGGGGCTCTCGGCTGCCATGTTCGAAGACGGCGACAAGCGGCGGCAATGGGATGCCTATGCCGCGAGCCTTGAGCTTGAAGGCGTGACATTCTCCGCCGTGATCGACGCGGTCTGGGGCCTTGTCGCGCCGAGCTGCGAACGACTGCTTGCCCATGACGTTTCGATCGCCACTTCGACTCCAGATGCCGCCGGTGCGTGACGCCGGCTCCGCCGCGGTCGGCGTATTAAGGCATTAGGTGTCAATCTGGGTCCGATTGGTGCACCAAGCCGCTTTATCAGGTGATTTCCTGTCGTTACACCGAAGAGGCGATCGGCATTGCGTATAGAGGCTGAGGTATCACCCGCCCGCCGCAGTGCGAGGACCATCGCGCAGCTTGTCCAACTTCATTGTCTCCCGGAGAGGAAACGGGAGCGATGAGCCATGGAGCGGATCGCGGGCGGACGGGTCGGGAACGCGTCGGCGGCCGATGAATCGACGTGAAGCATTTTAATCTGACGGAGGAACTCGCACACGACATATCAGGCGCCGACAAGGAAGAACGGCTCTTTGCCGCCCTGTCGAACGCCGCCGACCGCATGGGATTTGATCTTTTCGCGCTCGCCTTCGATCGCCGCGGCGGCGGCGGCGAGGGTGCATCGATGCTCGTGCATAATTATCCCGACGCCTGGGCGAATGTCTATGTCGGCTTCGATCTCAGCGGCACCGACCCGATCCGGCGCGCCGGCGAAAAATCCATGACGGGTTTTCAATGGCGCAATGTCGATCACTACATCCCGCTTTCTCGCGGTGACCGGCAGTTGCTGAAGGTCGCCCGCGAGAGCGGAATCGGCGACGGCTTCACGGTGCCGCGGCACTTGCCTGGCGAAGCGACCGGAAGCTGCTCCTTTGCCGTCGCTCCCAATGCCAGGATCCCGCTCGAGATGCTCCACGCCGCCGAGATCGTCGGCGCCGTGGCGCTCGCCGCGGCGCGGCAGCTCATCGGGACAGGCTCCTATACTCCGCGGGCGGCGCTGACCGAGCGGCAGCGCGAATGCGTGCTCTGGTCCGCCCGCGGCAAGACTGCTGGCGAGACCGCCAGCATCCTCGGCATCAGCGAAGAGACCGTGGTCCGTCATCTCAAGATCGCGCGCGAGCGCTATTCAGTGCCTTGTCGGCAAATGCTGATCCTCTGCGCCCTGTTCGACGGCGTCATCGGCTTTTCGGATGTCTATGACTGGTGGCGCCCGCTCTGACGCTCGCACATAAATCGTCCCGGGATTGCCCATTTCTGGGCATAGCCGCGCGGTGGGAATGATGGTCTGATCCTGGCACCGACAAGCCAAGGAACCATCATGATCACTCAATCCACGCGGGCGCAGGATGCGCCCGGGAATGCGGCGCTTCGCGCCATGTTCGCCGCCCGCAAGCAGGTCTTCATCGACAAGCTGCAATGGGATTTGCCTGCCCTCGACGGCCGCTTCGAGCTCGACCAATTCGACACCCCGGACGCGCGGTACCTGATCCTGCTCGATCCCGATGATCTGCGCCACCGGGCGTCGGCGCGGCTGCTGCCAACCACGGCGCCGCACCTGCTCGGCGACATCTATTCGCATCTTTGCGCCGACGGGGCGCCGTCCGGTGAAGGCGTGTGGGAGATCAGTCGCTTCTGCCTCGACCCCGGACAAACGCCCACCGAGCGCCGCGACGCGCGCAACCAGTTGGTCACCGCGCTGGCGGACTATGCTCTCCGCCACGGCATAGGCGAATATGTCGGTGTCGCAGAAGCCGGTTGGTATCACACGATCAGCAAATTTGGCTGGACATGCCGCACGCTGGGTCCCGTTCACCGGGATAGCGCGTGCCGGATAGTCGCCCTCAGCATAGCGATCGACGAGGATACGCTCCCCGGATTGCAGCGCACCGGCACCTATGCGCCGCTTGTCCTCAAGTTCGAAGAAGGCGGGGAGGCGGGGCGATGAAAAAGGATCTGACCGAAGCCGATCTGCCTGGCCTGCTCTTCGAGGAGCTGCGCCGCAAAGGCTATTGCATAATTCGCAACGAGGCGGTCGCGCGTGTCCATGCGCTCGCAAGGGATCTCGACCCCATCTTCGCCGCGACGCCCTTTTGTGAAGGCAATTTCTACGGCCGCCGCACAAAGCGCTTCGGCGGCCTGCTCAAGCGATCGGAGCACATGGCCGCACTGGTACTCAACCCGCTCATCCTTTCTGCCGTGGAGACCATTCTCGGCACCGGCTGCGACCGGATCCAGCTCAACCTCACACAGGCGATCGAAATCCATCCGGGCGAAGTGCGGCAGTTCCCGCACCGCGACCAGGATATGTGGCGCGGCGCCGACGGCACCCAGGAATATCTCGTCAACGTCCTCTGGCCGCTGACACCCTTCACAAAAGAAAACGGCGCAACGCGCATCTTTCCGAAGAGCCACGGCGTGAAGGGGATGGCGAAATCTGATCTTGGCCCGCCCATTTTCGCCGAAGGCAAGCCGGGCGCAGCGATCTGCTTTCTGGGATCGACTGCGCACGGGGCGGGCTCGAACCTCAGCCAAGAAGTCCGGCGCGGTGTGCTCGTCAGCTATAGCCTGGGATGGCTGAAGCCCTATGAGAATTTGTGGCTCGCTTACCCGCCCGAGATCGCCAAGACGTTTCCGCCTGAACTCGCCGCGCTCGCCGGTTATGCGCAGCACCGCCCCAATCTCGGCAACTATGAAGGCCAATGCCCCTCGGTACTGCTGAAAGATGACCGGCCAGATCATATCGGCGCAATCGACGAATTGCTTCCCGACCAAGCCGATGCCGTCGCCGAATTCGCCGCTGCCGAAAGGAACGGCCAATGAGTCCGGCGCATGTGTTCGAGCCGACTTATGAGGCGATCAAGCGTCGGCTGATGGCCGGGGAATGGGCGAGCGGCACCCGGATCGAGGCGGCCCGTCTCGCCGACGATCTCGGGGTCAGTGTGACCCCGGTGCGCGATAGCCTTTACCGGCTCAATGGCGAGCGGATGGTCGATTTTACCCCAGGCGAGGGCTTTCACGTCCATCGGCTGACCGAGACCGAGTTTCGCGATCTGCTCGAGCTGCATCTGATCCTGTTGCTCGCTGCGCTCGCGACGGCGCCAAAAGGATCGGCGACGTCGGTCCCCGCTGACCAGCCCTATCCCGATCGCGTTGCCGATCTGTTCCTGGCGATCGCCGAACGCTCGTCGAACAGCGAGATTGTCGCGGGCATCGCCGCAATTGGCGACCGGCTTCAGCTATCGCGGCAATTCGACGCGACGATCCTCGCCGATGTGGAGGCGGAGCTCGAAGCGATCGCGACTGCGGTCGCCGATGTCGAGCCACAGGCGCAAGTCCGCAACCTCATGCTCCGCTATCACGAGAGGCGCGCGCATGAAGCGGCGAACTACGCCCGGGCGCTTGGCGGGCATCCAGGCCGCCAGCCCTGAGCATCCGTAGCGACGGGGTGACACTTTAGCTTGTCAGAGCCATCCAGAATTGACATGATTCGACCGCGCAGGAGCATCGCTGGCAGCTCCTGCGCGGAATATTTCGCCAGGCATCATATGCGCCAGTCCCTGACCGGACCGGCGGCCCAACCGGTCCATGGATCGCGCGAGCGACCAAACGGCGGCACAGCACTGGGAGACGGGTCTCTGGCGGAAGCCGGCTGGTCCCACTCGTGCCTCCGGGAATATTTGTCGTGTCTCCCTGTACCTGCGGCGACCGCGCCCCGCCGCGTCACCCCTTTTCGGTGTCATCGGCCTGCCATTCGCATCCGGCCGATCGTCCGCCGCCGGTCGAGGAGCGGCCTGAAGCCGGGCACGATCTGGACGCGATATATCGGACGCATCGCACGTCGCTCTTCCATTTCCTGAGCCGCAAAGCGGGATCGGAGGAAGCACCGGATCTGGTGCAGGAAGTCTTCGCGCGCGCGGCGGGCAGCACGCAGCGTCACCAGCTCGTCAATCCGGGCGGGTTCCTTCGCCGCATCGCCCAAAATCTCCTCATTGATCGAGCGCGGCGCCAGAAGTCCGCGCGGGCGACCTTCTTTCCGCTTCGCGAGGAGCGCGACGGCGCGACGCCTGCGGCGCAGGAGTGGAATCTCGAAGCCGCGGACCTGCTGCGATTGTATGAAACGGCGGTTGACGCCATGCCGCCAAAAACGCGCCGCGTTTTCCTGATGCATCGGGTGGACGAACTCAGTTATCGCGAGATACATGAATTGCTTGGCATCAGCATCGCGACGGTGGAATATCATATGATGAAGGCGCTCAGTCAGATTTCTAAGGTGGTGGACAGCGGCCGATGACCAGCACAAACGGCGGCGACTATCCCGTCGATGAAGTAGCTCAGGCTTGGCTGATCAAGATGCGCGGCGAGGACGCCGACGCGCTCCGCGGAGAATTTGAAGCGTGGCTCCTCGCATCGGCCGATCATGGCGAAGCCTACCGCCGCGCCGAACACCGGATGGCGGCCTTGGCGGTTCTCAAAACATCGCAGCGCCACGGAACGAGCCATGCCGAAGCGCGGCGGGGCCGGGTACGCGGCTGGCTGCCATGGGGCGCCGCCGCGACGGCAATTGCACTCCTGATTGTAGCAATCGGGGCTGGAGGCGCCTCCCTTCCCGGCCAGCCCGGCAGCGCCTCGATCGCGCGCGCCGCCGAACCCCTGATCACGCAGCGCGGCGAAATCCGCACGTTCCGGCTTGCCGACGGCTCGAGCGCGACGCTCGATACCGACAGCCGGCTGGACGTCGCGTTCGCAGCCGGCGACCGCAGCGTCCGCCTGATAAGGGGCCGGGTCCGTCTGACCATCGCCAGGCAGGATATCCCGCTTCATATTGACGCGGGGCGAGGCACGACAATCGCGAACAATGCCGAGATCGATCTGAGCCTCGACGAGACCGGAACGGTCAGCGCGGTCCTCCGGCGGGGCGAAGCCGACCTGCGCGCAGGCGCGAAAACCGGCTCTGCGACGGAGCTGTCACAGGGAAAGACGCTGACCTACCGACGTGATGGCAAGTTGCAGCTCGGCATGGCCCAAGCATCGGACATTCCCGCAAATTGGCCCGAAGGCTGGGCCGAATATCGTTCGATAAGGCTCGACCGACTGGTTGCCGAGGCCAATCGCTATGCCGTCATCCCGATCGTGATCGACGATGCGGCGAGCGCCGCGCTTGAGGTTTCCGGCCGCTTCCATCTTAGCGAGACCGATGCTTTCGCTGAACGGATCGCAACCCTGTTCGGTCTCAGGGTCGAACGCACGGCGAGAGCCATCCATCTTCGCCGCCGATAATTTTTTCACCCAAGACTAAGGGGCTCCCCTTCGCCCCGTCAACGCACCCCCACTGGCCGCCTGCCTGAAGCACGGCCGAGGAAATGGGGGAGTGATAATGTTGAAGAAGTCCCGTTCGCTGGTCGCGCTGCTGGTCGGCAGTGCCACCTGTTTTTCACCTACGGTTGCGCTGGCCATGCAGCAACAGCGCCAGCCCTACGATATGCCCGCGCAGGATCTCGACGACGCGCTGCGCAGCGCTGCCACGATTGCCGACATCGAGCTCTACGCATCGTCGCGCGATCTTGATGGAAAGACTGCGCCGCCGTTGAAAGGCGAGCTGACGAGCCGCGAAGCAATCGAGGCGCTCCTCAAAGGTAGCGGGCTCACCGCAAGGTTCGAGGTCGGCTCGGTGGTCATTTCCAGACTCGCCTCCGCCGAAAATGCCGCCGCGACCGAGGCCGAGCCGATTGTCGTGACGGGGTCACGGATCACGGGCGCGCCCACGGCAACCCCTGTGATCCGGGTGACCTCGGAAGACATCCGCAACTCCGGCCATGCCGATCTTGGCGAGGTGGCGCGCAGCTTGCCGCAGAATTTCGGCGGCGGCCAGAATCCCGGGATCGGAAATTCGCAAGGCGCCGCGAATGAAAACGTGAACGCCAATGGCGCATCGACTTTCAACCTGCGCGGTATCGGTCCCAATGCGACACTGACGCTGATCAACGGCAATCGCTTTGCCTACAGCAGCGTCAATTCGGTGATCGACGTCAGCGCCATTCCCATCGCGGCGGTCGACCGCGTTGAGGTCGTGGCCGATGGGGCATCGGCCATCTACGGCGCCGACGCGGTCGCCGGGGTCGTCAATATTCTTCTCAAGCGCGACTATAAGGGCGTATCGACCAGCGCCCGGCTCGGCCTTTCGACCGACGGCGGCAATTTCCAGCACCAATATAATCTTCTCGGCGGATCGCGCTGGTCGGACGGCGGCATCATCGCGGCCTATGATTATTCGCACGGTACCGCGATCCGGGCGAAAGATCGCAGCTATGCCTTCGCCAACAACCCCGATTCGACGCTCTTCCCTGCCCTTCGCCGACACGCGGTTCTGCTGAGCGGTCACCAGTCGCTTGGCGGCGGCGTCACCCTGGCTGCCGATCTTATTTACAAGCGCGGAAGGATGGAGTCGGCGACCGGTTTCACGGTCGCTCAGCCGCTCCGAAACTCAGGGCTTGAGGCGCGCACCAAGTTCGAAACATTTGGCGTCGCACCGACGCTGTCGGCCGCACTGTCGGCCAATTGGAAGCTGAAAGCGGGCGCGTTTTTCGGCACCGACACGACCGATGGCATCAGCCAGAACTTCAGCGGCGGCGCGCCGAGCACTGCCACCGCGCGGCACTTCTTCAACCGGAATATCGCGGTGGAGGCGGGACTGGAGGGGTCGCTGTTCGAGCTCCCCGCGGGCCCCGCGCGACTGGCCTTTGGCGGCGGCTATCGCACCAACCGTTTCAAATCCGAAATCGGAACCCGCAGCTTTTCACGCTCGCGCCGCAATCATTTCGCCTATGGCGAGCTTTTACTGCCGATCGCGGACCCCGATCAGGATCTGGCCTTTGCGCACCGCGCTTCGCTGACCGGGGCGCTGCGCTATGAGGATTATTCGGACTCCGGCGACATCGTCACCCCGAAGCTGAGCTTCGTCTATGATCCGGTCGAGCAGGTCCGGCTGGGGGTGTCATGGGGCAAATCCTTCAAACTTCCGACGCTCTATCAACAATATTCCGGCTATGTTGCGCTGCTCGTGCCGGTCGGCGGCTTCGGCCAGGGATTTCCCGCTGGTTCGACCGTCGCTTATGCTCTCGGGCCGAACGACCAGCTCGAGCCTGAACGCTCCGAAAACTGGACCTTCAGCGCGACCGTGAAACCGCTCCATGGTCTTGAGGTTTCGGCAAGCTATTTTCGGATCGACTATAAGGATCGCGTTGCGCCGCCGCTCGCCTCGGGCGCCGGGGTTCTGAACAATCCGATCTTTGCTGATCTCGTTACCTTAAATCCTGCGCCGGCCCTGCTCGACACCATCTTCGCCGGTGCCGATGGCGGGCTCCAGAACATTACGGGGTCTCCCTACGACCCGGCGCGCGTCGTCGCCTTCCTCGATGCTCGCGACCGCAATATCGCGCGGCAGAAATATCGCGGCGTCGACATCGCGGTACGATATGATGCCCAGCTTGGCAGCGACCGGCAGCTGAGCCTGAACGCCGGAGCCACCTGGCTCGACAGCAGTCAGCAATTGCTTCCCGGCCTGCCGGTGACCGACCTCGCGGGAACAATCTTCCGCCCGCCGCATTTTCGGGCGCGCGGCGGGCTCACGCTGAGCGACAAGGCCTTCTCGCTCGCGGCCTTTCTCAATCACAGCGCGAGCGTCACGGACAATCGTCGTCCGGCAGCCATCAAACTTAGCGGATCGACAACGCTTGACCTGACCGGCCGATTGCGGCTCGGCGCAGGCACGGAAGTTGCGCTGAGCGCACAGAATGTCTTCAACAGCAAGCCGGAGCCGATCTTCACCACCTCGCCTTTCGATGCTCCGTTTGACACGACGAACGGGTCAGCAATTGGCCGCTTCCTGAGCGTCACGGTTCGGCATGACTGGTAGCATCCGCCTATGGCCGCTTCTTCTGTTGGTCGGTCTCGCTAACAGCGGGACGGCCGTCGCGGAGGAAGGTCGGCGCTGGACGCTCGAAGATGTGGTGACCGTCCCGGCGGAGTTCGAATTGAGCTTGGCGAGCGACGGCAAGTCGCTCGCCTATCTCGAACGGCGAGCGGATCTCCAAAAGAATGAGACCGTCTCAATTCTTCATCTGTTTGACCTGCGCTCGCGCGCCTCGCGCGAGATTCTGCGCGCGGCGAGCGCAGAGCAGCTCCGACCGTTGCCGAACGGCACGGGCTGGAGCCTACTGCTAGATCGGGGCGACGAGCTTCAGCTCTATGCGCTCGACGCCGAAGGGACGATCAAACCGCTGCTGGTGCGCGATGCGAAGGTTACCGTCGGCCAGACCGAAGGCGCGCTGTTCGCCGTGCGAAGCGGTGCGCCGCGCCGGATCGGGATTTTATATCACGACTGGTCTCCCGACGGACAATGGCTTTGGTACGCCACGCTAAAGCCAAGTTCGGAACCGGCCAATGTTGCCATCGACGACGCGGTGGTTAGCCAGCGCAATCGGCGTCGCGCGCCGGTCCGGGCGATCGTAGAACTGCGCATACGGTCGGCGACGGGCGAAGACTGGCTGGTCGCATCGCGGCCATCGGGCGACCGGCTTGCTTTCTATTATGGCGGCCATGTCGAATGGACCGACGAAGGGCCGCGCTACCAGTTAGAGCAATCCGATGCGGAGCGGGCCGACGGCATCGGGACCTTTTCCTGGAGCTTTGTCACCAACGCCAGCCGGCCCATTCAGGAAAGTTCGGGTTTTCCGGCGATCGGTCTGGTGCGCGGCCCGAATGGCGGAACTCTTGCAAGCGAGGGTTTCGGCAGGACGCTTGCCCTCACGGAGACGCACACCGATGGCCGAAAAACTCACTATGGTCGCCAGCCCTATTACATCGGCGACCCGCGTTCGGCAGGAAATTGGCTCTCGGGGGATGGGCTAAGCGCGCTGCTGGGGGTGCGAACGACCTCGCATCCACGGTACGGGTTGGTTTTGCTTACCGGTCGGCACGCAACGTCGCTGATCCGCCCCGGCAGCTTGACGGCCTGCGACTTTCGCGAGGATCTCGCGTGGGGCATTTGCGTCGAGGAAGGGCTGAACCAGGCGCCACGGTTCGTCCGTGTCGAACCGAAAGACGGGCGCGTGCAGGCCATCGCTCCGCTCTCCGCTGCTCATGATTCGATCGCACCGTTGCGCGTCACGCCGCATCAATGGACAAACCGGCTCGGCTACCGATCGACCGGATTCATCGTCTGGCCTCGCAATTACCAGACAAGCAGTCGCTACCCGGCGATCATCATCACTCATGGCAGCGATGCGGACGAGCGCTTCGCGAACGTCGATCTGCAATGGAACTACCCCGCTCAGCTGTTCGCCGAGCGCGGATATGTCGTCATTCTCATGAACGACCCCTCGGCTCGGCAGCAGGCTGAGCTTTGGCACGCCTATATGATATGGTCGGGCGGCCCAGGCACACTCGGTCCCGAAAAGCTGCGCGAGCTGATCTGGATCAACGGCGTCTATAGTTTTGAAGACGCGATCGCCGAGTTGGCAAGCGAAGGCATTGTCGATCCCGACCGCATTGGCATTGCCGGGTACAGTCGGGGATCGCAGATGGTGAATGTCGCGATGACCCAATCGGAGATGTTTCGCGCTGCTTCCAGCGGGGACGGGAATTATCTTGAACCCGCATCCTATTCAGATCCGAAAGACGGGTATCACGCCGTCTTCGGCGGCCCACCTTCAGGTCGTTACCTCGACGCCTATCGCCAGCTGTCGCCCTCGCTCCGTGCCGATAGGGCGTGTGCTCCGGTCCTTCAGCAAATGGCTTCTCCCTTTGCGGGAGCGATCGATTTCTACGCCGCGCTGCGCGAAGCAAAGGTTCCTGCGCAGATCAGTCTCTATCCTGGCGAGACCACCGCCACCGATGAGACCCATCTGTTTCACATCCCCTCCAATCGGCTGCGCGCGATGCAAGAGAATCTGGCGTGGTTCGACTTCTGGCTTCGCGATCGGCGCGACCGGGATCTGGATGACAGAGGCGCATTCGACCGCTGGGCGAAAATGGCGGCGCAATGGAAAACAAGGTGTGTGCAGACGCGAGGCGCCGAGCGGCGATAGCCTTATGACGCGCGAACATCCGTCCACCAACGAACCCAGCTTTCCGCCGCGCAAAGTGCGAGGATGCGCTGCGCCTTTTCGAAGCCCGCCACCGTCGGCTGCGAGGCTCCTTCCAAGGTCCTGAGGTCGAGCAGACCGGCCCGCGCCAGCAGGCCAGTGCGCAGCAGGTCGCCGGCATGTTCCGCGTTCGCCTGGAATATGCGCTGCATGAAGCCGCCCGGCCCGCCCTTGGACGTGCGGCGCAATAATTGCACAGGGACGATGGATTTGAATGCCGCCCGAGCGACGGCGCGATCCCTGCCGCCCTCGATCCACTGCCATGTCGGGATTGACAGGCATGTTTCGACGATTGGTTGCGACAGGAGCGGCGCGACATGCTGCGGATGGGAGCGGCGGGGATACAGCTCGATGCTGCGATGCGCGCGCGCCAGCAGCCTGACATGCGCCGCCTTGCCGGGCGGCGTGCCTTCGGGCGCTTCCATCCATGGATGGGGCGGCCTCGGCACATCCAGCTCGGCGATCGCGGCGGAAGAAAGCCCGGAAGTGTCGCGATGAAGTTTTACGGGCCGGCTGCAGTCACGATAGCGATCCCAGGCGTGCCGCAAGATGGTCGCACCGCTGGCTCCCGTCAGATCGCTCAAATCGCGCAGGGTGTCGAAAAGCCCGTGACGCGGTCCCTGCGCCATGAAACGATCGACGAACGGCGAGGCGCTGCGGATCGCACAGAAGATATTGTCCCCGCCATTGCCCGAGAAGAAGGCATCGATTTGATGCTCGCGGCGGAGCTCTTCATGAGCCGACGCGATTGCCTGCATGTAGAATGGCGCGTGCGGCCAAGGGTGGTGCGGCGCCACGGCGCGATCAATCTCAACCTTGCCGAGGTCATAGTGGGCTTCAAGCAAGGGAACGCCAATCGCCTTGGCGAGAATGGAAGCATAGCGGCGCTCATCGCCAATCGCATCGTCTTCGATCATCGTCAGGCAATGAAGCGCGGCGGCGCGGCGAGATGCGGCGCCGGCGACAATCGAGGAATCGAGGCCGCCAGATACGCCGGTCAATATGGAATCAAAGCAGGACGCCCAGCTTTCGATACAGTCGAGCGCCACGGCGCGAAGCTTACGGGCGGCCACCTCGAACCGCTTGTGGGGGACCTGCGTCCAATCCCACGGTGACCACCAGCTTTCCAGACGACGCGATCCCGAAGTAATGATCAGACATTCCCCTGGAAGCAGTACCTGGACACCTTCGAGGCAGGTTTCTCGGCTAGGCGCGCCTCCATTAGCCAGAAACCGCGCAACTGCCGGATAATCGACGCCGCCACGTCTGCCGAGATCGGCAGCGTCGCTCGACGCTGTGACGCCCGCCCCATCGGCGCGGTAATAGACGGGCAACAACCCGGACGGGTCGCGAAATATCGCGAGACCTCCACCGGGCCGCGCCAAGATGGACACATAGCCGCCCCAATAGTCGGACACGAGCGACCGGCCGCTAGACGCCGCCATTCTGGTTACCGCCGTTTCATGCAGATCCAACACGCGGCGGCTCATTTCGCCTCGCTCGAACAGGTGGCCGATCAGATATCCATGCCCACCCAGGGCAAGCGGCTGTCGATCGCACCAGAGCCGAGCGCCTGGAAGCGATAAGGCGGGTGGGTCCGCTTCGCCATTGTCACGATCAGCCTGTCCCGACGCCTCGGAAATCTCGATGCGAAAGTACCCCGGCATCAGGCGACCAATATCGGTGTGTAGGGGGTCACCACATCGAGCGGATCGGTCAATACCGCCGAGCCCAGCTGCACCCAGCAATGCGCGGCGAATGGCAAAGTTACGCCGATCACCAGCCGGGCCTCGCACCCCTTTCCGGCCAGCACACGGCGCATTGCAACGCCGCGGCTGAGGCATTCATCCATGCCGGAAAAATAGTGACGCGCTCGCTTAAACGCCGCGGCTACCTGGCGTGCATCCGACCGTTGAACGTGCGGAGCTACTGGCACGCCGTGCAAAAGATTAGGCAGAATTTCCATTAGAGCGAGTTTCCGAACATGCCGCTGAGCTAGGGCCAGGACCCATACCGAACGGGCTGTCTCAACCGCCGAAGCCCTTTCGAGATTTGGCTCCTCGAGAACACTGCTGGTCGGAGCGATCCTTTCGGAACTAGATTGATCGACCGGCGGCGCCAGATGGTGCAAGCCGCGTGCGGCAAGCCAATCATTGTCACCCTCCTCTTGCGCTCCGGCGACAATCCGGGAAAAGCGATCAGCCGCACTTTGCTCAAGCATGAAATAGCGATCGCGGGACAAGTCCAGAAAGACGAAGGTGCCGCCGACTCTGCACCAATGCGTGGCAGCTGAAGTGATGACATTCATCATGGAAGCGCGCGACGGAGCGGTGGCGTGCAGTGCGAGGACTGCACGCCACGCGTCAGTCAATCGTCGGCGCTGATGCCGCCGAGGATAAACTTGTCCCCGGGCTGTACGTCCTGCTGGCCCGACGGCAGCGCGCCGAGGGTTTCGTCCTGGGCGGCGCCGAGATCGATGATGTCGTCATGCGTTTTCATGTCACGTTCCTTTTCAAGGTTGCGACCAAGATGAGTCGCAGTTGAAAAGTATGCCTCGCGTCAGAGCGCTACTATTTAATAATCCAATTATTATTCTAGGCGTTGCATCGCGAAAAAGTGACCGAGCAAAGGAAACGCGCGTCTGGAGCACGTACCACCACCTTTAGCAATTGCCTGGACATACGTGGCGGAACCCGGTCACTCGCCCAGTTGACTGTACGGGCGCGCGCCTATTTCCAACAGATCGACCGCAATCAGCAACCAAAACTGCGACCGAAAATGGATCTAATTGGAGTATGCCGTCCAAAGCTGCGCCAGCGGGGTTGCGCGCTGCGATACCGGCGATCGCTAGATCGTCTGATCCTGTCCGGCGGTGCTAGCCTGAACTGATCCAATTTTCTGATGAGAGGCACCAGATTCTTACCCACGGCACGGTACTTGTCGCGACCTTGGAGAGGTTAACTGAGGGAGGATATGAGAGGCAACCTACAGGATTTGAACCGGTGACCTTCGCCATCAGAGAGTCGTCAAGATTGGTCTTGGAAAGGTCCGATCGAAGAGCAGATTTGCGCGTGGCCACGAGGTTTTTTCGCTCCTGAAAACGGTGATTGCTGGGTGATTGCTGGCCAATTTTTGGAGGTCAAAATTCTGTTAAAAGTCATTCTATTTCAATAGCATGATTGACTTGTCACATGAAGTCTGGTATTTCCGCTATCGGCGCGTCTAAATCGCACGCGGCGAAGGCATTTGCCTATGCTGTGTTGCTGATGTAATACGGAATGCCGAGCATGTTTTCATTTCGCAAACCCGCCGCTCCGCCCCCCGAAACGACGGGCATGGCTTATCCCGAAACGGGTATTCCGGGGACGACGGCGCATGCGCCGGTCGGGGAATCGCGCCGCCGGAAATGGACGCGCCGCATCTCGCGCGGTTTCGCGATCTTTTCCATCGCCTTCATCCTGCTCGTCGGCTGGCTTGCGCTGACTGCGCCGCTGTCGAAATCGCTGGAGCCGATCGCGCCGCCGGAAATCACGCTGCTGGCGTCCGACGGCACGCCGATCGCGCGCATGGGGGCGATCGTCGACAAGCCCGTCGATGTGACGAAGCTGCCCAAACATGTGACCGGCGCGTTCCTGGCGATCGAGGACCGGCGCTTTTACAGCCATTGGGGCGTCGATCCGCGCAGCGTCGCGCGCGCGGTCTGGGCGAATGTGTCGGGCGGACGGCCGCAAGGCGGCAGCACGATCACCCAGCAGCTCGCGAAATTCACCTTTCTGACGCCGAAGCGCACGCTGGGGCGCAAGGCGCGCGAGGCGCTGATCGCCTTCTGGCTCGAGGCCTGGCTGTCGAAGGACGAGATACTCGAACGCTATCTGTCCAACGCCTATTTCGGGGACAACACCTATGGCCTGCGCGCCGCGTCGCTGCATTATTTCTCGCGCCAGCCCGAAAAGCTGACGCCCGCGCAGGCGGCGATGCTCGCCGGGCTGGTTCAGGCGCCGTCGCGCCTCGCGCCGACCAAGAACCCCGACCTGGCGGCGAAGCGGATGAAGCTGGTCGTTGGGGCGATGGCCGATACCGGCTATATCACCCCCGCCGAGGCGCGGGCGATCCGCCCGCCGCGTATCGACGTGCGCAACCGCAACGACCTGCCCACCGGCACCTATTTCGCCGACTGGGCGCTGCCCGAGGCCCGCAAGCTCAGCGATGTCGGCTATTCGCGGCAGACGATCCGCACGACGCTGGACGCCCGGCTTCAGGGAATCGCGCGCCGCGTCACCGCGCGGGCGGGCGTCGGCAAGGCGCAGGTCGCGCTCGTCGCGATGCGCCCGAATGGCGAAGTCGTCGCGATGGTCGGCGGCCGCGACTATGCCGCATCGCCCTTCAACCGGGTGACGCAGGCACGGCGTCAGCCCGGGTCGACCTTCAAGCTGTTCGTCTATCTCGCCGCGCTGAAGGACGGCTGGAACCCCGAGGACATGATCGACAACAGGCCGATCACGGCAGGTTCCTATCAGCCCAAGAATTCCGGCGGCGCCTATTCGGACAAGATCAGCCTGGAAGACGCCTTTGCGACATCCAGCAACGTCGCCGCGGTGCGGCTGCTTCGCGAGGTCGGCGACGACAAGGTGATCCGCATGGCGCGCGACCTTGGCGTCACCTCGCCGCTGGCGCGCGGCGATCCCAGCCTGGCGCTCGGCACCTCCAGCATGACGCTGCTCGAACTCACGGCCGCCTATGCGGCGGTCGCGGCGAACAGCTATCCGGTCGTTCCCCACGCCTTCAAGGAAGACGAAGCCGGGTGGTTCGAGAGCTTCTTCTTCGGCCCCGATCATTTCGGGTCGCGCGTGCACGACGATATCGAACAGATGCTGCGCGCCGCGGTCAATCGCGGCACCGGGCGCGCGGCGCGGCTGCCGCAGGCCAATTTCGGCAAGACCGGCACCAGCCAGGACAATCGCGACGCGCTGTTCGTCGGCTATGCTAACGGCCTGGTCGTCGGCATCTGGATCGGCAACGACGATAATTCGCCGCACGGAATCGCCGGCGGCGGCGTGCCGGCCCGGATATGGCGCGACTTCATGATCCAGGCGAGCGGCAAGGCGATCCCGACGAAGGCACCGTCGCCGCGCGCAACCGACCCGGGCGGCCCCGTCCAGCCGCTCGACATCCCCGACATTCCAGCGATCCCGGTTGCCGACAAGACGAGTATCGAGGTGAAGAACGGCGATGCGGTGATCAGCACCGAGATCGGCGGCACGCGCGTCGACCTGCGCCTGCCGGTCGGCGACCGGCCGCCGCAGACGCCGCCGTCACAGGCGACACCGCCGCAATAGCGCAAAACAAATGGGGCGGCCTCGTTATGAGTGCCGCCCCAGTTAGTGGGGCCCGCCTGGAGAGGGAGAGGGCGGACCGGAGATTGGTGTCAGTATGTCTTAGCGCGAGGCCATCTGGCTGTCGGCTTCGACTTCGGCGACGCCGGCAACCTTGAGTGCGGCGCGGAACTGCTTGGCTGCGGCGCGTTCGTTGCCGGCTTCGCAAAGCTTCTTGCCGGTCGAGACGAAGCGCTTGGCGTTCGCCTTCTGGCCTGCGTTCGCGCCTTCGGCGGCGGTAACGGCCTGGTCGGCAAGACCGGCGCAGCGATAGTCGCCGCTCTGTGCATAAGCCGGCGTCGTCGATGCGATCAGACCGGTGAAGGCGAGAGCCGAAGCCGCGACGATCGCGAAAGCGGCGGGAAAGCGGCGGAAAGAGGAGAGCTGATTGGCCATGGGAGAGGTTCCTTTCGTTTCGTTGTGCAACCTTTTTAGTCGCGCTTGCGCGCTTATATAATCCTCTATAATCTGCAAGTGCTTTGAAGCAGGATTTAACAATCCCCCATGGGGCGCTCGACGGGATCGAAGCTTTCCTGCGTGTCGCGGAAAGGCGTAGCTTTTCCGCCGCCGCGGCCGACCTGGGCGTGTCACCCTCGGCCATCAGCCAGACCATAAAGGGGCTGGAGGCGCGCATCGGCGCACCGCTTTTCATGCGCACGACGCGCAGCGTCGGGCTGACGCAGGCGGGCGAAATGTTCCTCGAACGCGCCGCGCCCGCCTATTCGGGGCTGGCCGACGCCTATGAAGCGGCCCGCAATCTTGGCAACCGACCCGCCGGACGGCTGCGCATCAACCTGATGCGCGGGGCGGTTCAGCCGCTGTTCGAGCCGATCATCGCGGGCTTCTGCGAAGCCTATCCCGAGATCGAGCTGGAAATTTACGCCGACGACGCGCTCTCCGAACTCAGCGCCGGGGGGTTCGACGCCGGGGTCCGGATGGGGGAATCGCTCGACGCCGACGTCATCGCGGTCCGCCTGACCGGCCCGTTCCGCTTCGTCGTCGCGGCGGCGCCCGCGTATCTGGAAAAATATGGCCGCCCCGAAACGCTGGAGGACCTGCGCAATCATCGCTGCGTCCGCTTCCGGCTCGCGTCGGGCGGGCTGATGCCCTGGACCTTCGAAAAGGGAAATCGCGAATTCGACGTGGCGGTGACCGGACCGGTGATCGTCAACGACTGGATCGCCGCGACGGTGGCGATGCGCAGCGGCATCGCGATGAGCATGCTGGCCGAACCGGTCGCAAAGGCGATGGTCGAGGCGGGCGAGCTGGAACTCGTGCTGACCGAATTCGCCAGCTCGACCTCGGGCCTCTTCCTCTATTACCCCAGCCGCAAGCAGGTGATGCCCAAGCTGCGCGCCTTCATCGATTATGTGCGCGAATTCCTGCCTGGCGACGTGACCGGATTGTGATGGGATAGGGTTGCTATCGGGTGCAGAAACAAATCCCTTCACCGCCAGCAGAAAAATTGGGCTAGCGATTCCCGGCAAAAGGCGGCAGCCCGTTCTCAATTAAATTACTTGGGATGAAGACATGCTTGAAATTGCGTCCATCGACTTCTCTGCGATCCTGCCCTTCATCCTGATCGGGTTTGCCGCGCAGCTTGTCGACGGCGCGCTGGGCATGGCGTTTGGCGTCATCTGCAACACGCTGCTCGTCGCGGTGATGGGCGTTCCGCCGGCAACCGCATCGGCGCGCATCCATGTCGTCGAGGTGTTCACGACCGCGGTTTCGGGGATCAGCCACCTGCTCCACCGGAACATCGAATGGCCGCTTTTCTGGAAATTGCTGATCCCGGGCGTGATCGGCGGCGTGCTGGGCGCTTATGTGCTGACGTCGCTCCACGCCGATATCGTGAAGCCCTTCGTGCTCGCCTATCTGGTCGCGATCGGCATCTGGCTGCTTGTCCGCGGCATCCTGTACCCGCCAAAGATCCAGAAGCCGACGGTGATTGCGCCGCTGGGGCTGGTCGGCGGTTTCCTCGATGCTGCCGGCGGCGGCGGCTGGGGCCCGGTCGTCACCTCCAACCTGCTGGTCCAGGGTGCCGAGCCGCGCAAGGTGGTCGGCACGGTGAACAGCGTCGAATTTTTCCTGACGCTGGCGGTGTCGGCGACCTTTATCTGGAACCTGGGCTTCGCCGATATTGCGGGCGCCACGCTCGGCCTGCTGATCGGCGGCGTGCTGGCCGCGCCGCTGGGCGCCTTCATGGCCAAGCGCTTCTCGGTCAAGCTGATGCTGACCCTGGTCGGCGTGGTGCTGACCGCGACCAGCGCCTTCGGTCTCTATCGCGCGCTGATGTAAAGGCCGCGATCGGGTCCGGCCGAACCGGCTACGGACATCGTGATCCCCGGCAAAAGCCGGGGCCCCCGACCTTCGCCGGGGATCGCACAAGGGACGGGCTTCGCGTTCAGTTCGCCGGCTTGGTCTCGTCGATCTTGTCGACCCACTCGGGATAGAAGCTCGGCTCGCGCGCCGACCAGCCCGGCGCCGTCGCGGCGGCTTCGCTTATCGACTGGAGCAGCGCCTTGCGCTTGTCCGGATGCAGGTGCGGCAGCGATGCCGCGGCGCAGAAGGCGCCCGGCAGCCAGGGCCGCGCATGCGCGCCGAGCAGCCGCTCATAAAGAAAGCGATACGGCGCAAAGCCGTGGATGCGGTCCTGCCCCAGATCGAACGCCGACACCGCGACCAGCGGCGCCATGAAACCTTCGAGGGCGTCGAGGCCGCTGTCGTCCGGGATATGCGCGCGAATGTCGCCCAGCCGCTGATAGACGCGGGCCTGAACGCGGATCGCGGTTTCCTCGACCACATCGCGCGACCAGCGGGAGATCGCATCCTCGCGTTCGAGCCCGATGTCGAGCGACCGGCGGATGTACCGCTGGGTCGCTGCGGGAAAACCCGCGAATTCCTTGATCTCTGCAATGGACAGGTCACCTGCGGCCGGTCCTGAACGCGTCGCCATGGTCATGCTCCCGCACAGCGCCCGGGGAGCCGTCCCCCCGGAGGCTTGCATCTGACAGTCTGCCACCGGAATGGTTAGTGGCAGGTTAACCATGATGCCGGGAATTGTTCAGCGAGCTTGTGGGGCGTTGCGCGCCGCCGCGACCGGGCTTAATCAGCGTGCCTTCGAAAAACAAAGCATGCAGGACCGCCATGTCGCAAGCACCGCAACCGGTCATTTCATCGACCGGCCTTTTCACCCCCGCCGAACGCATCACCAACGAAGAACTTGTCGCCAGTTTTAACCAGTATGTTGCACTGCACAATAGGGAAAATGCAGATGCGATCGCAGCGGGCGACGTGGTCGAACTCGCTGAATCGAGCGTCGAATTCATCGAAAAGGCCAGCGGCATCGGATCGCGATTCGTCGTCGACAAGGCGGGAATTCTCGACCCTGTGCATATGGCGCCGCGCCTGCCCGAACGCGGCAACGACGAGCTGTCGATCCTGGCCGAGATCGGCGTTCTGGCGGCCCGCGATGCGCTGGCCCGCGCTGGCCGCGACGCGGCCGACGTCGACGCCGTCCTGTGCGCCGCGTCGAACATGCAGCGCCCCTATCCCGCGATGGCGGTCGAAATTCAGGATGCGCTGGGCATCGACGGCTTTGGTTTCGACATGAATGTCGCCTGCTCGTCGGCGACGTTCGGTATCCAGACCGCCGCCGATTATATCCGCGCGGGTCATGCGAAGAGCGTGCTGGTCGTGAACCCCGAAATCTGTTCGGGCCATCTGAACTGGCGCGACCGCGACAGCCATTTTATCTTCGGCGACGTCGCGACCGCGATCCTGGTCGAGGACAAGGCGATCGCCCCCGCCGGCTATTGGGACATTCTGGGCACCAAGCTCAAGACGCAGTTCAGCAACAACATCCGCAACAATTTCGGCTTCCTCAACCGCGGCCACGGCGGCATCGACCAATCGGGACCGAAGAGCGACAAGCTTTTCGTCCAGGAAGGGCGCAAGGTCTTCAAGGAGGTCGTGCCGTGGGTCGCCAACCTGATCGTCGAGCAGATGGAATTGCTGGGCCTGGAGGGCGGCGACATGCGCCGCCTGTGGCTGCATCAGGCGAATACCAACATGAACCGCCTGATCGCGCACCGCGTGCTGGGGCATGAGGCGAGCGAGGACGAAAGTCCGACCGTGCTCGACACCTATGGCAACACCTCGAGCGCGGGGTCGATCATCGCCTTCCACCTGAATCACGAGGACATGGTGGCGGGCGATACCGGCCTGATCTGTTCGTTCGGCGCGGGCTATTCGGCGGGAACGGTATTCGTCCGGAAAAGCTGATCGCCGCTCTACGGCACGAAAGTCGTGAACAGGTAGATGGCGAACAACATCAAATGAATAACCCCCTGCAGCACCGTCGTGCGGCCGTTGGCCAGCGTCTGGACTGATACGATCAGCGACAGGAACAGCAGCACGGTCGACTTCGCATCGAGGCCGAGGCTGATCGGCAGGTCGGTCACGATCGACAGGATCGCGACCGCCGGAATGGTGAGACCGATCGTCGCCAGCGCCGAGCCCAGCGCCAGGTTGAGGCTGGTCTGCAGGCGATCGGCCTTTGCCGCGCGCACCGCCGCCAGGCCTTCGGGAGCCAGAATGAGGGCGGCGATCAGCACGCCGAGTACCGCCGGCGGCGCACCCCATTCGGCGAGCAACGCGCCCATCACGGGCGATAGATTCTTTGCGAGCAGGACGACAGCAAACAGGCTGGCGAGCAGCAGCGCGCCCGAAACCGCGGTGCGTTGGACGCTCGGCGGCTCCGCATGCGCGTCGGGTTCGTCATGCGCCTCGCCATCGGGTAGGAAATAGTCGCGGTGCCGCACCGTCTGGACCAGCGCGAAGGTGCTGTAGAGGATCAACGACACCGCCGCGACGAAGCCGAGCTGGGTCGACGAATAAAAGGGGCCGGGCACGCTCGAGGTGAAATTGGGAAGCACCAGCGTCACGATCGTGAGTACCGTGAGCGTCGCGAGCGCGGCGCCGATGCCGGTGCGCTGGAACCGCTGTTCGTGATGCCGGATGCTGCCCGCGAGCAGGCAGAGGCCCATCAGCAGGTTCAAGATGACCATCACCGCCGCGAACACCGTATCGCGCGCCAGCGTCTGTGCCTTTTCGGGCTCGGCCTGCATCAGCGTCAGGATCAGCCCGACCTCGATCACCGTCACCGCCAGCGCCAGGATCAGCGTACCGAAAGGTTCGCCGACGCGGTGCGCGATGACTTCCGCATGATGGACCGCCGCAATGACCGCGCCCGCAAGGATAACCGCGACCAGCCAGGCGTTGAGCGGCATGGCAAGGCTCGCCATCGCGGCGACGAAGCCGAGTATCGGGAAAATATCGTTGGTGCGGTCGGCGATGCGGAGCTTTTTGGTCATAGGCTTCTATTGCAGGCACCTCCCCGCATGACCACCCCCATGCCCCAGTTATTTAGTGACGGCGGACAGGAAGTCCCGCGCCGGCAAGCCGCGCATGCGCCTCGGCGATCGTTGCTTCGCCGAAGTGAAAGATGCTGGCGGCCAGGACCGCGCTCGCATGGCCCTCGACAATTCCGGCGACGAGATGGTCGAGGTTGCCCACGCCGCCGCTCGCGATCACCGGTACGCTGACCGCGTCGGCGATCGCCCGGGTCAGCGTCAGGTCGTAGCCGTCCTTCGTGCCGTCACGATCCATGCTGGTGACGAGCAGTTCGCCCGCGCCGAGTTCGGCCAGCTTCACGGCATGCGCGACCGCGTCGATGCCGGTCGGCTTGCGGCCGCCGTGCGTGAAGATTTCCCAGCGGCCGTCTTCCACCCGGCGGGCGTCGATGCTGCCGACCGCGCACTGGCTTCCAAAGCGGTCCGCGATATCGGCGACCAGTTCGGGGCGCGCGACGGCGGCGCTGTTGACTGCCACCTTGTCGGCGCCCGCAAGAAGCAGCGCGCGCGCATCCTCGGCGCTGCGCACGCCCCCGCCGACCGTCAGCGGCATGAAGCAGACCTCGGCCGTGCGGGCGACCATGTCGAGCAGCGTGCCGCGTCCCTGGTGGCTGGCCGAAATGTCGAGGAAGCACAGTTCGTCGGCGCCCGCGGCGTCATAGGCGCGCGCAGCCTCTACGGGATCGCCGGCATCGCGCAGGTCGACGAAATTGACCCCCTTCACGACGCGTCCGTCGGCCACGTCCAGGCAGGGGATGACGCGGACGCGGACGGTCATCAGCCGCGCCCTGCCGCGATCGCCTCGGCCAGGTCGAGCCGGCCGTCGTACAGCGCGCGGCCGGTGATCACGCCCTCGATACCGTTGGCGACATGCGGGCGCAGCGCGTGGATGTCGTTGATGTCGGCGACGCCGCCCGATGCGATGACCGGAATGTCGACGGCCCGAGCGAGCGCGACGGTCGCCTCGACATTGCAGCCCTTGAGCAATCCGTCGCGGCCGACGTCGGTGAACAGCAGGGCCGCGACACCCGCATCCTCGAACCGGCGGGCCAGATCCTCGACGCGCACGTCGGAGACATCGGCCCAGCCCTCGGTCGCGACCATGCCGTCGCGCGCATCGACCCCTACGACGATCCGCCCGGGCAGATCGCGCGCGGCCGATTTCACGAACTCAGGGTCCTTCAGCGCCGCGGTGCCGATGATCACCCGCTCGACACCGAGCGCGAGCCAGCGGTCGACGCCTTCGCGGCTGCGGATGCCGCCACCGACCTGAACCTTGCCGGGAAAGGCCGCGATGATGCTTTCGACCGCCGCGCCGTTGACGCTTTCGCCCGCAAAGGCGCCGTCGAGATCGACGACGTGCAGGTGCGTCGCGCCCGCGTCGGCGAACTGCCGCGCCTGGGCCGCCGGATCGTCGCCATAGATCGTCGCGCGCGCCATGTCGCCTTCGGCCAGCCGCACCACCTGCCCGCCCTTGAGGTCGATCGCGGGAAAGATGGTCAGGGCCGCCACGTCAGGAACCTTTCAAGCGTCGCGAGGCCATAGGCCTGGCTTTTTTCGGGGTGGAACTGGACACCGACGATATTGTCGCGCGCAACGGCTGCGGTGAAGGTGCCGCCATGGCTGCTCGTCGCCGCCACATGGACGGCATCGGAAAAGTGATAGCCATGAAGATAATAGGCCTCCCCCGCGGCGATCACCGGATGGGCGAAGGTCGGCACGACGTCGTTCCAGCCCATATGCGGGATACGCAGGCCGGGCTGCGGGTCGAACGCGCGGACGGTGCCGCCGATCCAGCCAAGCCCCTGATGGCGTCCATGTTCTTCGCCCGCATCGGCAAGAAGCTGCATGCCGACGCAGATGCCCAGGAACGGCGCGCCATCCACCCGAACGCGACGCTCCATCGCCTCGACCAGACCTGGAATCGCGGACAGGCCCTGCATGCAGGATGCGAAGGCCCCGACGCCGGGCAGCACGATCCGGTCGGCGCGGGCGACGACGTCGGGATCGGCGGTAACGGCGACACCGTCGGCCCCCGCCGCGACGAGCGCATTATGCACCGAACGGAGATTGCCGGCGCCATAGTCGATCAGGGCAATGGCGCTCATGGACCGGTCCTAGAGGACCCCCTTGGTCGAGGGGATGGCATCGCCCTTGCGCGGATCGATCTCGACCGCCTGGCGCAACGCGCGTGCCAATGCCTTGTACATGCTTTCGGCGATATGATGATTATTCTCGCCATACAGCGTCTCGATGTGCAGCGTGATCCCGGCGGTCTGCGCAAAGCTGTGGAACCAGTGCGGGAACATCTCGGTATCCATCTCGCCAAGCCGCGGCTGCGAGAAGCTGGATTTATAGACGCAGTGCGGACGGCCCGAGATGTCGAGCACGCAACGCGTCAGCGTTTCGTCCATCGGCGCGTGCGCTTCGCCATAACGGGCGATGCCGCGCTTGTCGCCGAGCGCCTTCACCACCGCCTCGCCAAGCGCGAGCGCCGAATCTTCGACCGTGTGGTGCTGATCGATATGAAGATCGCCCTTCACCGCCATCGAAATGTCGATCAACGAATGGCGCGACAATTGTTCGACCATATGATCGAGAAAGCCGATGCCGGTGGACACCGAATAATCGCCCGTACCGTCAAGATTGACGGTGATCGCGATATCCGTTTCCTTGGTCGTGCGCTGGACGGTGGCGGTTCGCATGGCCGACCCCATAGAGCCATTTTTTCCCGGTGCAAGGAGACTCTCCTCGCTTCGATCCCCCCTCGACCCCCTTGACCATCGCCCGCGCGGCGTTCATCCCCCGCGCATGAGTGACGATGTCCGCGACAGCCTGATTCCCTATGACGAAATCGTGCAGGATGCGCTGCGCGCCGTGGTCGGCCGCGTGCTCTCGCAAATCGAGGGATCGGACAGCCTGCCGGGCGAGCATCATTTCTATATCACGTTCAAGACGCAGGCGCCGGGGGTCGATATTCCGGCCCATCTGGTCGCCAAATTCCCGGACGAGATGACGATCGTGCTGCAGAACCGCTTTTGGGATCTGACGGTCGAGGAAGATTATTTCAGCGTCGGCCTCTCGTTCAACCAGACGCCGTCGATCCTTGTGATCCCCTATGCGGCGATCACCGCTTTCGTCGATCCTTCGGTCGATTTCGGCCTGCAATTCCAGGTCAGCGACGACGAGAATAACGAGCCCGGGCCGCACGATGAAGCCGACAATGATCGCCCCGAGGTTTCGACCGAGGATGGATCGAATGTCGTGACCGTGGACTTCGGCAAGAAGCGTTAGGTCATGGGTGGCCCCAACTGGCCTCCCAGCCGTTTCTGGCAATTCTGGGCTCTCGCAGGGATGTTGGTGCTGACCGCCGCCTTTTGGTGGGGGGTCGAGGGCTATGCCTATCTCAGCGGCGGATATGCGCGGGGACAAATTGCCGACGGGCTGTTGCGCTTCAGCCTTCTGGTCCTGACACCCGCGCTCGTGCTGGCCTGGCTTGCCGCCGCCTGGCTTCGCCGCCGTGTCGGCGAAGGCGGCTATTGGCAATTTCTGGGCATCGTCGCGATGATGTGGGCGGGTGCCGTGCTGGTGACGAGGATGCTGATAGCATGAGCGAAACGCGAACCGAGAGCGACAGCATCGGCGAGATCGAGGTTCCAGCCACGGCCTATTGGGGCGCGCAGACCGAACGCAGCCGGCACAATTTCGCCTTTCCCGCGCACGAACGGATGCCGATGCCGATCGTCCATGCGCTCGCCCGGATCAAGGGCGCGGCAGCGCGCGTCAATCGCGACCACGGGCTCGATGCCACGCTGGCCGAAGCGATCGCCGCATCGGCCGAAGCCATCGTCGCCGGCGAGTTCGACGACCAGTTTCCGCTCGCGATCTGGCAAACGGGCAGCGGCACCCAGTCGAACATGAACGCGAACGAAGTGATCGCGGGCATCGCCAACGAAAGGCTATCGGGCAAGCGCGGCGGCAAGGCGCCCGTTCACCCCAACGACCATGTCAACATGGGGCAGTCCTCGAACGACAGCTTCCCGACCGCCCTGCATGTCGCCGTCGCGGTCGAAACGACGGCGCGGCTGCTCCCCGCCCTGATCCAGCTTACCGACGCGCTGTCGGCGAAGACCGCTGCATGGGGCGACATCGTCAAGATCGGCCGCACGCACCTGCAGGATGCGACGCCGTTGACGCTCGGCCAGGAATTTTCGGGCTATGTCGCGCAGTTGATCGCATGCCGCGCGCGCATCGAAGGCGCGCTGGCGCACAATGTCTGCAAGCTGGCGCAGGGCGGCACCGCGGTTGGCACGGGGCTGAACGCGCCCGCAGGCTTCGACAAGGCGATGGCCGACCAATTGTCGGCGAGCACCGGGATCGCCTTCGAGCCCGCGCGCAACAAGTTCGAAGCGCTCGCATCGAACGACGGCCTCGTCTTTTTCTCCGGCGCGTTGAACACCCTTGCGGTGGCACTGACCAAGATCGCGAACGACATCCGCCTGCTCGGCTCGGGTCCGCGTGCCGGGCTGGGCGAACTCGACCTGCCCGCGAACGAACCCGGCAGTTCGATCATGCCAGGCAAGGTAAACCCGACCCAGTGCGAGATGCTGACCATGGTCGCCGCGCAGGTGATCGGCAACCATCAGGCGGTGACCGTTGGCGGACTTCAGGGGCATCTTGAGCTCAATGTCTTCAAGCCGCTGATCGGATCGAACGTGTTACGGTCCATCGAACTGCTGAGCATCGGCATGACGGGCTTTACCGAACATTGCGTCGTCGGGATCGAACCCAATCGCGCGCGGATCGACGAGTTGATGAGCCGGTCGCTGATGCTCGTCACCGCGCTCGCGCCCGAGATCGGCTATGACAAGGCCGCCAAGATCGCGAAGCATGCGCATGAAACGGGGTCGACCTTGCGCGACGCCGCGCTCGACCTTGGCTATGTCGATGGCGCGACGTTCGATCGCGTCGTCGATCCGCGTACGATGCTGGGGCCGGAACCCGAATAGCCTTTGGGGGATTAAAGAGGGGAAGGAGACATGAAGATGATCGGTCGGCTCGTTGGCGGCGTCCTCGGCAGTGCAATCGGGCGTCAGAAGGGCAATCATAGCGTGGCGGGCGCGGTGATCGGCGCGGGCACGCTGTTCGCGGCGCGGCGCCTGTTTCCCCAGCGCTATGCGGTGTTCGCGGCAACGGCCGCCGCCGCCTATCTGACCAAGAAATGGGCCGACCGGGCCGAAGCGCGAAAGATGGCCGAAGAGGCGCATGCGATCGACCCGAAACTTGCCGACGCCGGCGTCGTCGACTCCTATGCGGGCATCGCTCCCAAATCGTCGAAGGCGCCTACGGACGGGCAGACGATCGGGGACGCCCTGCCGCCCTCTATTCCTGTCGAGCCCGATGGCCGCAGCAACGCGATCCACTGACGCAGCGAAACATTCTGAAACATTGCCGACATTTGCAGGCAAGGTCGCAGGCCTAGCCCCGTTCGAGCGCGCCGATGCGCCAGCGACGAGGAGCCTGAATGATCCGCCCCACTTTGACGATCCTGCTTGCGACGGCGTGGCTGGTATCCTCCGCGGCGGCCGAAGGCGACCGGACTCAGGCCAAGACGGCGAGCGGCTTCATGCTTGCCGACGTGAACGGCGACGGCCGCGTCACCGTCGAAGAACTCGACACATTTCTGAACGCCCGCTTTTCGGTCCTTGATTCCGATAGCGACGGACGGATCGCGGTCAGCGAATGGCAGCAGCGCGCGTCGGCGCGGCATGGCCCTCCGCCGGAGGGGCGCTTTCGCGGTCCGCCACCGGGCGGATTCGCCGGGCGCCCGCCCGGCCCTCCCCCAGGGGCGCCTCCCGAACCGCCTCCGGGCCCACCGCCGGGCGACGCCGGCTTCCCCGGCGGACCGCCCGACATGGCGAACGACTTTCCCTTTCCGCAGCCCGAGGACAGCGACGAGGACGGCTATATCTCACGGGCCGAATTCGCCGCACCGGCGGCGGCAATGATCGATTATTGGGACATCAATCATGATGGCGCGGTGACCGCGGACGAAGCCGCCGCACCGCATCCCAACCCGGATCGCTGACCCTCACAGCCATCCCCCGTTTGGCAACCGGGTCCGCCCGAAGCCCCGCCGGATCCGTCCGGCGGGGTGGAGGCGTTTCACAGGCTCCGACATCAGGCGACGGCGGCCGCGCCCGCCCTTGCGTCACCGCGCATTCTGGCCAAAGGGTGTCGGATAGTTTTGCGAAATGGAGATTGCAGGTGACCAGTTCTCGTATCGGTCCGGCCTCTTTGCGCTCGCGTATCATGGACGCGGATGCCGCAGCGGCGCTGATCGCACCAGGCACGACGGTCGGGATGAGCGGTTTCACCGGCGCGGGCTATCCCAAGGCCGTACCGATCGCATTGGCGAACCGCATCGAACAGGCGCATGGCGAAGGCACGCCCTTTTCGATCAAGGTCTGGACCGGCGCATCGACGGGACCCGAACTGGACGGCGCGCTGGCGAAGGCGAAGGGTATCGAGTTCCGCCTCCCCTATAATTCCGACCCGATCGCGCGCGACCTGATCAACCGCGGCGAGATGAATTATTTCGACATGCATCTCAGCCAGGTCGCACCGATGGCGTGGCAGGGTTTTCTCGGGCCGCTGAATACCGCGCTGATCGAAGTGACGGCGATCCTGCCCGACGGATCACTGGTGCCGTCCTCCTCGGTCGGCAACAACAAGACGTGGCTCGACCGCGCCGATCAGATCATCCTCGAGGTCAATCGCTGGCAGAATCCCGCGCTCGAAGGCATGCACGACATTTACTACGGCACGGCGCTGCCGCCCGACCGCGTGCCGATCCCGCTTGTGCGTCCCGACGACCGGATCGGCCAGACCAGCTTTCGCTGCGACCCCGCGAAGATCGTCGCCATCGTCGAAACCGAAAATGCCGATCGCAACCTGCCGTTCAAGGCGGCCGACGACAGCGCGCTTCGTATCGCCGGCCACCTGCTCGAATTCTTTCGGCACGAGGTGGCGAAAGGGCGGCTGCCGGCGCACCTCCTGCCGCTGCAATCGGGGGTCGGCAATATCGCTAACGCCGTGCTGACCGGGCTTCTGGACAGCCCGTTCGAACAGCTCGATGCCTATACGGAGGTGCTGCAGGACGGGATGCTGGACCTGCTGAAGGCCGGCAAGCTGCGGATGGCCTCGGCGACGGCCTTTTCGCTGAGCCCCGAGGCGGCGCTCGAACTGAACCGCGACATGGAGAAATTCCGCGAGCGGATCATCCTGCGCCCGCAGGAGATCAGCAACCACCCCGAACTGATCCGCCGGCTCGGCTGTCTTGCGATGAACGGGATGATCGAGGCCGACATTTATGGCGCGGTGAACTCCACCCACGTCATGGGATCGCGCATCCAGAACGGGATAGGCGGATCGGGCGACTTCGCGCGCAACGCCTATATCTCGATCTTCATGGCGCCCTCGACCGCCAAGGGGGGCAGCATTTCGACGATCGTTCCGTAGGTCAGCCACGTCGATCACATCAACCAGGACGTGCAGGTGATCGTTACCGACCAGGGCCTTGCCGACCTGCGCGGACTCGCTCCCAAGCAGCGCGCGCGGCTGATCATCGAAAACTGCGCGCATCCCGATTTCCGGCCGATGCTGGCAGACTATTTCGAACGAGCGCAGGCCGCATCCTATGGCAAGCACGCCCCCTCGCTGTTGACCGAGGCGCTGTCGTGGCACCAGCGATTTGTCGAAACGGGAACGATGCGGCGATCATGAGCTGGGAGGCGACGTTACGTCCCCGACTGCCACTCCTTCACCGCCTCGATCGGCGAGACCAGCATCAGCACGTTGAGCGTCAGATTGTCGCGGATCGTCCAGAGCGTGAACAGCTCGAGAAGGACAGGCCGAGGATCAGGAAGCCCAGGATCATGAACCCCGCATCGCTCACCGAATTGAGGATCGAATCGCCCGAATAGCCATAGGCCATCGTGACCTCGCGATAGCGGTCGATGATGATCGGGGAATTTTCGAGAATTTCCCACGCACCCTCGATTCCGATCGCGATCGCGAGCGCGACCCACAGCGGCCGCGTCGGTATCAGCCAGCGCGACAGGCCGAAAAAGATGAAGCCATGGATCACATGGCTAAAGCTGTACCAGTCCGACACCTGCTGGCTGTTCTGGTTCGACTGGACGGTGCCGTGCCACAGGCTGACGATACCGCACGGACAGATCGGCGGGCGCCCCATCAGGAACAGGACCGCGGTCAGCAGCGCCAGCAGCGCCGCGACGACAAGCCAGCCCGTTCGTGAAATCCCTGCCATCCGCGCCGCCCTTCCCGCTTGACCGCTGCCCCTCGTCAGGCGAATAGCGCGCATGGCTGAAAGCGTCCATCTCAACCGCCGCGGCGTCCTGTTCGTCCTCTCC
The DNA here is from genome assembly GCA_017309275.1 of Sphingomonadales bacterium. Taxonomy (GTDB): domain Bacteria; phylum Pseudomonadota; class Alphaproteobacteria; order Sphingomonadales; family Sphingomonadaceae; genus Sphingopyxis. Next base: position 58,615 of record JAFKLT010000035.1, on the reverse strand, counting down.
TCGCCTTCCGGTGCCGGCAAGACCACCATTTCGAGGATGATGCTCGACGCCGACAGCGACATCGCGCTGTCGATATCGGCAACCACGCGCCCGCCGCGCCCCGGCGAGATCGACGGGGTCCATTATCACTTCGTCGACGTCGACACCTTCAAGCAGATGGCCGCCGATGGCGAGTTCCTTGAATGGGCGCATGTCTTCGGCCACCGTTACGGCACGCCCCGGGCGCCGGTCGAGGAACTGCTCGCCGCGGGCAAGGACGTGCTGTTCGACATCGACTGGCAGGGCGCGCAGCAGCTGTACCAGGAGGCTGGCCCCGACGTCGTGCGCGTCTTCGTCCTGCCGCCGACGATGGAAGAACTTGAGCGCCGCCTGCGTTCGCGCAACACCGACAGCGACGAGGTGATCGCGGCGCGCATGGAACGCGCGGCGAACGAGATCAGCCACTGGGACGGCTATGATTATGTGCTGATCAACGACAATGTCGACGGATGCTTCGACGAAGTGCGGGCGATCCTGCGCGCCGAGAGGCTCAAGCGCCGCCGCCAGATCGGCCTGATCGGCTTTGCCCGCGACCTGATCCGCTCGGTCCCCGACGCCGACAAGAAGCTCTAGTCACTTCGTCATTGCAAGGCGGCGAAGACGGCGCGAAGCAATAACGGACCGGATGAGCTAGGCCGGCTTTACCAGATTGGCTTCGAGTTCGGCGACCATCGCCGGGCGAAGCGGTTTCGACTGTCCATCGGTGCGGCACACGACCACCGTATCGCAGGTCGCGATCGCGCGGCCGTTCTGGAACATCGCCTGCACGATCGTCCAGCTCGACGTGCCGAGGCGTCCGATACCCGTCGCGATATGGACCGGATCGGGAAAATTGCCCTCGGCCAGATAGTTGATCTCGACCGCGGCGACCATCGTCCGCTCGTTCGCGGGACGTTCTTCAAGCGGGCGCACCTGCCGGTTCAGCAACACGCGGCCGCTTTCGAACAGCGCGGCGAACGCCACATTGTTCAGGTGGCCGTTGATGTCCATGTCCTGAAACCGCGTCTGCAAGTCGATGCGCGCGGGGTAGCTGGCGGCATCGAGCCGCCAGCTTTCCGGTTTGGGCATATCAGCGGGGACCCATGCGGATGCCGCCGTCGAGGCGGACGTCCTCGCCGTTGAAATAGCCGTTCTCGATCATCGTCATCGCGAGATTGGCATATTCGTCGGGATTGCCGAGCCGCTTCGGATTGAGCACCGATGCGCCCAGCGCGTCACGGACATTCTGCGGCGCGCCGGCCAGCAGCGGGGTGTCGAAGATGCCGGGCAGGATCGTGTTCACGCGAATATTCTCCGACGCAAGGTCGCGCGCAACGGGAAGCGTCATGCCGACGACGCCGCCCTTCGACGCCGAATAGGCCGCCTGGCCGATCTGGCCATCCTCGGCCGCGACGCTGGCGGTGTTGACGATCGCGCCGCGGTCGCCGTCTTCCTGCGGATCGAGCGTCATCATGCCCGCCGCCGACTTGGCGATGCAGCGGAAGGTCCCGACCAGGTTGATCTGGAGGATCCAGTTGAAGGCATCGAGCGGGAAATGCTTGATGCTGCCGTCTTCCTTGCTGCGGCTGGCGGTCTTGATCGCGTTGCCGGTGCCCGCGCAATTGACCAGGATCCGCTCCTGACCGATCGCTTCGCGTGCCTTGGCAAAGGCGGCGTCGACCGAGGCGTCGTCGGTGACGTTGCATTCGCAGAACACGCCGCCGAGTTCGGCCGCGAGCGCCTTGCCCTTTTCTTCCTGCAGATCGAAGATCGCGACCTTCACGCCCTTGGCGGCCAGCGCGCGCGCGGTCGCGGCGCCAAGGCCCGAGGCACCGCCGGTAACGACGGCGGATACGGTGGAATCGAGTTTCATGGAATGTCCTCTCTGTTAGTCGTCGCCCCGCGACGGCGGGGAGCCATTGGCAGCCTTGAGCAAGGCCGATGGCGGCTCCCGCCTTCGCGGGAGCGGCGCCGGTTCTTCTTTTCGCTTACAGTCGTTCGATGATCGTGACGTTGGCCTGGCCGCCGCCTTCGCACATCGTCTGCAGGCCATATTTGCCGCCCGTCGCGTCGAGGACGCCCAGCAGCGTCGCCATCAGCTTGGTGCCCGAGGCGCCGAGCGGGTGGCCAAGCGCGATCGCGCCGCCATGCTGGTTCAGGCGCGCATGGTCGGCGCCGAGATATTTGAGCCAGGCGAGCGGCACGGGCGCGAACGCCTCGTTCACTTCATAGGCGTCGATGTCCTCGATCTTCATGCCCGCCTTTTTCAGGGCGCGTTCGGTCGCGAACAGCGGCTCTTCCAGCATGATGATCGGGTCGCCCGCGGTCACCGAGATGTGGTGGATGCGCGCGCGCGGGGTCAGGCCATGATCCTTGAGCGCCTGTTCCGAGACGACGAGCGCCGCCGACGCGCCGTCGCAGATCTGCGAGCTGGTCGCGGCGGTGATCGAGCCGCCTTCCTGCAGGATCTTCACGCCGGCAATACCTTCGAGCGTAGCGTCGAAACGGATGCCTTCGTCGACGAGATGGACCTGACGACCTTCCGGCGTGTCGATCTCGACCCCGACGATCTCACGCTTGAAATGGCCCGCCTCGGTCGCGGCCTTGCCGCGGCGATGGCTTTCGAGCGCATAGGCGTCGAGGTCGTCCTTGGTCAGGCCGTGCTTCTTGACGATCATCTCGGCGCCCATGAACTGGCTGAACATGATGCCGGGATATTTTTCCTCGAGCCGCTCCGACTTATAATGGCCGAGCCCTTCCTTCATGAAGAGCGTCGCGACGCTGCCCATCGGGACGCGCGTCATGCTTTCGATACCGCTTGCAAGGACGATGTCCTGCGTGCCCGACATCACCGCCTGTGCCGCGAACTGGATCGCCTGCTGCGACGAACCGCACTGGCGGTCGATCGTGACCGCGGGGATCGAGTCGGGAAGCTTCGAGGCGAGCACCGCGTTGCGGCCGACGTCCATCGTCTGCTGCCCGCCCTGCGACACGCAGCCGGTGATGACGTCGTCGATCGCCTTGGTGTCGAAGTCGTTGCGATCGGCGATCGCGTCGAACACCGCGGCGCCAAGGTCGACGGGGTGCACGCCGGCAAGGCGGCCGCCGCGCTTGCCGCCGGCGGTGCGGACGGCGTCCACGATATAAGCTGTAGCCATGGGAGAATTCCTTTCCTGCGCTTGTCGGGTCAGAGCTTGCGCCCGATCAGTTCCTTCATGATTTCGTTCGTGCCGCCGAAAATGCGAGTCACGCGCGCCGCGCGCCAGGCACGGGCGATCGGATATTCGTTCATATAGCCCGCGCCGCCGAAGAGCTGGAGGCACTTGTCCATCACTTCCCACTGAAGGTCGGTGTGCCACAGCTTGGCCGCCGCGCCCTCCTCAGGCGTCAGCTCCTTCTTCAGGTGCCGCGCCAGCGCCCAGTCGAGGTGCGCCCAGCCGACCTGCAGCTTTGCCTTCAGGTCGGCGAGCACGAAGCGGCTGTTCTGGAAATCGAGGATCGGCTTGCCGAACGCCTTGCGGTCGCGCGTATATTCGACGGTGTCGTCAAAAGCCCGCTGCGCCGACGCCTGCGCGGATACGGCGATCGACAGGCGCTCCTGCGGCAGTTCGCTCATCAGATAGATGAAGCCCTGCCCCTCTTCGCCGAGGCAGTTGGTGATCGGAACGCGCACGTCGTTGAAGAAGAGCTCCGACGTGTCGGCTTCGTCCTGGCCGATCTTGTCAAGATTGCGGCCGCGCTGGAATCCCTCGCGATCGGCCTCGACGAGGACGATCGACACGCCCTTCCACGCCGGCTCCACCTCGGTATCGGTCTTGACGCAGACGAGGACCAGGTCGGCGTTCTGGCCGTTGGTGATATAGGTTTTCGACCCGTTGATGACATAGTGATTGCCATCCTTCTTCGCGGTCGTGCGCATACCCTGAAGGTCGCTGCCGGTACCGGGTTCGGTCATCGCGATCGCGGTGATCACCTCGCCCGCGACCATCTTGGGCAGCCAGTGCTTCTTCTGCTCTTCGCTGCCATAGCGGGTGATATAGTTGGTCACGATATCCGACTGGAGCGAAAAGCCGGTGGTCACGCGGCCATAATAGGCGCTTTCTTCGTCGACGATCGCGTTATAGCCGAAATCGAGGCCCAGCCCGCCATATTCTTCGGGCACGGTCGGGCATAGCAGGCCCAGTTCGCCGGCCTTCGGCCAGATGCTCTTCGGAACGATGCCGTCCTCGGCCCATTGCGCCTGATTCGGCGCGATTTCCTTTTCCAGGAACTGGCGCACCGTCGCACGGAACGCCTCATGATCTTCGCTGTAGGCCGTACGCGAAAGATTATCGAGCGACATGGTCATTCCTTTTCCCAGGGGGCGTCCGGCCATGTTGGCGAACCGGTACGCAGGCAAGCCCCGCCCCTTTCGGTGCGAGTTTCATCGCGCACCTGACCTTACGTTTACGTCCACGTCAAGTAGAAATGCCGCTACGGCACAAAAGGCCAAAATCTGCACTGGTATTCCGCAAGATGGGCGCGCTAAGCGATCGGCCATGGTTGAACTTCTCCTCGACGCCGGCGCGCTACTCGGCGAGTCGCCCCGGTGGCATGCCGCCGAAGCGCGACTCTATTGGGTCGATATCGACAATTTTCGCATCCACCGCACCAACCCCGCGACGCGCGAGGAGGAGGTCATGCAACTCGACGGCCCTGTCGGATGCATCGCGCCGCGCGCGCGCGGCGGCCTGATCGCGGGATTGCAACAGGGCTGCGCGCTGATCGACGAATGGGGCGCCGCGCCGCGTCCCTTTGGCGCGCAGGTGCTGGCCGACAAGCCCGAGCAGCGCTTCAACGACGGCTGCGTCGATCCGGCCGGGCGGCTGTGGGTCGGCAGCCTGACCACCGACAAGGCCAATCCGAAAGCGACGCTGTACCGGCTCGACCCCGACGGATCGCTACACCCGATGATCGACGGACTGACGACGAGCAATGGCGCGGCGTTCAGCCCCGACGGCCGTATCTTCTATCACGCCGACACGCCGACCCACCGCCTCGACGCCTATGACCTCGACCCCGATACGGGCGCGCTCGGTCCGCGGCGCACCGTCCACCAGTTCGAAACGGGTACGGGACGTCCCGACGGCGGCACGGTCGATGCCGAGGGCTGTTATTGGTCGGCGCTGTGGGACGGATGGCGCGTCGTTCGCCTCTCCCCTCAGGGCGAGATATTGCAGACGGTCGAGATGCCGGTCCAGCGCCCGACGATGATCGCCCTCGGCGGCGCCGATTTGCGCACCGCCTTCGTCACCAGCGCGGGCAAGAATCTGACCGATGCGGAACGCGAGCGCCAGCCGCATGCAGGCGGCGTCTTTACCTTTCGGGTCGACGTACCGGGGGTCGCGCCGCCGGGCTTTGCCGGCTAGAGTGTCGCTCTTGCACCGTTTCGCCATCTCGGGTTAAGGCTCGGGAGAACATGGTTTCAATCGAAACCAGATCTTCCGGGGAGATTCGAAAATGTCGCGCAAGGCGCCGCCGTTTGTCCGTTTGTCGATGCTGCTTGCATCGACCGCCATGCTGATGGGTTATAGCTCGATGACCATCGCCGCCGAAACCACCGCCCAGCCCGCCGCCGCGCCCGCGCCGGCCGGCGACAATCCGATGCTCGCGCCCTGGACGGGCCCTTATGAAGGGGTGCCGCCGTGGGACAAGCTGGATCCCGAACGCTTCCCGGACGCCTTCACCAAGGGCATGGCCGAGGTGAAGGCCGAAGTGCAGGCGGTGATGGACAATCCCGCCGAGCCGACGTTCGAGAACACGCATGTGCCGATGATGCAGGCGGGCGAGACGATGGACCGCGTCTTCGCGCTGTGGGGCGTGCAGACGTCGAACAAGTCGAACGACCGGGTCGAGGACATCGACGCCGAATGGAGCCCGAAGCTCACGAAATTCTATACCGAGCTGTTCCTCGAGCCCAAGCTCTTCGCCCGCTACAAGGCGGTGTACGACAAGCGCAATTCGAGCGGCCTCAACGCGCAGCAGATTCGCATCGTCGAACGCAGCTATGAGGAAATGGTACGCGACGGCGCGAACCTGTCGCCCGCGAACAAGGTCAAGCTGGTCGAGCTGAACTCGAAGCTCGAAGGTCTTTTCTCGACCTTTTCGTCCAAGCTGCTCGGCGACGAGAAGCTTTATACCTTCGTGCTCAACCAGGCGGAACTCGACGGGCTTCCCGCCGGCTTCATCTCCTCGCTCGCCGACGCGGCCGAGGCGCAGGGTAAGCCCGGCCAGTGGGCGATCAAGAACACCCGTTCGTCGGCGCAGCCGGTGCTGCAGAACGCGACCAACCGCGCGCTGCGCGAAAAGGTCTGGCGCGCCTTCGTGAACCGCGGCGACAATGGCGATGCGAACGACACCAACGCGACGATCGCCGAAATCCTGAAGCTGCGCCAGGAGCGTGCGGTGCTGCTCGGCTTCCCGACGCATGCCGACTATCGCATGGCCGACACGATGGCGAAGACGCCGGCGAATGCGATGGCGCTGATGATGAAGGTCTGGCCTGCCGCGGTCGCGCGCGCGAAGGAAGAGGTCGCCGACATGCAGGCGATCGCCGATCAGGAAGCCAAGGCCGGCAAGGGGCCAAAGATCACGATCGAGCCCTGGGACTATCGCTATTACGCCGAAAAGGTTCGCAAGGCGAAGTACGACCTCGATGAAAGCGAGGTTAAGCCGTATCTGCAGCTCGACAAGCTGCGCGACGCGATGTTCTGGTCGGCGGGGCAGCTCTATGACCTGGGCTTCCGCGAGATTACGGGCACGATCCCCGTCTTCGATCCCAAGGTGAAGACCTTCGAAGTCTATAATCTGAAGACGAACGCGAATGTCGGCGTCCTTTACCTCGACAATTTCGCGCGCGACGGAAAGCGTTCGGGCGCGTGGATGACGACCTATCGCAGCGAACAGGGCCTGGGCGGCGAACGCAACGTCCTGGCGTCGAACAACAATAATTTCACCGAGGGCGCAAAGGGCGAGCCGACGCTGGTCAGCCTGGACGACGCGCAGACGCTGTTCCACGAATTCGGTCACGGCATCCATTATCTGTTGCAGCACGTCTATTACCCGGCGCTGGCCGGCGTGCCGCGCGACTTCGTCGAATTCCCGAGCCAGGTGAACGAGAATTGGCTGATGACGCCCGAGGTGCTGTCGAAATTCGCGACGCACTACAAGACCGGCGAGGCGATCCCGCAGGCGCTGGTCGACAAGATCCTGGCGTCGGACAAGTTCAACCAGGGCTTCCAGACGGTCGAATATCTATCGAGCGCGATCGTCGACATGAAGCTGCACGACCGCAAGAAGCCGGTGACCGACGTCGACAAGTTCGAACGCGAGACGCTGGCCGAAATGGGCATGCCGAAGGAAATCGTCATGCGCCACCGCCTGCCGCAGTTCGGCCACCTGTTCAGCGGCGACGCCTATTCGGCGGGCTATTACAGCTATCTGTGGTCGGAAACGATGGACGCCGACACCTGGGCGGCCTTTACCGAAGCCGGCGGCCCGTGGGATCGCAGCGTCGCCGACAAGTTCCGCACCATCCTGTTGATGACCGGCAACGAGACCGACCGCGCCGAGGCCTATCGCACGTTCCGCGGCCGCGATCCCGACGTGAAGGCGCTGCTGCGCAAGCGCGGGTTTCCGACCGAATAATTCTCCAGTTCAACCGGGGAGCAAAGGGGGCCACCGCGCCCCCTTTGTTTTGTCCGCATTGGCTGGCCGACCTAGGCTGACCGGCCCTCGCTCAGAAGCCCGACCAGGCCTTGCACCCTCTCGACACCCGAGGAGTTCAGAAAGTCGCGCCCCAGGTTCCGTTCGATTTCATCCGTCGTGCGGGGAAGTTTTTGAAGGAGTTCCTGCAAGCCCTCGACAAAGGCCGGCGACACGTCATTGTCCGACAGCGCCGAATGAGCGGAGAGCCACGGGAAATTCGCGATGGGGCACATCGAAAGCGAAGCAAGCCGAATACGCCAGGACGGACGCCCCTTCGCCGGCAGATCGGACCGCAAGACGAAGCCGATGTTCCCGCAGAGCCTTCGATCACCCGGCCGGCCGCCGAGCATCCGAATGGATTGCGGTTGGAACAGCTTCAGCACGTCGCCATCGGCCGTGCAGGCGCAATCGGCGCCCTCGCGAAAGCGCAGAACGCTGTCCATCCCCAGTTTCTGGGCCAATTCGCCGATCGGTATCGCCACGGACACAGACTATCGCGACTGACCTTCGTCAGCCAACCCATTTTCCGATCACGGACCGCGCCACACCAATCCTTGATCGCCATGAAACCACGGTGACAATCCCGATTGACGCCCGTCCAAAACGATATAAATATGATATCATCTTTATATCGAGTGATTCGGAGGGAAACATGGTCGAGAGTGGGACACCGGCGCTGAACCGCAGCCGCGAGACGCGCGCCGCAACGCAGAGCGGTTACCTGATGCTGCTCATCTGGGTGATCTTGCTGGGCGTCGCCGCATGGGCGGCGATCAGCAACGGCAGCGCCGACGTGCAGGTCGCGTGGAAGTGGGTCGTGGTCGCCGCCTCGGCGATCGCCGGCACGATCATCCTGTGCGGCTTTTACATGATCAACCCCAACGAGGCCGCGGCGATCCAGCTGTTCGGCGCGTACAAGGGCACCGACCGCGACGAGGGGCTGCGCTGGGTGCTTCCGTGGCTGACGCGCAAGAAGATCGCGGTGCGCGCGAACAACGTCATTTCGGACAAGATCAAGGTCAACGACCTGCGCGGCAACCCGATCGAAATGGCGGCGCAGGTCGTCTGGCGCGTCACCGACACCGCGCAGGCGCTGTTCGACGTCGACGATTACAAGGAATTCGTCATGGCGCAGATCGAGGCCGCGGTGCGCGCGATCGGTTCGCGCTATCCCTATGACGATATCGAACATCAGGAAATCACGCTGCGCGGCAATCATGACGAGGTCGGCATCGAACTGCGCAAGGCGCTGATCGAGCGACTCGAGGTCGCGGGCATCACGGTCGACGAATGCGGCCTGACCCACCTGGCCTATGCACAGGAAATCGCCGGCGCGATGCTCCGCCGCCAGCAGGCCGAGGCCGTGATCGCGGCGCGCAAGAAGCTGGTCGAAGGCGCGGTGACGATGGTCGAGATGGCACTGCAGCACCTGTCGGAGAAGAATGTCGTCGACCTGGACGACGAGCGAAAGGCCGCGATGGTTTCGAACCTGATGGTCGTGCTCTGCGGCGAACGCGACACGCAGCCCGTCGTCAACACCGGCTCGCTCTACTGAGGTCGAGCGGTGCCCGTGCAGTCGAAGAAAGCCTTTGCCCTCCGCCTCGATCCGGCATTGTACGCCGCGATCGAGCGGCTGGCTTCGGCCGAATTGCGCAGCGCCAATGCCGAGATCGAAATATTGCTGCGCGAGGCGCTGAGTCGCCGCGGCGTCAGCGTCAAGCAATCCGACGCCCCCAAACGCGGACGTCCCCCCAAGAAGGAAAGCTGAGATGCTGCACCTGCTGTTCGACGATCGCCCCTGGTTCCGGCCGAAAAAGCGCGGCTATGGCGCCGGCCTGCCGATCGCTTGGCAGGGTTGGGCGCTGCTGCTGGCGCATATCGCGCTGATCACCGGGATCGCGATGCTGGGACAGGGGCGGCCGGTGATGACGACGATCGCGGTCGTTCTGGCCGGCATCGCCCCGATGCCGCTCTATCGCGCCAAAACCCAGGGTGGCTGGCGCTGGCGCTGACGCGCGCCGATATTATTTTTCAATGCCCGCGAATAGCATCCCGCCCGCGCTTGCCCCGCACATGCTAGATGGTTAAGGCCGGTCTCCATGACCGCCACGTCGCCTTCCGTCCGCATCGCCCCCTCGATCCTCAGCGCCGACTTCGCGCGCCTTGGCGAAGAGGTGCGCGCGATCGAGGCGGCGGGCGCCGACTGGGTGCATATCGACGTGATGGACGGGCATTTCGTGCCCAATCTGACGATCGGCCCGATGGTCGTTAAGGCGCTGCGTCCGCATTCGACCCTGCCCTTCGACGTCCATCTGATGATCTCGCCGGTCGATCATTTCCTCGACGCCTTCGCCGCGGCGGGCGCCGACATCATCACCGTCCACCCCGAGGCGGGACCGCACATCCACCGCACCGTCCAGCACATCAAGTCGCTGGGCAAGCAGGCCGGCGTGTCGCTCAACCCGGCGACCGCGGCCAAGATGCTCGACTATCTGATCGACGACATCGACCTGGTCCTGATCATGAGCGTCAATCCGGGCTTCGGCGGCCAGAGCTTCATTTCGAACCAGCTTCGCAAGATCGAGGCGGTGCGCAAGATGATCGAGAAGTCGGGTCGCGACATCCGGCTGGAGGTCGACGGCGGCATCGATGCGAACACCGCGCCGCTGGCGATTTCGGCGGGGGCTGACGTGCTGGTCGCCGGGACCGCGACCTTCAAGGGCGGGCCAGACGCCTACGCCGACAATATCCGGCGCCTGCGCGGCGACTGATCGATGGAGGGGAGACCATTGACCTCTGCCCCTTCGAGTTCGATTCCCGATCCGGGCGACGACGCCCCGCCGCTCGACGACAGCATCGAGCCCGGCAAGCGCCTGATCCGCCTGCCCGCTGACAAGGGCCTGTCGCTGGGCGACCGCGTCGCCAACTATATCACCCGGCTGACCTGGCGCACCCCGCTCCATGCCCTGCGCCTGAAGGGCCGCTTTCCGCTGAAGCTGCTGGGCGTGCCCACCGACCCGGTTCCCGGCGACGTTCGCGCGGGCACCGCCATCCGCGCGGGCCACTTCCTGCATCGCGGGCTGAAGCTGTCGCTCGGCGAGCTGGACTTCGCCGCGCTCGACGTCGCGCCGACCTTTGCCGACTATCTCCACAGCTTTGCCTGGCTGCGCGACCTGGCGGCGACGGGCAACCGCGCCGACAGCGCCCCGATCGCCGAAGCGGTTGTGCGCCACTGGCTCGGCACGCATGGCGAAGCGGTGAGCGAACCCGCGTGGCAGGCCGAAAACACCGGCTGGCGCATCCTGTTCTGGGCGGCCCACGCGCCGCTGATCCTGTCGTCGAGCGACCTTATCTATCGGTCGGCGGTGCTCAACCATCTCGCGCGCTCGGCCCGCCATCTCGACCGCGTCGCCGACAAGACGCGCCCCGGCACGGGCCAACTCGTCGCATGGATCGGCATCGTCGCCGCCTCGCTGCTGATGCCCGGCGGCGAACCGCGGCAGGTGTTCGGCGAAGCCGGGCTGCGCAAGGTGATCGAGACGAGCTTCTACGCCGACGGCGGCAATATCGCGCGCTCGCCGCAGGCGCAGCTCGATGCGGTCATGGCGCTGTCGATGCTCGCGCGCATCTATGACATGCGCCGGATGGAAGTGCCGCCCTTCCTGCAGGAGGTACTCGCCCGCACCGTCCCCGCGCTGCTCGGCCTGGTCCACAGCGACGGCGGCATGGGAAGCTGGCAGGGCAGCGGCGCCACCTCAGCCGCGCATATCCAGGCGGTCGTCGGCGCCAGCGGCGTGCGCACGCGGCCGCTCAAGCAAGCGCGCGACTGGGGCTATCAGCGTCTGGTCGCGAACAAGGTCGTCCTGCTCGCCGATGCCGCGCCGCCGCCGATCGCGCGCGTGACCGAGGCGGGCTGCGCCTCGACGCTGGCGTTCGAACTGTCCGACGGCGACGAGCGCATCGTCGTCAACTGCGGCGGCGCCGCGCTGACCGGCGCGACGATCCCCGCCGACCTGGCGCGCGGACTGCGCACCACCGCCGCGCATTCGACGCTGACGATCGACGATACCAATTCGACCGCGATCCTGGCGAGCGGCGTCCTGGGCCGCGGCGTGACCGAGGTCGAGCTCGACCGGCGCGAAACGCCGCAGGGCAGCCGCGTCGAGATGAGCCACGACGGCTATGCGCGCCGCCACGGCCTGATCCACCGCCGCCTGCTGATCCTGTCGCCCAACGGGCGCGAGCTGCGCGGCGAGGACATGCTGCTTCCCGCCCCGCGCACGCGGCGCAAGGGCGACAAGAAATTCACCCTGCGCTTTCACCTGGGGCGCAATATCTCGGCCAGCCTGACCGCCGACAAGCTCGGCGCGCTGCTCCGCATCTCCGGGGGGCCGCTGTGGCAGTTCCGCACCTCCGACGGGGCGCTGAACATCGAGGAAAGCCTGTGGGTCGACGGCGATGGCCGCCCGCATCCCGCCGAACAACTCGTCGTCACGGGCACCGCGCCCGCAGGCGGCGCCAGCATCGGCTGGATTTTCAAGCATATCGGCTGATCGCACGCGGCCAGGGCGCCTTTCCGGGCGCGATTGATCAAAAAAGCGCGAACCGAAAAAATTTCCCGAGCCCTTAGGGTTCCGGGGGTTCGCAGCCGATCGCGCTCGAAAATTCCCCAAATGTTTCAATAGTGTGACGCCATCGTAACATGGGAGTCACGGAGCCTTGCCACACGCGCCCCACCCCGCCGCGAGCAAAGATGCCGCGGCGGGTTTCGCATTCTCTCTCAAGGGCGGCCCGCCTGCCCTGCCAATCAAAAAACGGGGAAAAAATGAGCTCTCTCAAACTGCGCCATTCACTTGTCCTGGGCGGCTCCATGCTCGTCCTGTCGACGATCGGTCTTGCCCAGACGGCCAAGGCCCAGGAAGCCTCGACCGCCGCCGCGCTGCAGGCCCAGGCCGTCCTGTCGGGCAATATCTATGACGAAGCAGGCTCGGCGCTCCCCGGCGCGCGCGTGATCATTCCGGAACTCGGCGTCGAGACGACGACCGACCTGCAGGGCGGCTTCGTGCTGACCGCGCCCGAAAGCGGCAATGTCACGGTCGAGGTGCGCTATCTCGGTCGCCCCGCCTTCAACCAGCCGGTCACCCTGTCGGGCCGCAGCACCTCGCTGAACCTGGTCGTGCCGCGCGGCGAAGAGAGCGACATCGTCGTTACCGCCGCGTCGATCGTCGACAATACGGCGCGCGCGCTGAACCAGCAGCGGCAGGCGATCAACACCACCAACGTCGTCTCGTCGGACGCCATCGGCCGCTTTCCCGACCCGAACATCGCCGAAGCGCTGCAGCGCGTCGCGGGCATCGGCATCGAACGCGACCAGGGCGAAGGCCGCTATATCAACGTGCGCGGCGCCCCCGCCGACTTTACCGCCGTGTCGATCGACGGCGTGACCGTGACCGCGCCCAGCCCGACCACCCGCGCGATCGACCTAGACACCATCCCGTCGGACATCGTCGCGAACCTGGAGGTCAGCAAGTCGCTGCTCCCCTATCAGGACGCCGATTCGATCGCGGGCGCGGTGAACATCGCGACGCGTTCGGCCTTCGACAGCCGCGGCTTTCGCCTCAGCGCCTCGGCCGGGCTCAGCCACAACCAGATGGGCGGCACCAGCGACCGCCGCGCCGCGCTGTCGGTCAGCAACCGCTTCGGCGCCGAGAAGCAGTTCGGCGTGCTGTTGTCGGGCAGCTATTCGCGCACCGACCGCAAGCTCGACAATGTCGAGAACGCCTGGGCGTCGATCGGCAATTCGCTGTACGGCGTCACCGAAACGCTGTTCAAGGATTACGACACCAAGCGCGAGCGCATCGCCGCGACCGGTGCGCTCGAATGGCGTCCGGCGCCGGGTTCGCGCCTGTATCTGCGCGGGTCCTATTCGCGGTTCGAGGACAATGAATTCCGCAACCGCCTGAGCATCCTGTGGACCGAAGGCACGTTGCAGCCGGGCGCGACCAACACCAGCGCGACCTATACCAACACCCGCATCGAAAAGCAGGTGCGCCACCGCGTCCAGCGCAACGAGATCTACACCGCGACGGCGGGCGGCGAGCACCGGCTCGGCGGCGGCAAGATCGAATATTCGGGCACCTACACCAAGTCCGAACAGACCTATCCGCGCCGCGACGAGCTTTTGTTCCGGTCGACGCTGCGTCCGCGCCAGAGCTATGATTTCGCGAACCCGGACAATCCCGACTATTCGCTGTTCACCACGGGCGAGCATCTGCAGGTCGATCGCTTTGCGTTCCGCGAGAATGCCTATCGCGCGAACGACACCTTCAACGACGAATGGACGTTCCAGACCAAGGTCGAATTCCCGTCGACCTTCGCGGGCGTTCCGGTGACCTACAGCTTCGGCGGCCGCTACCGCGATCGCAACGTCACCGCCAACGAGGAACGCTTTCGCGACCGCCGCGCGTCGGCGGCGCCGACGGGCACCCTCGCCAGCTTCCTGACCGATATCGAATCGACGAACTTCGACTATCTCCTCGGCAACAAGTTCAACCCGACGCTGGCCGACCAATATTTCGACCTGACCAGGCCGACGTCGGAACGCCGGATGCCGCAATCGATCACCGCCGATTATACCGGCAGCGAAAAGATCCTCGGCATCTTCGGCATGGGCCAGTTCGACCTGGGGTCGACGCTGGTCGTGGCCGGCGTGCGGTATGAAACCACCGACTTCCGCGGCGCCGCACCGACCTTCAACGAAAGCACGAGCGCGATCGGCGAGGCCGTGGCCAAGTCGCGCTATGGCCGCTGGTTCCCCAACCTGACCGTGCGCCACAACTTCACCGACAATCTGATCGGCCGTTTCGCGCTGACCCGCGCGATCAATCGGCCGAACTTCGTCGACCTGGTTCCGCGCGTGGTCGAGAACACCGACAGCGCGATCGTTCGCGTGACGTCGGGCAATCCGCTGCTGCGTCCGACGCTGTCGAACAATGTCGATGCGGGCCTGGAATATTATCTCCAGCCGCTGGGCATGATCTCGGTCAACGGCTTCTACAAGGACCTGAAGGATTATCGCTACACGGTCACGCGCAACGGCACCTATCTTGGTGCCGCGGCCGAACTGACCCGTCCCGAAAACGCGCCCGAGGGCCATCTGTACGGCGTCGAGGTGAACTGGCAGCAGCAGTTCACCTTCCTGCCCGGCCTGCTCAGCGGCTTTGGCGTCTTCGCCAACTATACGTGGACCGAAGCCGAGGTGAAGCTGGCCCAGCCCTATGCCGGCCGCCAGATCATGCCGCTGCCCGGCAATTCGAAGCATAGCTGGAACGCCGCGCTCTTTTATGAGCGGGGGCCGTTGAACCTGCGCGTTTCCTATACCAAGCGCAGCGACTATCTGAACGAGATCAACGCCAACGACGCCAACCTCGACCTCTATTGGGAAGGGCGCGGCCAGCTCGACGTGACGGGCAGCTATCAGCTGCTCAAGAATGTCGGCATCTTCGTCGAGGCGAAGAACCTCACCAACTCGCCGGGCGTCCGCTATTACGGCACCCGCGAGCGCGTCTATGAATATGAAAAGTTCGGATACACGCTGTTCGGCGGTGTCCGCGTGAAATTCTAGGTCGCCTGACCCGGAACCCAGCGGGGCCGTGCCGGATGGTGCGGCCCCGGTCGGCCATTCTTCATCCGAAAGAGTTGGACATGCAAAAATACGGTCTGATCGCGCTAGCCACCCTTTGTTCGATCGCCAGCGGCCCCGCGCTGGCCGCGGATCCGGCGGCGACCGCGCCGATCCCGCGTTCGCCGGGGCTGCCCTATGCCCCCAGGAACCTGCCCGACCGGATCGTGCTCACCCCCGGCGCGGACCCCAGCCGCGAGATGGCGGTCGCCTTTCGCACCGACACCGCGCAGGCGAGCGCAGAAGCCCAGATCGCCGTATCGGTCGACGGCCCGACGCTCGAGGAAAAGGCGCGGATCGTCACGGGCACCAGCCGCAAGGTCGACAGCAGCTATGGCCCCGCGCTCTATCATCAGGTCCGCTTCACCGGCCTGACCCCCGACACCGCCTATGCCTATCGCGTCAAGGGCGCGGCGGGCTGGAGCGAGTGGCATCAGTTCCGCACCGCCGCCGTCGAGGCGAAGCCGTTTCGCTTTCTCTATCTGGGCGACGTCCAGAACGGCATCCTGACCTATGCCAGCCGCGTCATCCGCCAGGCCTTTCACGGCAATGGCGACATCGCGCTGGTCGTCCATGCCGGCGACCTGGTCGCGCAGCGCGACGACCTGGACCATGACGACGAATGGGGCGAATGGAACCAGGCGGGCGGCTATAATTATTCGATCGTCCCGCAGGTTCCCGCGACCGGCAACCACGAATATGTCGACGTCGTCCAGCCCGACGGGACCGAGGTCTATAACCTCGGCCCCTATTGGCCCGCGCAGTTCGCGCTGCCCGCCAATGGCGCGGAGCCGGTGAAAGCGACGACCTATTACGTCGATTATCAGGGGGTGCGCTTCATCGTCCTCGACGGGACGGCGGCGATCAACTTGGGGTCGATGGAGGCGCAGACGCGCTGGCTGGACCAGACGCTGGCGTCGAGCAAGGCGAACTGGAACGTCGTGCTGTTCCACCAGCCGGTCTTCACCTGCGCCCGCCCGAACGACACGGCGGAGATCAAGGCCGCGTGGAAGCCGGTGTTCGACAAGCGCAAGGTCGACCTGGTGCTGCAGGGCCACGACCATTGCTACAGCCGCCTGACCGCCGAAGCCGGGCGCGAGGCGAGCGCGAAGGCGCGCGCCGACGGCATGATCCAGGGGCCGGTCTATCTGGTGTCGGTCACGGGGTCGAAGATGTACGCGCTCAACGACCGCAGCCCGTGGCAGCCCGACAAGATCGCGGAGGCGACCGAGCTTTACCAGATCGTCGACGTCGAGCCGAAGCGCATCAAGTTCCGGACCTTCACCGCGTCGGGGAAGCTCTACGACGGTTTCGACCTGGAGCGGACGGCGGCGGGCAACCGCCTCAGCGAAGTCGGCGAGCCGACGCTGGCCGAGCGGCGCTGCACGGGCGACGTCGGCCCGGACGGCGGCGTCTGCGTCGCGCGCGCGAAATAAGCCAACCAGACAGACCAAGGGGAGATCGAGAATGAACATGACCTGGAAATATTCTTCCGCGCTCATCCTCGCGTCGGCGGTTGCCGGATGCGCCACCGCGCAACAGGCGCAGCCGGTAATCGCGGGCCTGCCGCCGATCCAGATCACCGCGGACGGAGAGACCGAACCGGTCGGCACCGGCCAGGCCGACGCCGCCGACGATCCGGCGATCTGGGTCGATCCCGCGAACCCGAACCGCGTGCTGGTCATCGCGACCGACAAGAAGGCGGGCATCCACGCCTATGACCTGACCGGCAAGGACCTGGCCTTCATCAAGGGCGGGCGCGTCAACAATGTCGACGTGCGCGGCAACATCATCGTCGCCAGCGACCGCAACGACGGCGTCAACGCGCATCTCGCGATCTTCGCGATCGACCCCGCCACCGCCGCGCTCACCTCGCTCGGCCGCGCGTCGGCGGGAACGGGCGAGGCCTATGGCTTTTGCCTTGCGCGCACGGCGCCGGGCGAACCGCTCAAGGCCGCGCTGATCATCAAGGACGGCACCGTTCGCGTCGGCACGATCGGACTGCCGCAGGGCGCCGCGCCGACCTTCACGGTCGAATGGGAGCACAAGATTCCGACCCAGTCCGAAGGCTGCGTCTTCGACGGCGACACGCTGTATGTCGGCGAGGAGGACGTCGGCATCTGGCAATTGGTTCAGACCGGCAAGACCGCCGGCGCGCGTCTGGTCGCGCCCGTCGACAACCAGCGGCTGGTCGCCGATGTCGAGGGTCTGGCGACGATCGATCACAAGGGCCAGCGCTATCTGATCGCGTCGAGCCAGGGCGACAATGCCTATGCCGTCTTCAAACTGCCTTCGATGGATTATGTCGGCCGCTTCGCCATTGCCGCCGGCAAGTTCGGCGCGACCAGCGACACCGACGGGATCGAAGCGGTCGCGGGCAATTTCGGCCCGGATTATCCCGACGGGCTCTTTCTTGCGCAGGACGGCGACAACGCGCCCAGGGCCCAGAATTTCAAGCTGGTCTGCTGGGAGCGGATCGCGGCGGCGCTCGGCCTCTAAAAACCGGTCTCCCGGGGTTGCGATACGGGCGGCGCGCGCCTAGGGGGGCCGCGTCTTTCCCGTATTGCAAAGGCCGCCTTCCCCATGACCGACCTGATTCCCGTCCGCCGCGCATTGCTGTCCGTCAGCGACAAGGCGGGGCTCGCCGAGCTTGCGGCCGCACTCGTCAAGCATGGGGTCGAACTGGTGTCGACCGGCGGCACCGCGAAGGCGCTGCGCGAGGCGGGCCACAGCGTGCTCGACGTGTCCGACCTCACCGGCTTTCCCGAGATGATGGACGGCCGCGTCAAGACGCTGCACCCGACCGTGCACGGCGGCATCCTGGCGGTGCGCGACGACGCCGCGCATGTCGCCTCGATGGAGGAGCATGGCATCGGCGGCATCGACCTGGTCGTCGTCAACCTCTACCCGTTCCTCCAGACCGTGATGAGCGGCGCCGACCGCGACACGATCATCGAGAATATCGACATCGGCGGCCCCGCAATGGTGCGTTCGTCGGCAAAGAACCACGCGTTCGTCGGCATCGTCACCGAGCCCGAGGATTATGCGGCGGTGATCGCGGAAATGGACGCGAACGGCGGCGCGACCACCCTCGCCCTCCGCAAGCGGCTTGCGGCGACCGCTTTCGCGCACACCGCGACCTATGACAGCATGATCGCGCAATGGTTCGCCTTCGCCGACCAGGGCAAGATGTTCCCCGACACGCTGCCGCTGACGACCAAGCTGGCGACCGAGCTGCGCTATGGCGAGAACCCGCACCAAAAGGCGGCGCTCTACCTTCCCGCCGGCCCCGCCGCGCGCGGCATCGCGCAGGCTGAACAGGTCCAAGGAAAAGAACTAAGCTACAACAACATCAACGACGCCGACGCCGCGCTGGAGCTGGTCGCCGAGTTCCGCGAGGCGGGCCCGACCTGCGTGATCGTCAAGCACGCCAACCCCTGCGGCGTCGCGAGCGGCGCGACGATCGCCGAGGCCTATGACGCGGCGCTGAAGTGCGACGACGTTTCGGCCTTTGGCGGGATCATCGCGGTCAACCGGCCGCTCGACGGCGCGACCGCCGAGCTGATCAGCGGCATCTTCACCGAAGTCGTCTGCGCCCCCGACGCCGATGCCGACGCACGCGCGGTGTTCGCGAAGAAGAAGAATCTGCGCCTGCTGCTGACCGGCGAACTGCCCGATCCGGCGCGCGGCGGGCTGGTGCTCAAGACGATCGCCGGCGGCTGGCTGGCGCAGAGCCGCGACAATGGCCGCATCGGCGTCGGCGACCTGAAGGTCGTCACCGACCGCGCGCCGACCGAAGAGGAACTGACCGACGCGCTGTTCGCCTGGACAGTCGCGAAGCACGTCAAGTCGAACGCGATCGTCTATGCCAAGGGCGGGTCGACCGCGGGCATCGGCGCGGGGCAGATGAACCGCCGCGACAGCGCGCGCATCGCCGCCGCCAAGGCCCGCGAAGCCGCCGAAAGCCACGGCTGGGCAGAGCCGCGCACGGTCGGCAGCGCGGTTGCGAGCGACGCCTTCTTCCCCTTCGCCGACGGCCTGCTGGCGGCGGTCGAGGCGGGCGCGACCTGCGTGATCCAACCGGGCGGATCGATCCGCGACGACGAGGTGATCGCGGCGGCGAACGAGGCGGGTCTCGCGATGGTCTTCACGGGCATGCGCCACTTCCGGCATTGATCGATCGACCCCCGGCTTTCGCCGGGGATCGCCATCTCCAACGCGCATCTCGACTTCGCGCTACGCCCCCGGCATAGGAAGGCCGTGGTCATCCTGACCCGCAGCCAAGGACCAGCATGACCGGAACCGTCCACAACAAGTCCATCATCCAGCGCATGTACAACTGGACGATGGAGAAATCGGCGCATCCGCATGCCGAGCTCTGGCTGGCGCTGGTCTCCTTCGTCGAGGCAAGCTTCTTTCCGATCCCGCCGCACCCGCTGCTGGGGCTGATGTGCCTCGCCAATCCGAAGAAGGCGGTGCGGTACGCGCTCATTTGTACGCTCGCGTCGGTCGCCGGCGGCATGCTGGGCTATGGGATCGGGTATTTTCTGTACGAGAGCGTCGGGCTTTGGCTGCTCGGCGTGCTCGGCCTGACCGACGCCTTTCCGCCGGCCGCCTGCTATCTGCGCGAGTTCGGCGCCGAAATCATCCTGATCAAGGGCGCGACGCCGATCCCGTTCAAGCTGCTGACGATCACCGCCGGCTTCATCCACATGAGCTTCTTCACCTTCCTGTGGGCAAGCCTTGCGAGCCGGGCCTTTTCCTTCATGCTCGTCGGCATATTGTTCCGCCTGTTCGGCGCGCCGATCAAGGCGTTCATCGACAAATATCTGGTGTGGGTCGCGGGTGCGTTCCTGGTCGCCGTGGTCGCGGGTTTCCTGGCGATCGGCGCGCTGTCGGGCGACGGCAAGACGAAGGAAGCCGACAAGTGCAGCGGCGCGACGCTGCAGAGCATCGGGCTGGACCGGAAGTAGTTCGACGAGGGGGCGGACAAGCCCCCCGTTCTCGTCACCCCGGACTTGATCCGGGGTCCACGAATTCAAGCGCTGCGGTAGATCCCGGATCAAGTCCGGGATGACGAAAGGAGGGCCCTCTGCTTTTCGGCGAGCTGCCTACTCGTTCGCCGCCGCGTGCAGCCAGTCGGCGTGACGCGGGGCCTTCTTGGTCTGGCTCCATTCCTCCAGCATCAGCGGCGCGACGCGTTTCAGCTCGGCATATTGTTCGTCGGTGCCGATATCGCACGCCAGCTCGACGCGATGGCCGTTGGGGTCGAAGAAATAGATCGACTTGAAGATGCCGTGATGCGTCGGCCCCAGCACGTCGATGCCATTGGCCTGCAGATGCTCCTTGGCCGCGACCAGCTCGTCATAGGTGCCGACCTTGAAGGCGAGATGCTGGACCCATTTGGGCGTATTTTCGTCGCGCCCCATGCCGGGCTGGTTCGGCAGCTCGAAAAAGGCCAGGATGTTGCCGTTCCCGGCATCCAGGAAGACGTGCATATAGGGGTCATATTCGCCGGTCGACGGCACATGATCCTCGGCAAAGGCGGTCGTATAGGTCATGCCGAGCATCCGCTCGTACCAATCGACCGTCTCCTTCGCATCCCTGCAGCGATAGGCGGCGTGGTGGACGCCGCCCAATTTGATCGGGCTCGTCATTCGGCGGGTTCCTCGACATTCAGTGCGCCGCGGCGGATCTGGTCGAGTTCCATCGACTTGAAGAGCGCGGTGAAATTGCCCTCGCCGAAGCCCTCGTCCTTCTTGCGCTGGATGAATTCGAAAAAGACCGGGCCGATCACGGTCTGGCCGAAAATCTGGAGCAGCAGGCGCGGATCGCCCTGTTCGGTCGAACCGTCAAGCAGGATGCCGCGGCTCTTCAGCGCGTCGACATCCTCGCCATGGCCCGGAAGCCGTTCGGCGAGCAGTTCGTAATAGGTTTCCGGCGGCGACGGCGCGAACGGATTGCCGATCGCCTTGAGCTTGTCCCACGCCGCATACAGGTCGTCGCAGGCAAAGGCGATGTGCTGGATACCCTCGCCATTATAGGCGCGCAGATATTCCTCGATCTGGCCGCCGCCGCCCGCGCCCTCTTCGTTGAGCGGGATGCGGATCTTGCCGTCGGGCGCGGTCATCGCCTTCGAGGTCAGGCCGGTATATTCGCCCTTGATGTCGAAATAGCGGATTTCGCGGAAGCCAGCGATCCGCTCGTAAAAGGCCGCCCAATGCGCCATGCGGCCGCCATAGACATTGTGCGTCAGGTGATCGATCACCTTCAGCCCCGCACCCTCGGGGTGGCGGTCGACGCCCTCTTCATAGACGAAGTCGATGTCATAGATGCTGAGTTCGTCGCCATAACGGTCGAGCAGATAGATGATCGAACCGCCGATGCCGCGGATCGCGGGCAGGCGCAGTTCCATCGGTCCGGTCTTGACCTCGACCGGCTCGGCACCGCGCGCGATCGCCTCGGCATAGGCCTTGGCGGCATCGCGGCAACGCCAACCCATGCCGCAGGCCGACGGGCCATGTTCGGCGGCGAAATAGGCCGCGGGCGATTTGGGTTCGTAATTGGCGATCAGGTTGATCCCGCCCTGGCGCCAAAGCTGGACGTCCTTCGAGCGGTGATGCGCGATCTGGGTAAAGCCCATCGCCGTGAACACCGGTTCGAGAATGCCCTTTTCGGGCGCCGAAAATTCGACGAACTCGAAGCCGTCGAGGCCCAGCGGATTGTCGAACAGGTCGGCCATGATCAGATCCCCATATAGTTTCAATTGAAACTATTATGATCGAAGCCCGTCGCGGAGTCAATATTCGCGCGGGCGTCAGCCGACGCTTCGCGTCGCGATTTGCCCGGCCTGTCCGATACGGATCTGGACCTGATAATAATATTTGTCGGTCGGCGTTCCGTCCGGCCCGAAAAAGCCGATCTTCACCCGCTGCGCGACGCCGCGCACGATGATCGTGCGGCCTTTGAAGCGCTTCTCGGCCCGCGCGAGGCCGCCGCCGCCCGCCAGTTGGGCCATGACCGCGGCGGGCATCGCGATCGTCAGGCAATTCCGGTCGCGATAATCAGCCTCCGAATTGAGGTAATAGATGCCCTTCTGCTCGCCGACCGCCTTCACCTCCATACGGAACGTGCCGGCGATCCCGGCCTTTGGCGCGAGATAGGAAGCATAGGTCACCGCCTCGACGGGCGAGATGCAATCGTCGCTGCAATATACCGGCCGCGGCGGGGCCTTTGACACCGGCGCCTCAGCGACGGGGGTCTGCGCGAGCAGCAGCAACAGGATCGACGGAGACATGGGGCTGTTTTCCCTGATGATTCGGACAGGATAAAGTCACCCGTCCGGCATCGCGGGACAATCCCCGAAAATATCCGATCAGGCGGCAGCCTCTTCGATCGCCTCGAGCGCCGCCATCCACGCCGCTTCGACCGTTTCCA
Source organism: Sphingomonadales bacterium (assembly GCA_017309275.1). GTDB lineage: Bacteria > Pseudomonadota > Alphaproteobacteria > Sphingomonadales > Sphingomonadaceae > Sphingopyxis. The sequence goes on along the minus strand of JAFKLT010000035.1, from coordinate 35,733 downwards.
GTTCGGCGGCCAGCTTGCCGCGGCGCTGCGACAGCTCGCTCATCGTGAGCTTGGCGAGCGCGGGCTCGGCGCCGGTGGGGTCGAACATCGCCCGGTCGATCGCGCTCATCTGCTGCGCCAGCTTGCCGGCGCGGGCCTCATGATCCTTTGCGGTCTTGCGCAGCACCGCTTGCGCTTCGCGCGCCTTGGCGGCTTCCTGCCGCGCAAGCTTGGCGTCCTTCGATTTCGCCGGCGCCGACTTGGCGTCGTCGTTCGCCGCGCCCTTGCCCAGAATAAAAGCGACATAATCGTCCATGCTGCCGTCGAAATCGCGCGCCGTGCCGTCGTCGACCAGGACGAGGCGGTCGGCCGACAGTTCGAGCATGTGGCGATCGTGGCTGACGATCAGCACCGCGCCATCGAAGCCGTTGAGCGCCTGGACCAGCGCCTCGCGCGCGTCGACGTCGAGGTGGTTCGTCGGTTCGTCGAGGATCAGCAGATGCGGCGCCTCGCGCGTGATCAGCGCCAGCGCCAGCCGCGCGCGCTCGCCGCCCGACAGCTTGCCGACCTCGGTCGTCGCCTTGTTGCCGGTAAAACCGAAGCGCCCGAGCTGCGCGCGCACCGCGCCCGGCGTCTTGCCCGTCATCACGCGCGCCATATGCCCCAGCGGCGTGTCGTCGCCGTCGAGTTCCTCGACCTGATATTGGGTGAAATAGCCGACGCGCATCTTGCCCGCGAACGCCATGCCGCCCTCTTCGGGCTTCAATTGCGCCGCGAGCAGGCGCGCGAGCGTGGTCTTGCCGTTGCCGTTGCGGCCGAGCAGCGCGATGCGATCGTCGGGATCGATGCGCAGGTTCAGGCGGCGCAGCACCGGCTCGCCCGGCGTATAGCCGACGCTCGCAAGGTCGAGCGTGATCAGCGGCGGCTTCAACTCGTCCGCCGGGGTCGGGAAATCGAACACCAGGCTGGGGTCCTCGGAAATCGCGGCGATCGGCTGCATCCGCGCGAGCTGCTTCGCGCGCGACTGCGCCTGCTTCGCGGTCGAGGCGCGCGCGCTGTTGCGGGCAACATAATCCTGCAACTTCGCGCGCTGTGCATCCTGTGCCGCCCGCGCCGCCGCGAGCTGCGCCGCGCGTTCGGCGCGCTGACGCTCGAACGCGTCATAGCCGCCGGCGTAGAGCGTCACCTTTCCGCCTTCCAGGTGCAGGATATGGTCGACGACATTGTTGAGCAGGTCGCGCTCGTGGCTGATCACGACGAGCTGCCCCGGATAGGCGCGCAGAAAGCTTTCGAGCCACATCGTCGCCTCGAGGTCGAGGTGGTTCGACGGTTCGTCGAGCAGCAGCAGGTCGGGATTCGAAAAGAGCAGCGCCGCCAGCGCGACGCGCATCTTCCATCCGCCCGAAAAACTGTCGAGCGGCGCGCCCTGCATCGCTTCGTCGAAGCCGAGCCCGATCAGGATGCGCGCCGCGCGCGCGGGCGCGGTATAGGCGTCGATCGCGATCAGCCGCTCGTGAATGTCGGCGAGCTTGTCGGGGTCCTGCTCGGTTTCCGATGCCGCGAGCAGGTCGGCGCGCTCGGTATCCGCGGCCAGCACCGTGTCGAACGGCGTCGCGGTCCCGCTGGGCGCTTCCTGCGCGATATAGCCGACGCGCGTGCGGCGCGGCATTTCGATCCCGCCGTCATCGGCCTCGAGCTGGCCGATCATCACCTTCATCAGCGTCGACTTGCCCGCGCCGTTGCGGCCGATCAGACCGACGCGGCTTTTCGGCGGCAAGCTCGCACTCGCGCGGTCCAGGATGGTGCGCCCGCCGAGGCGCACGGTAAGGCCATTGATCGTCAGCATGCGCGCGCCCCTAGCACGACAGGCGCCGAAGCCCAAGCGCCCGGACTGGCATTCCGTCGCCCGGTGCGGCACAGTCGCGCGCATGTCCGAAATCGCGCCCTTCCACATCGCTTTTCCCGTCGACGACCTGGCCGCCGCGCGCCATTTCTATGGCACTGTGCTCGGCTGTCCGGAGGGGCGAAGCGACGCCGACTGGATCGATTTCAACCTCTATGGCCACCAGATCGTCGCGCATCGCGTCGACCGGCGCGAGCGCGTGGCGGGACATAATCCGGTCGACGGCCACGACGTCCCCGTGCCGCACTTCGGCGTCGTCCTGCCGCCCGCGCAGTGGCAGGCGCTCGCCGACCGGCTGACGGCGCACGGCGTCCGCTTCGTCATCGAACCGCACACGCGCTTCCCGGGTCAGCCCGGCGAACAGTCGACGATGTTCTTCCTCGACCCCGCCGGCAACGCCCTGGAGTTCAAGGCCTTTGCCGACCTTGGGCAGCTCTTCGCCAGATAGCGCTAGTGCGAGGCGCCCATCGAGATCTGCTTGGGACGGGGGGCTAGCCAGACCGCGGCGGCCGCGATCACGAACACGACCCCCGACGCCAGGAACAGGTGCAGCACGCCAAGCGTCGCCGCCTGCCCCTCGACCAGCCGATCGAGGACCGCGCGCGCCTGTTCGAGCGTCAGCCCGGCGTTCTGCAGCGACGACAGCGTCGCGTCGGGATTGTTCAGCGCGGACACCAGCTCGGACCGCGACGTGCGGCTGGCGTCGTCCCACGCCGTCGTCGCGATGGCGGTGCCGATCGCCCCGCACAGCGTCCGCAGAAAGCTCATCAGGCCGGCGGCCGACGTCTGATACTGCGCGGGCACCGAACTCAGCGCCAGCGCGGTCAGCCCGACGAAGAAGAAGGGCATGCCCATCCCCTGCAGGACATGCGGCAGCGCCAGCGTCCAATAACCGACATCGGCGTTCCAGCTCGCGCGCAAAATCGACATCAGCGCCATCCACAGGATACCGGCGCAGATCGATATGCGAATATCGAATTTACCGATCGTTCCCGCCGCGATGGGCGACAGCATCACCGCGAACACGCCGATCCACGCGACGACGAAGCCCGTCTCGGTCGCGGTGTAGCCGACCACCTGCTGCAACCACAAAGGCGTCAGCACGACCTGCGCGAAGAACGCCCCGAACCCCAGCGATATCGCGAGCGTCGCGAAACTGAAGCCGCGAAAGCGGAAGACGCGCAGGTTCACGACCGGATTGGCGTCGGTCAGTTCCCAGATCACGAACGCGACGAAGCTGATCGCCGCGACGATCGCCAGACCGACGATCCAGGCCGATCCGAACCAGTCATGCTCGCGTCCGGTGTCGAGCATGATCTGGAACGCGCCGACCGAAACGACGAGCAGGACCAGCCCGACGGTATCGATCCGCGCCTTCTCGCGCTTGGTCTCGAAGGGCGAAAGCAGGCTGAACACGCCGAAGGCACAGATCGCGACGATCGGCAGGTTGATGAAGAATATCCACGGCCAGCTCCAATTGTCGCTGATCAGGCCGCCCAGGATCGGCCCCAGGATCGGCGCCGTGGTCGTCGTCATCGCCCAGATCGCAAGGCCGATGCCGGCCTTTTCCTTGGGAAAGATGCGCAGCAGCAATATCTGCGACAGCGGCATCAGCGGCCCGCCCGACAGCCCCTGCAGCACGCGGAACAGGATCAGCGCGTCGAGGGTGCGCGAAATGCCGCAGAGAAAGGAAAAGATGCCGAAGCCGATGATCGAAAAGATGAACCAGCGCACCGTCCCGAACCGCGCGGCGAGCCAGCCGGTCAGCGGCACGCTGATCGCGTCGGCGACGGCATAGCTGGTGATGACCCACGTCCCCTGCGTCGGCGAGACCGCAAGGCCGCCCGCGATGTGCGGCACCGATACGTTGGCGATCGTCGTGTCGAGCACGACGACGAAATTCGCGAGGGCAAGCGCAAAGGCCGCGACGAGCAACCGGACGCCGCTCAGCGGTTGCGGTTCGGCGGGAAGGACGGAGGCGGCGGCGCTGGCCATGGCTCAGATCATTTCCCGCGCGTGTCGATCGTCGCTTCCATCGACAACCCGACGCGCAGCGGATGCTCCTTCAGCTCCTTGGGGTCGAGCGTGATGCGCACGGGCAACCGCTGCACGACCTTCACCCAATTGCCCGTCGCATTCTGCGCGGGGATCAGCGAAAAGGCCGCGCCGGTGCCGCCGGCGATACCGGTCACCTTGCCGCGATAGACGACATCGCTGCCGTAAAAGTCCGACGTCAGCTCGACCGGCTGGCCGATGCGGATGCGCTTGAACTGGCTTTCCTTGAAATTGGCGTCGACATAGGCGGTGGCGACCGGCACGACCACCAGGATCGGCGCACCCGCCGCGACCCGCTGACCGACCTGCACCTGCTTGTTGGTGACGATGCCGTCGACCGGCGCGCGGATGACCGTACGCGCGAGATCGAGCTCGGCCTTCTCCAGCCGCGCCTGCGCCGCCGCGACGTCGGGCGCGGTGTTGATCGTCGTGCCGGTCACGACCGCTTCGGCGGCCCCCAGGTCGCCGCTGGCCGACCCGCGCGTCGCCTCGGCCGAGGCAATGCCTGCCGCGGCAAGATCGCGCGCAGCCGACGCCGACGCAAGCGCGGCCCGTGCGGTGGTCAGTTCCTCGGCAGACACCGCGCCGGTGCCCGCGATGCTCTCGCGCCGCGCCAGTTCGGCGCGCGCCTTCGCAACCGCGGTATCGGCGTCGCGCAGCCGCGCGCGCGCCTGCGAAATGTCGGCGCCGCGCGCCGTTACGCGCGCCCGCGCCGCATCGGCGGTCGCGCTGGCCTGGCCATAGCGCTGGCGCGCCTGGCGCAGCGCCGCTTCGGCATCGGCAACCGCGATCCGCGCATCGGCGTCGTCCAGAATGACCAGGATGTCGCCCTTTTTGACGACCTGGGTGCCGCTGACGCGCACCTCCTTGACCGGCGCGGAGATCAGCGCGGTGACCGTCGCCGAATCCGCACCGACATAGGCGTTGTCGGTCGACACGCGCCCGGACTGGGTCAGGAAATACCAAATCCCCCAAACCGCCGCGATCGACAGCACGACGATCGCCAGGATGCGGAGCAGCTTTTTCCGCTTCTCCGGCTGCGCGCCATTGGCTTCGGGGGGAGTTTCGGGGGTAGCCGCAGCCGTATCTTCGGCCATCGTCATTCTCCTGTCTTGGTCTGGTAGCCGCCGCCGAGCGCGCGGATCAGGGCGATATCGAGCGAGAGCTTGCGCGCCTCCAGGTCGGACACCTGGCGCGCAAGCTGGGTCATGCTGTCTTCGGCGGTCAATTGGGGAAGCTGGTTCGAAAGGCCGGCGCGATAGCGCAGCCCCGCGAGTTCGGCCGCATCGGTCGCCGCCTTCAGCGCCTCGCGCCGGTCGACGAGCTGGCGTCCGGTCGCGGCGCGGCTCGCCACGATGTCGGCGACATCGCGGAGCGCGCCGATCAGCGTGCGATCATAGGCCGCGACCGCGGTATCGAAGTCGGCGCGCGCGCCGCGATAGCGGCCCTGCAACCGCCCGCCGTCAAAGATCGGCAGGCTGACCGCGACGCCGCCATTGCCATATTCGGACCCCGCCTTGAACAGGTTGGAGAGGCCGAGCGACTGGAGTCCGACGAGCGCCGACAGGTTGATGTTCGGATAGAAATCGGCGCGCGCGACGTCGATGCGTTTCGCCGCCGCCTCGACGCGCAACCGCGCCGCCACGATGTCGGGACGGCGGCCGATCAGGTCGATTCCGGCCTGCGGCGGCAAGCCGATTTCGGGCGACGCCAGCGCCGGCCGGCCGATCGACAGACCGCGGTCGGGCCCGGCACCGATCAGTGCGGCGATACGGTTTCGCGTGAGCGCGATCGCCTCTTCGAGCGCCGTCACATCGCCGCGCGCGGCGGCGGCCCGGCTTTCGGCCTGGCGCTCGGCTGCCCGGTTCTCGATCCCCGCCGTCGCGCGCTTTCCCGAAACATCGGCGCTGGCGCTGCGCACGCGAACCGCGTCCTTCGCGACGTCGAGCGCCTGATAATAGGACGCAAGGTCGGCATAGGCCGACGCGATCCCGGTCGTCAGCATCAGCCGCGCCTGCGCGGCATCGACCCGCGCCGCTTCGGCTTCGGACGTCGCCGCCGCCAGCGCCGCGCGATTCTTGCCCCAAAGGTCCAGGTCGAAGCTGAAGGTCGCGGCGACATGGCCGGTGTCCTGGATTCCATCGGGCACGAATTGCGGCGGTATGCCCATATTCTTGCTCTGCTGAACCCCGCCGACGCTGCCTTCGGCACCGACGCGCGGCAGCAGCGCCGCCCCCGCCTGCTGCGCCAGCCCCTCGGCGGCGCGCACGCGCGCCGCGGCCGTCGCGATATCGGGCGATCCCGCAAGCCCTTCGGCGATCAGCGTGTCGAGCTGCGCATCGCCGAAACCCGTCCACCAGCCCTCGACCGGCCACGCGCCGGTCGCATCGGCCAGGCTGGCCGACGACTCGAGCGCATCGGCGGCGACGGGCACGGGCTTCGGCCCAACGTTTGGAACGCTGGCGCAAGCTGACAGCAGGCAGAAAACTGCGACGGAGGAGAAAAGTCGATAAGGCATGGAATCCAACGATACTAGCTGGTATCATGCGCCAATGGACCTTGGACAATAGGTTGTCAATCGAAATGATACCAGACAGTACGCCTACCCTCGACGATGCCGTCGCCCAGCGCCGCAAGGCGTTCGTCGACGCGGCGCGCGAAGCCTTTTTCACGGGCGGCTATGCCGGCACAACCATGTCGTCGATCGCGAGCACGGTGGGCGGGTCGAAAACGACCCTTTGGAGCTATTTTCCGTCGAAGGAGGATCTGTTCACCGCGGTCGTCGACGATATCGTCGAACAATATGGCCAGGCGCTGACGATCGACCTGCCGCTCGACCGCCCGGTTCCGGAGGTGCTGCGCGGGTTCGGCAGCCTGCTCATGACCAAGCTGACCTCGACCCCGCTGCTGTCGCTGTTTCGCCTGGTCGTCGGCGAAGCCGGGCGCTTTCCCCATCTTGCCGAGACATTCTACGACCGCGGCCCGCGTCCGGGCAAGGCGCGCGCGGCCGAATGGGTCAGCGAAAAGATGGTACGCGGCGAAATCCGGATGGGCGATCCGATGCGCGCGGTGCAGCAGTTCGCGGGGCTTTGCCAATCGGGCGTGTATCAGTTCGCGGTGCTTGGCATGGCGGGCGGCAGCGACCTGGCGCGGCTCGCGGATGAAGTCGAGGACGCGGTCGACACCTTCTGCCGCGCCTGGTGCCCCGACCGCGCCTAATCCGCGCCGTCGTTCGCCTGGTCGAACAAATCCATGAAGTCGCGCGCGGCATCGCGATCGGCCGCATCCTTGAACGCGACATCCAGATCGGGCGCGACGCCCAAGATGTACATCAGCGTCCACAGCGCAAAGCGCCGGCCGCCGTTCGTCTCGAGACCGAAATCAACACGCATCCGCTCGGTGCCCGCGGCGAAAGCCTCGGGATGCAGGTCGGTGATGTCCGCCGTGCCGAAATAACGGCGCAACTGGTCGTCGAAATCCATGCCGCCTTGTTGCAGAATCACCGAAAAAAGCAAACCGCGCCATCCCATTGGGAAGGCGTGAGGAATTCCGGTTTCTGGATCGGGGTTTTGCCGACGACGGGCGGTGTCGCGGGCAAAGGTTCCGTTCTGCCGACATCGGAAATGGGGGGAGTGCGGCCATCCCACGCTCGTCATGCTGAACTCGTTTCACGGATCTTTAATCTGACGCTGCGCTGGAGGCAGCGCTGGGCCATGGACCCTGAAACAAGTTCAGGGTGACGGAACAGAAATGTCAGATTTCGGTCGGAGGCAGACCTTGCTTCCCACAGCTTCGTCACCCCGTGCCGATCCAGGGCTCCGCTTACCCCCGGCGCCGACGCCCCCCCATGTGATCCCCGGCGAAGGCCGGGGTCCAGGGCGTTAGAAAGCCGATGCTGCGTGGCTACGCTCTGGGCCCCGGCCTTCGCCGGGGATCACATGGGAGGGCGCGGCTGGTGCTGGCGATCTGGCGGCTTTGGGGTGGGAGAGCGAAGTTTGCTCCATTCCAAAGTTCAGGAAAGTTCAGCCCTGTGCGCTGTGCGTTCGCCGATCTGGACCACGCAATGTGGTGGGCGCGCGCAGTCGTGAGAAGACCGGCGGATCGCGTTTATTCACTGAATGAAAGAGCCGGGATCGACGCTGACAGAGCCGGATATTGTAGGAAAGGCCTTTCCCCATCCCTGCGGCACCGGGAGGATTAAATGGCCGCAACCGGTCGCAAACTGGCCTGGCTTCCTACGCCTTCGTCATCCCGGACTTGATCCGGGATCCATAACAGCGCCCGAAGAATGGACCCCGGATCAAGTCCGGGGTGACGAAAGAAGAGACGTCATCTTCCGGTCGAAAACGGACCTCGCGCCGCACAGCTCCGTCGACCCGCGATCCGCCTTTTTCCTCAAGACAGGCAGACCCCGGACCATGTCCGTCGGACAGGAAATGCCCGCGCCTGGCCCGCTTCAGCCCGCGGGGGCGGTTCCCGGGCGGAGGTAGGGGATCATGTAGCTGACATAGTCGGGCTTGCCGAGCGGGACGCCCATGTGGCGCAGAATGGCGTAGGCGGCGACCAGGTGGAAATAGAATTGGGGCTGCGCCCAGTCGCGGACATAGGTCGCGGCGGTCATGTCGAAGACCATGCCGTTGGGCAGGTCGAAGCTGATCGCGCGATCGGGGTCGCCGTCGATCGCCGCCGGATCGATCGCGTCGAGCCAGGCGAGCGTCGCCGCGATCCGGCTTTGCAGGCCGGCGAAATCGGTCGCATCCTCGCCCGCGTCGGGTGCGCCGACGGCGCCCAGGCGCGTGGCGGTCTGCGCCGCCTGCATGCAGGTGAAGCGCACCTGCGTCGCGAGCGGGAACATGTCGGGCGCGAGCCGCGCGGCGATGAACTGAAGCTCGCCGACGCCATTGGCCTCGCCCCAGGCCAGCGCCTTGTCGAGCTGGCCCGACAGCGCGCCGAGCGCGTTGGCATAAGCGGGAATCGTCATGTCGTGGAGCGTGGCTGGCATCGGGGCGTCCTTCGCAGGGTGGCTTGAGGGGTGGCTCGAGGGGTTTGGGGGCGGCTTGAGGATGCGGACGGTCAGGCGGCGGCGAGATTGTCCTGGAACTGCAGGCGGGCGAGGCGGGCATAGAGGCCGTCGGCGGCGACGAGTGCGTCGTGACGCCCCTCCTCGACGATGCGCCCTTCGTCCATCACGATGATGCGGTCGGCGGCGCGGACGGTCGCGAGGCGGTGCGCGATGACGACCGTCGTGCGGTCGTGCATCAGCGTTTCGAGCGCGTCCTGCACCAGCTTTTCCGATTCGGCGTCGAGCGCCGAGGTGGCTTCGTCGAGCAGCAGCAGCGGCGCCCGGCGAAGGAGTGCGCGCGCGATCGCGACGCGCTGGCGCTGGCCGCCCGACAGGCGCGCCCCGCCCTCGCCCATGAAGGTGTCGAGCCCCTGCGGCAGCTTGCGCAGAAACTCCTCGGCATTGGCGGCACGGGCGGCCTCCCAAAGCTCTTCGTCGGTCGCCAGCCAATTGCCATAGCGCAGATTGTCGCGCGCCGACGCGGCGAAGATCACCGTTTCCTGCGGCACCATCGCGATGCGCGCGCGCAGGTCGGCGGGGTCGAGGTCGATGAGCGGGACGCCGTCGAGGCGGATCTGCCCGCCCTGCGGATCGTAGAAGCGCTCGGCAAGCTGGAACAGCGTCGACTTGCCCGCGCCCGACGGGCCGACGATCGCGACGGTTTCGCGCGGGCGGATCGCGAGGCTGAAATCATGGAGCGCGGGGGCGTCGGGGCGCGTCGGGTAGCGGAATTCGACATGGTCGAACTCGAGCGTGCCGAGCGCTGGTTCGGGCAGCGCGAGCGGGCTGGCCGGCGGCGCGATGCTGGGTTCGGCGTTCAGCAGTTCGCTGAGCCGTTCGGCGGCGCCGGCCGCGCGCAGCAGGTCGCCATAGACTTCGGTAAGCGCGCCGAACGCGCCCGCGACAAGCCCGCCGGTGAGGACGAAGGCCGCGATGGTGCCGCCGGTGATCGTGCCCGCCGCGACCCCTGCCGCACCATACCAGAGCAGCGTCGTGATCGAGCCGAACAGCAGGCCGATGACGATCGCGGTCATCGTCGCGCGCAGGCGGATGCGGCGTTTCGCGGTCGCGAAATTCGACTCGACCGTCGAGGTGAAGCGCTCGGCCTCGCGCGCTTCCTGTCCAAAGGCCTGGACGATCTTCATCGCGCCCAGCTGTTCGGCCGTGGTCGCGCCGATGTCGGCGACGCGGTCCTGGCTCGACCGCGAGACATTCTGGAGGCGGCGGCCAAGCAGGACGATCGGCATGATGATCACCGGAATGCCGAGCAGGATGCCGCCGGTCAGCTTCGGCGAGAGCGAGAAGAGATAGACGATGCCGCCGATCCCCATCACCGTGTTGCGCAGCGCGACCGAGACGGTGGTGCCGACCGTCTGTTCGATGATCGCGGTATCGGCGGTCATGCGCGAGGCGATCTCGGACGGGCGGTTTTCCTCGAAGAATCCGGGGGCGAGGCGGAGGAGGTTCTGCTGCACCGCCTGGCGGATGTCGGCGACGGTCCGCTCGCCCAGCCAGCTCACGAAATAGAAACGCAGCGCGGTCGCGAGCGCGAGGATCACGACGATCACATAGAAGAAACGGAAATGCGGGCTCACGTCGCCGCCGCCGGCGACGAAGCCGGAATCGATCATTTCCTTGAACTGATAGGGGATCGCAAGCGTCGCGAGCGCGGCGATGCCGAGCGCAACCGCAGCGACGAGCAACTGCAGCGGATAGTGGCTGGCATAGTGCCACACCATGCCGAGGCTGCCGAGCTTGCGGCGGGGCGGGGCGGGTTGGTCTGATTTGGTCGCCATTGCCATCGCCCTAGCAGCCGCGCCGGGACGGCTCAACGGCGCAGAATGGCGGACGGCTTCAAGGACCATGAAGCCACGCTGCGTAAAGGGAGCGCGGACCGTCGCCCGCGCCCCCTTCCCGCTTCCCCCTTCCCGCTTCAGCGGTTGTCGAGCTGTGCCCGCACCGCGCGCAGGCCCGCCTGCGTGATGCGATAGGGCTGCCCGCCGCGCGAGGCGATGAAGCCGCGGCGGCGGAGGCGCTGGAACAGGCCCAGCCCGCCGCTTTCGAGGACATGCCCGTCGCGGGTCATGCAGAGCGCTTCGACCAGGCGGCCGTCTTCGTCGCGCCGGTGCCGGATCAGACCGCCCTGCGCCAGCACGTGCAGCACGCGCTGTTCCGATTTCGAGATATTCATGGAGTTTTCGTCCGAGACTATGTGCAGCAACAGGCGCGCCGCCCCCCATTCTTGTCTGGGGGCCGACGGCGTTTGCACCATCCCTTTCGCCGGGAGGTTAGCGGTTGCCCGCAATCTCGGACATAGTCACTCCATCGGACGCTTTGCCGTCCATTGCGCATGGGATAATATCGACGAAAGACGCGCGCAACGATTTTGATGCATTGCACAATGACAGCGTTTCCCTAGACTGTTCCTCAAGCAGGCGCCGACAGAGCGCCGCCCCGGACGCAAGGAACGATTGCCACATGCTGTATCATGCCTTTGAAATGCAAAAGAGTTGGCTCGCGGGAGCGAGCGCGCTGGCGACCGCCGGGGCGCAGGTGATTCAGCATCCCGCGAATCCGCTCGGCTATTTCGGGGGCAGCCCGATGTTCGCCTCCGCGCTGGAGGTGTTCGCGCACGCCGCGGCCCCGCGCGGCAAGCCGGGGTTCGAATTGTACGAGACCGTCGCGGACGGCGAGACGGTGCGCGTGACCGAGCGGGTCGAGGCGCGCAAGCCCTTCGGCCAGCTCAAGCATTTCAGGCACAAGGCGAGCGAAGGCAAGCCCAAGCTGCTGATCGTTGCGCCGATGTCGGGCCATTATGCGACGCTGCTGCGCGGCACGGTCGAGCGGATGATCGGCGACCATGACGTGTGGATCACCGACTGGCGCGACGCGCGCAACGTGCCGCTGGAGGCGGGCCGGTTCGATCTGGACGACTATATCGACTATCTGATCTCGTGGCTGGACCATATCGGCCCCGGCGCGCATGTGCTCGCGGTGTGCCAGCCGTCGGTGCCGAGCCTGGCGGCCGCGGCGATCATGGCGGCGGACAAGCACAAGTGCCGGCCCAGGACGCTGACGATGATGGGCGGCCCGATCGACACGCGCAAGGCGCCGACCGCGGTCAACGAACATGCGATGACGCGCCCCTATGCCTGGTTCCAGGAAAATGTGATCGTGACGGTCCCCGCCTGGTATCCGGGCGCCGGACGCCGCGTCTATCCGGGCTTTCTCCAGCTTGCCGGTTTCATGTCGATGAACCTCGGCAATCATATGATGAGCCACTGGACGATGTTCAAACATCTGGTCGACGGCGATGGCGAAAGCGCCGACAAGACCAAGGAATTCTATGACGAATATCGCGCGGTCTGCGACATGACCGCCGAATTCTATCTGCAGACCGTCGACGTCGTGTTCCAGCGCCACGCGCTGCCAAAGGGCGAAATGCTCCATCGCGGCAAGCCGGTCGACCTGACGAAGATCGAGGATATCGCGATTCTGGCGATCGAGGGCGAGCGCGACGATATTTCGGGCATCGGCCAGACCAAGGCGGCACTGACGCTCGCCAAGTCGCTGCCGACCGAGAAGAAGAAATATCTGATGGCAAAGAGCGTCGGCCACTACGGCATCTTCAACGGCAAGAAATGGCGCGAGGACATCGCCCCGGTCGTCGAGAAATGGATCCGCGCAAACGGCGGGTGATGTGCGCCCCTAGTTGGACATCTGGTCGGGCATCCGGCGATCGAACCGCATAGCGAGGGCTGACGCGCCAAGGGACGCGAGGACGACGGCTGGGCCGATGAAGAGAGGAAGCAGACCGACCGACAAAGCGGCGGCCGTCCACTTTTTCTCCGCCAAAGCGTATTGGGCTCCCTGGTAGCCGCGGAAGTAGAAATAGAGCAACGTTGCCATTGCAACGGCGAATATAAGAGCGACGCTGCGGCTGCGCGCTTGCCTGTCCGCGCGCGCGGACAGGAACGCCACTGCAGCGAAGGGGGCAAGCAACAGAATAGTCCCTATGAACTGCACTCTCGCGTAATAGAGATGCTCCTGCAGGGCAGCTCCAAATGCCTCACCGGCGATAGACATTCTGGCGACAACGTCCGATCCGATTGTCGCCGCCAAGAACATAGCGATGGCTGTGGGCAGATAGATTTTGAGTCCCATCCGCGCACCCTAAGCCGCTTTCGCGCGCTTTCCACCCCAAAGCCCCGCACCCAGCCGCGCGCGCCTCTGTGATCCTCGGCGAAGGCCGGGGTCCAGGGGGTTAGGAAGCCGGCGTTGCGTGGTGACGCTCTGGGCCTCGGCCTTCGCCGGGGATCGCATGGGGACTGTCGGCGGAGGCGGCGGGCATGATCGCTTCGCGACAGGGAGTATCCTTTCCTGCCGTCGCCCCGGACTTGATCCGGGGTCCCGCTTCAACCCGAACGAGCCGGCGCATCGAAAAGCCCGATCGCCGATCAAGCCCGGGACGACAAAGGGAGCAGCGCCCTTTGCCGACCCCGTGCCTGCCACCCGCCCCTGATTCAGATCAGGCCGCCATATTGGTGGATGCCCGGAAAGGCGAGCTTGCTGCCGCCGTTGCGGCGGATCGCGCCGATCGCTTCGTCGACGCGCAGATAGCGCGCCCGCGCTTCGGGCTCGAACATCAGCACCGCCTGATCGGGCCTGTCCGCCGCCGCTTTCACCAATTGGCCGAGCTGCGCTAGGTCGACGGGCTCGCCGTTCCAGCGGATGACGTCGCTCGTATCGATGGTGACGCGGTTTTCGGCCAGCACCTCGCCCGGCGGCGTACCGGTCGGCAGCATGACATCGACGCTGTGCGTCGGCGGCGGGATCGTGATGATGAACATCACCAGCATGACCAGCATCACGTCGATCAGCGGCGTCGTGTTGATGTCGGGATCGCCGTTGGGATCCGCCCGAAAGATGCTGCGATGAAATTGGCTGCGGCGTTTGCGCATCTGATGCCTCCCTGTCTCGCGGGACACGAACTTCCTCGGGCGCCGGCCCCGCACCGCAGATCGAAACTCCGCCCAGGCTAGAGCCTCATCCGCATTGTTATGGTATAACATTTTACATTCGACGCAAATAAAAAGCGCGCCGCGATGTCCGGCGACCCGGCATCGGTCCGCGGCACGGGGCGTCGGCCCGCGGGCATCGGACCGTGGGCGTCAGGCGTCGGAAATCGCTCTGAAATCCGCCCCGAAAGCCGAAGGCCCGCAACGCATCCCCCGGCGCCTATGCCCCAAAAAGAAAGGGCGGCGCCTTGCGGCACCGCCCCTCTTTTGTTCGAGCCCGAACCGGGCTGGAAATCTTAGTTGCCCGAACCCGGACCGTACTTGATTTCCACGCGGCGGTTCTGGTCGTTGCGGACGCCGTCGGCGGTCGCAACAGCCGGACGGCTTTCGCCGAACGCTTCGGCCGAGATCGAGCCGTCCGAGATACCACGAGCGGTCATGTAGCTGCGGACTGCCGTGTTGCGGCGTTCCGAGAGACCGACGTTGTACTTGGCCGAACCCGAGCGGTCGGCGTGACCGGCGAGCCAAACCTGCGTACCCGAGCAGCCACGGTTGTAGGCGCTGATCGCGTTGTCCAGCGTCGCTGCGGCTTCCGGCGTGATGTTTGACTGATCCCAGTCGAAGTACACGATGTACGGCCCAGGCTCGCAAACCGGCGCAGGCGGCGGCGGCGGCGGGGGCGGCGGAGGAGCCGGCGGCGGCGGCGGAGCCGGCGGGGCCGGCGGCGGCGGCGGTTCTGCGCCACCGAAGTTGTAGGTCAGCGTGCCCAGGATCGAGTGCGACCGGAAGCGCGTCGAAACGTCGCGGCCAAGCTGGTCGACCAGGTCGAGGTTGCTGGCGTTGAAGAAGCGATACTTCAGACCGACGTCCCAGTTCTTGGTCAGGGGAGCGCGGACACCCGCAATCGCCTGCCATGCAAAACCGGTGTCCGAATCGTCGAGGAACGCACCGGCATAGACCGGTTCGACCGAGACGCGAGCCACACCCGCACCGCCGCCGACGAAGCCCTGAAGGCCGTCATCGTCGCCGAAGTCGAGCAGACCGTTGACCATGAAGCTGAGCGCGTTCGTGTCACCGTTCAGCGGAACCGAACCGGTTGCAAGCGCACCCGTGCCCGCAACGGTCTGCGGAATGCCGGGGGTCGTGAACGTGCCACGACGGATGTCGGCTTCCTTATAGCCCACTTCGACTTCTGCACGGAAACCACCGAAGTCGTAACCGACGGTACCTTCGAAGTCGTAGCCCTTGCGGTGATCGAGCGAACCGGCATTGTTGGTCGTGCCGATGTCGAGATCGAGATCTTCGACGATCATCACACCGCCACCAACTCCAACGTACCAGGAGTTGTCGCGCGCCACAGCCGGCGACGCCAGGGCAGTGGAGGCCAACGCCATAGCGACGGCAAGCTTCCTCATAGTAGATTCCCCTTTCAATTGAGATATACGTCTCGTCAGACGTCCTACTCGTCGCTTTGGTTCCGTGCAAGCTAACAAATCGTCAATCTGTTGCCAAAAAGTCGCACTTCTGGTGCGAATAATAGCAAAATCAGCCTGAAATCAGAAGACCATGCGCCCTCAGAACCAGAATCAGCGCAGCGATGGTCGACCGCGCTTCTGAATCTATTGTCACACCTCCCGCGGGAGTCGGAATCGCCCCCGGGACCACCCAGCCGCCGCCATCATAGCGCAGCCACGCGCCATCCGACAATCGCACGATCCGCATGCCCCGGCGCGGCGCCGCGAACCGCCATCCGCCCTCGGTCCGGATAGCCAGATTTCCGGTCTGTCCCGCCCACGCATCGACCGCGCCCGCAGCGACCAGCCAGCACTGCCCGGAAACCGCAACCGCGGGCGGCGACGCCAGCGGCCCGTCCTCGATCGCCGCATGGACCAGCGCGTCGAGCAGCGTCAGCGCCTCATTGTGCGTAACCTCCTTCTGCGCCTGCGCAGTCGCCAGCAATGGCAGCGCGAATCGGGCGGTACAAGGCATATCGCTCATAATTTATCCTTTCAGGTCAACGACAAGAGCAGCGGCGGAGACAGCGCGAAATCGCCGACCTGCCGGATCGACAATGCAGTTCCGGGCGGCAGCGCGGCGATTGTCGCCGCATCGAGATGCAACAGGGGCGTGGTGGTTTCCCACGCGGCGAGGCCGGGCACGGCCGGCACCGCCTCGACGCGCCACGCCTCGCGCGCCTCTCCGGCAGACAGGTCGACATGATCGCGCCAGCCGGTGTCGGCGCGGCTTCGCCGTGTCCATTCGACATGCACGCCGCCCGCGACGCCCGTGCCATCGGTCCGCAGACGGCCATGCACCGGCGCCAGCGGCAACAGCGCGCGGCCGGCCGGACCGATCGCGATCTCGGCAATATCGGTGCGCGCCCGCGCCGCCCATTGCAGCGCGCTCGTTCCGCCCTCCGCCAGGCGGGCGATGTCCGGCGGAACGGTCAGCAGCGCCGGATCGTCGATCAGCACGAAGGGCGTCCCCGCCTCATGGAGCGCGGGCACCAGCGTTCCGCCGCGGCCGCGCAGCAGGCGCGAGAGCCGCCACCTACCCGGCGCCGTCATCTCGGCGTGCGCGAACTGCACCAGCTCGCCGCCCAGCATCGCGCGGTTGGCGCCGCCCAGCAGCACCATGTCGTCGACCGATTCCAGCGACATGGATGGATTGGCCAGCGTGACGTCGACCGCGTTCATCGTGTCGAACAGACAGGGGCTGCCCGCCCCCAGCGGCGCGCTCAGCATCCCAAGCGCCGCGGCGGGTCGCACCATGCCCAGCGCGATCGGTTCGATCTCCGCCGCGGGTCGGAACCAGATGTCGGCCCCGCGCCAGCCGTCGTTGCTTCCCGCGGCGGCGACGACCAGTCGCGGCGACGCGGCGGGCGTGCCATCGGTGCCCGGCAGATCGAACAGATGGACCATCGCCTCCGCATCGGGCCAGTCGGGCGCCGCCACCGGCATCCCCGGATCGGCGCCGACCACGCACGCGGCGATCGGCTGGTAGCGATTCAATTCGATCGTGACGCCGGTGTCGCGAACCGTTCGCGCCGCGAGACGCCACGCGCTTCCGTCGGCCAGCGTCACCACGCCGCCGACCGTCAGCGCCAGCGCCGCGAGGTCGGCTTGCCAAACGATCGTCTCGCGCCCGTCGCCCGCCGCGGCGGCGAGCGCCTGCGCCAGCGCCCGCGCGGAATCGGCGGGGAGCACGGCGGGCAGGTCGATCCGTTCCTCGCGCACGCCGCCGCCCGCGACCCCTGCCGCCTGCTGGCCAAGCTGATAGTCGCGCGCGGGGTCGTAGTGGCGCAGCCGGATCAGGCCGGGCAGCGCCGACAGCGGCGCGCGGCGCTGTTCGATGCGGTCGGCGGACGCCGCGCGGCGATGCGCCTCGCTAAAGTCCGCCAGCGCGACCGGCGCGGGCGCGTCCGCGTCCAGCCCCCATCCGTCGGGTCCGCTCGTCAGGCGCACCGCGTCGGCCTCGAACAGCGGCGCCAGCGCTTCGCGCGCGCGGTCGCCCGACGCCGCATAGCCGCGAAAGGGCCAGCGCCCCGAACAGCGCGCGCCCTCGCCCAGCAGCTGCTCCGCAACGTCCCCCGCATCGACGTCGCCGGGGTCGGCCTCGACCTCGAAGGTCAGCGACGGGATGCGGTTGCCGAAGCTCGCCAGCTCCAGCTCCTCGAACACCGCATAGGCCAGCCCGCGAAAGCCGCTCGCCGACGCCAGCCCGACCGCGGAGGCGATCAGCGGGTCCGCCGGCTGATCCTCGCCGCCGTCGTACCAGCGAAAGGCGCAGCGTTCGCTGAAGCTGCCGCTCGATCCGCGCAGCAGGTTGCCATCGGCCCAGATGCGCCGGATCGCCCGGATCCGCCGCGCCGACAGCGCGACCGCGAGCGACACCGTATAGCTGTATTCGGTCGTCGACGGCCGCCCCTTGCCGCCGCCGCGCTTGTTGCGATGCTCGATCAGGTCGGTCGCCCAGATGACGCTGCCCGCGACGCGTATCGTCCCGAACAGCTTTGGGATCTGTTGGCCATAGGTCGACGCCTGCACCTTCAGGTCGGCCAGCCGCGGCCCTTCGCGCCCCTTGGGCTTGAAGATCGCGCCATCGATCTGTTGGCCCGCGAACGCGCCGATCGCCGCGCCGACGGGGCCGCCGACCAGCCCCCCGACCACCGTAAGCACCAGAGTCGCCATCGAAATCCCCTATCCCCATGTTGTCAGTCGCCACCGCGCCGCGCGGCGCCATCGGTCGTCCAGCGGCGCCTCGACCACGCGGCGCAGCCCGGCGTGGGCGTGGATCACCCGGTCGGGGCCGATCAGCCCCAGGTGCCATTGCCCCGCGCCCGGCGCGATCAGCGCGACGTCGCCCGCGCGCGGCGCGTCGGACATCGCCGCGAAGCCCGCCGCCTCGATCGCGCCGACCACCCGCGCCGCGCCCCAGCCGCGCAGCGGATAGCCGCGCGGCGCGATCAGCGGCCGTCCCGCGATGCGATAGGCGGCCTCGACCAGCCCGACGCAGTCCAGCCCGGTCGGTGCGTCGCGCCCCTGCATCCGGAACGGCGCGCCCAGCAGCGTCCGCGCCGCGGCAAAGGCGCGCGCGCCCGCGTCATCCACCCGGATAGCGCGTGAGCAGGTCATTGCCCGGCAGATGCGCCTCGCCGCGAAAATTGACCGCATTGGCAAAGCGCGTCCGGCACGTCGCAAGCTGCTTGTCGCACCCCTCGACCAGCCGTACCCGCGCGGGCAGCGCCGGCGGCGCGGGCGGCATTTCGGCGAGCATCAGCACCGCGCCGTCCTGCGCCACCACCGGGCTCGCCAGCCCGCACGCGGCGCCGTCCAGCCACAGGAGCTCGCCGAACGCCATCGCCCCCGAGGCCGTCCCCGGCGCCGTGCCCGGCTCCAGCGTCACCGCCCGCCCCGCGATCGCGACGACGCGCGCGCGGTGCGTCAGCGGCGCCAGGTCGACGCGGCACGCCCGGTCGCCCAGCGTCGCGCGGCACGAGGGCGACGTCGCCGGACACACCGGTTTGTCGAGCAGCCGCGCCACGCCCTGCAGCTCGGCCGCGAACGCCCCGCCCCGCCGCTCGATCGCGCCGAGCGTCCCGCGCGCGACCGTCACCGGCGCCGCGCCGGGCGCGGTCCAGTCGGTCACGAACAGGCTCAGCGCCGCGCCGTCCCAGCGCCCCGCGTCCAGATCGGCGGCCGCGATCGCCGCGCTGGTGATCGCGCCTTCCAGGTCCATCGTCTGCGCCTCCAGGCTGTCGGTCGTCTCGATCGCCGACGGTTTCATTCCCGGCGCCGCGCGATAGGGGACGCCGTCGATCACCAGGTCGCGGTCGTGCGAGGTCAGCCCGACCACCACCCCGTCGCGCCGCGACAGGCGCCAGCACCAGGCGAGCGTCGCCACCTCCTCACGCAACCAGCCCGGCGCCGCGCTCAAGCCGCTCGCTCCCATCTCACTCACCATGGCGCCCGCACCTCGACCAGCGGCACGCCCGCGATCTCGCCCGCCAGAAAGGTCGCGCGGCTGACCTCCAGCCGATCCTCGGCAAAGCGCACCGGCACGTCGAACAGAAAGCCCGCGCGCACCGCGGCCCCCACCGCGGGCGCGGCGTCCAGCAGCACCTCGCCCTTGCCCGTCACGGCAAAGGCCGCGGTCTCGATCCCGTCGACCGACACGCGCACGCTGTCCCCCACGGGCAGGCGGATCGGCCGCACCTGTTCGGCGGCGCCGGCGCCATAGCGCTTGACCAGCACGAATTGCCGGCGGCTGCCGTCGCCGACGCCCAGCAACTGGTCGCGCGGCCCCGGCGCCCCGCCGTCGGCCGCCGATCCATGGTCGAACGGATCGCGAAAGCGGAACGCCCGCGCCGCGCCGCGCCGCGCGCGAAAGAAATCGGCGAGCGCACGCACGTCGGCCTCCGACCTTACCCCCGGCCCCGCGTCGTACCGCATTCGCGCGTCGGCCCATTCGCTCGCGCGCTGTTCGTGCCCGGAGGGCGAACTGACGATCTGCGTCGAAAATTCGGTCGCGACCATCGCCTCGCGCCCGATCGACAGCGGGAAATCGACCGTATCGAAAGCCTGCACCACATCCTCCCCGTCAAATGTCACAAAGCCGTCGCGCGCGACCTGCGGCAGCGCCCAGACAAAGGCCCGCGCGACGCCCTCCGCGCGCGCGGCATCCGCCGCATCGGCGATCGCCGACCATTGCGCGCGCTCCTCCGCGCTCGGGACGAAGCCCGCGAAATAATGCTGGTCCCGCACCGGATAGCCCAGCCGTTCGGCCATCCGCGTCCGCGCGCGCGCCGTCTCCGCCGCGCGTCCGCCGGTCACCCAGTCATAATCCTCCAGCTGCAGCACGTCGAACGCCGGCGCCGCCCAGTCGGACGGCACGTTCGCGCGCCGCACCTCGGGCGCCGCGGCGTCGAGCACGGTCGGCAGGAACACCAGCAGATGGCTGACCAGCCCCGCCGCTCCCGCCTCGTGCCGCACCGCCGCGACCAGCGCCGCGGTCGATGCCGCGAGCAGCGCGCCCAGCGCGTCCAGCATCGCCCGCTGCGCCGCGTCCAGCGCGCCGCGCACGTCCGCGATCGGCACGCTCGCACCGCCCAGCATCGCCGTCGTCGCGGCGTCATAGGCGCAGATGCGCCCGCCCGGCGCGATCCACCACCAGGGTTCGCCGACCTGGAATTTCGGCGCCAGTCCCGCCGCGACGCCGATCGCGACAAAGCTGCGCGCGACCAGTTGCAGATATCCCATCGCCCCCGCGTGCGCGGGCGACAACAGCGCCGACGGCGGCGCCCATCCGGTCAGCGCGGGCGACCCGTCCGCCGCGCGCTGTTTCCAGTCGTTCCAGCAATAGGCGTCGAAAAACTCGTACGACAGCGACCAGATCACCCCCAGCCCGACCGCCTTGCACGCGCTCGCAAACCCGCGATGCCACGCGTCGCACGGCGCGTTCAGCACGCCGCCCGCCAGGCTGGCGTAAAAGCCGCCGCCCAGCGCCTCGACCCGCATATAATGGCTCATCCCGACATAATGGACGACGTCGCCGCGATAGCCGAGCTGCACCGCCTGCCGCACCAGCCGCGCGGGGGTCAGGTGATAGCTGTCGTCATAGCCGCTCGCGATGCCCAGGCCATGTTCGGGCAGCACCGCGTCGCCGACCGCCAGCACCGATCCCGATCCCGTACAGGCGATGTCGCTGATCTCGGCCCATGCCTCGACGCGCGCGCCCAGCACGCCCGCCGTCCCGTCATAGGCGGGCGGGGCGAGCGAGACGAACATCCGGTCGATATCGCCCGCCCACACCCGGTCGGCCTCGCCCGGCAACAGGAAGCCGCCGTCGAGCGCGTCGAAATCCAGGCGGATCACCGCATTCTCGCCCGTCCCCTGGGCATAGTTCCACAGCCGGACATACCAGGCGCGCGGATGCCCGGCGGCATCGCGCCCCTCGATCGTCAGCGTCGGGCCGTGCAACGCGTTCAGCGGCTTCAGCCCGCCCGACCGCCAGCGGAACGACAGTTGCGTGTGCCGGAAATCGCGCCTGGTCTCATAGGCGAGCAGCGGATGGTCCCAGCGATCCTCGGCCTCCCAGATCAGCCCCGCCAGATCCTGTTTGTTATAGAATAAGGCATCGACCCGCATCGCGCGCGGTCCCGTCGTCACCACGCTCGCCATCATCGGTCGCGGAAAATTGACCGTCCAGAACCGCGGATCGAAACGCTTGATCCACGACCGGCGCTGATGCGGCTCGGCCTTTGCCAGTGCCCAGCCCATCAATCCTCTCCCGCCGCGACCGCGCGCCGCACCGCGCGCGCGATCTGCCGCCCCGTCTGCGCCAGCCGCTGCGGCTCGCTGCCCGCCTCGCCCCGGACGTTGACCGTGATCGCGATCGAGCGTGCCGCGCCCTCGCCCGTCTCGACCCGCCCGCTCGACGTCGGCACGAACCATTCGGGCCCGCGCTCGCCGACGCGATAGGCGCGCCCGGCGCTGACCGGTCCGCCGGTCGCGCGGCCCGGCGCGCCGAACAGCGCCGCCGCGATCGACGTGCCCAGCGCCAACAGCCCACCACCTCGCCCGCCCCCACCGCCCCCACCGCCAAGCGCGGCGATCCCGTTCGAAATCGCCGCGCGCGCGATGTCGGCCATCACCGACAGCGCCAGCCGCTTCAAATCCTCGAACCCCAGCTTGCCGGTCATGACCGCGCGCGTCAGCGCCCGTTCGATCGCGCGGCCCGCCGCATCGGCGCCCGCGCCGAGCGATCCTTCCAGCTCGCCGCGCAATGCCGCGATCTCGGTTCGGAACGCACCCGTGTCGGCGCGCACCGCGACGACCATTTCGTCCAACGCATCATTCATCTGGAAATCGCTCCATCATCGTCGCCAGCGCGCGGCCGTCCATGCCCGCGCCCGCTTCGCCCTCCGTCGCCAGCACCGCCGCGACATCCGCCGGCGTCGCCGCCCAGAACTCGTCGGGCCGCCAGCCCAGCGCGCGCGCCATCACCCCGGCAAGCGCCACCGCCGCCGGCCCGAACCGTCCGTCCGCCATCTCATCGTCCCTGCAATATCTGCCCCAGCAGCATGCGCAGCGCGGGGGTCACCGCCGCCAGCCCCTGCGCGACCACGGCCTCGCCCACCGCGTCGCGCGTCAGCGTCTCGGGCCGGTCCTTCACGCAATGCCAGAACAGCGCGGCAAGCTCGCCCAGCCCCAGCCGGCCGTCGGCCGCACGCTCGACCAGCGCGAACAGCGGCCCCAGTTCGGCCTCGGCGGCGACCAGCGCGGCAAAGCTCGGGCGCAGGACGTGCACGCGCGCATCGACCGTCAATTCGGCCTCGCCGCGCAGCGGGTTGACGGCGCTCACAGGCTCACCACCGCGCCGCTCGATTCCAGGCTCAGCGTATAATTGCGCTCGCCATTGTAATCGCCCGCATAATCCAGCCGCGTGACCAGGAAACGCCCGCGCATCCGCTCGCCGCTTTCGAAGCTCAGCTCATAATCGTCGATCGTCCCCGCCAGCGCATGACCGCGCAGCCGGATCTCGGCGCCCGAACCGGTAAAGATGCCCGCGGCGCTGACCGAAACCGACCGCACGCCCGCGCCCGACAACAATTCGCGCCAGCCGCCCGAATCCTTGGTCGTGACGTTCACCGGCTCGCCGTTCACCGACAATTGCGTCGTGCGCAAACCGGCCATGGTGGCAAAGACCGGCGGCGCCGATCCGTTGCCGATCTTCAACAGAAAAGCGCTCCCATTTTCGATCGCCATCGTCTAATCTCCTCAAACAAAAAAAGGTTCTGCAAACGGGGAGTCGCAGGATGCTGTTCACAAGCTTGCTTTTGGCCGCCATGGCGCCGGCACCCGCCGGCAACGTTGACGTGACGCGCGCGGCCTTCACCAAATGCCTTCGCGATCATCTGAAAAAGTCGCTCGAGGCCAAGATGGGCGAGGCGGAATATGAGGTGGCGCTGAAGGCCGCCTGCGACACGGAACGCGAGGCGTTTCGCGCCGCGGTAACCGCCGCCAACCGCGCCTCGGGCGACAAGCCCGCCGACGCCGCCGACAATGCCGAAATGCAGGTCGAGGATTATCACGCGAACTTCACCGACAAGTTCCGCGACTATTCCTCGACGAACACCCTGCCCGGCGGCGAATAAGCCCACCGATCCAACGCTCACGCCCCTCCCCTCCCGCCCGCGGGAGGGGAGATGAATAGTCGCGCCAAATCCTCGTCACCCCTCACCCACCCTCGTCACCCCGGACTTGATCCGGGGTCCCGCTTTTCCCCGTCGTTCAGCGGGACCCCGGGTCAGCCCCGGGGTGACGGCAAAAAAGATCCTCCCTGTCGCCAACGCCCAGAGCGTAACCACGCAGCCCCGGCCTCCCGACGCCCGGCCCCCGGCCTTCGCCGGGGAACGGAACGGACAGCTACCCCACCATCCCCATCAGACAGCGGCACCGCACGATCACCTCGTGCCGCCACGCGCCGTCGCGGGCGAAGGCGAAGCGTGTCCGGACCTCGCGCCTGGAAACCACCGCCCAGCCGTCGGCTTGCTCGCGCAGCGTCGCCGCGAGCGCCTCGATCAGCGCCGCCGCGGCCTCGTCCAGGCTGTCGCCCACCCCGTGCAGCGTGACCGCCAGCCGCACCTCGCGCCCCGGTCGGTCCTTCGTTCCCCAATCGCTCCCCTCGGCGACGCCGACCGAAACAAAGGGAGCGGTCGCACGCGCTGGCACGCCGTCGAACACGCCGTGGACGCGCGCCGCCAGCTCGGCATCGGCGCCCAGCCGCGCGATCGCCCACGCGCGCATCGCCTGTTCGGGCGCGCTCACGGCAGCCCGCCCAGCGTCAGCCGCCGCCACGGCTGCCACAGCGCGGCGATCGCCGCGGGCGGGGCCGTGCCGCCGCCGTCGCGCGCCTCGTGCAGATGCTGCGTCATGCGCACGATCCCTTGGCGGATCGCCTCCGGAACGCCCGCCGCATCGGTCGCCATCCCCGCGCGAAAGGCGATACGTGCCCGCTCGGCCGCGCCCCCGTCGACGCCCCCGTTCGCAATCATTATCCGCGCGGTGCCGTCGCGCGCGATGGCGACGCGATAGCCGTCCTCGGGCAACGCCACCTCGCCCTCCGCCGACAACAGCGTCACGCCGTCGACCGCGATCACCGGGCGCGTGCCCGGCCGCGCGACGCCGCGTTCCAGCGGCACCTCTTCCTCGACCGCGCGCACGATCAGCCGCAGGCCGATGAAGGCTTCGCAGATGTTCGTCGCCGCGCGTATCAACTGCGCGACGATGCTGTCGTCGGCGCTCGCCCCCAGCCGCAACCAGCTCCGCGCCTCGTTCAGATTGACCGGCATGTCATCCGGACTCGTGATCGTCATGGCTGTTCCTCACATTGTCTGATTTGCGGATGGCCGCGCGGCGTCGCGGGGCCGGCGTGGCGGGGCCATCCGTTCGAAGTCGGCATCTTCGTGAAGGCCGGCGTGAAAGCCGGCTTGAAAATTGGCGCCCGGCCCGATCCCGAAAGGGAAGGGAGCTCAGGGCCGGGCGCCTCGCGCACCAGCCGCTTAGCTGGCGGCGAACTTCATCAATTTGATGGCCTGTGAATCGATGATCGCACCGCCCACCCTTTTGGTTGCATAGAAATGCACAAAAGGCTTGTTGCTGAACGGATCGCGCAGGATGCGCGTCTCGCCGCGATCGGCGACCAGATAGCCAGCGGCGAAGTTGCCGAACGCGACCGACAGGCTGTTCGCCGCGACGTCGGGCATGTCCTCGGCCTCGACCACCGGATAGCCCAGCAGCGTCGCCGCCTGTCCCTCGACCATCCCCGGCTGCCACAGGAACGCGCCTTCGGCGGTCTTGAACTTGCGGATACGGCTCAGCGTATCGCTGTTCATCACCCAGCACGCGCCCTGGCGATAGGGGGCCTTCAGCGAATGGACCAGTTCGACCAGCTTGTCCTGCGGGTTCGACGCGGCAAAGCCGCCCGCCGCGCCCGACGCCAGATATTGCAGCGTCCCGAACGCGCGCACGCTGTCGACCTCGTTCGTGGTGGCATAGGTCAGAAAGCCCTTGGGCCGGTTCGTGCCGTTGCCGGTCACGAACGCGCCGCCCTCGGCCACCGCGAACTCGCGGCCGATCTGGTCGGCCAGCCAGTCCTCGACGTTGAACATCGCATCGTCCAGCATCGCCTGGCTCGCCGCCGGATTGGCGTAGAGCTCGCCCGACGACGGCGCGATCTCGACAAAGCTGCGCGTCGCCGTCTCGGGCCGCGCCGCGGTCTCGCCGACCCAGCCCGCGCCCATCGATCCCGTCGCGATCAGCTTGCGATAACCGCTCGTCCCCGTCTGCACGACGGTCGCGATGCCGCGGATCGGCGACAGCGCTTTCAGCGTCGCGGCGATGCGGCCGTCGATCTCGCGCGGCACGGCATAGCCGCCCTCGCCGCCGCTCGCGCCCGACAGGCTCTTCATCTCCACGCCCGCGTCGATCCCGCGTCGCAGATAGCGTTCGACAAAGGCGGCGCGCGCCGGATCGTCGGCCTTCGCCCCGTCCAGCGGCAGCCGCCCCGCCGCCACCGCCTGCGCATCGACCTGCGCCTTCAGCGCCGCGACCGACGCCTTCAGCTCGTCGACCGCCTCGGCCGCCAGCACCGCATCGAACGCGCCGTCCAGCGCATCGGCCTTTACTTCCATATCGTCCATGCTCTTCACTCCTTCTGAAAATCCACCGCCAGCACCCGCGCCAGCGGCTGCATCGGCCGCGCGACCAGGCTGATCTCCGCCAGGTCGAGCGCGATCAGCTCGCGCGGCCGTTCCCCGCGCGCCGCCGTCACCCGATATCCAAAGCTGAGGCCGGTCAGCGCGCCGCGCGCGACCAGCCCCGCCGCGTCGCGATGCGTCACCCGCGCCACGACGCGCAGCCCGCGCGCATCCTCCGCCAGCGTCTCGATCACCCCGATCGCCGCGCCCGGCCGGTGCTGCCACAACAGCGGCACCGGCCGCCCGGCCTTCAGGCTCGCGGCAAAGGCGCCCGCGCGCACCACGTCGCCGCCGCGATCGACGCGGTCGAACACGGAGGCATAGCCCGCAAAGCGCACGCCCTCCGCCGTCACTTGAGCAGCCCCGGAAACCCCAGCCGCATCGCCAGCCCCACGACCAGCAGCGCCAGCGTCCCGCGCACCGCCCAGTCGACGACCGCCGCCCACGCGCTCTTCTTCGCGTCGCGCCACGCGCCCAGCAGCTGGCGCAGGTCGCTGACGTCGTCGCGCGCCGCCTCGTCGGCCAGCCCCAGCCGCGCCAGCGCCCGCCGCGCGCCCAGCTCGCTCGCCTCCTCGACCACCGCGCGCAGCAACGCCGCGTCGGGCGCACTCGTCCCCGCCAGCGCGATCAGCCGCGCCAGCGCCTCTTCCTCGTTCATGTCGACATCTCCTCTTCGTCGTCCCGGATCCGGCGCGGCTCAGCCCAGCCCCAGCAGCGCCTTCTTCTCGTCCGCGGTCAGCCAGTCGGCCGCCGACACCTCGCGCCACAGCGCCATCCGGTCCTCGGCCAGCGCCGGCACGCGGTTCAGGTCGACGCGCAGCTCGGCCCCCGCGAACCAACCGCTCAGCCCCTGCGCCAGCCCGTCCAGGATCTTCGCGCACAGCGGCAGCACGGTCAGCCGCCACAGCGCGCGATTGGCCTCGCGATAATTGGCATAGGTCGCGTCGCCCGGCAGGCCGAGCAGCATCGGGGGCACCCCGAACGCCTGCCCGATCTCGCGCGCGCTCGATTCCTTCAGCGCCAGGAAATCCATCTCGGCGGGCGACAGCGACAGCGCCTGCCATTTCAGCCCGCCTTCCAGCAGCAGCGGCCGCCCCGCATTCGCCCCGCCCGCGAAACTCTCGGCCAACTCGGCGCGCAGCCGGTCGACCTGTTCGGCCGACAGCGGCATCCCCTTGTCGCCCGGATCGTGCACCAGCGCCCCCGACGGCCGCGCCGCATTCTCCAGCAGCGCGGCGTTCCACGTCGTCGCCGCATTATACGCCGCGATCGCGCCCGACGCCGCGCCCAGGCACCCCGCGCCATAATGATCGTCGAGCGGATGCAGCGCCTTCACATGCACCACCGCGGCGCGCCCCGCGTCATCCTCGGCGGGCAGCACCGCCGCCGCGCCGCCGGCCTTGTAGCGATAGGCGACGGGCCACCCGCGCGCATCGGCCTCGACCGTCACCCGCTCGGGGCGCAGCGCGAACAGCTCGACCGGCGCCCCCGCCCCGTCGGCCAATATCTGCACATAGCCATTGCCGTGCAGCAACAGGTGCAGCGCCAGCGTCTCGACCAGCCCCTGCCCGCCCGACGTCGCGGCGACGAGCGCCCCCAGCGCCGGATCGCTCGCCACCACCGGCGCCGACCCCGCGGCCTCCGCCACCAGCCGTACCGCGCGCTGGACGATCGCATTGCCCAGATACCCCTCGCGCACCTGCGCCTCCCAACTCATCGGCGCGGGCGCACTCCAGCTCCCATACACACGCGACAAAGCGGGCCGCGCAGCCACCTGCGCGGCCTTGCGGCCAAACCAGTTCATGATCATCTCCTCGATAGTCCCGCCGAAAAGGCGGAAGGGACCAAGCGCAGCCGCTGTCCCGCAACCCAAACCAGCGTCACCCCGGGCTTGACCCGGGGTCCCGCTGTGTTCCTCAAATCAACAGGTCGAACATATCCAGCCAATCGGGATTTCCGCGCTCGATCAGCTCGAACTTCCAATGCCGATGCCAGCGCTTGATGCGCTTCTCGTGCGCGATGCACCGGACGATGTCGTCCCCGCGCTCCGCCCACACCAGCTGGCCAAGCCCATAACGCGCACAAAAGTCCGAACCATCGCCACGTCGATGCTGATCGACGCGCGCCGCAAGATGCGCCGTGACCCCGACATACATCGTGCCGCGATAGCGGTCGGCCATGATATAGACCCAGCCACCCTGCCGCTCGCGCTCCATCGTGCGGGCATCGAAAAAGCGGGACCCCGGGTCAAGCCCGGGGTGACGGACTGGCGCTCTTATGTTGCCCAATCCAAACCATTATGGATCAGACGAACATCGCCCAGCCCGCACAGCCCCCTCAAACCACCCCCAGCTCCCGCCCTTTCCGCAAACCCGCTTGCAACTCCGCGCCACCGCAACCCAAACCAGCGTCACCCCGGGCTTGACCCGGGGTCCCGCTGCCTTTCTCAGACCACCCGCACCGCCGGCCGCCGGCCCTTCCGCAGGCCCTCCAGCAGCGCCGCCAGCGCCCACACGCACGCGTCCGCGCGGTCGGGCGAGCGGCCCGGTCCGGCGTAGCCGCCGCCGATCTGCAGCCCGCAAAGCTGGTCCTCCAGCGCCGCGAACGCGCCCGCATGCACCACTTGCCCGCGCTCGTATGCGAGCGCGACCGGCTCCGCGCGGCGCGCCTTGCCGACGCTCGCGTGCACCGGCACTACGGGCAGCGTGCAGTCGGCCTGGCGCAGCGTCGCGGCAACCATCTCGCCCCCCATATTGCTCTCGGCGACGATCCGGTCGGCCTGCCAGCGCGCCGCCGCCGCCGCGACCGCCTGCGCCCACGCCGCGGGCGGCGGCGTCTCGACGCTCGCATCCTCGACCACCGCCAGCCGCCCGTCGCGCAGCAGCGCGGCGACGACGATCCCGCACGCATCGCCGTTCGCCGTCGCCGGCGGATCGACGCCGATGATCACGCGCACGGGCTTGCCGATGTCGTCGGCGCCGATCCGGCACCGCTCGACCAGCGCGCGCGTCCACAGCGCGCCCTCGACATCGGTCAGCATTTCGCCGTCCAGCTCCTGCCGCCCCAGCCGCGTCCCGCCATAGCTCGTCACCATCGCCTCGACGAAGTTCGACGGCAGATAGGGGTTGTCGCGCGTCGCCCCGCGCGTCTCCTGATATCCGGGCAGCGCCATGATCCGCCGCATCAGCGCGGTCGGGCGCGGCGTCGTCGTCACCAGCACGCGCGGCGCCTCGCCCAGGCGCAGGCCCATCATCAGATTATCCCACGCCGCCTCGCCCTTCGGCCATTTCGCCAGCTCGTCGCACCAGGCGACATGATGTTCGGGCCCGCGCAGATTTTCCCCCGACGCCGCCGAATAGAGCGTCGCGACCGCGCCGCTTTCGAAATGCAGCTCGCGCCGGCTTTCGCGCCACTGCGGATATTCGTCCGACCGCGCGACCGCCAGCAGGCCGCTCGGCCCCTCGATCATCACCCGCCGCCCGTCGGCCTCGTTCGCCGCGACCAGCGCGATCTGCGCGCCGGGGCACAGGCGCGCCCATTCGCTGATCCACTCCGCCCCCGCGCGCGTCTTGCCGAACCCGCGCCCGGCGCGGATCATCCAGATGCGCCAGTCGCCCGGCGGCTCGCACTGCCCCGGCTGCGCCCAGCCCTGCCACCGTTCGATCAGCTCCCGCCGCTGCTTGGCCGTCAGGTCGCGCATCAGCCGCCGAAACTGTCCGTCGGTCAGCTTCGACAATCTTTCCAGGACGTCGCCAACGACGTCGCGCGTTGCCTGCGCCATCGGTCAAAGCTGGTCCCAGCCGCGCTGGCGGCTCAGCACCGCCAGCCGGTTCAGGATCGCCTCGTCGGTTTCCTCCGACGTCGGCATCTTGCCCTTGCCGATCCGCAGCCCGCGCGGCTTTCCGCCACGCACACTATCCTCGTGACGGCCCAGCACGCGCAGCGCCTGGTCCACCGATATCGGCGCGATCACCCGGCCGCTGTCGGCCGCGTCACCCTCCGGCCGTCGCCCCTCGACCACCGTCAGCGCGGCGTTGAGCAACCCCATCTCCAGCCGCTGATACCCGTCGTCCAGCGCGCTCTGCCACGCCGCGGCGAACGCCGCATCGCGCTGGCGGATCTTGTAGAATGTCGCAAAGGCGACCCCCACCCGCTCGGCCGACAGCGTCACATTGCACGTCTCGCTCAGATGCAGGATGAAGTCGTCGCGCTTGCGCTGCGAAATCGCGCGCGGCGACGGCCGCTTCTCCACCAGCAACCTGTTCTTCCCGCTTCCCACCACGACCCGATCCATGACTCGCCTCCATAAGAAAAGGGCCGAAACGCCCCTCCCGCATCGGAAGGGCGCCGGCCCGAATCGCAATTCTTCATGATGGAACATATGTGGCGTTTATGTAGTTTGCAAACCCACAGGAGCGCATGTATGAAATTGGCATGTCAGGGGTCACATTCAAAGCCGTTGCAAAGCGTGCGTTTGCCGAGGCCGCTGAGGCTGTCCGGTGGAATAAGCCGGTTTCCCTGATGCTTGCTTTCGCTTCTCCCCTCGCGTCCTTCATCGTAACCGCGATGGTTACGGGAAGCTATGCATGGGGCGCTGTCGCTGGCCTCGCGGTCGCGATTGTCGTGTTTCTAATCCTGTTTACGGCAAAGCTGGTCACCGTTCCGATTTCGATGGCGAATGAGATCGCTGACACAAAGCAGCGGGATAATGACGCACTCCAGTTGAGGCTGGATAGCGCTTTAAACCCGCCCCTTCCTGATCACTTTGAGACAGGGATTTTCCAAGGCGGCGCCCTTGTCGGTCTGGCAGACTTAGGACATTCGGTGGCGGGACGAGAGATCCAATTTCCGAGGATTGTGAACTCAAAAAAGTTAGACCCGCAATTTGTCGCATGCTTCCAACAGCAGTTGTTTGTCATCCAGAAAATAGACATGAAGTCAGGGATGCTTATCGATGACCACGGAATGGCAACCGATGTCTTGGGAGGCGTCAAAGCCTTTATCGTCGGGACGAAAGAGATGGTTCGCTAGCCGAGAGCGTAACGAACAGCGGCGATCAGCCCCGCAACGAATGATCCAGCCACGACAGCAGCGGCCAGCCAATATTCGACCGCTCTACCGCGATCTCGCCAGTTTGGTTCGCGGGGCATGTTGCCCGGATGACACACGCCGATTTTGTAGGACAGCCCTCGCGCGACCTATTTTCCGGAGCTAGCCGCCCTCTGGGGGCCAGTAATTACGAAGCCATTCGCGGTTCGATTCATTTAAGGAGCGCGCGGCCCACATCTTAGGATCCGCTTCCTGCACGAATATCCGTGCAGCGGGTGCGATAGCCGTTATCTGGTCTCGGATAGCAGGCGCATCTAGTTGATCAAAATGATCTCTCAACAACCAGAAGTTTGGGAATGCGTGCCACCAGCCAAGGTCTTTCCATTTTTCGACCATCTTGGCCTCATGGTCAGGTGTTGTTCCGGACGTTATAATGGTGAAATACTTAGTCATTTTCGCGAGCCCTCGATCGGGACGGCCTCAATCACTTTTGTCTCGCTCATATCTTCAATCTTTTGGAGTCCCGTAATACTGTCGCCCAGCAATCCATGCTCAATGGCCATTTTTTGCAGCTTGTATTTCTCTGACCGGAGGGCATCGGCATCCGTAAGAGCAAAGAAACAATAAGAGACGGCGTAGAGGGCCATAAACACTATCAACATGCCGAAAATGGTTCTCACCATCCATTCCGGAGCCCCAGAGCTAAAGGCAGTTGCTAACAACAGCAGAAGTCCAGCGTTCGGCCAAATAAGAGGCCTCAACACATCTGACCGCGTCAATTCCGCGCTCATGTGCTCTCGGAGTGTTGTCAGGAGTCGCATGAATTCAGGCACCGGGAGCCCCCTTCTCCGCTACCGGCTTATGCTTCACCAGCTTCCCTAGCCGCTCGTCAAAGCGCTTGGGGTCGTCGTCGGTCTCAAGGTCGCGCGCGGCTTCCTTGAACTTGTCGAGTTGGGACCTGTCAGAGTCCGTTGTTTTCGTCTTCATTGTCCTCGCCGGTTTCATCGTCGTGGACCTCCAGCAGAATTTTCAAAGCCTTGATCTTCTTTTCCAAGGCCGAAAGACCGTTGAGATCGAGCAGAGCGTTGAGGTGCACTTGATTGCCCTTAATGTCCATATCGATCCGGTTTAGCGTACTCGGCGCGGCTGGCGTCTCCCGGCCTTTTGGCGCCGGGGGATTTGGCCGTTCAATCGTCGCGGTATCATTCATCTCATTCGTCCGATCGTCACTTGATTGATCGGATTCTGCGTCCAAATTACCGCCCGCGCTACCACTTTCGAATGCTTTCTCTTGCTCCAGAAATCGGCAAGTCTCGTAGAATGAGTTCATTACGGGATTGATCGCGATGTCCTGAAAATTCTCCCGGACTAGGTAAGAGCGCAGAGCGTCCTCTGAAACATGGTGGCCATCAAAGCGCTGATAGATGTCCTTAAACACCTGCGGATTGAACCCGGCTCGCATAAGCGATGCCGCCTCTTGCGAAGGGGATTCGGGGTGGATGATGTCTACCGCGAGCTGACTAACCTTGATCTCGCCCTTGCCAGTTTTCTCGGTGAGCCCGTAATGAGCAAGTGACGCAAGCGCCTTGTCGGAAGCGCCGCTCTGACCGCTATAGCCAATGTGCTTCGCCGCCACGACGCGATCAATGGGGTTCCGACGATCCGCCGAAAAGATTTTGCGAACCGCCGCGATTGCCTTGGGCAAGGACATATTGGGATAGCCGGGGCTATGGACACGCGCCATTGTAATACTCCTGCGTCACGGACTGCCTAGGACACAGGCAATCGTTTTAAGCAATCGAAGCATAAGCAATTCGAGCAATGGAAGCAATAGGGGTTGACCGCTGTTTTTTGCGATGGCATCAGGGGCCTCGCAGAAGGAGGCGAACGATGAACATAAGGAGAGCCGCTCATGCCGCTCACGCGCTCGCGGTGACGGCAGGGGCTAAATGAGAGAGGCCGCAATCCCCGGCCAGGGACAGCGGCCTCAATGCGAGCCAAGAAGCAGTGCGATCTACAAACTGGCGGCGATGTACATAGCATCGCCGCCTTTCTTTTGGAATCCGTTAATTCGAGCCTTCGACGGGGCTTCGCTCGCCAACGCTGTGACGGCTTCGACCCCTTCGCCGGTTCCGGCGGCTTCTTAGGCTTCAACGTCAGGCCTTGCGTAGGTCAGGCGCTTCCCGACAATCCCACGGACAGCCGCAACGGCACGACCCCTGTCGTCGATCCCGTTCGCCGTGCGCGTGTTGTAGCGGAACTCGAACTCCGCAAGGTAGCGGTGCAGATGCTGCTCGCCGCAATGCTGATAGACGCCCTTCATGCCGCGCTTGAAGATCGAGAACGCGCCTTCCACGGTGTTTGTATGGATGGTGCGGTCCTTGTAATCGACGTACTGGCGGGCGCCGTGGAGCGTCGTGCCATGCTCGGCGAACTCGCGGCCAATCTTCTTATACATCTTGGCTTCGTCCGTCATCAGGCGGGCTTCGCGGGCGATGTTGTTGAGAACGATCGGGTGAACCTCGTCGGCGCGGAACTTGTCGAACGTGAACGAGCGCATGGTGCCGGTTTCGCGGTCCACCAGCGCCAGAACGCCAAACTTGTGGGCCGTGCCAGCCTTCGCGCCGCGACGACCTTCCTTGGTGCCGAAATAGGTTTCATCGACCTCGACAGCGCCGCCGCCCGAACCGAACGGGGCAGCAAGGTCGCCGGAGCGCATGGCTTCACGGATGCGGTGAGCGAGGAACCAAGCCGTCTTGTACTGGACCTCAAGGATGCGGCCAAGCTGGTGGGCGCTGATGCCCTTCTTGCTCGACGCGATCAGGTGGACCGCCTGTAGCATCTTGTGGAGCGGCATACGGGCGTGCTCGAACACGGTGCCGACCTTGACGGTGAACTGCTTGCGGCACTCGCCACACTTCTTGAGGCCGTAACGGAGCGCACCTTCCGGCGTCTTGAGGGTCGGCTTGCCGCGAACGCCCGACAGGTCATAGACCCGACCACCGATCACACCGCAATGCGGGCAGACAACTCCGTCAGCCCAGACGATGCTCTCCAGATGCTCGAAGGCCTTAGCTTCGTCGTGGAAGTAGGGGGAAGAAAGAACCGACATGGTAAAGCTCCGTTTCGTGAGCTTTTCCTAGCGCGTTCCGCTGGGTTTGTAAACTACATAATCGCGACATATGTGCCATATCAGCGTGACGATGTCAATAGAAATAACCTATATGGTTACACATTACCCCGCACCGCCCGAATGGGGCACGCCATCCAAAGCTCGTCATGCTGAACTTGTGTCAGCATCCATGGACGGACCTCTATTCCGACCCTGCGCGGGAGGCAGCGCTGGGCCATGGACCCTGAAACAAGTTCAGGGCGACGGGAAAGCGGCGTCCGCATCGGCCGCAAGCAAACCGCGCTTCCCACACCACCGTCATCCCGGGCTCAACCCGGGATCCCGCTTATTCCCGTCGTCGAGCGGGACCCCGGATCAAGTCCGGGGTGACGAGGAAGCAATCCTCCCTGTGGCGCGCCCTCGACCGCAAAAGCCCCACATGACCGCGGCGCCAACGCCCCCCTGTGATCCCCGGCGAAGGCCGGGGTCCAGGGCGTTAGGAAGCCGGCGCTGCGTGGTTACGCCCTGGACCCCGGCCTTCGCCGGGGATCACGAAGGGGCGCGCGGCTGGATGCAGACGATCTGGCGGCTTTGGGGTGGCAAGCGGATGCTAGAGGCGGCTGCTCAAGAGCGACTTAGCCTCGTTCCAGCGAAATAGCCTCCGGTAGCTCTGGGGCGGGCCAGAGAGCGCCATAGCTAATCGTATTCATCAGAGCGATCTGGTCTTGGTCGAAGTGGAACGAGTAGTAAGCGTGGACCGTGACGAACGGATTGCACTCATTCTCGGGCGTCGCTTCAATTCCTCGCGCGCGCGCGATAACCAGATCGCCCACTGGCGTGGCTTCCAGCAGTTGGAACGGTTGCGGAGCGGGCCACCGAAAACTGGCCCGTCGCATGCTCTCGGTCGAGCGCTCGATTTCTTCGAACGACCCCGCTTGACCGATCTTCTCAAAAAAACTTTCGACTAGTCTCAAACGTTTTTCTTGCGCCTGCCTATCAAATACAGGGTCGGGGCGAGGCGATGATATCTGACAAGACAGTGCCGTTCCCGGCATAAACGTGGCGTACGCCACCGCTGCGATTGCCTTTCGCCTGCCGATCATCGGTCGCTCCCCCAAACATATAGTGGAGGATACATACAAAACCGATGTCCGCAATTGATGACGTGGACGGCTCTCCAACCTCCTGCGGTATGATCTGCGGGATGAGCTGGAAGGAGAGCTACGATGGAGAAGATCGCAACGGTCGGGTTGGATATCGCGAAGTCGGTGTTTCAGGTTCACGGTGTTGATGCCT
>JAFKLT010000034.1 GCA_017309275.1 Sphingomonadales bacterium | reverse complement strand
GTCCACAAACGAAGATTCATGTCGCCTTCGATCTGGTAGAAAAACTCCTCCAGCGGGTCGACGTGATAGTCGGTGCGCTGATTGGGGCCGCCGACCACCGTGACGATGAAATCCGCGTCCTCCCATATCTGCGTATTGCCGACGGGGGGTTTCAGGACGTCGCGATGCGCCTCGATCCACTCGCGGAAATTGAAGGGCAGTCCATAGGTCAGCATGACATCATCCTTTCGGGGCGCGCGGAATGAACGCGGTCGCCTTGATCTCGATCAGCAGGTGCGGATGGGGAAGCTGGTGCACCGCGACGGTCGTCCGCGCCGGCCCCGTTTCGTCGAAATATTCGGCATAGACTGTGTTGTAGCCGCCAAAATCATTCATGTTCACGAGGAAGCTGGTGACGTCGACCACGTCGGCAAGCGAGCCCCCGGCGTCGGCGAGTATCGCGCCGATATTCTCGATCACGGCCCGCGTCTGGTCGGCAATGTCGAGGGAGACGGTACCGAACTCGTCGGCCGAGGCCCCGGCAAAGCTGTTGTCGGCGCGCCGCGAACTGGTACCCGAGACGAAAACGAAATCGCCGGCGCGGCGATAGTGCGGAAAGCGACCGCGCGGGCGCGCCTTGCCCGGGATCACGCGGCCGACTGCATCATTGGCATCGCTCATGCCGCACCTCCCTCGATCGTGAAGCCCACGCGGCCGAGATGGCCGGCGTCCAGCGATACCGTACGGGCGGCCCCGATAGCTGCAGCAGCGGTCGCACCGCCGAGCATGATCGTCCAGCCGGGTTGAAGCACCAGCCCCGCCGAACCTGCAAGCCGGGCGGCCGCCACCAGCGAACGGATCGGATCGCCGAGGATCGCCGCGCTCGTCCCCGTTTCGGCGATGCCGTCATCGACGCGCATCGTCATCGCGACGTCCGAAATGTCGGTGTCGGCGGCGAGCCACGGGCCGGTGACGAACGCCGAGGACGAGGCGTTGTCGGCGATCACATCGCCAAGCGCGAAACGAAAATTCAGGTAGCGGCTGTCGATGATCTCGAGCGCCGCAGCGACGGCATCGACCGCCGCGAACGCTTCCTCTCGCGTCACCTCACCGGAAAGCGGCGCCTTCAGGCGCACCGCGACCTCGGGCTCGACGCGCGGGTGGATGAAACGCGCGCGGTCGATCGCGCCGCCGTTGGGCACCACCATGTCAGAGGTCAGGCGGCCCCAAATCTGGTCCTTCAGCCCCATTTGCACCATCTTGGCCTCGCTGGTGAAACCCATCTTCACACCGACGAGCGCCGCGCCGCGCGCGATGCGATGGTCGATCGCCGCGCGCTGGATGTCATAGGCCTCGGCCAGCGACAGCTCACCCTCCTGCCCCGTGATTTGCGGGATCGCGCGGGCGCCCAGTGCGGCTTCGTCGAGCTTTGCGGCGATAGCGGCGATGTCTGCCATAATTCCCTCTTAAAGCTTCACGCAGATATTGGTCGGCTCCGAATAGAAGCCCAGCGAATGTTCGCCGCCCTCGCGGCCGATACCCGACAGCTTCATGCCGCCGAACGGGGTACGAAGATCGCGCAGGAACCATTCGTTGACCCAGACGATACCCGTTTCCATCTGCGCCGCGACGCGGTGCGCCCGGCCGACGTCGCGCGTCCAGATCGCGGCGGCAAGACCATAGTCGGTGTCGTTGGCGAGTTCGATCGCTTCTTCTTCGTCATCGAAGGGGGCGATATGACAGACGGGACCGAAGATTTCCTCGCGCACGCAGCGGGCATCCTGCCCGAGACCGGTCAGGATCGTCGGCTGCACGAACGCCCCGCCCGCCAGCGCGCCATCAAGGTCAGGCACGCCGCCGCCGGTGACGATCGTCGCGCCTTCCTCCCGCGCGAGCGCATAATATGACAGCACCTTGTCGCGGTGGCCGTGCGAGATCAGCGGCCCCATGTCGGCCCCCGACCACGGATCCCCAACCGATAGCGCCCGGGCTCGCTCGGCCAGCGCCTCCACGAAGCGGTCGAAAATCGGCCGCTCGACATAGATGCGCTCGGTGCAAAGGCATACTTGCCCGCAATTGGAGAACACCGACCGCACGGTTCCGGCGACCGCTTCGTCGAAATCGCAGTCGGCAAAGACCAGCGCCGCATTCTTTCCGCCCAGCTCGAACGAAACGGGCTTAACCCCCGCCGCCGCCACGCGCATGATCGCGCCGCCCGTCGCCGACTCCCCGGTAAAGGTAATCGCATCGATGTCGGGGTTCGCCGTCAGCCATTCGCCTGTCGAATCCGCGCCGAAGCCGTGAACAAGGTTGAAGACCCCAGGGGGCACCCCCGCTTCATCCATCACCTCGGCCAGCAGGGTTGCAGTCGAGGGCGTTTCCTCGCTGGGCTTCACCACCACGACATTGCCGCAGGCGAGCGCGGGCGCGACCTTCCACGTCATCAGCAGCAACGGCAGGTTCCAGGGTGAGACGATGGCGACGACGCCGAGCGGACGCGCGATCGCGTAGTTGATCGCGCTACGCCCGTCGGCAAGGTCAGTACGAAAGCTGGGCATCGCACGTGCCTCGGCGATCGCGGCAAAGGCGCGGAAGTTGGCGGCACCGCGCGGGATGTCGATCATGCGCGCCTGCTGCAGCGACTTGCCCGTGTCGGCGATTTCGGCCGCCGCGAACTCGTCGAAACGCGCCTCGATCCCCTCGGCGATACGGACGAGCAGCTTGCACCGCTCGGCCTGCGACATCTTGCCCCACGGCCCCTTCAGCGCCGCACGCCCCGCCGCGACGGCGCGATCGACCAGATCGCGGCTCGCTTGCGACACTCGGCCCGCGACGCGGCAGTCGACGGGATTCACATTGTCGAACCAACGTTCGCCCTCGACGAAGGCGCCATCCACATAGTTCAGCACCGGCCGATCGGCGAACGGATAGGCCGTGCTCGTCATGCGGCGCCCCCCACCGGCACATAGCCGGCGGCGTTGCTGTGCGCCGCGCCCGCCTTGCCGACATGGCCAGCCATCTGGAGCAGCGACAGGATCGTGTCGTTGAACTGGACCGGCGCCTCGAGAAAGGCCGAATGGCCCGCATCGTTCACCTCGACCAGGAAGGAACCGGCAACCTCCGACTGCACCAGTCGGACCGCCTCGATCGGGAAAATCACGTCGTCGACACCACAGAGGAAGAGGATCGGAAACCCCCTGCCGCCAAGCTCGGCGGCCGGACGCGCCTCGAAACGTCCCGACAGGCTGTGGCGGTCGACCGCGTTGAAACTCGCGATCTGGCTGTAAAGCGTCGCAACGTCGCGCGGCGCGCCTGCGCCTAGGACGCGTTCGATCTGCGACAGCGCTCCCGCGCTCTGCCGCGCGGTATCCATGATCGCCTTCACCGCGGCGTTTTCGGCTATGCCGTGCAGGCTGTCGCAGATCGCCAGCGCCGCGACGCGATCGGGCGCACGGTGCGCGAAACCGATACAGGTGCCCGCCCCCATCGACTGGCCGACCAGCGCGACCCTGGTTTCGCCGAGATGATCGAGCAATGCCGCGAGGTCGTCGACGAAGGCATCGCGCCCGCGCCCGTCAAGATCGCGCGACAGGCCGAAGCCGCGATGGTCGAAGGTGATGACGCGGTTCGACCGTGCGAGCGCGTCGATCTGCCGATACCAGATCGCATGATTGCCGCCGATGCCGTGCGCGAGCACGACGGCGGGCCCTTCGCCATGCGTCTGCCAATAGATTTCGGCGCCCGCGGTCGCCAGCACACCGCTGTTCATCACGATACTCCCA
The DNA here is from genome assembly GCA_017309275.1 of Sphingomonadales bacterium. Classification (GTDB taxonomy): domain Bacteria; phylum Pseudomonadota; class Alphaproteobacteria; order Sphingomonadales; family Sphingomonadaceae; genus Sphingopyxis. The sequence continues at coordinate 108,129 of JAFKLT010000034.1, read as the reverse complement.
TCAATTTGCTGAGCCGCACGACATAGTCGCCGAACGCCGGATCCTCGCGCGTCGTGCTGGGATCGCGCGGACGCGGCAGGTCGATACGGACATCCTCGACGATCGTCCCCGGCCGTTCGGACATCACCAGCACGCGGTCGGAGAGGAGCACCGCCTCCGATATGCTGTGCGTGACGAGCAACACCGTCTTGCGGTCGCGCTGCCATATCCGGAGCAGTTCCATGTTGAGCCGGTCGCGCGTCAACGCATCGAGCGCGCCGAACGGTTCGTCCATCAGCAACACCTGCGGCCCGCGCGCGAGCGCCTGGCCGATCGCGACACGGTGACGCATCCCGCCCGACAGTTCCGCCGGATAGCTCGCCTCGAAACCCGTGAGACCCAGCGTTTCGACGAGCGCCGCCAGCGTCGCTTCATCGGGACGCTGCGCCTGCGGGTCGAGGTCGACCCCGAGCAACAGATTGTCGCGGACGTTCAGCCACGGCAGCAGGTTCGAGGTCTGGAAGACGAAACCCATCTCCGGCGACGGCGCCGTCACCTCGACCCCGCCGAAGCTGATGCTGCCCTGTTCGAAGGCCACGAGACCGGCAATCAGGCGAAGCAGCGTGCTCTTGCCGCAGCCCGAAGGACCGAGGATCGAGACGAATTCGGCCGCGCCGATCTCTGCGCTGACATCCTGCAGCACCTGGCGGCCGCCGAACAGCTTGCCCGTGCCGGAAAGAGAGATCACCGATTTCATGCTGCGCGCCACCAGATGAAGCGTTCCCAATAGGCCACGCCGTAGAAGAGAAGGAGCGACAGGATCGTCACCGCGATCAGCGCCGCAAAGGTCAGCGTCGTGTGGCCCGAACCCGACGCGGTCAGGATCAGGTTGCCCAGCCCGTCATTCGACCCGACGAACTCGCCCACGACCGCGCCGATCACCGCCAGCGGCATCGCGACCTTGCAGCCATCGAGAAAGCTGGGCAGCGCGGCAGGCACGCGCAGCCGCCAGAAACTCTGCATCGGGCTGGCGCGGAGCGCGCGGAAATGTTCCTCAAGATGTGCCGGCGTGCTCGCCAGCCCGCCCAGCGTCGCGATGATGATCGGGAAAAAGGCGAAGAGGAACGCCATGATCAGCTTCGACGCGAGGCCATAGCCGCACCAGACGACGATCAGCGGTGCGAGCCCAATCTTCGGAATGCTCTGAAGCGCCACGAAAAGCGGGTAAACGGTGTGCTTTGCCGTACGCGAGAAATAGATGAACGCCGCGATCGGCACGCCGAGCGCGACCGCGATCAGAAAGCCCCAGAAGACTTCGGTCAGCGTGACGAGGCTCTGCGACAGGATCGGTCCACGCGACTGCCACAGCTCGGCCAGGATCGCGCTCGGCGGCGGCAGCAGATAGGATTGGACGCCCGACCAGCGGACGCCATATTCCCAGGCGAGGCCAATCAGCAGAAAGAAGCCCGCGCTGATCGCGGCGTCGCGATTGAGCAATTTGCTCACGCGCCTTCCTCCTTCGGCAACAGCGCCTGGATGCGCGCGGGCGGCGGAACCAGAAAGCGCTCAAGATGCCAGCGATCGAAGGTTTCCAGGTCCTTTCCGTCCCACACCGACGGCTCATAGGGATCGTCGGCGGTGATCTGGGTCATGTCGGTGTAGAATTCGACATTGTTGCCGTCGGGATCGCGGAAGACGAGGAAGCTGTTCGCACCGGGCCCATGCTTGCCGATGCCGCGGTCGATCGTGATGCCGCGCGCGTCGAGCATCGCCGCGACCTTTTCCATCTCCTCGATCGTTTCGAGGCGATAGGAGAAATGCTCGACCGACGGGAAATGGCCGTCCGGAATGCCCGTATGCCCGGGCGGAAGCTGAAGCAGCGCAAGGTCGTGATGATCCTGCCCTGCACGCAGGAAGACCATGGTGTGGTCGATCCAGTCGGACACCTCGAGCCCAATCACCTCGGTATAGAAAGCGAGACTGCGGTCGATGTCGCGCACCTTGAGCACGAGGTGGCCCAGCCGCGTCGGGCGCGGGCGGTAGGAAGCGGGATCGGTCATGGCTGAGCCCCCATCGGAAGAAAGGCGTTGGTGAAGAGCTGCGGCGCCTGGTCGAAACCCTGAAGCTGGCCGCTCGCCTGCAGATAGGTGACGGTGCGCTCGACCTTTTCGGGCGTCAGCCGATGCGACCCGCCCTCTGCCGCCATCAGCGCGGCGGTTTCGCGGATCTGCCGTTCGGTCACCGCCTCGTCGAGCAGCGGATAGGATTTGCGGATGATCGCCAGCGCCGCCTTCGGATCGCGCGCCGCGTCGGCATAACCGCGATACGCCGCCTTCAGGAAAGCGCGCACCAGATCGGGCTGCTTTTCGATCAACGCGTCCTGCGTCGCAAAACCGCTGCCGTAAACGTCGAGCCCGAAATCGGCATAGCCGATGCGCCCGATCGTCACGCCCTTCGCCTTCGCCGCCTTGTCGAACAGCGCGAGCGAATTGCCGAGCCAGCATTCGGCGGCGTCGATCCGCCCCTCGACCAGCGACGAAACGACGATCGCGGGGTCGAGCTGAATCTGTTCGACGCGCGCCGGATCGACGCCATTGCCCTTGAGCCACGCCGGAAGAAGCGCCTGAATCATCGAGCTTTGCCCGGCGCCGAAGCGCAGGCCGGCCAGGTCGGCGGGCTTTTCGATCCTGTGCCGTTCCTTGACGAAGCAGGCACCGGCCGGAAGCCGCATGTTGATGCCGCCGACCATCCGCACCTTGCCGCCCTTCGACCGGTTGAGCGCGACCGACAGCGGGTCGATATAGGCGAACTCGAACATCCCCTGGTCGAGCTCGTTCGCCGTGCGCATCCCGCCAAAGCCGCGCACCGGCTCGACGTTCAGCCCCGCGTCGGCGAAATAGCCCTTGTCGATCGCGACGAAGATGCCCGCCATGCTGCCCTGCGGCAGCCACGCCATGTTGAAGCGCACGGTGCGCGCGCCCTCGGCCTGCGCGGCGCGCGGCGAGTTCCCGCCGAACGCGCTCCACAGCGTCAGCGCCGCGATCGCCGCGACGACCAGCAGCGGCAGCGCGAGCGCCCGGCGCGAAAAGGCGACTCCCGGCGTCATGCGCGCGGCAGGTGCGGCGCCGAAACGGGATTGCGAAGCTCGCCGATCCCCTCGACCCACGCGTCCATGACGTCGCCGTCCTTCAGGAAGACGCCGCGCCCCATGCCGACCCCGGCGGGCGTGCCCGATGCGATCAGGTCGCCGGGCCGCAGTTCCAGCACCGTCGAAAGATAGGCGATCTGCTCATAGATGTTGAAGATCATCTCGGCGGTGTTGCCGTCCTGCATCGCCTCGCCATTGACCTTGAGGCCAAGGCGGATGTCGTGCGGATCGCCCAGGCAATCGCGCGGCACGAACACGGGACCCAGCGGCGTGAAGCTGTCGAAGCTCTTGCCGCGGAACCAGTCGTGCGAGAAGGGAAAGTCGGTCCGCCGCGTGCGGTCGCGCGCCGACACATCGTTGACGATCGTATAGCCGGCGATCAGATCGTGCGCCGCATCGACCGCGACATTCTTGCCCGACCGGCCGAGCACGACGCCCAGTTCGACCTCCCAGTCGGGGCGCGACACCTGCGGCGGCACCACGACCGTGGCATTCGGCCCGACGACGCTCTCGATCGTCTTGAGGAAGATATAGGGTTCGCTCTCCGCCTTCGCGGCCAGCTTGGTCTTCATCTCTTCGGCATGTTCGATGAAGTTCGACGCGGCGGCGAAAATCCGGCGCGGTTCGAACGGAGCGCCAAGCCGGGGCGCCGCGATCGCACCCGAAGCGCCGTCAAGCGCGGCGGCCAGCGCGAACAGCCCCTCGCGCCGTGCGTCCCAGTCGCGAATGATCGCGGTGACGTCGCCGGCTATCGCGGAAAAGCCATGCGCGGCTGCGGCATCGTGCAGGTCGTGAAAGGCGTCGCCGACCTGGATCGTCGGGCGCAAGCCCTCGGCTGCGGCGCGGGTGGCAAGGGCAAAGCGGGTCATGCGTCGTTCTTTCCTTCGTGTGGGACGGGCGTGCACCGGGGTTGCGCAGCCGAGCGCCAAGGCGCCTCCGATCTGCGCGAGCGCCGCGCGGCGATCCAATATGCGTTGCGCATAGAGCGAGCCGAATTTCTTATAGGGGGCGTTTTTGAGGACGTCGGCCATCGCATCTCACCCAAAGGCCCGCAGCAGCATCCGTACCGACACGACGGTCAGGAACAGGCCGAAAATCAGGCTCAGCTTCCGCTTCGACAGCGCATGCGCGATCCGCGCGCCCCACGGCGCCGTCAGATAGGAAACCGGCGCGATGATCGCGAAGCCGATCAGGTTGACATAACCCAGGCTGCCGGGCGGCAGGTCCTCGACATTCCAGCCGGTGATGACGAAGGCGACGGTGGCGGGCGCGCTGATCAACAGGCCGAACAGCGCCGCCGTCCCGACCGCGCGGTGGATCGGAACGTTGAAAAGCGTCATCACGGGAACGCTGAGCGTGCCGCCGCCGATCCCCATCATGCTGGAGACGCCGCCGATCGCGAACGGAATGAGCTGCCCCGCCGCGCCGCCGGGGATCGCGTCGGCGATGTGCCGCCCCTCGAGCGGCAGGAGCATCTTGATCGCGACGAGCAGCGCGACGATCCCGAAGACCGCCGAAAGCACGTCGCCCGACACGCGGCTGGCAAGCACGACTCCCGCGATCGCGCCCAGGAAGATCGCGATGCCCCAGCGCCTCAGCTGCGCATGATCGACGGCGCCCTTCGCTTCATGCGCCCGCGAGGAGGAGATGGCGGTGGGAATGATCGTCGCGAGCGAGGTGGCGACGGTGACGTGCATTCGCACATCGGCATCGACGCCCAGCGTCGCGAGGACGAGGTCGAGCACCGGAACGATCACGATGCCGCCGCCGACGCCGAGCATGCCGGCGATCACGCCGCCGACCGCGCCCGTCACCAGCATCATCGCCGCGAGCGTCAGCATATCTCCGTTCAGCCCATCCGGCATCGACTTCCCCCAAAAGGTCAGCAAAGGTCAGCCCGACTTGTGTGCCGCGACGCATAGCTCGTCAAAGATAGAAAACCGGCTTATCTATATTCAAATATATATAGTACGCCCAACGCCGCCCCTATATGCTTTTCAAGATAGAAGACCGGCCAAAGGATATTATCTTATATATGTCGGACGCCGTAGCGCGTCAGGCATGACACAAGTGGGCATTGCCGGGTTCGGCACCATCGGCCGCGTCGTCGCGCGCCATATCGAAGCAAGCGACCTGCCGCTGACGCTCGCCGCCGTATCGGCCGGCGACCGCACGCGGGCGGAGGGGGCGATGGCCGGGCTGCAAAGGCCCGTTCCGATCGTCGATACCGCCGAGCTCGTCGCCCTGTCCGACATCATCGTCGACAGCGCGCCGACCGCGGCTTTTCGCGAGATCGCAACCGCGACGCTGCGCGCGGGCAAGACGCTGGTGACCGTCAGCGGCGCGGCGCTGATGCAATGGCCCGAGGCCGTCGACATCGCGCGCGACCATGGCGGGCGCATCGTCCTGGCGACGGGCGCCCTGCTCGGCCTCGACGCCGTGCGCGCGGCGGCGGTCGGGACGATCCATTCGGTGACGATGGTGACGCGCAAGCCGGTCAAGTCGCTGGTCAAGGCCGAGCATGTCGTGCGCAACAACATCGACCTCACGAATCTCGCGGAACCGCTGAAGATATTCGAAGGCAGCGCGCTCGAAGGCGCCATCGCCTTTCCGGCCAACGTCAATGTCGCCGCCGCGCTCGGGATGGCGGGCGTCGGTCCGGCGCGAACGCGGCTCGAGATCTGGGCCGACCCCGCGCTCGAACGCAACACGCATCGCATCGTCGTCGATTCCGACAGCGCCCGCTTCGAGCTGGCGATCGAGAATATTCCGACGATCGAAAATCCCGGAACCGGCCGGATCACCGCGCAGAGCATCGTCGCGGCGCTGAACGACCTGGTCAGCCCGATCCGCATCGGCACCTGATTTCCCGCAACCAGAAAGGCCCAATCATGACCACCCGCCTGCGCCACGTCGCGATCGCTTCCGCCGACCCGGACAATTCGGTCGGCTTCTTCACCGACGTCCTCGGCTGGACCGTCGCCGGCAAGATCGATAGCCGCAACGCGCGCGGCTATTATGTGACCGACGGCCACATCAATATCGCCCTGCTCTGCTTCAAGAACCGGCCCGCCGCGGGAATGGAATTTCCCGAGGGCTATACCGGCCTCCACCACATCGGCTTCCAGTGCGACGACATCAACGACGTCGTCGAACGGTTCGAAAATTCAGGCTACGCCCCCCGCCACGACGTCAACCTGGCGCAGGGCCTGGGCAAGAATCCCGCAAAGGACAATGCCGAGTACAAGATGGCCGGCCCCGAAAATGTGATGGTCGACGTATCCGAGCGCGGCTGGGCCGGAACCGACAGCTTCAAGGGCGTCCCCCCGGCCGCCTGACCCCCACCTCCGCACGCAAAAAGCCGCCGGACCATGGCTCCGGCGGCTTTTTCATGGGATGCGATCGGGCTTCCAATGCCCTGATCGATAGAGCGGGCAGCGCCGACTGAACCGCCGCCTCATCCGGTCAACTGTGGCCACTGATGTGGAACGGCTTTACAAGCCGGATCGGCGTAGCGTTGATCTTTTTCAATCGCCCCGCGCGTGCCTCGCGATAGAGCGTCGCCAAATCCCTCTTATCGGCGTCGGTCAGCTTGCTCGCGTCGCCGTAGTTCATGATCGAAAAGGCTTCATGTTCGCCATACACCTCGGCGGGCCAGGCGGTTTCGCGTTCGAGCGCGAAGAAATGGCGAAGTCCGAAGATATGCCCGGTTTCGTGGATCAGCGTTTCGACAACCTCTGCTTCATCCTGGTCGAACAGTTTCGGGTAAAGGACGAGCTGATGCTGGCCGGCATCGGGGAAGAATGCGCTCGCCAACACGCAGCCCGCCGGGTCACAATCGTCGACGTTACGCATGACGATTTCGAAATCCCACCCGTCGGGCTGATACACGAATTTGATTGGGGCGGCATCACCCCATGCCAGGATCGCCTTGGCAAAAAAGGTTTGGACAGCGGCCTTCAAGCCCACGGGATCGGCGTAGAGTTGAAACGACGCTTCCTGGAATCTCCACCGGAGCGTCACGCCGTCGGCCCATAGGGGGATGAAGCCCTCAGTGCCGACAACGATCTCGAACAGGTTATCGCCGTGCGAAACGTGCCGCGCTCTGTTCTCCGTCGCGCAACGCACACCTGGGCGAATAAGGTGAACCATCGTCTCGACACGCTCCGCCGCGCCTTGCTCGGCTGGACGAAGCAAGGCGCGCACCGTCGCCATATCTCCGGTCTCGACCATTGCCGGTGGCGGCGTAAAGACGGCCCTGCCTCGATCAACTGATCTGTTCATGCGGTCATCTCCTTCTCGGCGAGAGCCGCAGACACGGGACGTCGCAGGCTAACGGCGGGTTCGAATCGGGAGAGAGCAACGCTGCATAGCGCAACTTGCGGACCGACCGGCTCTCTAGAAAGCCCCAAAATGGACCGAACAGATCACACCAGGTGCGCAGTTCTCACTATAGAATACCAGAATAGCTCTATGGGGGGAGTATCCAGCCATGATGATCCGAGGCTTCGGAGCGCTATTTGCGTTGGGATTATTTGCCGCGCCTTCAGCACATGCTCGAACAACCGCTGAGCTCATTTATTTCCTTCCCAAGGTCAAGGTCGCGTCTTCGGTGTCGCAGACGCTTGTAAGCTGCCCCGCGGCGGATGGGGCGGACGCCTCGCCATCCGCGGGACTCGAAATCGCCTATGATCTGCAGATCGTGCCGAAAGCCTCTGCCGACAGGCAGGTGGTCCTTGACGGGACAGGCGGCTTTCTTGTCGATCGCAAGACGAAGATCACTCTCGCCGAAGACGGGACGCTCAAGAGTTTCAATGGCGCGTCGGAGGGCCAAGGCGGTCCGTTTCTGGCATCGCTCATCAAGGTTGCGGCGACCGCTTACGGGCTCGGAGCGCCCGCGCTTCCTGGCGCAGCGCGGCCTGACGGAATGAAGGACTATACCGCCCCGTTCAAGGGCGACGGCAAGGTCCGGAAAATTGTGGCGTACCGCCTGACCTGCAAAGCCGATGTGCAAAAGCTGGTGGCGAAGCTTGCGGCGGTCGACGCCGATATCGCAGACCTCGAAACGCTTATCGCTCAAGGGCTCAATTCGCCATCGTCCGACGCCCTGCTCGCGCAACGGAAAAAGGAAGCGCTCGCACTCGCCGATCAACTGACATTGCCGGTGGAGCTCGTGTTGAGCCCGTCGACCTTGAACGGCGCTGCGACCAATCTCGTCACCAAATCGGACCCGACGACATTCGCCGAATGGTTTGAGGTCGCCCCCGTGGAAGACAGGGTCTCGCCCCTGTTTCCGGTCCCCGCCAAACCCTCGCTTGAACAGGCGATCGCATCCTATCTGACGGCACAAAACCGCACGCCCTTTCTCGTCGGTCAATATGGCTATCAGCTTCAGATCACGCCCGACGCACGGATGCAAAATTGGCTGGGTTGCGGCAACGCGGCCGGGCAGACCCTCTGCACCGCGATCGATGCAAATGCGGACGCAATAAGATCGCGCGACCTCTATTACAGGCGCCCCGTGCCAGCGTCGGTCAAGCTGATCGCGCTGGATCAGCCATGCGCTTCGGCGCCTTGCGCCGATCCCGATGACAATTGGATCGAAGGCAAGGATGTGGCGGCGAGCCAGAGCGTGAAGCTTCCCCAGCTCTCTCGCCTCTATTCGCTTCCGACCGGCGGCGGCGGCATTTTTGGCAGCCGCGCAGTGTCGGCCGAGTTTGGCGGTTTCGGTGAGCCGCTGATGTTAAGCTACGAACGCGGCAGCATCAGCGGCGACCTCGCGGGCGTGATGAACGCGGGCGCGGAGGCGGCGACATCCATCGACGAAGCACGTCTCTCCGCGACCAAATCGCGAATAGACCGGATAAAGGCGCGCCGCGAACTCGAAGATTTGCTCGACGAGACTCCCTGACGATCGCCAACATCGTGGGGTCGTGCGGGTCAGTAGGCGCGCCCGTCCGACCGGCTTTCGGGAAGGCGTCCCCTCCCCCGGCGCCTAGGTCCGGTTGACGTCGACCACGGTGCGGCCGCGAATTTGTCCGGCCAGGAGCCGGGGGGCGCGTTCGATCACGTCGCCCATGCCGATCTCTTCGACCATCGCTTCCAGCTTTGCGACATCAAGGTCGGCGGCGAGGCGCGACCAGGCTTCTTCGCGGACCGCGATCGGCTGCATCACGCTGTCGACGCCCGACAGGGTGATGTTGCGAAGAATGAAAGGGTACAGCGTGGCGGGCAAGTCGATGCCCTGCGCCAGTCCGGTCGCGGCGACGATGCCGCCATAGCGGATGCCGGCGACGACGTTGACCAGCGTGTGGCTTCCCGCCGTGTCGATGGCGGCCGCCCAGCGTTCGGCCTGCATCGGCGGCCCCGCTTCGGACAGCGTCGCGCGGTCGATCAGTTCGGCGGCGCCCAGGGCTTTCAGATAATCCGCCTCGTGCGGCCGCCCGGTCGATGCGACGACGCGATAGCCCAGTTTGCCGAGCAGCGAGATGGCGACGCTGCCGACGCCGCCGCTGGCGCCCGTCACCAGAATATCGCCGTCGCCGGGGCGGACGCCGTGCGCCTCCAGCCGCAGCACGCACAGCATCGCGGTATATCCCGCCGTCCCGATCGCGGCCGCCTGCCGCGTCGTGAAGGCGTCGGGCAGGCGCACGAGCCAGTCGCCATCGACCCGCGCGCGCTGGGCAAGGCCGCCCCAATGCCGCTCGCCCAGTCCATAGCCGTTGAGGACGACGCGGTCGCCGGCCTGCCACCGCGGATCGTCGCTCTGCTCGACGACGCCGGCGATATCGATGCCGGGCACCATCGGAAAGCTCGCGATCAGCGGCAGATCGCTCGCGATCAACAGCCCGTCCTTATAGTTCATCGTCGAATATTCGACCCTGATGGTGACATCGCCGGCGGGCAGCGCCGCATCGTCGACCTCGCGCAGCCGCGCGATATTTCGGTCCGCCTCGCGGTCGATCAGGATGGCGTTGAACAAGGGGAATTTCCTTTGGTTGATTGGCTGGTTGAACGAAGGGGAGAGCCTGGTTCAGGCGGCGGTATATCCGCCGTCGACGATCAGCGCGCTGCCGGTCATATAGCTCGCTGAATCGCTGGCGAGGAACAGGATGGGTTCCGCAATCTCTTCCGGAAGGGCGAGGCGTCCGACCGGGATGTGCGACAATATCTCCGCGGTGAACTTGCCGCCCTCTTCCTCGGGCATGGTGCCGATCGCGTTGCTGACCAGCGGGGTATCCGTATAGCCGGGGTGGATCGAATTCACCCGGATCGGATAGCCGTGGCGCGCGCAATGCAGGGCGGCGTTGATCGTCAACAGCTTCACCGCCCCCTTCGACGCATTATACGCCGCCAGGTTCGGCTCGCCGACATTGCCCGCGATCGACGCGACATTGACGATCGCGCCGCCATTTTGCCGCATCACCGCGATCGCGGCCTGCGTGCCCAGGAACACGCTCTCGACATTGACCTTCGACGTCAGCCGCCAGTCCTCCAGCGTCTGTTCCTCGATATTGCCGATGATCGCGATGCCCGCGTTGTTCACCAGGACGTCGAGGCGGCCATGGCGCGCGACGACGTCTGCCAGCAGCCGGGGCCAGGCGGCGGCGTCGGTAACGTCCTGATAAACGCCCTCCACCTTGCCGCCTTCCGCCCGCAACTCGGCGACGAGTTCGGACAGTTCGTCGGACAACAAATCGGTCGCAACAACCGCACTCCCCCCACGCGCAAAGGCGGCGACGGTGGCGCGCCCTATCCCGCGCGCCGCCCCCGTTACCACGACAACCTTGTCAGCCAGTCCCTTCATCCTCTTACCTCCGATTTGCGCAACACCAGGGCGATCAGAATTTCGCCGTCAGTTCGACGCCATAGGTGCGCGGCGTGCCGCGGTTCAGATAGTCGAGCCCAAAGATGTCGATGTTGAGCCCGTAGCTGTAGTAATATTTGTTGGTCAGATTCTTGACCCACAGACTGGCCGCATAATTGCCATGCTCGAAAGTGAGGCGGCTGTTCATCAACCAGTAGCCGGGGTTGCCGCAGGTGATTGCCGGACCGGCGGGGCGGACGTTGCCGGGCGCGCCGGGGCGATCGCACGGGCTCTGGCCATAGTCGCCGAAGGGGTCGAAATAATATTTTCCGGTGTAGGCAGCATCGCCGCGCAGCGTCAGCTTGTTGTCGCCGCTGTCGAAGACGTCCCAGTCGAACCCGGCCGAGAATGTCGTTCGCGGCGCATTCGGGAAGGGGTTGCCATTGACGTTGCGCGTCGGGCTCGACGGATCCGACGGATCGATCACATTGCCTTTATATTTGCTGCGCAGCAGGCTCATCGACGCATCGAACCGCAGATTGTCCGCCGCCTGCACCGTGAGTTCGGCCTCGCCCCCGTAAAGGCGGCCGTTGGCGCTACGGGTGAAGGTCGTCGCGCCGATGACCTGCGTCACCTGATGGTTCTTGTAGTCGTAATAGAAGCCAGCGAGGTTTAGCTGCACGCGCCGGTCGAAGAAGCGCATCTTGAGCCCGCCTTCGTACGCATTGATCTGCTCGGGATGGATATAATAGACCTGATTGGTGCCCTGATAGGCGAGGCCGTTGAAGCTGCCGCTGCGATAACCGCGGCTATAGTTGAGATACGCCATCATATCATCGGCGAAGTCGTAGCTCAGGTTGACGCGGCCGGTCAGGCGGTTCGCCTTCTCCTTCTGCTCCAGCGCGGGAGCGTTCGGATCGTAGGGGAAGGTGTAGGGGATGGTGCTGGCGCGGATCGTTCCGCCCAGATCGTAAAGCACGGTCCGGCCGTTCAGATATTTGACCTTGTCCATCGTGTAGCGAAGCCCCACGCTAAGCGTCAGCGCGTCGGTGATATCGTAGCTGCCATCGAAATAGATCGCCGCTGAGGGACGCTTGATCGTGTATTTCTGTTCGCCGCTGATCGGTCCGAAGGGCGGCGCGCCCGCCGCGCGGCACGCGGCCGAAATCGCTCCGCCAAAACCGCCGCCGCCCGAATTGTTGACCTGGATATCGGTCAGCAGCGCGATCAGCGAACGCGCATCGAGAAAGCCGTTGGGGTTGCCGGTCGGCACGGCCGAGCAGTTCGCGGGGTTGGTCGGATCGAGCGCCGGATTGACCGCGAAGGCAGGCACGAAAGCCGCGGCCTGCGGCGCCGACACGGGGGCGTTGAAGAAGCTGTTCGGTACCCCCGCACCCTGCAGGATCGGTTTCAACACTCCGAAGAAATCGATCTCGTTGCGCGTGTCGATCTTGTCGACGCCATAATAGAGGCCGGCGACGAGGTTGAGCCGATCGCCCTTGTAGTTGAAGCGAAGGTCCTGGTTGAAATTCTTGCTGACCGAATTGTAGCGCAGCGCGCACACGCTGTTCGGCGACCCATCGCAGTCGAAGGGCGAGTTGCGATATTTGCCCGTGTCGTACCCGGTGATCGAGGTCACCGATATGGTATCGCTGAGGTCGACCGCGACATTGAGGGCAAAGCCGTTCGACGAGGTGAAATAGCGTCCACCCGTGTCGGCGGCGACCTCATTCCGGTTCAACGCGCGGCCACCGTTCTGCGCCGGATCGAAGCGAGAATAGCCAAGCACGTCGCGCCCATCGGCAAGTTGGCCGAGCGCATAGGGATTGGGCGCGAGCGGGTTGTCGCGCGCGAAATAGCCCTTCAGGTTGATGTCGACCGTGTCCGACGGCTTCCAGCGCAGCGACACGCGGCCACCGATGCTGTTGGTCGTGCCGACATGGCGGTCCTGCACCGGATTATATTGCCAGCCGTCACCCTTGGCGAAGGTCCCGGCGAAGCGGATGCCGAGCTTGTCGGGCACCAGGGTCGCCTCGACCGCGCCTTCGACCGTCTTGGTATCATAATTGCCGTAACCGACGGTCAGCGTGCCGTTGCTGGCACCGAGCTGGGGCTTGTTGCTGAAGAAGCTGATCGCACCGCCGGTGGTGTTGCGACCATAGAGTGTTCCCTGCGGCCCGCGCAGCACCTCGACGCGTTCCAAATCATAAAGCTGCTGCCCGTGGCTCGCGCGGAAGCTTTGGTAGACTTCGTCCACATAGACACCGACGGGCGATGCCGTGGACGCAGAAAATTCGTTGGCGACGGACACACCACGCAGCGAGAAGTTGGGCTGGGTGCGGCCATAGGGAGTCGTGATCTGAAGGCTGGGGACAAAGCCCTGCAGGTCCGAGGTCTCGCTGATCCCGCGCGATTGCAGCTCTTCGCCGGCAAGCGCCGACACTGCAACCGGGACATCCTGGAGATTCTGAGCGCGCTTCTGGGCGGTCACGACGATCTCGGCGATACCGCCGCTCGTGGTCTCGCCGGACGAAGACACGTCCTGTGCGTTCGCTATCCGGGGCATAAACGCCAGGGCCGATGCTGCCGTCAGCAAAGTGACATGGCGTGCACTAAATCTGCGGTTCATGGACATACTCCTTCTCCCTTTCGATGGCGCAGAGGATCCCGGTGCCCGGCACACAGGTCGCGCCGAGCCTCGATTTCTCCGGCCTTGTTTTAGTCGTCGTTGTCGTTGCGCCCCTTGATGAGGGGAATTCGGTCAGTTCGGTTCGGCGCTCCAGCTGTGGTAACCATGCTCGGCCCAGACATTCAGAATTTGTCGGGCTCCGATCGCCTTGGCGGGCGATTGAAATCCGGTCGCGAGCAACTGCCCGGCGAGAATGCGCCGGCACGCTTCGGCGGCGAGCAGGCCGGTCTGGATGTACGGCGAGTTGCCACGCAGCACGACCTTCACGCCCGACACGTTGCCGCGGCCGATGCAGGAGATGACCGAACGGTTGACGTCGGGGTCTTCCCGCCCCGGTTCGACCTGAGTCATTTCGCCGCCGAGCTGATTGCAAATGCGGACCTGTTCGTCGTCCGGCAGATGGCTGTATTTCTCTTCAAACTCTTCCAGCGTCTTGATGACCGCGTCGAACATCACCGGATTTTTGAAGGCGACCATCGTTGCGCAATTGCGAACGCGATCGTCATGCTCATACCAGATCGGCTCGCCGCCGCCCGACCAGGGGACGGCGCGATACATGCGATGCGCGTCGGGAGAAATAACGGGATAGGAGGTCGCCATCGGCCAGGGGGCTGGCTTGCCGTTCTCCAGATAATATTGCTGCTGCGTGCACATGCGCAGGAAGGATTTGGTCGACGCGACGCTGGTCGCGGAATCGGCCAGATAAAGGATATCGAGCGAGTCGATGCCGGGGGTCTCCAGCGCGATTTCGGCCGCAAGATTACCTGCTGCCCACATGTACGACGAGGCCGGAGCGAGCAGCAGCTTCTTTGCCGCAAACTGGGTTCCGAAATCATCGCGCGCGGTCCGCATCCAGTCGGCTTCGCCGGTGGTGTCGAGATAGTGGCAACCCGTCGCCAGCGCGGCCTCCACCACCGGACGACCGAGTTCCGAAAACGGACCCGTGACATTGTAGACGACCCGCGCACCCTCGAAGAGAGCCGTCAACGACGCAACATCGTGCGCCACTTCGCGGCATTCGAAAGCCGCCCCCTTCAGTTCCGGCACGAGAGCCATTTGCTCTTCAAGTCTCGCCAGACTGCGCCCGGCGGCAATGAACGGGATGCCAGCCTCCGCGAGATGCCACGCAATCAGTTTCCCGGTGTAGCCGCTCGCGCCGTAGATGATGACGGGTGCAGTCATGTCACTCTCCTTCAAATCTTATTGTTGTGGGGCCCGAAGGACCGAATATCCTGGCATCGTCCGCTTTGAGCATTTCGATCAGACGTCTGTCGATGGGCTTTTCCGAGGCCGTCTTGGGAATGTCGTCCGCGATCTGGACAAAGGATGGAACGGCCGTCGGACCAAGCTTGGCCCGGCAGCGGGCAAAAGGCGCAAGAGGGTCGAAGTCGGGACCGGCCGGCACGATCGCAGCAAGGATTTCACGTTCCCCGGGCGTGTTGTCGGCGGTCGCGACGCCATAGACATATACGTCGGCGACGCCGTCTATTCCGGCGATCTCCGTTTCGATCTCGCCCGGATTGATGAAGTCCCCGTTCCGCCGGATCGCGGAGCCGTCGCGGTGCGAAAAGAAAAGCCATCCGTCCGCATCCAGATAGCCGATGTCGCCCGATCGGAACCATCCCCCGCGCGTCTTGGCGGCCGACGCTTCCGGGTTACGGTAATAGACGACCGGCGCGATCGTCCCCTCGCGCGGACGGAAGCAAATTTCGCCCCGCTCGCCCGCCGCCAATTCGCGATCGTCGGCATCCAATATGGCGCAGATGAACGATTCCGGTGGCTTGCCGACCGACCCGATCGGTCCGGTGTCGGGCAAGTTCAGCGTCAGCCCTCCCTCGGCAGCGGCATAGATTTCCAGCAGACGCACGCCAAAGCGTTCCTCGAACGCCGTCCACATGACAGCGGGCATTCCTGCGCTCAGCACCGTGCGTACATTGTGCGCACGATCCATGGGACCGGGCGGTTCGGCGAAGATCGCGACCGTCATGCCGCCCAGCAAATTGAAATAGGTGCATCGATAATGGGCCAGGATGTCCCACAGCCGCGATTTGGTGAAGCGTCGGCTGATGACCAAAGGCAACCCCATCGCCAGCGCATTGCCCAGGGTGATAAGCTGCGCGTTCGCGTGGGTAAGAGACAGGCCGGTATAAAGCCGATCCTCCGACGCCATACCGATCATCGGGCCGTAACTGGCGACCGTCGCAAACCTTGCGAAAGGGGCAAGCATCGCCTTGGGCTCGCCGGTTGTACCCGACGTGAAAAGAAACTGCATCGGCCGGTCGAGATCGGGGCCCGCCCATGCCGGAGAAGCCCCGCCCTCGGCCAGCGCATCGCGGTGGCGACGGATCCGGACGCCCGGAATTGCCGGTAGCTCGCCATCGCCAATCACCCACACCCATTCCAGCTTGGGCATCTGATCAGCCACCTCGACAACCGCGGAAATGGCGGAGGGGCTGACAATGACACCGCGGCAATCGGTGAAACGCATCATATAGGCAAGCCGGTCACCGCGCGTTCGCGGATCGATGGGCACGAATATCGTCCCGGCCAGCTCGGATCCGATCATCGCATCGACGAATTCGGGATGATTGGGCATCAGCAGCGCGAAGCTGTCGCCCGCCGCCATCTGCTCGCCGGCCAGCGCGGCCGCGATGGCGGTTCCGTTATCGAGCAGATCGCGATAACTGCGCGTCTCCTCCAAAAAGCTGCCGTCCGGGGCGATCTCGACGAAGGTCAGCAGCCTGGTGTCAGGATCGCGGTCGATCCCGGCCATGACGAGCGCAGCGGGGGTGCGAACTACGCTCATTGCGACAACACCGTCATCGCGACCACCGCCGCGTCACGGCCCAGAAAGCCACCGCCATTTTCCGCGACGCCAATGCGGGCGCCTTCGACCTGCCGCCTGCCCGCGCGACCGCGCAGTTGCAGCGTCAGCTCGTATATCTGGGCCAAGCCGGTCGCGCTGATCGGATGCCCCTTGCGGACCAGCCCGCCCGACACATTGACCGGCACCCGTCCGCCCAGCGTCGTCGCACCGCTTTCCAGCAGCTCAGGGCCCTCGCCCGCCGCACAAAGGCCGAGCGCTTCGCAACAGATCAATTCGGCCGGGGTCGTCGCATCATGAAGCTCGACAAGATCGATGTCACGGGGTTCGATGCCCGCGTCGCCATAAGCCTGCGCCGCCGCCCAGGCGGTGATCCCTGGCTCCCCCGGTTCCGGATCGAAACTGCTGGCAAGCCGAGCGCTCATCACGCGGATCGGCGCATCGAGGCCGCGTTCCCTGGCAAAGCGCGGCGAGACGATCACCGCCGCTGCCGCCCCATCGCCAATGGGCGAACACATCGGCAGGGTCAGCGGAGCCGAAATCATCGGCGCCGCCAATACATCCTCCTCGGTCAGCCGATCCTGGAACTGGGCGAGCGGGTTGAGGCTGCCATGCAGGCTGTTCTTGGCCGAAACCTTGGCATAGTGGCGGCTGGTCGCCCCGCTGGAGGCCGAGTAATCGCGAGCCATGCGCGCATAGATATCCATGAACAGCGACCGCTTGCGGGCCTGATATTCCTCAGGCTGACCTTCGGCGACATAAGCCTGCAGTTCCTCCGGACGCTCGACATCCACAGCGCCGCCCAGCACGGCGAAGGTCCGCTCCTTTTCGGGATGAAACAGCTTCTCGACGCCGAACGCCAGAACTACGTCATAGGCGCCGAAACTGACCATCGAGCACGCCTGCTGAAACGCCGTCGACGCGGTCGCACAGGCGTTTTCGACATTGATGACTGGAATACGGCCGAGGCCCATCGCGCGAAGGATGACCTGGCCCGCCACAAGCGTCTGCCCAGTCATGATCGGCGCGCCGGCAGCGCCCGCCCAGGCCGCCTGAATATCGGTCGATTCCAATCCGGAATCCTTCAGTGCCGCGGCAATCGCCTCATGGGCCAGGCTGGACAAGCTCCGGTCCAGATGCTTGCCGAATTGAGTCATCCCAACGCCTGCGATCAGCGCACTCTGCTTCATGACATTACTTCTCCGCCGTCCGAGTTGCCCCGGCCGTCCATGATAATTTGAGGAGAGAACTGCCTGTCTGGGGCGAGGCCCCTAGAGACTGGGCAGCCGGTCTAGATCGGCGAGCATTCCGCCCCCCTTTATCGCTATGATTTCGTTGCAGCCGTCCTCGATCAGCGACGCTCGCGCATCGCGAAGTATCTTCTCGATGGGATATTCGCGCGTCAGACCGTTACCGCCGAACATCTGCAAGGCGTCGCTGGCCACATCGAATGCATTTTGCGTCGATGTCGTCTTGGAGAACATCGCGGCCTGCAGCGCAGGGATCGGATTGTTCATATTGAACGCCGTCACTCGCCGCGCCAGCGCCCGCGATATTTCGACCCGCCGCGCCATATGGAACAAGCGGCGCTGAACATCCTGATGCCGGATGATCGGCACACCGCCCTGCTTGCGTTCGTGCGCATAATCGAGCGCCAGTTCATAAGCGGCACGACCGCAACCGGCGAAAACGGACCCCATCAGCGCGTTGGCCTCGCTGTGAATGGCGTAGACGCCCTTCACATAATCTTCGGGCGCGACGAGCAGATGGTCGATGTCCAAGGTGACATCGTTGAAGAAAATCTCACCCTGCGGCAACGGCCGCTGCCCGATCTTTTCCAGCGGCTTGCCCTTCGACACGCCCGGCGCGTTCAATGGTACGACGACCACGGCGCCGCGCGCCGGATCGAAGCCGGACCCGGTCTCCGCCGCGCAATAAAGGATGCAGAGTTCGGCGATCGGGCCGTTCGAAACCCATGCGGACTTCTGGCCATTGATCACGACCTTGCCGTCGCCGATCCGGGCGACGCAATTGGGCTTGTTCGGACTGCCGAGACCGTGGGCCGCCGCTCGCGTTGGATCGATCGAATCGCTTCCGCGATCGGGCTCGGTAATTCCCCAGCAGCCGATCAGGCTTTCGGGATAGGTCCGCGCGACGAAGTCGTTGCCGAATTTCGCGGCCATATAGTGCGGGAACATCGCGACCCCGGCGGAAATGGCAAGGCCCGAGTCACCCCAGCCCAGTTCTTCGAACAATACCGAAAAGACATAAGGAAGCTCAGACGGGCCGAATGAGGCGAGCGTCGCCATATCGATACCCAGTTCGGCGAAACCGCGACGAAACTCCCAAAGGCGAGATCCTTCGTCGATCACCTCTTCGGCGGTCAGTCGGTCGAGTTCGATGCCGATCGGGCGCATCACCTTTTGCGCGAAGCCATGAAGCGATTGCTGCAGGTCGCCGACAATACCGGGCAGCGGAGGCTCGGCACCAAGGTCGCCAAGCGTGACACGAGGTGCCGTCGGCCAGGCAGCGAAAGGAAGCGGACCGTCGGTGACGGGCACGGCGTCGGCGTCGATGGGACTATGCTGGTTCAAGACATCCTCCTGCCGCATCACATTTTGCGATTGCGCAGTTTTGATCATCGCCATTCACACTGGAAAAGGAATGTCGTTTCTCGCCATGTTTTTGACTTTTTCCGCCAATCGACTATTTCGATATCCATGAAGCTCGAACTCATCTCCTCCATGCGCATGCCCAATCAGAGCGTGCGCCTGATGGCGGCGATGCTCGACGAGCACGGAATCGACCCGCAACCATTACTGGCGGCGGCCAATATCCCGTCCAACGTGGTCGACGATCCGCAGGGTGAAGTATCCGGCCTGCAGGAACTGCATTTTCAGGAAGAATTTGCGAAGGCCACGGCCGATCAGCCGGCCCTGTGGTTCCGACTAGGCCTGCGCTATCGTTTGATGACCTATGGCCCGTTGGGTCTCGCCGTGCTGTCGGCGGGGACCATCCACCAAGGGCTGAAGGTACTGGTCGCCTTTCAGGCGCTGACTTATTCGCTCTTGCAATATCGGCTGCACGAAGAGGATGGAGTGCTGGTCGCACTCGAGGCCGACGATGCGATGATCCAGACCGATCTGCGGGATTTCTGCCTGGTCCGCGCGCTGGGATCGGCGACGATGTTCCTCCGCGATATGCGACAGCCTTTTCCGCTGCTCCGCATCGAAACGCGGCTCGCCAACCGCAACTACGGTATGGACTTCGCATCCGCGCTGGGCGTTCCAGTCGTCTTTGGCGCGACCAATTCACGCTGGGTATTCGCGCCCGACGCCGCCGATATGGTCCTGCCGATGGCCAGCCCGCTGTTGGAGCAAACGTACCAGCAACTATGCGAACGCCTGATCGATGAAGCACAGACGAGCGACGATCTCGTCGGCAGCCTTTTCGCTCTGCTTGTCCGGGTAAACCGTCCATATCCCAATGCGAAGGAAGCCGCGGCACAGCTATCGATGTCGGAACGAACCTTGAATCGCCGGCTCGCGCAACAGGGCCTGAGTTTCGGCGACATGCTCAATCAGGTAAGACAGCAACGCGCCAGCTATTTGCTGGACCGCTCCAACCTGTCGATAGAACAGATTGGCGAGATGCTTGGCTTTGCCGAAACCGCAAGCTTCTCAAGAGCGTTCAAGCGGTGGCTCGGAATGTCACCGATGAATTACCGACAGCGTCCGCGTTGATGTTCGTGACGCCGGCATATGACAGCAAGCTGAGAATGGCGGGACCGGCCGGCAGTCGATCCTGGAAGGGCGCGCGCCATGCCGGTTCGCGCAACATTCCCTCTTGTTTCCGCATCATGAAACATGATTAGTCATATCGATGGCGTCGGGCGCAGATAATAGCGATTTCGTTTCGCTGACAGACAAACAGACGGCGGTTCTTACACTGCTGGCCAATGGTCGGACGTCCAAGGAAATCGCGACCACGCTCGACCTTTCGGAATCCGCCGTCAATCGCCGCATCGAATTGCTCCGCTCACGCTTCGGCGGGATCACGCGGCTGGAACTTGCGCGCCGTTATCGCGACTGGGCGGCAGGTGTAGAAACTGACAGGCAAAGTCTTCGCCTCGCCCCGACAGCCCTTCCAAAGCAGGACGATGTACAGGACGGCCGCGACGCGGTGCCGATTTCCGCAGGCCCGATCGCAAAGCCGATCGCCCCCCTGCCCAGCGGTGCCGACGAGCCGCGGTTCGTCCCCAGGGTACTCGACGGTGAGAATGCCGCGCTGACCCGTGGGGCTGCGATAGCGATCATCCTTGCAGGGATCATCGCCAGTCTGGTGCTCGGCCTTGCCGCAGCAGAAGCCCTTACGGAAGCTCTCGGCAACTAGCCGCCCTGACAAAGCAATAACAAAGCTGCGGCAACGAGCGCCGTGGACGGGGGACGGACATGACAAAGATAACGCCAATTGCTGCCTGGATGGCTGCGCCGGCCGATTGACGGCCACGCAGCGCGGCGCCAACCTCTTTTGTCATGGGGTGGCTTTGGACCTTCAACCTGGTGACGATGGCGCTGCTTTTCGTAGCAGCGCTCCGGTGGGGAGCCGGTCCCGAGCGCATATGCGCCGCGACCGTCGTCGCCATGAACCTGGGCGACCGCGCCTATCATCTGCTGATCGGAAGCGACACGATCTACGACACGGTCGACACCGGTCACCTCATTCTCGACCTGGCTGCCGCCGCGCTCTTCATCGGCGTGGCGCTGCAGGCGAACCGGATATATCCGCTATGGCTTTCGGCTTTCCAACTCGTGTCCATCGTCGCACACTTCGTGCGCCGGGTGGACGAGCAACTCACTATCCTGGCCTACGGC
The DNA here is from genome assembly GCA_017309275.1 of Sphingomonadales bacterium. Taxonomy (GTDB): domain Bacteria; phylum Pseudomonadota; class Alphaproteobacteria; order Sphingomonadales; family Sphingomonadaceae; genus Sphingopyxis. The sequence goes on along the minus strand of JAFKLT010000034.1, from coordinate 86,808 downwards.
CTGCTGAACTATGCGCTTTATTATTTCATACTGCTGATCCTGACGGGCGGCATCTGGGCGCATGCACGGCGGGCAAAACGCTACGGCCCCTATCGATCGTGGCGAAGCGACCCCGCGCGTTCGGTGCCGTTCCCCGAACCGACGCCGACCGACCGACCGATATGAAGAAGGCGATGGCACGATGACCGTGCAACGCCCCCTTCCCCGCGCGCCGCATGCCGCGGGCGTGGTCAGCGACAGCGCTCTGCTCGCCGCGATTGCCGAGGCCGAATATGCAAGCCGACGACGGCGCGATCGGATATTCTGCCCGGGAATCTTTGCCGAACCTGCCTGGGACATGCTGCTGGACTTGTTCATTCAGGAGCATCAGGGCCGCGCCGTGAGCACGCATAGCCTGTGCATAGCTGCGGCGGTTCCGCCGACGACCGCGCTGCGCCGGATCGGCAAGCTGGTCGATGCGGGCTTGGTAAGCCGCCGGCCTTCGGCCCAGGATAACCGCGTGATTCATGTCCAACTGACGGCGAATGGTCGCGCGGAAATGGAACTGTATCTGCGCGATCGTCTTCAGCGACAGATCGCGGAGGCCGGGCTGGGCCTCGAACCGGAAGAGCCCTGCTAACGCTTTCGCGATTGCAGCGCGCGGCATCGTCGCTATGGGAATTCGGAATCGATAGATTGCGAACTAACAGTCAGGATAGCGATGCCCGACCAATCCCATCCCGAAATCCGCGAATCCGTCCGCCGCCTTTGCGCCGAATTCCCCGGCAGCTATTGGCAGGAACTGGACCGAAGCCGAACCTATCCCACCGAATTCGTCCGCACCCTGACCGAGGCCGGCTTTCTGTCGGTGCTGGTTCCCGAGGAGTTCGGCGGCGCCGGGCTCGGCCTGTCGGCGGCAACCGCGATCCTTGAGGAAATCCATCGGTCGGGCTGCAACGGCGGCGCCTGCCACGCGCAGATGTACACGATGGGCACAATCCTGAAACATGGATCGCCCGAGCAAAAGCAGCGGTACCTGCCTGGCATCGCCAGCGGAGCGCTCCGCCTGCAGGCCTTCGGCGTGACCGAGCCGACGAGCGGCACCGACACGACGCGTATCAAGACCTTCGCCCGCCGCGACGGCGACGACTATGTCGTCTCGGGCCAGAAGATATGGATCAGCCGCGCCGAGCATAGCGACCTGATGGTCCTCCTCGTCCGCACCACGCCGCGCGACGCGGTAGCGAAGTCATCCGACGGGATGAGCGTCCTGCTGGTCGACATGCGCGAGGCAGTCGGCAACGGCCTGACCATCCGCCCGGTCCGCACGATGTTGAACCATGCGACGACGGAGATGTTCTTCGATGACCTCCGCGTTCCGGCCGCGAACCTGATCGGCGAGGAAGGCAAGGGTTTCAGATATATTCTCGACGGCATGAATGCCGAGCGCATCCTGATCGCCAGCGAATGCATCGGCGACGGACGCTTCTTCATCGACCGCGCCGCGGCCTATGCATCGGAACGCGAGGTGTTCGGCCGACCGATCGGCGAGAACCAGGGCATTCAGTTCCCGATCGCCCGCGCGCATGTTCAGATTTCCGCCGCCGCGGCGATGGTCGATCAGGCCGCCGCGATGTTCGAGGCAGGCGAGCCCTGCGGAACCGAGGCCAATATGTCGAAGATGCTGGCGTCGGAAGCGAGCTGGTACGCCGCCGACATGTGCATCCAGACGCACGGCGGCTTCGGCTTTGCCGAGGAATATGACATTGAGCGCAAGTTCCGCGAGACGCGGCTCTATCAGGTCGCGCCGATCAGCACGAACCTGATATTGAGCCATGTCGCGACGCACGTCCTGAAGCTGCCGAAAAGCTTCTGACGCCCGTCGGGGGGCGGCTTAGTGCCGCCCCAGTTCGTCGCGACCGACGACCATGTAATGAACCTCATCCGGTCCGTCGGCGAAGCGCAGATGGCGCACGTCGGCATAAAGCTCCGCAAGCGGGGTCCAATGCGAGATGCCGGTCGCGCCGTGAATCTGGATCGCCTGGTCGATGATCTGGCACACGCGCTCTGGCACCATCGCCTTTGCCATGCTGACCCAGACACGCGCCTGGCGGTTTCCGAGCAGATCCATCGCCTTCGCGGCCTTGAGCACGATCAGGCGCAACGCCTCGATATCGCAGCGCGCCCGCGCGATGACTTCCAGATTCTTGCCCAGCTGCGACAGCGGACGGCCAAAGGCGGTGCGCGAATTGCCGCGCTTCACCATCAGGTCGAGCGCGAGTTCGGCCTTGCCGATCGTGCGCATGCAGTGGTGGATGCGGCCCGGCCCGAGGCGCATCTGCGAAATCTCGAACCCGCGCCCTTCGCCGAGCAGAATATTCTCACGCGGAACACGGACATTGTCGAAGCGCATGTGCATATGGCCCTGCGGCGCATGGTCTGCGCCGAAAACCCGCATGGGCCCGAGCACCTGCACGCCCGGCGTTTCCATCGGCACCAGAATCTGGGAATGCTGTCCCTTGCGCGCGGCTTCGGGGTTGGTGCGCAGCATGCAGATCAGGATTTTGCAGCGCGGATCGCCGGCACCGCTGATGAAATATTTCTCACCGTTGATGACCCATTCGTCGCCGTCGAGCACCGCGCTGGTCTCAAGGTTGCTCGCATCCGACGACGCGACGCCCGGCTCGGTCATGACATAAGCCGACCGGATTTCGCCGTTGAGCAGCGGCTTCAGCCAGCGCTCCTTCTGCTCGGGCGTGCCGACCATTTCGAGCACTTCCATATTGCCCGTATCGGGCGCCGAGCAGTTGAGCGATTCGGACGCGAGCGGCGACTTGCCCAGTTCGGCGGCGATATAGGCATAGTCGAGGTTGCTGAGCGGCGTTCCCGTGTCGCCGTGCGGCAGAAAGAAGTTCCACAGGCCGGCGGCCTTCGCCTTCTGCTTCGCGCCTTCCAGCAGCTCGAGCTGGCCGGGAGCCCAGCTCCAGCGATCGGCCCTGCCCTCGCCCAGGCGAAAGAACTCCTCGGTGATCGGATCGACATTCTCGGCAATATGGCGCTTCACCGCATCGAAAAGCGGCTGCGCGCCCTTCGACATGCGCAGGTCGTTGAGTTCTGCTTCGAGTTCGATCTCGGTCATTGACGGGTCTCCTCTGGATTTTCCGCGAGACTAGCCCCATCCAACCATTTATGAAAATGATAGGTCGTAATATTCGATATTCGTACTACGAATGACTAATCGCTTCCGCCGAGCTGATCGACGATGATCGCGCGCAGCCAGGCGAGCCCCGGATCGGCTTGAGCGGCTTGATGCCAATAGAGATAATTCCCGCTCCGTTCGACCGCCAGCGGCAACTCGACGAGTTGCATCGGCCAGATCGCATCGAGTACTTCCGCATGCGAACGCGGCAGTGTGAAGAGCATATCCGACGATGCAATGATCTGCCATGCGGTGATCGCGTGCTGGCAACGAACGCCGACACGCCGCCCAAGCGCCATACGTTCCAGCGCCACATCCTCGATTCCGGGCCCATAGGGACGCGAACTCGCGACGACATGATCGAGCGCGAGATAAGTTTCGATGTCGAGGGCTCCGTCGACGCGCGGATGCCCTTTGCGCGCCACGACGACGAGCGGTTCGGTGCCCAGATATTGGCGGCTGAGCCGATCATCGGCAGGAAGCGCCACGTCGAGCGCCAGATCGAGATCGCCGTTCGCCAGCGCCATCACCAGATCGCGGCGACGGAAGGTCACGCTCGCGAGTGCGACATGCGGTGCCTCGCTCCGCACGCGGAGGGCTAGCGAGGAAAAGCGAGGCATTTCGCCCGACAGGCGCACGCCAATGCGAAACTCGCGCGTCGATTGCGCCGGATCGAACGAGGCCGCCGCATCGAGCGCGGCGTCAAGCCCGCGCAGTGCCTCGCGCACCGGTCCGGCAATCGCGCGGGCGGCGGGCGTCGGTACCAGCCGGTTGCCCTGTCGCACGAACAGCGGATCGTCGAAGGCATCGCGCAGCTTGGCCAGCGCATGGCTGATCGCCGGCTGCGACAGGTTCAGATGGCGCGCGGCCGCCGACACCCCGCCCTTCGCATGGATCGCGTCGAAAATCTGGAGCAGGTTGAGGTCGAACCGCGCGAGCCGCCGCATCATTTCACCTGCCGCTTTTCAAGCTTTCTGGCGAGCGTGCGCCGATGCATGCCGAGCCGCCGCGCAGCCTCCGAAATGTTGAAGTTCGCCTCGACCAGTGTCTGGTGAATATGCTCCCATTCGACCGTCTTGATCGACGAGGGCCGCGCGTCGAGCGGCGCATCGATATTGCCTTCCGAACGCTCGAACGCCGCCTCTATGTCATCGGTGTTCGAAGGCTTCGCGAGATAGTAGGAGGCACCCAGCTTGATCGCCTCGACCGCCGTCGCAATGCTGGCGAAGCCGGTCAGTACGACGATGCGCATCGTCGGATCCGCCGCACGCAGCGTCTGAACGCACGCCAGGCCCGACGCATTGCCCAGCTTGAGGTCTACCACCGCATAGGCCGGCTGCCAGTCGCCGAGCAGCGTTTCAGCCTCCTCGGGGCTGGCGGCGACGCGCACATCATAGTCGCGCCGTTCGAACGACCGCTTCAGCGTACGGGCGAAGGTGTCGTCATCCTCGACGATCAGCAGCTGCCGTCGGTCGGTCATGCCGGCTCTCCTTCTGCGGCGACGGACGCGATCGGCAGCATGATCCGTACCATCGCACCGCCGGAATCCCGGTTGGAGACACTGGCGCTCCCGCCCAGCTTGCGCAGGACATTGACGAGAAGGAAGAGGCCCAGCCCGCCGCCGGGCCGCCCCTTGGTCGAGCTGTACGGTTGTCCAAAACGGTCGATCATCTCGTCACTGAACCCCGGACCCTGGTCGGAAATCTCGATCACCGCCATCCCGCCGTCGCGCGATGCGGTAACGGCGATCCACTCGGGCGACACTTCGGAGGCATTGTCCAGCACATTGCCGATCACCTGGCGTAGCGCCGGATCGGACACGATGGCGATGTCAGGCCCGAAAAGATCGTTGAACACGACCGTCCCCGGCATGCGTCCGGCACGCGACTCCTCGACCAGCGCCGTCAGGAAGTTGCGCATCGAGGTAAGCTGGGGCGCCTCCCCCCGCGCCTCGCCCGCCGACATCAGGATTCCGCTAACGATCGCCTTGCAGCGCCGCACGGCGGCATCCATGTCGGCCAGATCGTCCTGCAATTCGCTGTTGCGGACGATCGCCGGTGCCGCCTTCCAGTCGCCGATCAGCACCGACAGCGTCGACAGCGGCGTCCCGAGCTCGTGCGCGGCGCCCGAGGCGAGCAGACCCATGCGAACGATATGGTCCTCCTCGGCCGCTCGCTGCCGGCTTGCCGCGAGGGCGGCGTCACGGTCGCGAAGGTTGCGGCTGATCCGGGTCACGAAGGCGACGAGCAACACGGCGATGAGAAGAAAGCAGACCAGGCTGCCCTTGAGATAAAGGCCCATCGGATCGTCGGCATAGGGCGCGGGCAGGACGAGCGGCGTCGGATCGGCGGTCAGAACGCCGATCGCGATCAGCGTCGCCACGACGATCCCCCACGAGGATCGCGGCGTCAGCAGAATAGCGCCAATCACCACCTGCAAAAGAAAGAGCGACGCGAAGGGATTGGCCAGTCCCCCGCTGTGATGGAGCTGCCACGCCAGCGCCGCGACGTCGAACAACAAGGCCGCCGTCAGTTCGGCGTTGGTAACCGCGCGGCCGCGCCGGAGCAGCGCCAGGCTTGCGAAGTTGATCGCGATCAGCATCGCAACCGCTGCGATCAGCGGCGCGAGCGGGAGGCGGATGTCCATCAGCCCGGTGACGACCCCGATCGTTGCAAGCTGCCCGCCCACGGCCAGCCAGCGGAGCTGGATCAGCAGCGCCATGTTGCGGCGACCGGCGCTTGCTTCGGCCGGTGCGGTCGGCAGGATCGTCGGGCGGTTCATCAATCCCGAATACGCCAGAGCCGCCACGCAAAAAAGAGGCTGAGCGCGCAAAGCGCAAACCAGGTCAGCGCATAGACCATATGATTGTCGGGAAAGCGCACAACGGTCAGCCCGCCGATCGGATAGCCGCCGGGATTGGGCGTCGCATCGGCATCGACGAAATATGGCGCGGTGCGATCCAATCCCTTCGTCTTTGCGATGGCTTTTACGTCGCGCGAGTACCAGCGGTTCGCGGTCGGATCATTCGTGCGCAGAAAGGCGCCGCCGGGTTCGGTGATCCGGAGGAGGCCCGTCACCTGAACGGTTCCGGCCACATTACCCGCCGCACGCGACCCCGGATCGCTTTTGTCCTTCGGCACGAAACCGCGGTTGACCAGCACGCGAAAGCCGGGCGTCTCCAGCGGCGTCAGCACCCAGTATCCCGGCCCTCGTTCGGTCACCGCCTGCACCAGCGTCTCGCGATCATGCAGGAAGCGGCCGGTCGCGGTGACGCGGCGATAGGCGTCCTTCTTCGCATCGATGCGCGGCCACGCGTCCGGCCCCGGCGCGGCGATTGGCGCCGCGTGGATGCGCGCGTCGATCGCCGCGATCAGCTCATGCTTCCAGACGCGCCGTTCGAGTTGCCAGACGCCGAGCGCCGCGAGGCAGGCGGCCGCGACCAGCGCCGCGGCGGCAAAGGCCGCGCGGCGGGTGCGCGTCACGGCAACTGGCTCGTGTCGTGCACCTGCGGCATCATGTTGGTGTTGAGGTGGTGCATCACCCACAGCGACCCCGCGAGCATGATCACCACGACGATCACCGTGAAGACGAGCGACGTCAGCGACCAGCCATCCTCCGCCTTTGGCGTCATGTGGAGGAAGAAGACCATGTGGACGACGATCTGGACGGCGGCAAAGATCATGATGATCGCCGCGGTCGCGCCGTTCGAGAAGGGACGCTCCATGACCAGCCAGAACGGGATCGCCGTCAGAATGACCGACAGGACGAAGCCGATGACATAGTCGCGCATCGACGCGTGCGGCATCTCGATCTCGTGATGCCCGTCGGCCGCGTGGTGGTGGGGATCGGCGCTCATCGCAGCACTCCCATCAGATAGACAATGGTGAAGACGCCGATCCAGATGACGTCCAGAAAGTGCCAGAACATCGACAGGCACATGACGCGGCGCTTGTTGGCGGCGATCAGCCCATGCTTGCCGAGCTGGACCATCAGCGTGACCAGCCAGATCACGCCGAAGGTGACGTGTAGGCCATGCGTGCCGACGAGCGTGAAGAAGCTCGACAGGAAGGCGCTACGCTGCGGCGTCGCGCCGATCTCGATCAGATGATGGAATTCGTAGAGTTCGATACCCAGGAAGCCCAGGCCGAACAGCCCGGTGACCGCCAGCCATATCTGCGTCCCCCGGACATTGCCCTGCTGCATCTGCAGCACGGCGAAGCCATAGGTGATCGACGAGAAGAGCAGCATCGCGGTGTTGAGCGCGATGAGGTTCAGGTCGAACAGATCCTTGGGCGCCGGCCCCGCGGCATAGTTGCCGCCAAGCACGCCGAAGCAGGCGAAGAGGATCGCGAAGATGAGGCAATCGCTCATCAGATAGATCCAGAAGCCCAGCATCGTGCTGTGCCCCTCCGGATGCGCGTGCTCGTCCAGGTCGTAGAACTGCACCGGCTCGTCGGCGGCGGTGGTGGTGGTTGCGCTCATCGCATCAGGCTCCGGCCGCCAGTTGGCGGGTGCGCGCGTCCTCCACCTCGACCACCGTGGCGGCCGGAATGTGGAAATCGCGCTTGTAGTTGAAGGTTTGATAGATCGCGCCGAACACCGTCGCGGCGAAACTGACCGCCGCCAACCACCAGATGTGCCAGACGAGCGCGAAACCCATCACCAGGCTGAACCCCGCAAGGATGATCCCCGCGCCGGTGTTGCTCGGCATATGAATATCCCGGAAACCGCCGACCGGACGCTGATGCCCGCGCTTCTTCATGTCGTACCACGCGTCGAGATCGTGGATCACCGGCGTGAAGGCGAAATTATAGTCGGGCGGCGGCGAGCTGGTCGCCCATTCGAGGGTACGACCGTTCCAGGGATCGCCGCTTTCGTCGACGAGTTCCTTGCGCTTCCAGATGCTGACCGCGAACTGGACGAGCATGGCGCCGATGCCTGCCGCGATCACGAGCGCACCGAAGGCGGCGATCGCAAACCATATCTGCAGGCTGGGGTCGTCGAACACGCGCATTCGCCGGGTCACACCCATAAGGCCGAGGATATAGAGCGGCATGAAGGCAAGCCAGAAGCCGACGACCCAGCACCAGAAGCTGATCTTGCCCCAGAAGACGTCGAGCTTGAAACCGAATGCCTTGGGCCACCAATAGTTGATCGCCGCGAACAGCCCGAACAGCACGCCGCCGATGATCACATTGTGGAAATGCGCGATCAGGAACAGCGAGTTGTGCAGCACGAAGTCGGCAGGCGGCACCGCGAGCAGGACGCCGGTCATGCCGCCGACCACGAAGGTCAGCATGAAGGCGATCGTCCACATCATCGGCAATTCGAACCGAATCCGCCCACGGTACATGGTGAACAGCCAGTTGAAGAGCTTTGCCCCGGTCGGGATCGAGATCACCATCGTCGTGATGCCGAAGAAGCTGTTGACGCTGGCCCCGGACCCCATGGTGAAGAAATGGTGCAGCCAGACGATGTACGACAGGATGGTGATCACCACCGTCGCATAGACCATCGACGTATAGCCGAATAGCTTCTTGCCCGAGAAGGTCGAGGTGACTTCGGAGAAGACGCCGAACAGCGGCAGGATGAGGATGTAGACCTCGGGATGTCCCCAGATCCAGATCAGGTTCACGTACATCATCGGCGAACCGCCGAGGTCGTTGGTGAAGAAGTTGGTGCCGATGTAACGGTCGAGGCTGAGCAGCACGAGCGTCGCGGTCAGGATCGGGAAGCTCGCGACGATCAGGATGTTCGAGCAGAGGCTGGTCCAGGTGAAGACCGGCATCTTCATCAGGCCCATGCCCGGCGCGCGCAGCTTCAGGATCGTGACGATCAGGTTGATCCCCGATAATGTCGTGCCGACGCCCGCTATCTGGAGCGACCAGATATAATAATCGACGCCGACGTTCGGGCTGTACGCGATCCCCGACAGCGGCGGATAGGCCAGCCAGCCGGTCTGCGCGAACTCGCCGATGAACAGCGAGATCATGCACAGCACCGCGCCCGCGGTCGTCATCCAGAAACTGAAATTGTTGAGGAAGGGAAAGCTGACGTCGCGCGCGCCGATCTGCAGCGGGACCATATAGTTCATCAGGCCGGTGATGAACGGCATCGCCACGAAGAAGATCATGATCACGCCATGCGCGGTGAAGACCTGGTCATAGTGGTGCGCATTCAGATAGCCTTCCGACCCGTTGAACGCCCACACCTGTTGCAGGCGCATCATGATCGCGTCGGCGAAACCGCGCAGGAACATGATGAGGCCGAGGATCATGTACATGATCCCGATCCGCTTGTGATCGACGGTCGTGAACCAGTCCCGCCACAACCAGCCCCAGAGGCGATATTTGGTGATCGCGGCGAGGACGCCGAGGCCGCCGATGACGACGATCGCGAAGGTGACGACGAGGATGGGTTCGTGCAGCGGCAGCGCGTCGAGCGACAATTTGCCGAGGAACGGGCCGGCTTCGGGTGCGGGGTGCGGAGTCATGCGTGTATCGCCTGCGGTCAGGACATCGGAGGGGGAGCGGAGCCGTTGAGCGCGGTGCGCTCCGGCGGCTGGTTCGGGGACGGAAGCCCCTCGCCTTTCAGCGGCGCGGGGTTCACCGGCTTTGCGTCGGGCCGATCGGCCGACGTCATTGCCGCGCTGCACAGCGCCGCGACATAGCGGATGTTCCAGCCGGCGATGCCGCCCGTGCCGCGCGCGGCGAACTTGTCATAGGTGACCGAGCGGACATTGTGGATGCCGGCGATGCCCGCGCCGCCCTTTGCGTCGATCGACATCATGTCGTGCATGCACATCTTGCCGGGCTCGACGCACATGTTGACGACGGCGTCGAAAAGCTGCGGATCGACCGCGGCGAAGCGACGAACGGGCTCCTTCTCGCTCGGCTTTTCGAGCTTGAGATAGGTCAGGCGGTCGAGGTCGCCCTCGGTCGACGCCTTGGCTTCGGCGACCCATTTGTCGAACTCGCCGGCCGGAAGGCTCTTCACCGCGAAGCGCATGTTCGAAAAGCCCGCGCCCGAATAATTGGCCGAAAAACCTTCGAAACTGCCGGTCTTGTCGAACACGCCGTGCAGCTTCGTTTCCATGCCCGGCATCGCATAAATCTGTCCCGCCAGCGCCGGGACGTAAAAGCTGTTCATCACCGAGGAAGACGAAATGCGGAAACGCAGCGGCCGGTCGACCGGAACGGCAAGTTCGTTGACCGTGGCGACGCCCTGTTCGGGGTAGATGAACAGCCATTTCCAGTCGAGCGCGACGACATTGACCTCAAGCGGCTTCACATGCGCCGCGACGGGCTTGCCGGGCGCGGTGCGCGCCAGCGGGCGATAGGGATCGAGCAGGTGCGTCGCGACCCAGGTCACCGCCCCCAGGCAGATGATGATCAACAGCGGCGCCGACCAAATGACCAGTTCGAGCTGCGTCGAATGGTCCCAGTCGGGCTTGTAGGTCGCGTCCTTGTTCGCGGCGCGATAGCGCCATGCGAAAAAGATCGTCAGCGCCATCACCGGTACGATGATCAACAGCATCAGCACGGTCGATATGACGATCAGGTCGCCCTGCTGGCGCGCCACGTCGCCGGCGGGATCGAGCACGACCATCCCGCAGCCCGAAAGCAACGGCAGGGCGGCAAGCAGCGGCAACAGCCGCAACCGGGCGACGGAACGGGGGAGATTGCTTGGCATGGTGCGCGCCTAGGCCTCCTTTGTTGCAGTGCACATAGGACATTTTGTCCAATCCCGCGACCCGTCCTTATGGCGCAGGGGCATTTTCATTCCGGGGGCTTTTGCCCTATGATCGACTCGCGCCGCGCCAGCGACGCCAGCTGCAGGACTGTAACCGAATGTCTGCCGACACCGTGCCCACGACCGAGGCCGAACGCGACGCCCGCGCCCTTCACGGTGCCGATTCCGAAGACGGGGGCCATCGCATCGACCCCGCCGAAATCGCCATCGGCGTCATCATAGGGCGAACGTCCGAGTTTTTCGACTTTTTCGTCTATGCCATCGCGTCGGTCCTGGTCTTTCCAAAGCTGGTCTTTCCGCACCTCGACCCGCTTCAAGGCACGCTGTGGTCCTTTGCCATATTCTCGCTCGCCTTTGCCGCGCGGCCGGTCGGGACGCTGATCTTTTCCTCGATCGACCGCGCCTATGGCCGCGGGGCGAAGCTCACGATCGCGCTGTTCCTGCTCGGCGGATCGACCGCGGCGATCGCCTTTCTTCCCAGCTATCAGTCGGCAGGCATCGGCGCCGCGCTGCTGCTCGCGCTGTTCCGCATGGGCCAGGGCGTCGCGCTCGGCGGCTCGTGGGACGGGCTCGCCTCGCTGCTTGCGATCAACGCGCCGGAAGGCAAGCGCGGCTGGTACGCCATGGTGCCGCAACTCGGCGCCCCGCTCGGCCTGATCGTCGCCAGCCTGCTCTTCATGTTCCTGATCGCCGCCCTGCCCGCCGAAGATTTCCTCGACTGGGGCTGGCGCTATCCCTTCTTCGTCGCGTTCGCGATCAACGTCGTCGCGCTTTTCGCGCGGCTACGCATCGTGGTGACGCCCGAATATGCCCGCCTGTTCGAGAACCGCGACCTTCAGCCCGCGCCGCTGACCGAGACGCTGCGTTCGGAGTGGAGGGTCATCATCATGGGCGCCTTTGCGCCGCTCGCCAGCTTTGCGATGTTCCATATGGTGACCGTCTTCCCGCTGTCATGGGTGTTCCTGTTCACCGAGGAAACGCCGGTACGCTTCCTGATGATCGAGGCGATCGCCGCGATGGTCGGCGTCATCGCCATCATCGCCTCCGGATATTTCGCCGACCGCGTCGGACGCCGCACCCTGCTGGGCGTGACCGCCGCCGCGATCGCGGCGTTCAGCGGCTTTGCACCGCAGCTTCTGGCGGCGGGCGAGACCGGCGAAGCGGTCTTCATGATCCTGGGCTTCCTGATCCTCGGCCTGTCCTTCGGCCAGTCGTCGGGGGCGCTGTCGTCGAACTTCTCGCCGCGTCACCGTTATACCGGATCGGCGCTGACCACCGATCTGGCGTGGCTGTTCGGCGCGGGCTTCGCGCCGATGGTCGCGCTGTGGCTGTCGAGCGAGTTCGGCCTGCTCGCCGCCGGTGCCTATCTGCTGTCGGGGGCGATCTGTACGCTCGTCGCGCTGTGGCTGAACCGCGAACTGGCGCGAACGATTGACTGACGCCGCAAAACGGATCGCCGGCGTCGTGCTTGCCGGCGGCCGTTCCGAACGGTTCGGCAGCGACAAGGCGGTCGCCCTCTATCGCGGCCGCAAGCTGATCGACTGGTCGATCGCGGCGCTGGAGCCGCATTGCGAGGCCCTGTTGGTGGCGGGCCACGATCATGCGGACCACCCCCGTACCTCCGACCGCCCCACGGCCGGCCTGGGGCCGCTGGGCGGATTGGCGGGCGCGATGCAGACCGCCCGCGCCGCGGGCTTCACCCATATCCTGTCGCTCCCCTGCGACACGCCCGAAGTGCCCGGCGCGTTGCTGAGCCAATTGTGCCGATCCGACGGCGCGATCGTCGCCGGATGCCCGGTGATCGGCCTCTGGCCGACCGACGACGGCGAACGGCTCGAGCAATGGCTGGCGGCAGGCCGATCGAAGTCGGTGCGCGCGTGGGCCGAGGACCGCCGATATGCCGCGATCGACGCGGCGCCCATCCTGAATATCAACCATGTCGGGGACATGGACGCGGCATAATCGCAGTCCGGACGAGCCGTGCGGGCGGCGATCGGCTCGGAGAGCGAAAACCCCGGAAAACTGCGCGACTTCACACTGAAACGACATATCGCGGCCCGGCGTAAAGCGACAAAATATACGCATGTGCGGGTCTAGACTGTCTCCTTTGTCGCTTTAGCCGGGCGAGACGAAACTGCGGACAGGGGTCGCTATTGTCGCGCCCGAATATTGTAGGACAGCCGCATGCCCGCGAATTTCTTTGCCGCATCAGCATCGTCGGTTGCCCCGAATCGGGTGCGCCGATAGGTGCCTATGCAGTGAACAGCAGCATTGAAATTGGAACCGACGACCGGGGCGCAGCCGTTCACGTCAATGTGCAGGAGCTCCTCGCCACCCGCCTGCTTGTTCAGGGCAATTCGGGATCGGGCAAATCGCACCTGCTGCGCCGCCTGCTGGAAGAGAGCGCGGGGCTGGTCCAACAGGTCGTGATCGACCCGGAGGGCGATTTCGTCACCCTGGCCGATCGGTACAGTCATGTCGTCGTCAACGCCGGCGACTATAGCGAGCGCGAGATCGCGGCGATGGGCGCGCGTATCCGCGAGCATCGCGCCTCGGTCATCGTCGCGCTCGATACGCTGGATATCGAGGCGCAGATGAGCTGCGCCGCGGTGTTCCTGAACGCGCTGTTCGACGCGCCCCGCGAACATTGGTTTCCCGCGCTGGTCGTGGTCGACGAGGCGCAGATGTTCGCGCCGAGCGCATCGGGCGACGTATCGGATACCGTCCGCCGCGCCAGCCTGTCGGCGATGACCAACCTGATGTGCCGCGGCCGCAAGCGCGGCCTGGCGGGCGCCATCGCAACGCAGCGGCTGGCCAAGCTTGCAAAGAATGTCGCCGCCGAGGCGAGCAATTTCCTGATGGGGCGAACCTTTCTGGATATCGACATGGCGCGCGCCGCCGACCTGCTGGGCATGGAGCGGCGCCAGGCCGAGGCGATCCGCGACCTGGAGCGCGGCCATTTCCTGGGGCTGGGCCCCGCCATCTCGCGCCGTCCGGTCGCGGTGAAGATCGGGTCGACCGAAACCGCGACGCGAGCGGGCACGCACGGCCTGCTCCCGCTGCCGAACGCCGAACCGCAGGACATGCGCACGATGCTGTTCGCCGAACTGGAAACGCAGGCCGCGCCGCCGCCGCCGTCCGTGCCGAAGCCCGTCGCGGCCCAGGAGTTGATCCGCCAGTTCGCCGAGCAGGAAGCCGGCGAGGATGCGTCCGATCCGGCGCGCGATCCGGCGCCCGAGGTCGAGGCGCCCGATACCGAGCCCGCGATCATCGCCGCGCTGGAGGAAATGCTGGCCGACACCGACTGCGCCTTTCACCCCGAATCCTTTCTTTATCAGGATTTCTCGGTGCGTTGCCGGATGCAGCGACTGGGGCGCGTCCCGCTGGACCTGGCACAGTTCCGCCGGCGCTTTGCGCTGGCCAAAGGCGGTATCTTCGACCCTGCCGACGAGAAATGGCGCGAATTGCTCGACGCCGCGGGCCGGCTGCCCGACGACATGCTCGCGCCCTTCGTCTGCATCGCGCGCGCGGCGATGGAGGGCAATCCCTGCCCCGACGACGACGCGCTGGGCCGCGCGTACGGCACCCGATCGCCCGGCCGCATCCGCCGCCTGGTCGAATATATGGAAAAGCAGGGCGCGGTCGTCGTGCGGTCCGACTTCGGCGGCAGGCGGTCGATCGGTATTCCCGAACTCGGCCTGAGCACCGAAGCCGAATAGGCGCGCGTCACCCCGGGCGTCGCCGCCCGGGGCATCCGCAAGGCCGTGTCAGCCGATCAGGCCGGCGGTCTGTGCAAGCACCCACAGCCCGATCACGAGGAACAGCGCCGCCGCGACCATGCGCACCTTCTTGAGGTCGACGCGCTTCAGCAGTTCATTGCCGAGGAAGATCGCCGGGACGTTGGCGATCATCATGCCGAGGGTCGTGCCTGTCGTGACCGCAAGAACATTGTGATATTGCGCGCCCAGCGCGATCGTCGCGACCTGCGTCTTGTCGCCCATCTCGACCAGGAAAAAGGCGATCAGGGTGGTCAGGAACGCCCCGAAGCGCGGCTTCGGCGCATCATCATCCTCGAACTTGTCGGGGATCAGCGTCCACGCGGCCATCGCGACGAACGACAGGCCGATCGCGTAGCGAAAGATGGGGCTGTCGAGAAACGCCGCCGCCTGCGCGCCCAGCAGCGCGGCCAGCGCATGGTTTGCCAGCGTCGCGACCAATATGCCGAGGATGATCGGCGTCGGGCGATTGAACCGTGTGGCGAGGAGAATGGCGAGCAGCTGCGTCTTGTCGCCGATTTCGGCAAGCGCGACGACAGCCGTCGAGGTCAGGATGGCTTCCATGGGATTTGGTACTCCAGGGCCGGGCGGCAGGCAATTCCAACGGACATCGCACCCCGCCGCCCAGCCCGGACGGAAGGTTCGATGCCATTGGTCTCGCCCAAGCGGTATTCCCGCTTCCACCGCACCATGACCTCTCAGCCAAGTATGTTGACGCGGCGGCCCGTCGCGAACGACGGCTGGCTACTCCCCAGATGACGAGGGTCCCGTAGACGGCCTCGCGCCGTCTGGCAAGGGGACCGGATCGGTGCGCGGAATTTTTCCGCCCGGCTCGACCTTCGATCCCGGAGCGGACGGGGCGGCCTTTGCGCCATCAGCAACATCCGCCGCCTTCTCGGCCTCGCCGATGTCGGCGTCCATCGCCTTGGCGCGGGCCTCGATCTCCTTTGCCGCCTTGTCATAGCGATCGTCGAAGCTGGGGTCCTTGTCGCAGGCGGCCAGGATCAGCGGCAGCAGGAGCGCGAGCCGGCGCATCAATAATCCTTGCGGTACCGGACCGACAGGTTCGACTGACCACCCGCCGCGCCCGTCTGGCTGAGGATCGACAGCGCCGGCGTCAGGCTGATCTCGAGCTGCGTCGCGGTATAGCCGCGCGCGTCGGTGATGACCTCGAGATAGATGTCCTTCGAGATATATTGGCCGGCCGCCAGCGCGGTTCCCCGCCCGACCGTGTCGTCGGGGCCCAGGATGCGCAGCCGGTCGATCCCCGTCGCCGAGCGGAGCGCGCCGAGCGGGCTGAGCCCGCCGCTGCCGCCACGCAGCGAGTTGAGCGAGGCGGCAAGCTGCACCGCCTGGAGCGGCGACAGCGACGTCACCGAATCGCCGAACAGGATGCGCGAGACGATCTCGTCCTGCGGCAGGCCGGGAGTGCTGGAGAAGGTGATCTGCGGATTCTGCGCGCGGCCCGACACGTTGATGTTCACCGTCACGGTCTCGATCGTGTCGGTCGCGAGCAAGCGGATCGTGGGGTCGAACGCATCCCCCGTCGGGAAAGTCACGCGCCCTTCTTCGAGGTCGAACGAACGGCCGGCAAAACCCAATGTGCCGCGGATCAGTTCGATCTCGCCGCTGACGCGGGGAGCCTGGGTCGTACCGGTCAGCGTGACGTCGGCCTGCCATTCGGACTCCAGCCCCATGCCGCTGACATAGATTTCGTCGCCCGCGCGAAGGCGGATGTTGAGCCGGATCAGGTCGAACAGGCTGCCCCCGACCGCTTCGAGGCCGTCGCCGCTGATCCGCCGCCGGCCCGTCGGCGGCTTGCGCCGCACGCCGGTCAGGACCGGCACGCTCGCGGCACCTTCGCGGACGATGCGATAGCGCGTCTCGGGAAGGCGAAGGTCGCCCGAAAGCAAGGCGGCCTGCCCCGCGACCTTTTCCAGGGTCAGATTGCCGGTGGCGCGCGCGGCGATATTCTCGCTCCGCGCGAGCCGCGCATTGTCGAGCGTCATCGCGATGTTCATCGGATAGCCGTCCGCCTCGGCCAGGCTGATGAAGCCCTTGGCCTTCACCGTACCGTCGCCGGCGGTCGCGGTCAGATCGTCGATCTCCAGCCGGTTGCCGGTGAAGCGGCCGTTCACGACCATGTTGGTCAGCCGCGTGCCATAAGCCTGGTTTTCATAGGTCATGCCGTTGCCGCGCACGACCCCCTCCAGGCACGGGTCGCTGACGCGGCAGCTGAAATCGGCGGCGACCGCGATCGGCCCCGAGACACCCTGATCGGCCGGCCCGAAAAAGCTGTAAAGCGTGTCGGCGGGGCCGTTATAGCGCACGCCCCCGCCCAGCGGCGCGGCGCGCAGACGCGTCGTCCAGTCGCCGGCACCGGGGCCGAGCGGGCGAAGCGAAGCCTGCATGCGGCCGATCACCGTGCCGCGCTTGCGGATCACCGCGCGTGCCTCGCCGCCGTCGCTAAGCAGCTTGCCCGCGAAATTGATATCGACCGGCTGGCTGACCGACGCTGCAGTCGTCCGGGTGAAGCCGTCGATCGTCAACCGCGCATCGGCGCGCGGGAAGGCATCGGGGTTCGCCTGTTCGAAATCGATGCTGCCCGTCGCCCGTCCACCAAGGCCGAGCCCCGGATAGATCGAGTTGACGAGCGCCATGTTCGCGCGATCCAGGCGGCTCTGGATCATGATGCCCTCGCCGAAGCGGCCCGCGACCCGCGCGCTGCTGCCCCGGCCGAGGTCGACCGTGGTCGGAAGCAGTTCATAGCCGTCGCGGCCCGGAATGATCCGCGCGGGCGTGGTGGTACGGAAATCGACGCCGGTCGCCCGGCCCTGAACCGATGCGCGCCACAGGTCGGGCTTGAGGTCGGCGTTGGCCGCGATGCGGAAGGGTACGCCGCTCGACCCTTCGACGAGCGCCTGCGCCTGTCCGCTGCCGTTGCGATAGTCGATCTTCACGCGCCCGACCGCGATGTCATAGGTGCGGATCTGCGTGTCGGCGAGCTGGATGTCGGCAACGATGTGCGGCTGGTCGTAGAGCGTGACGTCGGCGTCGACGATCGCCGATCCGATCGCAAGCTTGGCCGCGCCGGGCAGCACGACATTGTTCGCGCGCACGTTGATCGCTGCCGCCTGATACTGCCCCGCCGCGCTGAGCCGGACGATCCCGCCCAGTCCCTGCCCCGATGCGTCGAGCTGGCCCACGAAGGGTCCGGCGTCACTCTTTACCAGTCGGCCGCGGAAGCCGATGCCCGACAGGTCGCCGCGCTCGATATCGATGGTCAGCGGACCCGACGCCGTCAGCAGGACGACGTCGGCCGACAGCGGACCATAGTCGGTCTCGCCCGTCGCCGCGAGACGATAGCCGTTCGGCGCGCCGTTGATCCGCGCGACGAGGTTGGCCAGCCCGATCCCCAGCCCCGGGCGATCGGCGGTCACCACCGCGCGCGGATCGCTGATCGTCCCCGCAAGCTGCACGCCGACCGGGCCGTAATCGGTGGAGTTCGCGCGCGCGGTCAGGTTGATCTGGCCGTTCGGGGCATAGCTCCCCTGCCCGCCCGTCACGCGTAGCCGGGGCGCGGTCATGCGCAGGTTCGCGAAGCGGATGATCCCGTCGGTGCCATAGCGCACGTCGCTGGACGCGGTCGCGTTGCCGCCCAGGAAATCGCGAACGCCCGAATTGAACAGCTTGGTCGAGCGCGCGCGGACGCGGCCCACGATCTCGAACCCGCCGCGCGGCGCGGTCTTCAGATCGGCGTCGGTGTCGATGTCGAAGATGCCGACGCTCTCGATCCGATAATCGTTGATCCGCCCGTCGATGGCCCCGGTGTAGAAGCCCTTGTTCAGGTCCGCGATCAGGATCGCCTTCGCATCGATGCGCGGCGAGCGGAGGCGCAGATTGTCGCTGAGAATACGCCCGTTCGCATAGGCGAGGTCGCCGTCGAGCCGCACCTGGACCAGCGTCCCGCCAGCCACCGTGTCGAGCCCGCGAATGCGCGCCGCGCGCCCGGCGACCGGGATGACGATCTGATCGGCGTCGACGCGCGCCTTGCCCGCGAGGCTGAGCGCGTCGACGATGATGTCGTTGACCATCAAGCTGTTGGCATTGACCTGATATTCCGCGGTCGGCAGGTCGAACGCGCCGTCGAGCCTGGCGGTCGCCCGCATCCCGCTACCCCGCAGTTGCGGCGCCAGAGCGTCGGGTCGCAGCAACGCGAAGGCAAGCTGGAGCCCGTCATAGCGACTCTCGCCAAGATCGAGCCCGCCGCTGACGCCCAGGCGAAAGGCGTCAGATGAAAAGCGCCCGTCAAGGTCGGCCTTGCGCTGATCGAGCCGTGCGGTCAGGTCGACCGCGGTCTCGCGGCTGAGCAGCGACGCGACCGGGCCGGTGAACAACCGCGACGCCTGTGTCGTGCCCTTGACCGCAAAGCTGCCGTCGCGCGCCGTGAGCGCAAGCCGCGCGAGCGGGCTGGCGCCAAGGGTGGCGGTAAGGTTGCCGTCCCAGGCCTTCCAGTCGCCGCGTCCGTCGAGCTTGGCGACCAGGGGCTGATCGAAACCGCCCAGCGCGGCGAGCACGCCGCCCTTTGGCGCGGTCACGTCGAGCGTCATCGCCAGCCGGTTCTTTTCGGGAACGGCGTCGAGCAACAGCTTCAGCGTATCACCCTCGCCGCCGCCGCCCGCGATCGTCCGCGCATCGGCGGTGACCTGTGCCCGGCGGTCGGCGATCGCGATCTTGCCGTTCAGCGTCGCCACCTGGCGCCGGCCCGCCACGGCAGGCTCGAACACGAAGCGGTCGACGCGGACGACACCGACGTCGATGTCGATGTCGGGCAGCAACGGCTTTCCGGTATCGGGCACTGGCTTGAACGCCGGAATCTTTTGCATCACCATCGTCTTCGCGGTCGCCGAGCGCACGTCGACATGATTGTTCAGATAGGCGAACGGCCGCCAGTCGATGCGAAGTTCGGGCGAGCGCAGAAAGACGCCCTTCGGATCGGACAGGGTGAAATCGCGAACGATCATCTCGCCGAACAGCGAGCCGTCGAGCCGGCCGATGCCGATCTTCATCCCGTTTTCGAACTGGTATTTCTCGATCTGATTGGCGACGAAACGGCGCCCGGCGTCGCTGTTGAGCCCCACGAGGAGTAGTCCGACGAGCGCAACCAGGCCGAGAAGAATGACCGCCGCCCACTTCGCGATCCGCAGCGGCCAGGACGGCTTTGCCGTCGGCGGCCCGCTTTCGGTCACGATGGCGTCCTCTTCGGCCATCAGAAGGCTTGTCCGATCGAGACATAGACGCTGACCCGCGCCTCGCCCGGCCGGCGGTTGATCGGCGTCGCGACGTCGAGCCGCATCGGCCCGAAATTGGTATAGAAGCGCCCGCCGATGCCCGCGCCGAATCGCAGATTGTCAAAGGTCGGCGTCGATCCGGTATAGACCTGTCCCGCATCGACGAAGCCGACGACGCCGAAATTGCCGAAACGATAGCGCGCCTCGAACGCCGCCTCGTTCAGGCTGCGACCGCCGATCGGATCATTGTTCGGATCCTTGGGCCCGAGTTGCTGATAGCCGAAGCCGCGCACCGAGCCGCCGCCGCCGGCATAGAAACGCCGCGACGGCGCGAGCCGTTCGCGCGCGGCGCCGAGTATCGACCCCACCCGCACGCGCCCCGCGAGCACGATGGCGTCGGCGACCGGATAATAGCCGCTGACATCGATCTGCGCGCGCGCATATGGCGAGAAATGGCCCGAAAGCGAGCCTTCGGGCTGAACACGCGTGGTGACACGAAAGCCCTTGGTCGGATCGAGCAGGCTGTTGGTGCGATCCACGCCGACCTGGCCCAGAAGGCCAAAGATCGTATAGAAATCGCGCTGACGCTGGCCGAGGAGGAAGCTGTAGTCGTCCTCGCTCGTCGCGAGCAGCTCGGCCCCGACGGCATAGGTCAGCTTCTTTTGCCAGATCGGCGTCGAATCATAGCTGATCTTCGCCGCGACGCGGCCGGTGATCGCCTCGAACGCGTTATAATTGCTGCGCGTCGCTTCGCCGACCAGTTCGAAGGTACGGTCGCGACGGCCCGCGTTGGAGCGACGCAGCGTCACGCCAAAGCCCTGTTCCTGCGTCCCCGCGACGGCCCGCGCGATCAGCGCGCCTTCGGGCGGGAAGAAGTTGCGGTGGGTCCAGCTTGCCTCAAGCCGCAGGCCCTCGCCGGTGCCATAACCGGCGGTGGCGGCCAGCGTGCGCGGTGGGCCGGCCTCCTGCGTCACCAGCATCGTCACATATTCGGTGCCGTCGCCCGCGCTCTCGCCCGTCTTTTGCGGTTCGACCGCGACCGACGAGAAAAGCCCCGTGGCGACGAGCGCCTGGCGGAGATCGTCGGTCCTCCGACTGTCGTAGAGGTCGCCGCGCTTGAAACGTGCGAGCACGCCGACATGCTCGGCATCGAAAGCGAGCTTGCCCGTCGTCTCGATCCCGCCGAACCGTCCCCGCGGGCCGACCTCGACCGGAAGCGTATAGGCGCCTTCGCCCGTCGCACCGTCGAGCAATATGTCGCGCTGGCCGACGGTCGCAAAGGGATAGCCCTGCTCGGGCAACTTGAGCGCGATCGCCGCCTCGGCACCCTGCACGCGCTGGGCGACGATCGGTTCGCCGACCGCGAGCGGGAAATTGTCCTGGATCAGCCCCGGCGGAACCGTCGGCGCAGCATTGATCGTAATCTCGGAAAATTTGTAGCGAACGCCCGGCTTCACATCGATGACCGCGGTAATCGGTTGGTCGGCGCTGCGGCGCCGGCCGTCCTGTCCCGTGCCATCGCCCTGACTGCTGTTCGCGCTGTCGCGGTCGCCACGATCCCCGCGGTCGATCCGCGTTTCGACGACGCCGTCATAATAGCCTTCGGACGCGAGGATGCGCTGCATCAGTTCGGCATCGGCGGACAGCCGTGCGCGGACCATCGCTATATTATCCGCCTTGCCGTCCCCGTCATAAAGCGCCGACAGGTCGCCGAACAGGTCGGCCAGGTCGACGTCGGTGCTGTCGTCGGCGCTCGCAAGGCCGTTCACCTGGACCGTATAGGGAATGGCGCGATTGTCGCGGGCATCGTCGGGTTCGGCGAATTCGACCGGGGTGACGTTGAAATTTTCCAGCGGCGGCAACGGCGCGGCGAGTTCGGTGTCGAGGATTGGCGCGTCGCCGATGGCCTCGACCGCGTCGCCATCGGCCAGCGCAGGCACCGGCGTGCCGCCCACGACCGGAACATCGCCGGTCGTCGTCGAGTCCGCGCCGGCCGCCGCCGCAGTCGTCGTCGTCGTCGCCGTTCCAGATTTCGCGGCGGCCGCCTTCGCTGCCGCGGCCTGGCGCGCCTCGAACTCGGCGATCGATTCGAGCGGCTTGTCGAGTTCGGGGTCATCCTCCGCGCTGATCGGCGGGATCGCCTCGCGAAACTCGTCATCCGATATGATCGGCGCGACGTCAGGCAATTGCGCGTCGGCGGGGGGCGGCGTCGGCGCCGCAATTTCCGCGATCGGCGCTTGCTCCACGGTCCGCACCACCGGCGGGGGCTCTACCTGCTGCGCAAAAGCACCCGCACTCCAACCGAGGCAGGCGAGCGACGATGAAATGGTCAACAGACGGCGTAGCTGCCCCGACGGGCGCCGATGAAATTCGCGGGATCGTTCAATATTTTGCATCAGTCGGCAGCCGCTGATGCCTCTGTGACTTGCGCGCGTCGGCCACGCAACCGGTTTCTACCGCGACCAAGTCCCGGAACGGTGCCATTTTATCGAAAACCCCCTGCCCGTTGCCTGCCACGACCAATCAACGAGGCGGGGTCGATGAGGTTCCGTGAAAATGGGCCAGAGCGTTCGAATCCAGTCGAAAACCGGCGTCGTCAGCTATCGGCGCCGAACAGGTCGCGGCTGTAGACCTTGTCGGCGACGTCGGCGAGTTCGTCCGACATGCGGTTGACGATGATCACGTCGGACTCCGCCTTGAACGCCGCAAGGTCGCGAACGACGCGCGAATTGAACAGCTGATCGTCCTCCAGCAAGGGCTCATAGACGATCACCTCGATCCCCTTGGCCTTGATGCGCTTCATCACGCCCAGAATGCTGCTGGCACGGAAATTGTCCGAACCGGCCTTCATCGCCAGGCGGTGGATGCCGACGACGCGCGGGCCGCGCTTGATGATCTCCGACGCGATGAAATCCTTGCGCGTCGTATTCGACGACACGATCGCCGCGATCAGATTCTGCGGCACCTCGCGATAATTCGCCAGCATCTGCTTCGTGTCCTTCGGCAGACAATAGCCGCCATAGCCGAAAGAGGGATTGTTGTAGAAGCTGCCGATGCGCGGATCGAGGCACACGCCGTCGATCACCTGGCGCGAATCCACGCCGTGCGCGGCGGCATAGGTGTCGAGTTCGTTGAAGAAGGCGACGCGCATAGCGAGATAGGTGTTGGCGAACAGCTTGATCGCCTCCGCCTCGGTATTGCCGGTCTGCAGGATCGCGGCCTCGGGCTTCAGCGACCCTTCGAGCAGCAGCCGGGCAAACTCGCCGGCGCGCGGGTGCGTGTCGCCCACGATGATGCGCGAGGGATGAAGATTGTCGTACAGCGCGCGGCCTTCGCGCAGGAACTCGGGCGAAAAGACGATCGCGGCCGATCCCGTCTCGGCGCGCATGCGCTCGGTGAACCCGACCGGCACCGTCGACTTGATCACGATCAGCGCCTGCGGCGCGAGCGCCAAGGCGTCGGCGATGACGCGCTCGACGGTGCTGGTGTTGAAATAATTGGTTTCGGGATCATAGTCGGTCGGCGTTGCGACGATGACGAAATCGGCGCCGGCATAGGCCTGTTCGCGATCGGTCGTCGCAACCAGGTTCAGCGGCCGGTTCGCCAGATACTCCTCGATCTCCGGATCGGCGATCGGCGAGACCCTGTCGTTGATCAGCGCGACCTTGCGCGCATCGATGTCGAGCGCGACGACCTGGTTGCGCTGCGCGAGCAGGACGGCGTTCGAGATGCCGACATAGCCGGTTCCGACGACGGTGATTTTGGCTGAGGTCAACGCTTTATCCCTTGAGGTACGGCGCCGTCCCTAGCAAGCGCGGCAGAAGGGCTCAACCGATCAGGTGCCGCAAAAGGTCTTGTACGGGCCGAATTCGACCGGCGCGGGGCCCGCGAACAGGGCCCAGGCGGGCCGCGGCGCATAGGGATTGCGCACGACCTCGACCAGTTCGAGCCACGGCGCAAGGTCGCCCGTTTCCGCCGCACCCAGCGCCGCTTCGACCAGGTGATTGCGGGGGATATACATCGGGTTCACCGCATCCATCGCGTCGGCGATGTCGAGCGGGCTGATCTCCTCGCGCTCGATATGCTCCCACCATTGGGCGATCCACGGCGCCATCGCGTCGGGCGCGGGCAACAGCTTCTCAAGCATGCTCCCGTCGCCGCGCAGCAGCGTCGCGAGCGCGCGGAAGAAGGAGGTGAAGTCGACGCCATTGTCCTCCAGCGCGGCGAACAGGTCGTCGATCAGCGCGGCATCGGTCTCGTCCTGGTCGAGCCCGAGCTTGGCGCGCACGCGTGCGTGCCATGTCTTGCGGAAACGTTCGGGGATTTCGTTGACCAGGTCCTTGGCGGTTTCGACCCCGTCGGGATCGGCGGCGTGAATCGCGGGCAAAAGCGCCTCGGCGAAGCGCGCCATGTTCCAGTGCAATATCTGCGGCTGACGGCCATAGGCATAGCGGCCGTTGGCATCGATCGAACTGAATACCGTATTCACGGCAAAGCGATCCATGAAGGCGCACGGACCATAGTCGATCGTCTCGCCGCTGATCGCCACATTGTCGGTGTTCATCACGCCGTGGATGAAACCGACCGCCAGCCATCCCGCGACCAAGTCGCACTGCAGCCCGATCACGCGGTTCAGCAGCGCCAGATGCGGATTGTTGGTGTCCGCCAGATCAGGAAAATGGCGGCGGATCACATAGTCCGAAAGCTGGATCACATGATCGGCGCCGAAATGCGCGGCGAAGAACTGAAAGGTGCCGACGCGGATATGGCTGCTCGCGATCCGCGTCAGGACCGCGCCCGGATGCGCCTGTTCGCGCTGGACACGGTCGCCGGTCGCGACCGCCGCGAGCGAGCGCGTCGTCGGGACGCCCAGCGCCGCCATCGCCTCCGACATCAGATATTCGCGCAGCACCGGGCCGATCGCCGCCTTGCCATCGCCGTTGCGCGAGAAGGGCGTCGGTCCCGATCCCTTGAGCTGGACGTCGAAGCGCGCGCCGTCGGGCGCGACCAGTTCACCGAGCAGCAGCGCGCGGCCATCGCCGAGCTGCGGCGAGAAATGGCCGAACTGGTGCCCGGCATAGGCAAGCGCGAGCGGGTTCGCGCCGCCGGGCATCTCCTCACCCGAGAATATCCGCGCGAGCTGCTCGTCGGTCGCACCCGCGACCTCCATCCCCAGCCGCTCGGCGAGCGCATGATTGAAGATCAGCAGCTTGGGCGCCGAGGGCTTCGCCGCCTCGGCGGGGGCGTAAAACCCCTCCATGCTGTCGTGAAAGCTGTTGTCGAACGCGAAATCCATGACGCCCTATGTCGAGCGTCGGCGCGGCGATTGCAAGTTTGCCGATACCGCAATTCATGCCGCCGGAAGCCGGGCAGCAAATCTCCCGCAATTCTTCAGAAATTTCGGGATATTTGCGGGAGAAAGAAATGGTGCCAGAAGAGGACTCACTCTCCTCATTTAAGTAATTGATAAAAATTCGTTATCTAGATTCGGTTCTTATATGACCCAGTTGGTGACCCATGAGGAAATTCACTGTAGCGGTTCGAGTTCCAAATCGGGCGAGAATGACCCGAGCTAATAATCCTTAGAATGCCTGACCAGCTATACCTCCGGGCATTCACAATCGAACTTTCCCTATGGCAGCCGTTCTGCTCTCGGGCATGAAATGCAAAAAGCGGTCTGTGTCGTCCCGCCGCGTCCAGGCTCACGAGTGATGCTAATCATCGCGCGCGATGGTCACGCTAATTCCGTCGAGGTGATCACTAAAGGGAATCTGACAAGCAAGTCGTGACGTCTCGTTGCGATCAGACGAACTGTTTAGTAGATCGTTTTCATCCTCACACATGGTTGGGATCTTGCCCAGAAATCCCTGAGCTACATGGACGTGGCAGGTCGCACATGAACAACATCCGCCACATAGCGCGAGCAACTCGTCGAATCCGTGTTCGCGGATTATCTCCATCAGATTGAGGCCTGCGTCCGCTTTGAGCGGATGCGCCGTCCCTTTCCGATCAACAATTGTCAGGCTTGGCATATAATTGCTCCATCAAGTTGAATTTGAGTTTAGTGAAAGCAGCGCCTTCAGCGGGGTTTCGGTGTCGGCAAGTTGCTCGGCGGTCGCGGCCAGTCCGGCGGTGACGATCATCCGACCCTGCA
Organism: Sphingomonadales bacterium; assembly: GCA_017309275.1. GTDB lineage: Bacteria > Pseudomonadota > Alphaproteobacteria > Sphingomonadales > Sphingomonadaceae > Sphingopyxis. Next base: position 60,657 of record JAFKLT010000034.1, on the reverse strand, counting down.
CATAATCCTTGGTCGCGTTGACACAGTCGATCGCGATCACCTTGTCCGCCTTCAGATAGACCACCGAAAAGCTGCGCGTCGCGGGGTCGCCGCGCATGACGGCGCGGTCGTGCCCGGTCGATAGCCCCGCGGTCTGGAGCTTGAGGTCATATTGGTTCGACCAGAACCAGGGGATGGCATGATAGGGCGCTTCGTCGCCGACGATGCCCTTGGCGACGACATTCGCCTGATCATTGGCGTTCTGGACTGATTCCAGCCGGATGACCACGCCTTCGGCATAGTCATTCTCATGCGCGGCGCAGTCGCCAATTGCATAGATGTCGGGCAGGCTGGTCTTGCAGAGGCGGTCGACGAGCACGCCATTGCCACCCTCGGCCCCCGCCGCGATCAACGGCTCGACTGCGGGGACGATGCCGATGCCGACGATGACAAGATCGGCGGCAATGACTTCGCCGTCGGCGAGGCGCACCCCGGTGACGTGCCCCTCGCCCTCGATCGCTTCGACCGCAACGCCCAGCCGCAGGTCAACGCCATGCTCGCGGTGCTCGCGTTCGTAGAAGCGCGACAGCTCGGTCCCCGCGACGCGCGCCAGCACCCGGTCGAGCGCTTCGAGCAGCACAACCTTCTTGCCCGCCTTGCGCAGCACTGCTGCCGCTTCGAGTCCGATGTAGCCGCCGCCGATGACGACGATCTGATTGGCCGTCTCCGACGCCGCCTTCATCGCATCGGCATCGGCGCGCGTGCGCACCCCCTGCACACCCGGGAGGTCGCCGCCGGGGATCGGCAGCATCCGTGGCGAGCCGCCGGTGGCCCAGACGAGCTTGCCATAACCGATCATCTCGCCGCCATTGGTCGTGACGCTGTGGCCCACAGGATCGACCGACACGACGCGCGTGCCAAGCAGCATGGTCACCTCGCGTTCGTCCCAATATTTGGCGGGGCGCAGCTGGATGCGTTCGAATTCTTTCTCGCCCGCGAAATATTCCTTCGACAGCGGCGGGCGCTCATAGGGAAGCTCAGGCTCGTCACCGATGATCGCGATGCTGCCGGTGAATTTCTGGGTGCGCAGCATGATCGCCACCTGCGCGCCGCCGTGTCCGGCTCCCACAATCACCACGTCGAAATGCATTATTTTGTTTCCTGCTGGCGCACCTGTCTCCAACGGCATTTCGCCGCCCAGTTGCAGGTCTGACACCGATGACGCTTGAACTACCGTGTCGGCGGTCCTTTCAGCTCGACGCGGTTACCTTCTGGATCGCGAATATAAATCGAAGGCCCTTCACCTTCCGCGCCATAGCGTGCCCCGGCTTCATCAACGGCAATGGCAAATTCCGCCAAATGCGAACGAATCGCGTCCTCGTCAAAAGGATCGATGGCAATGGCAAGATGGTCCATGTTCCGGCCATCTGATGCAGGAGGCCCGCCGCCTGCTGCGCCGAGCTTTCCAGCTACAGTGACCAGATCGATCAAAGAGCGACCTGCGCGCAGTTGATATAATCCGATATCAGGCTCTTCACGCTCCAAGGCGCACCCTAGGACGCTCTGATAAAAAGCTTTGACAGCGTTCAAATCGGACACGCGCAGAACGACATGGTCCAATCCGATTAGCTTAAAGGGTGCCACCACAGCATTTCTCTCTCAAAAAAGTGAACCTCGCACGGTGATTGCGGGCAACTTGTTTCTCTAGCGTTGGTCTTAAAAGCATCACTGCGCCGTCATCCCCGCGTCGATCACATGCTCGGCCCCGGTAATGTAAGAAGATTGGTCCGAGGCTAGGAAGAGGACCAGGTTGGACACCTCCTCGGGCTCAGCGATGCGGCGGAGCGGGATCTGCGCGAGGGCGTCGCCGCCCTCCTCGTTGGTCGCCTCGACCATCATCGGGGTCATGATAAAGCCGGGATGGACCGAGTTCGCGCGGATATTGTCGGGACCATATTCGACCGCCGCCGCCTTGGTCATACCGCGCACTGCGAATTTGCTGGCAACATAGGCAAGGCTCGGAAACCCGTAGTTGGCGACCAGTCCTGCGATCGAAGAGATGTTGACGATCGAGCCCTGCCCGGCTTTGAGCATCGACGGGATCACCGCATGCATGCCGAGGTAGATGCTGTGCTGATTGACGGCACAGACATGCATATAATCGGCTTCTGTCACCTCGGCAGTCTTGGCCATCGGTCCCAATATGCCAGCGTTGTTGACCAATACGGTCACCGGTCCAAACTTGTCTTCCGTGATCGCGACGATGCGCTGCCAGTCGGCTGCATTTGTGACATCATGCTCGGCAAAGGCGGCCCGGCTTCCCAGCTCGGACGCCAATGCATCACCCACGTCGGCACGCAAATCGGTGAGGAGCACTTGCGCCCCTTCCGCCACGAACCGCCGCGCGTGCGACGCACCCATACCGCGTGATGCTCCGGTGACGATGGCTATTTTTCCATCGAGCTGACCCATTTTTTCTCTCCTGATCTGCCGGTAGGAATATGTCTGGAATTGCGGCGGGTTGGGGGGTAGGCAGACGGCCATGGCGCAATCGAGCAACATTTCCCGTCGCCGCAAATCGGCTCTTGAAGACGGCAGCAGCGATTATCTCGCCAAGCGTGCCGAGCTGGTCGAGATCGCCGGACGCCAGTTTAAAAACAACGGCTTCCGCGCAACGACGCTCGCCGAGATCGGCCACAAGGCCGGGTTGGATCGTGCGACGGTCTATTATTACTTCGGCAGCAAGGAAGAATTGTTCCGCGAGTGCCTGCGCGTTGGGGTCGATGAAAATATCAACGAGTGCGAGCGGATTGCCAACGATTCCGACCTCTCGCCTGCCCAGAGACTGCGCGGCGTCATCAATCAGCTGATGAGCGCCTACGACCAGCATTATCCGCATATGTATGTCTACATCCAGGAAGAAATGAACCGCATCGCCGGCGAAAAGAGCACTTGGGCGCAGCAGATCGTCAGCCAGACGCGAAAGTTCGAACGGATCGTGATGAGCCTCATTTCCGAACTCATCGAGCGCGGCGAGATGCGCTCCGACATTCCGGTGTCCGTCGCAGCCAATGCGGTATTCGGCATGCTCAACTGGACGCACCGCTGGTACCAGCCGGGCGGCGCGCATCCCGCGCGCGAAGTGTCCGAAGGGTTCAGCGATATCTTTTTCGACGGAATGGCACGCCGCAAGGACTGATCTCATGGCTCGAGCTTGGCGAGCCAGGCACGCAATTCCCGCTTGTTGACCTTGGTCGCTGACATTGGCCAGTCCTCGGCCTTGATGAAATGTACCGCGCGCGGCACCTTATAGCCCGCGATCCGTCCCTTGCAGTGCGCGATCAGATCGTCGGCGCTCGCCTCAATGCCGGGCATCAGTTCAACGAAGGCGACAGGAACTTCGTCAAGTCGGGGATCGGGCCGACCAACAACTTCGGCAATTCGCACCGCGGGATGGCTGCAAAGATAGGCCTCCACCTCGATCGCGGCAACATTCTCGCCGCCGACCTTGAGCATATCCTTCGCGCGGCCATTGAAGATCAGGCGGCCGTCGGCGCTACGGGTGTAGAGGTCGCCGGTATGGAGCCAGCCGTCGGCATCGAGTGCTTCGGCACTTTTGACCGGATCGCGATAATAGCCCTCCATCACGCAATAGCCGCGGACCAAGATTTCGCCGACCGCACCCGGCGGAACGTCCGCGCCATCGTCATTCACGATGCGCAGCTCGATGCCCGGGACCGCCTTACCATTACTGGTTGCACGTTGTTCGGCCGTTTCGTCCGGATCGCTGAGTGCAAAGATGCCCGAAGTCTCGGTCATGCCGCAGGCTTGCATGATCTCGGCCCTGGGAATCAATTTCTGGACCCGGTCGACGAGTGCTTCGGGTCCGATCAGCAGCATCGACCGCACCTTTTCTGCCGCAGCGAGAAAGTCGGGCTCGTCGAGCAGAGGCTGGAGGATCGCCGGAAACCAGGGCCACATCGCGGTGACCCCTTCGCGTTTCATCAATGCGACGGCGCGGGCCGGGTTGAAGAAGGTGTCGGTCAGATAGGTGCCCGATGCGCCGATCGAGCCTATAAAGGGAGCGAGCGAGCCGATATGAAACAGCGGCCCTCCGCCCCAGGTGACGTCGCAGTCCCCCGAGCGGAAGCGCTTGTCAGCGCGCTCGACGGGACCGCGCGACATTGCCTCATGCGTCAGCATGCATCCTTTGGGGTTGGCGGTCGTGCCCGACGTGTAAATGATCGTCGCGACGTCGCGCAGGCGCGTGCAGCGACGCCGGTGATCGACTTCGCCTGCCTCCACCGTGCTCCCGGCTGCGGCAAAGACTGCGGCATCGGTAAAAGCTGCCGGGGCGTCACCCGAAAGAAGAACGATATGACGGAGCATCGGTGCCTCGCGTAGCGCGAGAATGCCCGCGGCTGCGCCCGCCAGCGAGGGTAGCGCACTCGCGATGCTGTCGCGAAAATCAACGTGACTGGTGTCGCTGGCCGCCGTTAGCAATAATGTGATTTGTGCGTTGTTGATGATGTAGCCGAGCTCATGCTCCTTGTGCCGCGCGTTGAGCGGGACTGCCACGCAATTGGCAAGCCATGCCCCGAATAACCCGGTGACGAGTTCGTGACCGTTATTGGCGAGCAAGCCGATGTTCGACCGCGGCGCAATCCCCAAGCCGACAATACCGCGAGCGACCGCCACTGCCCCGTCCAGCAGCGCAGCATAAGTGATGGCGCTCTCGGGGAACACAATAGCCTTGCGCTCCGGAAACCGGCTGGCGCTTTGCACCAGCAGGTCGCCAAGCGTCGCCGTGGCTGACCAACTGTCGAAACTCATATCCTCTCCCGCATCTATTTGTGCGCGTCGCCATCCATGCGTAGTCGCAAGCAATCTGTCAACGCTATTGTTGACTGTCCGATTGCCCATTGACAGAAGCCCCACATCCTTCCTATCAACGCGAGTGTTGATAAAAACTATCGGGTGAGGAGCGGGCTATGAAATTCCATTTGATGCAGACCGGGGTCGTCGGGCGGCGCCACGAGATCGAACAGGGAATGGCCGGCCAGCGCCCCGAACTGTACCAGCGCTTTCTCGAAGAAGTGCGCGGATATGTGCAGCATGCCGACGAACTCGGGTTCTATGGCTACTGCCAGCCTGAACATCATCTCCAGATCGAGGGTTTCGAGGTAAATAACCACCCCGGCATGTTCAGCCTGTTCGTCGGACAGCACAGCAAGCGGATGAAAGCGGGGATCATGGGTTATACCATGACCACCCACAATCCGGTGCGGGTTGCCGAGGAAATCGCAACTCTCGACCATATGCTGCAGGGTCGGCTGTTTTGCGGTTTCACCCGCGGCTATCATGCGCGCTGGGTCGACGCCTATGGCATTAAGGAAGGCGTCGGCGCGACGACGCCCGACAATGTGAAGGCGCGCGACCAGCAGGACGCCCGAAACCGATCGTTGTTCGAGGAAGGCGTGCGCGTCATCAAGAAGGCGTGGACCAACGACGTATTCGACCACAAGGGCGATAATTGGCAGTTCCCGCCCGAGGGCGGATCCGGCGGACACCCCGCTTATGCCAAATATGGCAAAGGCCAGGATGCCGACGGTATCGTCCGCCAGATTGGCATCGCGCCGCGCTGTTACCAAGATCCGCATCCGCCGATCTATGGCGGCTTTGCCGCGTCGGGACGCACGATCGATTTCTGGGCGGAGGAAGGCGGCAAGCTGATTGTCCTCTCGGACAATCTCGATTTCTGCGACTCGCTCAACCAACGCTACATCGGCCATGCCGCCAAGCACGGTCGGGAAGTCACCAGCACCGATGCTTCGGCGTGGGGCGGCTTCTTGATGCTCACCAGCGATAAAGAACGCGCCAAGAAGCTGATGGAAGAGCATATGTGGTTCTGGGACGAATGGTTCATTCCGCTCGGCCAGCGCCCGCCCAATGTCCTGATCGGCTCGGCCGACGAGATCGCCGACCAGATCGGCAAGGCGCATGACAAGCTAGGCTTTGACGAACTGTTCCTGATGTTCGGGCAGGGCCATCTCGAGCCTGACGAAAACCACGCCGAGCTCGAAGAATTCATCGCAAAGGTCGCACCGCGCTTTTCGACGAAGGCGGCCGACGGAACCTATGTCTAAGCCGATGCCATAAGAACAAGATTGGGAGAGACGTCAATGCCGATGCAGTGCGGGATCTTTATGACCCCCTATAATCCGCCGAACCGCACCCCGCGGCAAGTGTTCGACTGGGCGCTCGACATCGCGCGGATCGCCGACGAGGCGGGCTACACCGATTATATGATCGGCGAACATTATACGCTGGGCTGGGAAAATATCCCGATGCCCGAGGCGATCATTGCCGCCTGCGCGCAGACGACCAAAAATATCCGCTTTGCTCCCATGGCGCATTTGCTGCCCTACCACGACCCGGCGACGCTCGCGATCCGCATCGGCTGGCTCAGCCAGGTAATGGAAGGGCGCTATTTCCTCGGTGTTGCGCCCGGCGGACATCACACCGACGCCATCCTCCATGGCTATGAGAATATTTCGAGCCTGCCGCCGCGCCAGCTTGAGGCGTTGCATCTCATGGAGCGGGTGTGGGAGCGCAAACCCTTCGTCGAGAAGGGTGAGTATTTCCAGGCAGGCTTTCCAGGCTCGGAAACGATGCCCGAATATAATGTGCTGATCGCCGACAACAGTCCCTATGGCGGGCGCGACAAGCTTGAGATCGCGGTCACCGGGCTGTCAATGAACAGCTCATCGATGAAGTTTGCGGGCGAGCGCGATTACAGCCCGATTTCCTTTTTTGGCGGTACACCGCAGATGAAGGCGCATTGGGACACGTGGGAAACGGCGATGGCTTCCAAACGCCGCACCGCCGACCGCAGCCGCTATCGCGTCTGCCGCGACGTTTTCATCGCCGACACCGACGCTGAGGCCAAACGGATGGTGCTCAAGACCGGGATGATGCGAACCTGGCATGAATATCTGAAAGAAATTTACGTCAAATTCGGCCTCTTCGACGGCATCATCGCCGACAGCGGCCAGGACATTTCGCCCGCCGACATCGACGATGACTTCCTGATCAATCATGTCATTCTGTGCGGGTCGCCTGAAACGGTAATCGAGAAGCTGGAGAGACTGGCCGACGCCTGCGGCGGCTGGGGCCAGATTGTCGCCAACCAGCATGACAGCCTCGACGACCCGAAACCCTGGGAAGAATCGCTGCGCCGACTGGCGACCGAGGTCTGTCCGAAAGTCAAAATGCCCAATTAGGGCGATGATCAATATCAGCGAGATCCGGCGCAAGACCGAACCGCGGGAAGGAAACAGCATATGGCCACCGGCAAAGCATGCGTACTCGTCGAGCCCAACCGAATTGAGACCTGGGATGTGCCGATCGTCGATCCCGAACCCGGCGGTGCGCTGGTGCGGATCGTCGTCGGCGGCGTTTGCGGCAGCGATGTTCATATCGCGGATGGCGGCGCCGGGATCATGCCCTTCCCTATCATCCTCGGCCATGAAGGCGTCGGCCGAGTCGAGAAACTCGGCGAAGGGGTGACGACCGACTACGCAGGCGTGCCGGTGAAGCCCGGCGATCTGGTTTACTGGGCGCCGATCGCGCTCTGCCATCGCTGCCACAGCTGCACCGTACTCGAGGAAACGCCATGCGAGAATTCCCAATTTTTCGAACATGCGGAGAAGCCAAACTGGGGCAGCTATGCCGACTTTGCCTGGCTACCCAATGGCCTCGCCTTCTTCCGCGTCCCTGACCATGCCGATGTCGATGCCGTGATCGCCTTGGGTTGCGCACTGCCGACGGTGCTGCGCGGCTTTGATCGCTGCGGCCCGGTACGCATCGGCCAGAGTGTGGTCGTGCAAGGCGCAGGGCCGGTCGGCCTAGCCGCGGTCCTCGTCGCGTCGCTGATGGGCGCGCGCGAAGTGATCGCGGTCGATGTCCATGCCAACCGGCTCGACGTTGCGAAATCACTTGGCGCGACAGCGACCGTGTCGCTCGAGGATAGTGCTGATGAGCGAAGGCGCCAAATCTATGATCTTTGCGGCGCGAATGGTCCCGATGTGGTGGTCGAGGCGGCAGGCGTCCTGTCGGCCTTCCCCGAAGGCGTCGATCTCACCGGAAACCATGGCCGCTATATCATCTTGGGCTTGTGGGGCGCGATCGGCACCCAGCCGATCAGCCCGCGCGACCTGACGACCAAGAATCTGACCGTCGCGGGCGCCAGCTTCCCCAAGCCGAAAAACTACCATGACGCGCTGCAACTTGCAGTCCGGTGCCAAGACCGTGTGCCGCTGGCCGCGCTGGTCACGCATCGCTTCGGCGTGGCGGGTGCGAGCGCGGCGCTCGCAGCGACCGCCGCAGGCAACGTCATCAAGGCGGTTATCGATCCCGAACATAGCTGACATCGAACCGAAAGAGGCTCTTCCATGAACAAGGCAACGTCCATCGACACCCAATCCCCGGCGCCAGCCGCCGACAATCGCTCGCGCGTCGTTAAGCCCGTCCATGTGCCGGACAACCTGGTCCGCGATATCGACATGTACGCGCTCGACGGCATCGAGGCAGGCTATCACGAAGCTTGGGTCGGGCTTCATGCCCAGAACATGCCCAAGCTCGTGTGGACTCCGCTGACCGGCGGCCACTGGATCGCGATGGACGGGCCTATGGTCCGTGAAATCTATGAGGACCCCTCGCGGTTCTCGAGCGAGGTCATCTTCCTCCCCAAGGAAGCGGGCGAGAAGTATCTGATGGTGCCGACCCGGATGGATCCGCCGGAACATACACCGTACCGCAAACTTCTCGATACCGGGCTAAATCTCGCTCGCATCCGCGAGGTGGAGGATCAAGTGCGGCAAACCGCGAGCGACCTGATCGATGAAATCGCACCGCGTGGTCATTGCGATTTTTCGACAGATTACGCCAAGATATTTCCGGTCAAAGTGTTCATGGCAATGGCCGGCCTTCCGATGGAAGATGCGCCCAAGCTCGAGCATTTTGCTGTCGGCATGACTCGCCCGACCGGCGACACGCCGGAGGAGATGGCGGCGTGCCTCGATGCCGCCAACACCGGCTTTTTCGAATATGTCGAACCGATCATCAATGCGCGGCGCGGCGGCACCGACACCGATCTGATAACGACCGTCGTGAACGGAACGATCAACGGCGAGCCCTTGCCTCACGACAAGGCGGTCGGGATGATCTCGCTGCTGTTGCTGGGCGGGCTCGATACCGTCGTCAATTTCCTCAGCTTCATGATGATCTACCTGGCGCGCAATCCGGACAAGGTCGCCGAACTGCAGGGCAACGACCTGAAACTGCTGCGCGGCGTCGAAGAGTTGTTCCGACGTTTCGCCGTCGTGTCCGAAGCGCGCATGGTCGCCAAGGATCAGGTCTTCCATGGGGTCGAGCTCAAGCATGGCGACATGATCTTGCTGCCGACCGTGCTGCACGGGCTCGATGCCAACGAAAACGCCTGCCCGATGGACGTCCAATGGGACCGCAAGGGGCCTAAGCACACTACTTTTGGCGGCGGCCCGCACCGCTGCGTCGGGATGCATCTCGCCCGCATGGAGGCGACGGTGACGTTGCAGGAATGGTTAAAGCGTATTCCCACCTTCCGTTTGGCCGAAGGCGCGAATCCGATCTATCGGTCGGGTATCATCGCGGCGGTCGAGGATGTGCCGTTCGTGTGGGACGTGGCCTGAAGTTCAGGGCGTCCCGCGATGCGTAGGGGCCGCGGCCGCCAGACCTAATGCCTCGAGAATTTCGGTACGGCCGCATCCCAATTTGAGCGCGTTGCCCAAATGGACGCGGAAGCCCGGACCGAAGCGGTGCGCGGGGGTCGCGTCGCTCGCCATTGCGATCAGTTCCTTGACGCGCGCGGGCACGGTGCCCGATTTCCAGGGGATCGCGCAATAGTCGAAGAAGCCAGTGAAGCTGTCGGGCGACAGCACGAGCAGCGCTTTCAAAAAGCCTGGCATCTCGCGCTCGAAATCGGCCCAGAATGGGTCGTCGCCAACCCGCGCATCCCATAACGCCTGACGCTGGGTATCGAGCATGTTGTCGGCGGGCACAAGACCGCGCCGCTGCGCCTCTTCGAGCACGATAACCGCGCTGATCATCAGCGAATGCACCCCGAGCCCGGAGACGAGGGCAATCACTTCTTGCACCTGCGTCGGCGTCGCGCCGCGATCATAGGCGGCCGCAACGGCGACGGACAATGCGCCGCGATCAAGCGACGTCACCGAGGCCGCGAGTCCGAGTTGAATCAGCGCCCGCGGCAGCGGCGCCAGGGGACTTCCTTCCGCAACGCCATCGAGCGCCTTCAGCGTTGAATCGCGCAGGTGGGGCAGAAACAGCATTTCCATGGATCTGGTTTAACCGATTTTCGCTCTCAGTCAACTTTAGCGTTGACTAGTCAACACATGTGTTTACACGGGCGGTCTGGGATAGGAAAAAATCAGTGGCAACTTTGGAAGACCGAGTGCGCAAGCTGGAGGATCGTGCAGAACTGCACGATCTCGTTGCGACCTATTTTCAGGCCACCGACGACGATGATTATGCGCAGCTGGGACTTTGTTTCACCATCGACGCGACCTTCGCAGCATCTGGCTTTCCCGACAGTGCGGGCCGCGCGGCGATCACCGAATTTCTGAAAATGGCACGGTCTGGGATGGGTCAGACCGTCCACACCCCCAATTATGTGCAGCTGAGCTTCGACGGCCCCGACGCGGCCTCGGGAACCGTTGCGGCGCATCTTGAACTAGGGATTGGCGAGGCGACCTATTTCGCTGCCGTCCGCTATCTCGACCGATATCGCCGCGAAGACGGGCAGTGGCGGATCGCCCGCCGCGAGATGCGTGCGATCCATGTCGGCCCCTGGTCGGACGTCAGCACATCGCTCTCGAGCCCGCTCAATATCCGCTGGCCGGGCGCCGCACCGCAGGCAAGCGATTTCCCGCGGCAAGACACTAAGCGAGAGACTTTGGACACGATAACGGCGGGAGCAGCTTCCGCCAAAAAATGATAATCATGAGGGAGAGAGACATGTCGAAAGCAAAATATCGGTCGAGCCATATCCTGCTCGGCGGCACCATTTTGGCCGCAGCTTTTGCGTTTCCGGCGGCTGCGTTCGCGCAGGAAGCGGATACGACCACTGAAGCCGAAGCCCCAGCCCCCAATGAAATCATCGTCACCGCGCAGCGCAGAGAAGAAAGCTTGTCGAAAGTGCCTGTGTCGGTCGTAGCCTTCGGTGCCGAGACGATTCAGGACCGCGCGATCACCAGCGAACAAGACATCGGCACGCTCGTGCCCGGCCTGCAAGTAAAAAATGGCCAGAACTCCAATCAGCTCAGCTTCAGCATGCGCGGGCAGTCGCTCGATCCCTTTTCGGGCACCAGCCCTGCCGTTCTGACCTACCTCAACGAGGCGCCCTACAATCCCGGCAATACCGCGACCGCGTTTTTCGACCTCGGTTCGATCCAGGTCCTCAAAGGCCCCCAAGGAACGCTGTTCGGGCGCAATGCGACGGGCGGTGCAGTTCTCTATTCAACGCCAATGCCTGGCGACGAATTTTCCGGATTTGTCATTCTGCGCGGCGCTTCGCGCGACTATGGCCAGATGCAAGCCGCGATCGACCTGCCGCTGATCCCTGGCAAGCTCGCCATTCGCCTTGCGGGCGATATCACCCGCGGCGACGGTTATATGACCAACGTGAACACCGGCAACACGCTGGGCGACAAGAACAGCCGCTCGGGCCGCGCGACAATCTTGCTCACCCCGACCGATACGATCAGAAACTCGACAGTCGTCCAATATGACCGCGTTAAGGGGACCGAAGGCGCCGGTAATATCATCAACTATAACAGCGTGCCGACCACGCCGGGCGATCCGTCGACCCAGTTCAACAGCGATGGCACGAACAAGTTCTTCAATACAACCGGAGTATTGTGGGATTCAACCCTCGCCGCGATATATGGGGCCAACGATGGGCCGGCGGGCCCGGGCTTTTTCCCTGGCGCAGTCGAAGGCTTCACCAAATTCTCGCACGATAATCCGTACAAGACTTTCCTCCAGTACGATTTGCCGCACAGCGCGGAGAATTTCTTCGTCTCCAATACGACCGAGCTTGATGTCACCGACACGATGACGATCAAGAACATCTTCTCCTATATGAAGGGCAATTCCGTAACCTCGGGCAACCTTGGTGGTGGACCGTTCGGTAGCCTCTGGCTCTTCAAGCTAAACGGCATCAATGCCACCGGCGTTCCCGGCGGCCAAACCTTCCGGTCGAATATCTTCACCAACGAACTTCAAGTGCAGGGGTCGGCGCTAGACGACCGGCTGGACTACACCGCAGGTGTGTTCTTTTCGCGCCAGCGGCGTTATGAAATCATTCCGATCAACATCGGCGCCGATGTCGTTCCCGGCGGGATAGCTGATATTTCCTACGCCTATCGCAACCGGGAATCGTCCAAGGCGGTGTTTGCGCAAATTAGCTATAAGGTCACCGATCAGCTCACGGCGATTCTGGGTGGCCGCTACACATGGGTGAATGTCGGCATCACGCAGGCGCCTGGGAATGTATTCGGCGTCGATCCCGACTCTCCCGCCGCAACGCAGCGCAAGAAGCTGTCGGCACCTGCCTGGACTGCCAGCCTACAGTACCAGATCGATCCCAGCCACATGGTGTATTTCAGCCAGCGCGGCAGCTTCCGTTCCGGAAACCTCAATGGGACTGTGGCCCCCTTCGAAGATCCGGTTCGCGGCGGACCCGCCAATTTGTTCAAGAACGAAAAGGTCCATGATTTCGAACTAGGCTATAAATTCAACGGCGAAATTGGTAGCGCGCCAGCCCAGTTCAATATCGCAGCGTATAAGGTCATCGTGAAGGACGCGCAGCGCGCGCTCTACGCTGTCGTGGGTGGTGCTCCAGCCGGCTTTACGGTGAATGTGCCCGAGGCCGCCACCCAAGGTATCGAGGTCGATGCGAACATCGGTCTGACCGACTGGTTGGATGTCGGGTTCAACCTCGCCTACACCGATGCCAAATATACCAAGAGCCTCGTTCCGATCCCGTTCGTCGGCAATCTATCGGTCGACTCTTATCCGGACAGCCCGAAGTGGTCGGGGTCGGCGAACATCGTGGTGAAGCTCCCGGTCCCTGCCAACTTGGGCACGATGGATTTGCGCGCAGACTTCTACGGTCAGACGCATACCTTCTTTTCCAGCACCAACGGCACTTCCACGCCGGGTACCCGGCTCGACGGATATTCGACAATCGCGATGCGCTACAGCTGGAAGGATATCATGGAGAGCAACGTTTCCGCCGCGCTCTTCGTCCGCAACCTGACAGATAAGGTCTATCATATTTCGGGATATGCGCTCGGCGCTTCGAACGGGGTGAACACCTGGTACCCCGGCGAGCCGCGCACGATCGGCGCGGAGCTTTCGGTCAAATTCTGATGCAGTTCCGGCGGGAAGACCTTCCAGCCATTCGGCTGCGGTCTTCCCGCCGGCTCGGCCGACTATGCCGGGCACCTCGCCCGCAGCCCACAACGAAAAGGATATGAAGAGTGAACCAAGATCAGGCGCTGGCCCGATTGCTGGATGAACGTGCAATCGAGCGGATCATTCATGATTATGCCTATTTTCTCGACATGAACCAGCCCGAGAAAATGGCGGAACTGTTCATCGACGATTGCGAAGTCAGCTACGCTCCCAATTTCGGCGCCACAGGGATCGAGGCCTACAAACAAACGCTCGACGGCATCGGAACCTTCTTCACAGCGACATCGCACCATGTGTCGGGCGTTACCTTCGACTGGGTGAACGACGCAGAAGTCCAGGTGCGCGCCATCGTTTTGGCAATCCATCGCTATACGAAGGAGCGCCCCGACGGCATCCTCTATGGTCAGTATCATGATGTGGTCGTCAAACAGGACGGCGCATGGAAATTTAAGACCCGCATCCTCAAAACGACTATGACGACCGACTATCACGTCCGGGCCTCCAATCCCGTCGGACGCGGCGAGTGAGATGACGGACAGGCCGCCACTGCGCATCGAGTCCGGACCGGACATCGACTGGATCGTCCTTGACCGACCCGAGGCGTCAAATGCCTTTTCCTTGGCGCTGCTTGATGCTTTTTCCGCCGCGCTCGACCGGTTGGCTGGCGAAGGCGCGCCCGTCATCGGGATCAGGGGCGAAGGCAAGGGGTTCAGCGCAGGTGTGGATCTCAGCGAATATGGCGGTGGCGGAACGCCTTCCGAAGATGTCGCGCGGCTGCGCCGCAATCTCGACCGTTGGCAAGCCATGCTGCGGCATCCAAAGCCTGTCATCGTCGCCATTCACGGCTTTTGCCTCGGTATCGCCGCGCAGATGCCCTGCTTTGCCGATTTGACCATCGTCGCAGACGACGCGCGGATCGGCGAGCCGGGGCTTCCAATCGGCGGCGGCTATATCGCGCCCGCCTGGGCATCGCAGGTCGGGGCAAAGCGCGCCAAGGAACTGGCCTTCCTGCCCGGGAATCATATCGACGGGCGCACTGCCGAAGCGTGGGGCTGGGCCAACGCCGCGGTCCCTGCCGATCAGTTGATCGTTTGCGTCGAGGCGCTGGCGGCGCGGATCGCGAAGATCCCGCCGCCGGTACTGGCAATGAAGAAAATGTCGATCAATCGCGCGATGGAAGCGGGCGGCTTTTTCGCCGCCGTCAATGCCGTCGCCGAAAGCGACGCTATCCTCCATTTCGAACCGGCTGTGCTCGAACTCCGCGCAGCCCTCGCCAAAGATGGCTTGCGCGGCACATTGGCCCGCTTCCGCGGCGAAAGTTCAACCGAAATATTCCGACGTTTTAAAGGGGAGCCAGCCAATGGCTGATGTTGAATTTTCCGTTTCCGGTCACACCGCGCACGTCCGGCTCAACCGAGCGGACGGGCTCAATGCTATCACACCTGCCATGGACGACCTGCTGTTCGATGCATGGCAGTCGATCAATGATGATCCCGAAATCTGGTGCGCGATCCTGTCGGCTGAAGGTGAGAAAGGATTTTGCATTGGGGGCGACGTGTCCGACGGGGCCGAGCGCAAGTCGCGCATGGCGCTCGCTGGCGGGCTGACTGGCATCGGCGGACCGCTGGTGACGCTGAAAAAGCCGCTGATCGCCGCTGTCCAGGGATTCTGCGTTGGTGGCGGGTTCGAACTGGCGATGTGCGCCGACATTATCGTCGCCGCCGATACAGCGCAGTTCGGCCTCCCCGAAACGAAGGTCGGCATCATTGGCGAGTGCGGCGTGGTCCATCGCGCTGTGCGTCAACTGCCGTACCATATCGCCATGGCGATGATCCTCACCGGCGAGCGCATCAACAGCGCGACAGCCGAGCGCTTCGGCCTCGTCAACCAGGTCGTGCCTTATGCCGAATTGGCGGCGACCGCACAGGCATGGGCGGAAAAAATCAACAAGGCTGCGCCGCTCGCCAACCAGGCTGCCAAGGCGGCAGCGAATGGTCGGCTGGGTTACCCGCTCGATGTCGCATTGATGACCAAGTTCGAAGTCATCGAACAATATGCAGGCAGCGCCGATCAGCGCGAAGGCGACGCCGCCCGTGCCGAGGGCCGCAAGCCCCTGTGGACCGGGCGCTAAGGCCAAGCCATGAGCACGATCGATCCGCGTCATTTCCGCAATGTCCTTGGTTGCTATCCCACGGGAGTCTGCGTCGTCACCGCATCGCACGACGGTGCGCGTCACGCGATGGTCGTGGGCAGTTTCACCTCGATTTCGCTCGATCCGCCACTGGTCGGCTTCTTCCCGGACAAAAAGTCATCGAGCTGGCCGCAGATCGCGGCGACCGGGCATTTTTGCGCCAATATTCTGGCCGCCGATCAAAAGCATCATTCGAGCCGCTTCGCCGCCAAGGCGGCAGACAAGTTCGAAGGTCTCGAATATGCAACCAGTCCAGCGGGACTGCCGCTCCTGCACGATGTTCTCGCGTGGATCGAATGTTCGATTGCATCGGTGACCGAGATCGGGGACCATCTGCTCGTTGTCGGGGCTGTGCAGGCGCTCGAGATGCGCGACAGCGGTACCCCCTTACTCTTTTTTCGCGGAGGCTATCATGACCTTGCCGATTGTATCGAAACCCAGGCATGATTCGGTGACGGCGATCTCGCCCATCGCGGAGATTATCGCCGAAGCCCGCAATGGCCGACCCTTCATCCTCGTCGATGCCGACGATCGTGAAAATGAAGGCGATATCATCATTCCGGCGCAATTCGCGACCCCCGACCGCATCAATCAGATGGCGACCCACGCGCGCGGCCTGATCTGCCTTACGATAACCGCCGAGCGTGCACGCTTCCTGCAACTCGAGCAGATGTCGCAGAACAACCGCTCGGGTCATGGCACCGCCTTTACCGTGTCGATCGAGGCGCGCGAAGGGGTGACGACGGGCATATCGGCCTATGACCGTGCGCACACCATTTCGGTCGCAATCAACTCGCGCGACCCACAGACCGACCTCGTCACACCGGGCCATGTCTTTCCGCTGGTGGCGCGCGACGGCGGCGTCCTCGTCCGTGCCGGCCACACAGAGGCGGCGGTGGACATCTCCAACCTCGCGGGGCTGATCCCGGCGGCGGTCATCTGCGAGGTGATGAATGACGACGGCTCGATGGCGCGGCTAGAGGATCTCATCCCATTCGCCGCGAAGCACGACATGAAGATCGGCACGATAGCCGACCTAATCGCGTTCCGGCGCAAGTCCGAAATGCTGGTCGAACGCGTCGCTTCGGGGCCATTCGTCAGCCATTATGGCGACGACTTCACCATCCATGTTTACCGCGACAAGGTTGATGGGGGAGAACATGTGGCGCTGACGCGCGGGACGATCGGTGCCGATACCGACACATTGGTTCGCGTACACCAGTTCGACCTGACCGCCGATCTTTTGGGATACCGCAACGCGCATCCCGATTATGTACCGGCCGCACTCAAAAGGCTGGCAGCGCATGACGGTCCTGCGGTCGCGGTGTTCATTCAAGATGCCGATCCGCAGTCGATCGCGCGCCGTGTCGGCGGCGGGCGCCGCGAATATGCTGAGCGCGCGAGCGATCGCGACTATGGTTTCGGAGCCCAGATATTGCGCGACGTCGGCGTCCGCCAGATGACATTGCTCACCTCGAGCAACCGCAAGATGGCCGCGCTCGAAGGCTTCGGCCTCGAGATCGTCGGCCGTCAGCCAATCGAAACATGAATCCGGGAGCGGCGAGTATGACATCCACTGCGGACAACAAGGCGATCGTCGCGGACTTCTTCACGACCTTCTCCAACGGCGACGTGCCCGGGGTGATTGATCGCATGCACGACGAGGGCAGTTGGTGGGTGTCGGGCGAGATCGAGGGCATGTCGGGCACCTATCCAAAGGCCACCCTTGCCGCGCTGCTCGATGGCGCGCGAGCACTTTATCGCGAAGGCGCGCTGCGCATCATGCCGACGGTGATGACCGCCGAAGATGATCGAGTCGCGGTCGAAGCAACATCCTTTGCGACCATGGAAGACGGCCGCGTCTATGCGAACAGCTATCATTTTCTGGTGACGCTCCGCGACGGCAAAGTCGCAACAGTGCGCGAATATATGGACACGATTCACGCGCGCGAGACGTTTTTCGGCTCCTGACCGATAGGCGATGCGGCCAGCGGCATGCACGTCGCGGCGACAATCTGGTTCAGCGTATCGTCAAGCGCTGCCGAAAACTCCTGGTCGATCCGATGATCGGCGGCATCGCGGGTATGTGCCGCCAGAATGTTCAGGAACATGAAGCAGGCAGTGATCAACCGCCGCTGCGCCACCTCGTCAGGAAGGAAATGAAGCCGCGCGCGCAGGAGCGCCAAGGCTTCGCCGATGTGCGGCGGCAAATGCCCTCCGAAGCGGCCAAACTCGGTATCGCTGTTGCGCAGCAAATATTGGCAAAGGAAATTGGCATAGCTGTGGTCGCCATGCGCATCGATCAATTCGAGCTGTGGCAAGAAGATGATGTCCATGATCGTCCGCGCATCGTCCAGCCGGTCCGCCTCGCGGGCCGCCTGCAACATTTCGCCGCGCATCGCCTCCATCTGGTCCATGCGATAGTCGAAGACCGCCTGGACCAACGTGTCGCGGATCCCGAAATGATATTGCACGGCATGGTGGTTGCGCTGCCCCGCCGCTGCCGCGATCTCGCGCAGCGACACGCCTTCGATCCCGCCTTTCGCGAAGAGAATTTCGGCGGCGAGAATTAGGCGCGTCTTGGCATCATCGCTGCGCACCCGGCGCTTGCTGATCTGCATCGTTGTCACGGCGTCTCCTTTGGAATCTCGCTCGCTGTTAGGTTTGCCGCAGGTGACCCGCGCGATCAACATTGCTGCACCCTTCGCGTGCAGCATAAATCACAATGACCCTACGGAAATCGCTTGACCCGATCGTAGAAATGCGATTTAAGCCACATGGCTTAAAATGACAATGGGAGACATGATATGGCGATGGACACGGGTCTGATTTTTCACCCCTATATGCGGCCCGAGCGCACCGCGCGGCAGACCTTCGAATGGGGTGTGCAGAGCTCCATCGCCGCGGACAAGGCCGGCTTTTCGACGATGATGATTTCCGAGCATGCCTCTCAGGTCTGGGAAAATATTCCCAATCCCGAACTCATCATTGCGGCCGCCGCATTGCAGACGAAGAATATCGCCTTTGCGCCGATGGCGCATATCTTGCCCCACCATAATCCGACGAAACTGGCGATGACGGTGGGCTGGCTGTCGCAGATCCTGGAAGGGCGCTACTTCATGGGAATCGGCGCCGGCGCCTATCCGCTCGCTTCCTATATGCACGGCATTAAGGAAGAAGATCAGAACACCGAACATCTCAACGACATGGTGCGCGAATCTCTGTTCATCATGGAAAAGATCTGGGCGCGCGAACCCTTCTTCTACGAAGGCAAATATTGGGATGCGGGCTTCCCCGAGGAAGAACCCGCGGTGACCGAGGAGGACGAGCAGCACAAACTCGCCAATTACTCGCCTTACGGCGGCGGTTTTCCCGAGTTTGCGGTCACCGGCTTCAGCGCCAACTCACCTTCGATGCGGCTGGCCGGAGAGCGCAATTTCAAGCCTGTCTCGATCTTCTCGGGCATCGACGCGTTGAAACGCCACTGGGAGATTTATTCTGAGGCCAACATCAAGGCGGGCTTCACCCCGCACCGCCAGCGACACGCTGTGTCGCAAACGGTGTTCGTGGCCGACACAGACGCCGAGGCGAAGCGTCTCGTGATGGAAGGACCGATCGGTTATTGCTTTAACCGCTATCTGATCCCGATCTGGCGTCGCTTCGGCATGATGGATGGTTTTGCCAAGGATGCGGGCATCGATCCGCTGAAGGCCGATCTCGAATTTCTTGTCGATCACGTCTTTGTCGTCGGGTCGCCTGACACCGTGGTCGAAAAGATCAGCACACTGTTCGATGCCTGCGGCGGCTGGGGTACGCTCCAAGTCGAATCCCACGATTATTACGACGACCCCTCGCCCTGGTTCCACTCGCTGGAACTGATCGCCAAGGAAATCGCTCCGCGCATCAAGTTGCCAGAACCCGCTACGGCATAAACTCCTCCGCCGTCCGGTGGCTGAGGGCGAATACTCTCAGCCAACACCGGCATAAGTGGCCGAAAGCAGACAGGCGCTTTTGAATCACCATTCGGCGAAAGCTGATATTGCTCGTTCGGAAACTCACCGATGATGCGACCTTATCGCCACGTGCGCGGCACTGGTCGATCGGCAAAAATTGTCGATCAGAACCTCGTATGGCGGGAGTAGGCGCTTCCTACAGGAGATCGTCGTACCCATCGGCATCGTCGTCAACTCCGCCCTTGGGGCGAAACTCCACGCTGTTTATGCGGGTCCAGCGAACGGTCTCGGGCTCGATCGCCAAGCCTGGCTTCTTGTCCGCCCTAACAACCTCTAGTTCTTGCTCGAACCAGATGTCGAATTCGTCATGTTCTGTCGGGCCAACTGCCTCGTCCTTGACGGCGCCCGTCTCGACGATCGCCGCATCCCCGAGAATTACAATGTTGCGTCCTTCCGGCCGCTGGGCCGAGCGGAAGATCACCGCATCGATAGCGCGTTTCTCGCCCGCAAAGCTCAATTTGAAGCGCCTGTTCAGGAACTCGGCAACCGCTTGTGTCGGAAGATACTGCAAATGTTCTTCACCCGGGAAGACGGGCTGCGCGATCTCCTCCATGAAAGTCTGCATAAACGTCCATTGCCGCTTGCGCTTCAACGCGCCCGCAGCAAACAGATTGACCGCTTGGAGTCTATCGGCGAACAGGGTCGTGTCGAGCACGCAGATTGGACGCAAGAGCTTGAACTTTGCCGATATCACCGCGCCGCCGACCGACGGGCGGAGCTCCGCAATACAGGTTGGTAGATCAAAGGCCCCATAAAAGGCGCTGATGCCAGATGGATTAAGGCGCCCTGCCTTGCGCAGCTGCTCGGGAGGAGGGCCCAGTTCCCGCGCTAGATCCGCTTTGATCCGCTGTGCCTCATCCCGGCTATTAGCGATTCGGGCCCTGAAAAAATGCGCTTCAGGCGCCTCCGGCTTGATCAGATACACCGGCCCCTTGCCATTGGCATCGCGCTGTTGCTGGATACCGTCGAAAATCCTACCCAGCGCCTGCTCCGCATCCGGATTGAAGAAGCGGCTCTCAAACATCAGGCTTCGTCGAAACGTGTTCCAATCATGCAGGTGCAAACCGGACTGGTCGTCCTGCAGGACATAGAGCGCCTCTTCGTCATAATAGGGCTCTTCTCCGTCGGGCGGCCAGTAGTCATCCTGATCGACCAATGCGCCAATCAAAGCCCGATTTATATCATCGTCGATCGCGCCGGTAATATCATAGAGCGTGTCGAGTAGATCGCTGCCCCGGTCTTGGCGCCAAATATTACCGTCGTCCGCCGTCGACCAAAAAAGCTCGCGGAACACCGGATCGACGATCTTCGCCAGTTCCTCAATCGGGATACCCTTGCGGTTGGGATGCTCATCGCACTGACCCTGAGATACCTTGGGGCGCACCTGAGCGATCCTTCTACCCAAGCCTTCGTTCTCGAAACAGTCAGGGCATATGTTCATCCGCCGCGCTCCTGATCCCAACCACCCGGCCGCTCACTAGTATGCTGCGCACGGAAGCAAAAGACCGATATGATCCTCGGCATCTAGAGAATCTTGGGACACGGAGCGAATGCGTCGTCGACAGCTGATGCGCTGGCGGCATGGGAAGTCGGCCTTGTACGCGAGCTGGGGAGCGCAATGATGAGAAGCCTTTCCGTAAGAATGTCAGCTATATGCAAAATTATATTTGACAATGTCAGGTTCGCGAGTAGTTAGGGTCGCAGGAGATCTGCCATGAGTGATGGACCCTATCGTTCACTGCCTATGTCGCCGCGCTGGAAGCTCGCGGCCAAATGCGCATATGTTCAGGCCTTCTCGACGCGCGAGATCGCCGATGCGCTGCATGCGGCCGCCGAGCGGGATTGCCGCGCCGAACTGTCGCCGGGCTTCCTGAGCAAGGTGTCGCGCCTGATCATCGGCCGGGATGATCCCGGCCTGTTCCGCGATCTGCCGATCGCCGATCTTCGCTCGATGCACGCGCAAGCGAGCTCGCCAATGGAAGCGAGCTTCCTGCGCAATGCGGTTGATGCGCTCAATGATGGTTGCGCTCCGGCCGACGCCCTGCAACAGGCGGCCGAGGGCACCGTTTCCGATCGGCTGCTCGCAGGATTTCGCCAGGTCGAAGAGCATCTGTTCCGCGAGGCGTCCGATCAGCGCGCTCGCGCGGTGCGGTCCCGTCTCGAAGGCGCCCATGGCGAGATAGATATTTCCGCGGTGGCGCGGCAAGTGCTTCGCACCGCGGATGCTCCTCAGGCTCCGGCCGTTGCCACCTATTCCGGGTTGGACGACGGGGTACCGCTGTGAATGTGAAGGCTTATCATGTGGCGGATGCGGCAGGCGTGCGGATCGACGCCGTCGAAGAGGGCGAGCGGCTGCGCGAAGAAGCGCAGGGTGCGATCCTCGGGAAGAGCATCACGTTGTCGATCGAAGGTTTGAAAGACTTCTTCTTCGCCGACTGGCATCCCGAACTGGTCGACCTTATGATCATCGCTGCTGCCGTCGAGTATTGCGATTTGAGCGTGCGCCGTCCGGCGTGGGGCTGGGCGCGCGCGTTTGATCTGCGCGTCGCGGTCCATGAGGATGCGCTTTGGGACAAGCCGGCCGTGCGGCAGGCGCTTGAGGAAGCGCTCGCGTTTCTCACCGGCGATCGCTGGGAATTGAGTTTCATCCGGCGGCGGAACGATGTCGTGAAGGTCGGGCCACGTAAGCTCGATCTCTCCACCCCTGACAAGATCATCATGCCCTATAGCGACGGTCTCGATTCACGCGCCGTGGCCGCCATAGTCGGCGCCGAGGAGCAAGGCGGGCTGGTGCGGGTCCGTCTCGGCACCAAGGGCGCCGACACCAAGGGGACCCCGCGCAAGCAGCGTCGGTTCACCGCAGTTCCGTTCGAAGTGAAGCTGGGCAAGCGCCAGCGCGTCGAGTCCTCTGCGCGCTCGCGCGGGTTCAAATTCGCCATCATTACCGGCATTGCCGCGCAGCTGGCGGAGGTCGACCGCATCGTCGTTACCGAGAGCGGACAAGGCGCTCTCGGCCCGATTATCGCGTCGAGCGGCCAGATCTATCCCGATTATCGCGTCCATCCCGCTTTCACCCAGCGCATTGAGAAGCTGTTCGCGGCCATGGGAAAAAGCGTCCCGACCTACGAATATCCGCGCATCTGGTACACCAAGGGCGAGACCCTAGCTGCGGCGCAGGCGCTGGAGGCAGCCCCGAGCTGGCACGACACCCGCTCCTGCTGGCAGGATTCCCGGCGTGTCAGTTTCGACGGCCGCCGCCGGCAGTGCGGTATCTGCGCGGCCTGCATGTTGCGCCGCATGAGCATGCACACCGCCGGGATCGTCGAGGCGTCTGACGAATATATCTGGGAAGATCTCGGTGCGAGCGACATTCGCGGAGGCACCGTCAAAGGGTTCGCCCGGATGAGCAAGGCGTTCGAGGATTATGCCATTGCGGGGATTCTGCACCTCGATCATCTTGCCGCGCTCGCACGCTCGGACCTGCATCGCCGCGCGGTGCGGCGCGTTGCGCATGAGACCGCCGACGGGCTCGGGATAGAGGCGGCGGTCGCGGAGCGGGAATTGTTCGATCTGCTCGAACGGCACCAGTCGGAATGGCTCGCCTTCCTCGCGAGCCTCGGCAAGGAATCGTTCGTGTCGCGGATCGCGATGGTGTCGCCATGGCAATGATCACCGGTTCCCTGACCCCCGAAGGCATTGGCGAACTCCTGCGCGACGCGCGCGAGAATGCGAAGATGACCCAGGCGGCGGCGGCGGCGGCGCTCAATGTCGCGCGGACCACGCTTGTCGCGATCGAGCAGGGGCAGCGCCGCGCGCGCGTCGACGAACTGCAGAAGCTGGCGGCGCTCTACGGAACCTCGCTGAACGTGCTGCTCCGGCAGGACAGCGCGAAGGTCGACCTACGACCGCGCTTCCGCAAAGTTGACGAGCACGGCGAAGAAATCGACCCGGCGATCAACCTGCTCAACAGCCTCGTGCAGGCCGAGCTTGAGCTGGAAAATCTCCTCGGTATCAAGCGCGTAAGGTTCGATCCGCCCGAACGGCCCTTACTACCGGGCAATGTTCTCCTCCAGGCTGAACAGGATGCATGGGAGCTGCGGCAGTTGCTGGGCCTTGGTCTGGCGCCGATCCACGACATTGTCTCGTTGCTCGAACTGCAGCTGGGCGCGCGCGTGTTCATCCGCCGCATCGACCCAAAAATTTCCGGTCTCTATGCGTTCGACGACGCGATCGGCGCATGCATATTGTTGAACGCCGCCCATCCGCGCGACCGGCGGGCCCAGACCGGCGCGCATGAGCTTGGCCATTTCATTTCGACCCGGAGGTCCCCCGACGCTCTCCATGCCAATTCCCCGGAATCGAGCCGCGAAGAGCGTTATGCCAATGCGTTCGGGCGCTGTTTCCTGACCCCGGCACGGGCGGTCGCAGCGAAATTCCAGGATCTGACTGCGGGTGCTGCCAAGCTGACCCGCCGGCACATCATCCTGCTCGCGCATTATTTCGGCGTGTCGCGCGAAGCGATGGTCCGGCGGCTTGAGGAGCTTGGCCTGACCAAGGCCGGAACTTGGGACTGGTTCGCGCATCAGGGCGGTATCACCGACATCCAGGCCCGCGAAGTCCTCGGCGACGCGATCCCGGCCGATGACGCAAGGGTGGATGCGCGGCGGCAAGTGTCGATGCGCATGAGCCTAATGGCGAGCGAAGCATGGCGCCGCGATCTGATCAGCGAAGGCCAGGTCGCGCGTCTCCTGCACATCGACCGTGTGGATGCCCGCGCGCTGATCGACGAATTCGAAGCGGAAGGAGCGGAGACCGATGAGTCCCCCTCGTTCCTGGGTTGATGATGGCCGTCCGTTCGTCGCGGATGCCAGCGTCTGGATCAACATCATCGCAGGGGGACAGGCCGCAACGATCCTGCGTGCGATGGCCCGGCCACCCATCCTCCCACGCATCGTGCTCGGTGAACTGGAGCGCGGCCGCGACAAGGGGCGGGCCACGGCCGAGAGGATGGCCGAGCTGATCGAGATGGGGCTGGTCGAAGTCGCGGAGCTGCACGCGGACGCAGAAGGCTTGTTCATGGGGCTCGTCGTCGGGTCGATCAGCGAGACCCTCGATGACGGCGAGGCCGCAACGCTTGCGCACGCCATCCAGATTGGCGGGACCGCGATGATTGACGAGCGCAAGGCGATCGGCCTCGCGGGTCGCCGCTTCCCGGCCCTACCGATTGTCAGCTCGGCAGAATTGATGCTGAGTCCGGTAACGCGCGGCGTGCTGAATGAAGAGAAGATTGCGGTCATGCTGCATGCCGCTCTGCAAAACGCCCGGATGAGGGTTCCGGACGAATATCTAGTTGAGGTTTGCCGGATTCTCGGGCCCGGCCGGACTGCCGATTGCACAAGCCTACCGGCTGTGATGCGGAGCGAGGCGATGCTGGTGTCGAACGGAGAACAAGGAGGCGACCTTGCCGGGAGACGCTATGAGCGATGACATTGTGGGAAGTCAACGCGTCCCCGGGGTCAGCGACCGCGGCGCACGGCGCTTCCGTATCTTCAGTTTCGACTTCGACTCACGGGCGATGGACCTCCAGGATGCTCCACGCGAAGAGTGGAGCGAGGAGACACGAGATCAATGGCAGAGGCGGCGCGAGCAGCGCGTGGCAGGTCTCGCCGCTGAATATGGCAGCTACGACATTGACCGGAAGGTCGAGGATTTTGCTGCTTTTGGGACGAAGCCATTTTCGATCGTGGCCCACCACAACGTCATGTTCGATCATGTTCGCACCGCATTTGTGAGCGGAGCCTATTATGCCGCCCTCACCGGCGGCTGCGCGCTTGGCGAGCGTATCCTCAACCACCTCATTCTGGATTTGCGGGATCACTTTAAGGCCACGCCGCAATATAAGAATGTATTTCGGAAGGCTTCGTTCGATCGATGGTCATTGGTAATCGATACGCTCGAGGCCTGGCAGATTCTTCTTCCAGCCGTCGTTGCGGCTTTCAAGGATTTGGAGCAGCTTCGTAACCGCTCGATCCATTTCAACCTGGACACTGCATCGAAACTCCGGGCGGATGCGTTGCTGGCGGCTGGCCTGCTGACTCGCATCATCGAGCAGCAATTCTGTGCATTCGGACCGCAGCCTTGGTTCATCAAGGGTACGTTGGGAGCCGGCTTCATCAAGCGCGAATGGGAGAGAAACCCCTTCGTCGCTCACTATTATTGCGCGAAGAATCTCTGTGTCGGACCATTCCACTCGGTCGACCTGCATCCTGTTCATGGCTGGCGATTTGTTGATCATCCCGACTATGGTGAGTTTGGTATCGACAGCCTGACAGATGAACATTTCAAGGATCTTTTCAACGACCACGACCCTGCTGCCAACGCGCGGGCAGAATCTGACGAAGAGGTGGAGGACTCGCCCTGAAGCGCTGGAGTTATGGCTCGCCCGGCCCAAATGGATCCGGGTAGTCTGCTTCGTCTTCGAATGGCCATAACGTCGGAAAGCCGTCGATTAAGTCTCGCGCTGCTGCAGAAGCTTGGCCAAGAAGAAATCGAGGTTGCGGATTGTACCCTGCCGAAACGCCATATCGGCAGGCGATCTCTAGCCAAGCGGCGGCGCACCGCACATGATAGGTCGCTGCGATCAGGAAGCCGTGCCGCTCAACGGTATTGGTCATCTTGGCAAGCCGCCTTGCACGCTGACCGGGAGGCAAAGCGAGGAATTTGCTGATTTCTCTGCCTCGGCCATCAAGAATGGCATTGAGCCCGATCGCGCCTAGCGAAATCCCCGACCGCCACAGTGCGCCGATGCCTTCGGTCCGTAGCCGATCAAGGCACCAACTCATCTCCTTTAAGGCTGCGTCACTATAGCGATCAAGGTCCATCTTTTAGTAGCTCTCAGGAGATAAAACAGCGCGTTCGGTGGTGGGCAAGGTAAGGTGCATGCTGGGGTTTGAGGCCAACGATCTTGCTGTTTGGAGCAATCGCAAGACGGGAGACGTTTGCTCGTGACAATGCTCTCGATATGAGAAGCTTGCCGTCATCTTCGAAGCTGATCAGCCCACGGTCGAAGAGCGCATCGACATGAGCGCTAAGAAGCAAGCCGTTGAACGGGTCAAGGCGCTCCGTGTTGCTCGCATCCTTCCAAGGTTTGATGTGAGAAGCGCGTAGGATCGGAAGATGATCGACGCCGACAACGGGACAGGTTCCGTTCCATGCCGCGATCAGAGCACTGCGAAAGTCGCCTTGTCCGATGCGCGCCGCCCGCAGGTGCTCCTTTTCAGTGAGCGGATCTTCAGTCGGCGCCACGATGCGGACTGACCCATCGTCGGTTTCAATTCGGCTCGCGTCATCAAGCAGCGCGATGACCGGAGCAAGGTTCGCTGGTTTGACCCCGAGCGCGAAACCGTGTCGTCCGATGGTCGCCCGATGTCCGGCAACATACTCGGGAAACTCCCGGAGGTGGGCGTTCACATAGCTGCGCGGCGGTAATGCGATATCGACGTCGCCGAGCGCGATCAGATCATGGGCGCGATCTACGAAGCTCGGATGGACAACCAGTGGCCGCGTCAGGGTTTTACGCTTCACATAGACGATAAGATCTCCGCGACGGAGCTGCACGATTTTGCTTGTTGTCTTGCGCTGCGTGAACCCAAGCGTTTCGAGCGCAGCGACAAGGGCCGCATCATGAAGTGGCTCGCTTGGCTGTGATACGAAAGTGCCAGAAACCAGCGGCAAAATGATATTTTCGGCTTTGCGCCTCCAACTGCGGACGTTCCCGGTCGGCCAGTCGACCTGGAGTTTACCGATCTGTTCCGATAGTTCGGAGCGCAGGCTGGTGATGAAGCGATCCACCGGGTCGCCGCCGGCTGGTTGATCTCCACGGTAGGGACAGAGCCAATCCGCGACTTGGGTTCGCGCCAGCTCGGCATCGAAAAGCCCGACGAAGAGCGTTTCGCCGGGAGCGGGACAAACAAAGGCTGCCCAGATCTTCCGCGTCCGAAATATCGGTCGATTACTCTTCTGTGTGTCTTGATAGAGAGTGAAGCCTGCCGGGTCGTCGCGCCAGAGATCGGCGAGGGTCGCGGCGGAAACGCCGCTAATGGGAGTATGGTGGCGCAGGAGGGCAACCTCGCCTGGGACAATTCCGCTCTGGTTCAAGAGATCGTTGAAAGTCCCTGCCATGTGGGAAGTCTAGCCGAGGTGGCTGGTCAAGTCATGCGATCCTGGCATAAAATGTCGGCGCTTGGCGGCACAAAGCGTCGGGCGTCTGCTTTCGAGCAAATATTTCGCGGCCGGGAACGGCTGAGATGAGGCGCATTCGGGACATGGCTAGTTGAGTATTTTGCGGCCAGCGCATCCCATCCGCGAGCAACGCCAGCTGGCGTTAACTCCAAGTAGCGACGCCAATGAGGGCAAGGAACGCACCAAGCAGAACACCCCCCGTAGCTGCCCAAGTCACCCACCAATCCTGCTCGTCGTTCGACCGTCTTTCCTTGATCAAGCCCTCGACGCGGCCAAGTGCATGTGAAAGCGCATCGCGAGCCTCGCCGACAGATTTTCGATACTCGGCACTAAAGGCCATTGATGCTTGGTGACTCTCGGCGGCAAGGGTCAGTGGCGTGAGACGCATCGCGGGTTTGTCGTTGATGCTCGCGATGTGCTGATCGATCTGATCGAGACGCGCCTTCATATCGCGCAGCGTGGGCGAATAATCGGGCAGCTTTTCCTTGGCGGCCGTGAGCCCTTCAATCGCGGACCGTTGCAGGGAAATTTCGCTGCGCAAATCGTCAAAAGCTTTGGCAGCATCGTTAGAGGGCGGGGCGGCGGGGGTGAGTTTGCGTGTCATGGACGCAGCCTACATCGATATACCCAGCCCGCGTCCAGTGCCTAGACTTAGCTGGAGATCCTGAGACAGCGTTTTCCCTCTCATAGCGTCCAGCCCGAGTTGGACGCGGCGGTTCTCAAGGAGCGACTCGAGTTGTGGATCGCGGTGAAGGCTCTTCGCCATGCTCGTGAGGTTGGCGCGCGCCTCGTCCCGCGTGGCATATGTCGGCGCCTCGCGCGCTTTCGTGCTCTCCTTCTTCCATGTCTCAACAAACTGGTCGGCACGCTTCTCGGTTTCGGCGGCAAGCCTCTTCGTTTCGACGGCGAGCCGCGCGCGATCGCCCGCAGCACGGTCTGACGCGACGCGCTCGGCGGCGCGCGCCGCTTCCTGCCGGTCCATTGCCGCGATCGCCCCCGCAGTCCGTCCTTCGGCCGCCTCGCTGGTGAGCTTGTAGCTTTTCCCGAACGCCTCGCGCAGATCGTTCGCGCCGCCCGGACGCAGCCTATCGAGTTCCTGCCGAGCCTTGCGATAGGCGTCTAGCTCGTGCGGCAGTTCCTTGCCGCCGGCGCGCCGGACATCGACAATGTCTTTCGTCACCCGCGCAAAGCGCTCGATCGCCTTATCGAGCGGCGGTCGCGCAACCGCTGGTTCGAGCGAACGGGCGCTAACACGGACCTCCGATAGTTTGACCTGCCGCAGCCGCTGGGGCTGAGACTCATCAAGCGCCTTGCGCGAGACGGTAAGCTTCAACCCGTCGAACATACTACGTTTCGGTTCAGCCTTGGGCGCGACCTCTTGGGCGCGATAGTCGCTGGCCATATCCTTGCCGCGCTCGCGACCGAGGGTGCGCACGAGTTTGGACTGGTCGCGAAAGTCGTCACGGCCGTAATGGAGATCAACGGACTCACGGTGGCGCGACATCGCGACATAGGCGCCATGCCGGTCCATCCCCGGCGTCGCGAGCACATGCACCCGATCGACCGTCATGCCCTGGGCCTTGTGGATCGTCGCGGCATAGCCATGATCGACATGGGCATAATCCTTTAGGTCGAACGCAACGCTCCGCCCATCATCGAGCATGACGGCCATGCGCATCCGGTCGACATTCTGAACCGTGCCGAGTGAGCCGTTCTTCACGCCCAGATTGCGCTCGTTCCGGAGGAACATGACACGATCCCCTTCCGCGAAGCTGCGGTCCCCACGCTCGACCTTTATCGCGACATCCTCGCCAAGCGCCCCGCCCGCGCGCAGCCTGTCCCGGACATCCTCATTGAGCTGGCGCACCTCGTCATTGGTGTGGGTAAGAATGATCCGGCTCGCATTGGGATGACGCTGCCGATCTCGATCCCACGAATCGACAAGTTCGGTGCGCGCAGCATCGCGAGTATGGGCGGCGTGGACATGGCCGGCCTCGGCATAGCGACCGACTGCCTCGCCGGTCCGCCCGGTCGCCAGCTCGCGCGTGGCATCGCGCTGCCATTCCTCGTGCTGCCGACGGATCGCGGTGATCTCGATCGCGCCGTGGCGCTCGGCCGCGGCGCGGAATGCAGCGCCCGCTTCGATCGCCTGCAACTGTTCGGGGTCGCCAACGAGGACAACCTTGGCGCCCTGCACCCGATAGCCGGCGGCTTCCCACGCCTCCCGCGCCACGCCGAGCATCGCGCTCTTGCCGGTCCCGGCATAGCCGATGACATTGCTGACACCGCGCGCCGACGTGACATGCTCAAGCGCGCCGCGCTGTTCGGCGGAAAGTTCGAGACCGCGGCCGCTGGCGCGCGCTAACGCAAGCTCGCGATGACGATCGGCGACGCCATGATTGCGGCGCGCGTCGAGCGTCGCGGTCGCGCGTTCAAGCCTTTGCTCGGTCTCGATCATCGCACGCGAGGTGAAGCGATCGTCGCCGCGCCCGTCCTTGCCGAGCGCGATCAGATCGGGCGACGCTTTCACCGCCCCCATGACGGCATCGAACTGGAAGGTTCCGGCACTGTGCCGATGCACAAACATCGCGAGGTCACGGTTGGTGAAGGTGGCCTGGCTGTGGGTGATGGTGTCGAGCGCGATCGACGGGTTGGCAAGTATCTTCTCTCCGTTCCGCCGCGCGATCTCGAGATGCTCTTCGGCGCGGTCGACTTCGAGCCCCTGCTCCACCATCCGCGACGCGGCAGGGCCGATCTTGTGCTGGGGTTCGAGCTCGATCCCCTGCGCTTCCAAGGTGCGATGATCGATGCGCGCCTCGATATCCAGCGACGCGAGGCGTTCGTTGACATGATCGGCCCAGGCTTCACGCCAGTGGGTCAGCAGCTCCGTGCGATTCCAGTCGCGCACCTTGGCACCGAACTCGGCGGATCCGTCTTCGCCAATCCTGATCTCGCGCATCGTCAGCATGACATGCGCGTGTGGCCGTGCCAGCCCGTCCGCGCCGATGTCCCAATGGACATTGAGGTCAGCGATCATGCCGCGTTCGACGAACTCGGTTCGGACGAAGTCGCGGGCCAAGTCTATTCCCTGTTCCTGCGTCATCTCACGCGGGATCGCGAACTCGATCTCGCGGGCGAGCTGGGCGTCCTTGCGCACCTCGGCCGCCTCGACATCATTCCAGAGCTTTTCGCGGTCGCGCCACTCCTCGGGCGCGCCGTCGGGGAGCAGTACCTCGCTGTGGACGACGCCCGCCTTGTTCGAGAAGTCATGGCTGCGGCCGAGCCGTTCGTCATGCAGCCGATCGGCGGAACGATAGGCCGCGGCAGCGACCGCGCTGCTGCCGACAGCGCGGGAAATGACTTTGGCCGAGAAATGGTAGATCGCCATGACGGCAATCCATTTACAGCAAAACAAGCACGTCGGCACGACGTATAAGCGCGCCCTCACACGATTTCATCGCGCTCGGGATCACAAAGTCGCAAGAGATTTCAGCTGCTTGAACGCAGATGAGACTCGGCATAGCTGGTTCGTCCGACCCCATCAAACGGAAGGACAGACGATGCGTAAACCCCGCGATTTCGATGCCGAACTCCAGGCGCTCACTGACAAGGCCAAGGCGCTCAAGACAAAGAAGCAAAGTCAGCTCGGCGAGCTGGTCACCGCGACGGGCGCCGATGCGCTGTCAATCGAGCAGCTTGCGGGCACATTGATCGAAGCAGTCGGCGGCGATGCGGTGCGAAAGGAGGCGTGGCGCAAAAGCGGCGCTGCGTTCTTTCGCGGAAGCGGCACCGGTGCTCGCAAAAGCGCTAGCCGGATCACGGGCGGCGTACCGGCGGGCGACGCAGGCGCGCAACCGTCTCCAAGCGAAGCGGGCGCGGCATGACACGCGGGCATGGCAGGTGAAGCGCCGCGAGCGGACGCGCCAGCTGATCGAGCTGGGTGGGCTGATCGCCAAGGCCGATCTTATCGAGCTGACTGGCGATGATCGCGCGGTCATTCTTGGCCTGCTGGTCGAGGCCGCCGCGACGCTGCGCGGCGAAGGCCGCGAGCAGCAACTTCTTCTGTGGCGCCGCCGGGGGCGGCGCGCGTTTTTGGCGGAAGAAGGTGATGAGGCTATTTAGCCTTGGCGCTGATGCGATGTCGAAACTTTGATAGAGCTGCAAAGACCGCACGGCTGCTTCTCGCGGCGAAAACCGTTTGCGCCGCCGAGACCGCGCGTCACGACATTCGCCTGCGAACGCACCGACAAATTGAGGCGGTCGGTGACGCAGTCGTCGCAGATCGCCACGCCTTCGAGGTGCTCGATCAGCGCCTCGATTTGTCCGGCGATGGTCATGCGCCGGGGCATGGATCAGCGACCAGCCTGTGCGGCCGCTTCAAGCTGAGCGATCCGCTCCGAGCAAATGGCGTGGGCGGCGCGGCCGAGTTCTTCGACGCGCTCGCCGAGCCAGCGCAATTCCTCTTCGCTGATCCGATAATGTTTCGAATAGCGCGCTTTCACATAAGCTTCCTTGAGCTTCTCGAAGCGCTTCCGATCCGCTTTCAGTTCGCGCGGCCAGGCATCGACGAGCCGCATGTCGATGCGCTCGGCCTGGGTGCGCAGAAATCCCAGATTGTGGACGTGCGGGGTATAGAAGGTGCAGACCAGAAGAACACAGTGGTAGAGCCGTTCAGCCGTCTGATGCAAAAGGAACGCGGCGAGGCGCAGGTCGCCATCCTTAATTGCATATCCCGCATTCCGCTGGAAACCCATCGCTGTGGGCATCCACTCATCAAAATACTCCTGCGCCATATCCAACGCCTGCTGCGGCGTCTTCGGCTTCGGCTTGTGCAATTCCTTGTCGTCAAATTCGTAGAGCGCGATGCCGTCCTTCGCGAGATCCATGAAGAAATAGCGCCCGTGCGCGAGTCCGTCGTTCACTTCCTGGATGGTGTGGACGATGAAATTGACCGGCGTGTGGAGCGTCTTGTCGATCGCCAGCTCGCGGTTGAGCCGGTCCTCGACCTTGAGCCAGTAATCGACCTTTTCGGTGAGCCGCTTATCGCTGACGATGATGAGCAAATCGAAATCCGAGCGATAGCCCTTCGCCGTGTGCGGTTCATCGACCCAGCCGCCGCGCGCGTAGCTGCCGTAAAGGATGATCTTGTCGATCCGGCCCTTCTTCTTCCAGTCCATCGTCGCGAGCGCGATGCTGTCGGCAAATTCTTCGAAGATGATTTGCTTAACGCGCTCGAGTTCGCGCTGCTTGTTGGCGGGAAGATGATCGAGGTCGGTGCGCATTGTTTTCACCCTGTAATTGGATGCGACGGATGGCAAGCGCCATCCGGCGAGAACATGGTCACCACAGCCGGAATCGCCACCACCATGGATCTTTTTCATCCATGACTTTCATCATGATACGCAGGCTCGCCGCGAAGTGATTTTCGACGTCGGCCACGCTGATGCCGAACCGCTCGGCAATCTGCCGATAGGTCATGTCATCGACCCGGATCGCGAGAAACACCTTGCGATCCATGCCGTGCATCCGATCCACGACGCGCTCGGCGCGCCACAGGCGCAGCCGCTCTTCGCGCGACTTTCGGGCGGTCATTGGTCGCCTCCCGCGAAGGCGAGCAGGAAATCGCTCGCCCTGGTCGCTTGGCTGGCGGCGCGAAAAATTGCTTTCTCGTCGTTCTGCAGCACCGACAGCCAAGATGCGATATAGTCCGAATGCCGGACGGTCGGGGCGATGCCGAGCGATGCACAAGTGAACGCCGCCGCCATCTCCACGACCAGCTCTTCCTTGGCATAGGATTCCGAACCAAACCCGCCCTTCTGTTCGCGGTCCAATCGGCTGGTGTGACCGGTCCAATGGCCTAGCTCGTGAAGCGCGGTTCGATACCAATTGATCGGTTCGTGAAAGGCCGCCTGCGGCGGCACCTGCACAAAGTCATGGCTCGGACTGTAAAAGGCCTCACCGCCGCCGATGTTCACGCGCGCGCCGGTCGCGGCGATGAGCGCATCGGCCTCGGTGATGGCAAGCACCGGATCGGTGCTGACCATCGGCGCGATGGTATCGGCGGGCAGTCCTTCGCACTGATCGACGTTGAAGACGACAAAGCGTTTCAGAAATGCCACCTGCCGCACTGCGCGGTCTTCACCGCGCGCGGCGTCGGCTTCGGCCTTCGGCGTAAAGCGGTCAGCATAACAGATGACTGTGCCCTTCTCGCCGCGCCGGACGTTGCCGCCCGCAGCCTCGGCCTGCCGGTAGGTGAGCCAACGCTGTGACGCATAGCCCTTGGCGACGACCTCGGCCCACAGGATTAGCACGTTGATCCCCGAATAGCGCCGCGCCGTTCCCGCGTTCTGCGGCATCGTGCAACCGCTCGCCGCGCTGTCCCAAGGCTGCACCCATGGCAGCCGCCCTTCTTCCAATTCTGCGATGATCCGGTTCGTGACCTCCGAATAGAGGCTCGCCCGTTCGATCCTTTCGGCACGCATATCCTCTCTCCTTCCAGCCACCGCACCCCGGCCCGGAAGGGGGCGGGGTGGGCGGCAGGAAGGAGCCGGCAGGCCCGCATCATCGGACGGGCTGCATCCGCAGGACCGGAACGGAGAGAAGGACCCGCGGCACGCGGGTTGCGGCCCGACCGGGCGGGGCTAGAGGCGAGTGACGCCCACCCTGCCCCCGCCGTGCCGGGACAGACCAACGCCGCCGCGCAGCGGCGACCGCATGCGCGCCAACGGCGCCCCACCAGCAACGAATCGGAAAATGTCCGCGCCGGTCACGGCGCGTCATTTGCGGACGCGGCCGTCGCCGACGGCCTCATCAGACGGATGCGACTGACGACGAGACCTCATGAGACAGAAAATTTCAGCCTACGCCGCAACTGCCAGGAAGTCCCCATAGATACCGGCGGATACCCACAGCCCTACGCCAGCGCACTACGCCAGAAATGGCGGTTTTCTGCGGTGTTGACGTTAGCACCCGTCATGCTTTCTTTATCTCGTGTCGACGCAAATTCGTTCAACAGATGGAGTAGAACAGCATGGCATTTCAATCCCCCCTCCGCCTCATGCGCCTCAATGAAGTGCTCGACCTGACCGGCCTCAGCCGCGCCACCCTCTACCGCAAGATCGCCGCCGGGACCTTTCCGACGCAGCACAAGCTTGCCGAGCGCTGCTGCGGCTGGCGCGCGGGCGAAGTTGAATTGTGGCTGCGCAATCCGCAATCGTTCACCATAGCCGATCTCAAGCGCGAAGCCGCCTGAAAGCCCAGGCCGGCAAAGCCCCGCGCCGCCGAGGCGGCGCGGGGTGGACCTAGCTTCAGTTGTCGGGATTCCAGATGATCGCATAGGCGTCGTCGCTGTCCTGGCCGGCGGCGCGGCCGAGGTTGGCGTAGATCCGGCGCGGCCCGAACTCGGGTGCCGCCAGCGTCAGCGACACGAACGGCTTGCCCGATGTTTCGCCGATGCGGATCCAACCGGCCCCGATTTCGACGCCTTCGGAATAGACCCGGTAGTCGGGCTGGACGTCGCCGTTCTTCGAGGGGTTGGGTCGGATCTCGATCGCGGCGCGGATCGAGAGGGTTTTGAGCTGGCCCACGAAGCCTTTTTCGATGGTGCCGTTCACAAAGCCGATAGCTGCCATTGGTCGTCTCCTTGAAAATGCCGCGGGACCATCCCTGCGACATGGGCGGACCAGGGACCGGTGCATGAGGCGCTCCGCGAACCCGTCAGGGCCGCAGCAAAGCGGAGGAGTGCGGCGGCGCGACTATTTGAGAGCGAAGCGGCCGCGAGGAGCGTGCGCAGCACGCGGGGAAATAATCGCGCCGCCGTACTTTCGCGGGGCGCCGCGCCGGTCCAGGTCAAATCGCCCGTCGCCGGGGATGGTCCTGGGTCGAATTCGAGACGACAGGGCTGCCGGTGTGGAAGGGTGCGGAAAGGGTTCATCGATAACGCTACCAACACAATTCCGCAGAATTGGAAGGCCCACCGCGCCACGAAGCTCGCGACCCTGCCTATACGGATCAATTCTCGCGCTCGAAGGGCCCGAGTCCCACATCTGAACAGTCCGGGCGGCATTTTGACGATGATTGTTACGCATCGACGGGTGGTTTTGGCGGATTCGTACAATAACTCCTGCCCCGCCGCGGGCAATGCGGGGGCAACATGATCTTCTACCGGACGGTTGCTTAGCGACCCATGTGATCGTTCGGCGGTGGGGGCGATGGTTTGCGAAAGCGTTCATCGTTGTGGGGCGGTGCGAAGCTGGTCTTCGCGCCGCCCTCTTCTTTTGGCCCTTCGCGCGCCGTTGCCGCTTGCGGCAGCGGCGCGCCAAAAATGACAACGCCGCGCCGACAAAGTCGGCGCGCCATCATCCGGCGGAAAAATGAGCGGGCGACCGTGGCCGCCCGCTCGTAACGATCACGCTGCCAGCCGCTGCTCCTGACTAGCGGGTGGTTCCAAGTCCTCGGCAGGATTGGCAGCCACGTCTGCGGCAAGCGCGTATCGCACCCGCGCCGCCGCCGTCACGCTGCCGACCCCGCCGCGAGTTGTGTAGGCGGCCGGCGGGAATGCCATCCACCGCGGCACCCACGGTTCGACCTTGGCCCGACCGTTGGTACCGGCAAGGCAGTCCGCGATAATCGCCTTCAATGCCTTGGCCTTCTCACCGGCGTTCGCTGCCGCGACCTCCTCGCCCGCAACCTCGCCGGTGATGGCGAGCAGCACTTCGCGGTCGCGCAGCTGGTCGAAGAACGCCGCGTCGGCTTGCCAGTGCTGGCGCATGTCGGTGCCGAGGTGAACACCGATCATTTCGACCGCCTCGCTGCCCGCCTGCAAGGTCTCGCCCATGACGATCGCGATGATCTCCATCACCACCGGATCGGGCAATTCCAGCAGCCGCGCGAACAGCGGCGCAAAAGGGGGTCGGTGAAGACCCTCACGAGTGACCGTCGGCGCATCCTCGTCGAAGCCGAGCACCGCAAGCACCGCGCGGCGCTTGGTGTCGAACGCTGTTTCCGCAGAGCAGGTTTCGACGCTCTCGGCGATATCTTCCTTCGGCGTCCACTGCGCCTCGGTATCGACCCGCCACAGGGCCGAACCTGCGATGACATGCGCGAGCATTGCGCGCAGCGCGACCCCGGAATGGCCCACCAGATCGGCGCGCACTGCCGCATGGCGATGAAGGTCGATATAGGCATTGAGCGGACCCGATACCTCGGGACGGCTCGGCTTCTCGGGTACCGTGCCGCCGTTACCGTCGTCGCCGCTCGACAGCCGCTTCGCTTCTTTGGTGGTGACATAACCTTCGTGGAAGCTGACCTCGCCGCTATCGCGGACCTCGACATAGACGCGGCCGCCCTTGCGCTTGCCCGCATGAACATGATCCCATGAGCGGAACCACTCGCCGCGCGGCATGATCTCGACGTTGGACCATCCGGCTTCGAGATAATCCGCCTTGCGCGCTTCTATGGCGTCCATCTGCGCCGACCAGAACGCATCGCTGTCGGCAAAGAAACTGTCCTCGCCGAACAGGTCCGACACGATGGCAAGCTTGGTGGCGGCAACATCGAACAGGGCATGGGTCACCGCGATGGCACTGCCGCCAAACAGCCAAGCTTTGAGCTGGTGGCCGGTCGGGCAGTATGCGGCCTCATCATCAAACAGCGCCAGCCAAGCCTTCTGCTGGCTTTTCGACGCGAGGGTCAGATGGCGCACCGTGTTCACGTCGATCTGCCCGCCGCGATAGAGGGTGCGGATGCGCGGCAAGAGATTGCCGAGCGCAAGGATGCGCTTCACGGTGCCCGGCTCAAACCCGAAGCTGTCCGCGACATCCTCGACCGAGCGCCCTGCCTTGACCAGCGCGACAAAGGCTTCCCACTGGCTGACCTCGTCGGGCTGCACCCGTGCGAGATTTTCGAGCATCGACGCTTCGAGCGCATCGGCATCGTCGCCCTCGTCGAGGATCGCACAGGGAATCGGCTGCACCGCCCCGCCCTCGCGCGCCACGGCGTTCACGGCGGTAAAGCGCCGACGACCCGCGACGATCTCGAAACGGCCTTCCGCACATCCCTCGACGTTGCTCGGGACAGGACCGGGCCGGACAAGCAGCGGAACGATGACCCCCCGCGCGCGAACGCTGGGGAGCAGGTCCGACACATCGGGGTCTTTGCCCTTCCCTCGCATGTTGGTCGCGGCAATCGACAGTTTGTCCATCGGGATAAAATCGAGCTTCATGACTTTCTTCCTTCCTTCAACCACACCCGGCCCCGGACGGCGGGGCGGGCGGCGAGGAAAGGCGACGGGACCGCGCCCAAGGACGGGACGCACCCGCAGGGCCGCAACGCAGTGGAGGAGCTGGGGCGAAGACCCGGCTTGCGCACCGGCCGCGCGGTCCCACAGCCGTGCGCCGACTGCCACGCTGTCCGTGGCCGGCCCAAAAACAATGCCGCTGCGCTTTAGCGCGGCGTCAATATCGGAGAATAAACGCGCCCTTGTCGCAGCCGCAGGCGCCGCGGCGTGCGCGGACCGGTGGCGGGTCGGGGGTGGCGAAGCCGCGCCCGGAACAGCGCCCTGCGCTGTTTACCCGCCGCAAGGGCCGCGCGCCCGCGGCGGCAAGAAGCGAGACAAGAGCGCTGCGCGGCCAACCGTGTCAACGCGCGACCTCTGGCGGCGCCTGCCGCCGCCAGTGTGCGCTCATTTGAGGCCGCGCCCCGCATGGACACGCTCAACAATCACTCGCACCATCACGCCGCCATAAGCGACTTAGCCTGATCCATTTTGCTGTCGCGAAGTGCATCGAGATAGTCGCTCCACCATTGATGCATCGCGACCCGCTCATCCCAATAGCGTCCGCGATTATAGATCCCGCGCACGGCGTTCGGATCGGCGTGAGCAAGCGAACGTTCGATTGCGTCCGGACTCCATTTTCCGCTTTCATTCAACAACGACGAAGCTGTTGTCCGTAGCCCATGTGCCGTCACCTCGCCGGTCGCATAGCCCATGCGCCGGAAAGCCTGGTTGATCGTATTCTCGCTCATCGGCCGTTTCGACGTGTGAAACGCCGGAAAGACGAAACCATCGGGGCCGGTCAGCTCACGCAACTCCTCGAGAAAGCCGAGAACCTGCCGCGACAGGGGCACGGCATGCGGACGCCGCATTTTCATGCGCTCTGGCGGCACCGTCCAGATTGCCGTCGTCATGTCGATCTCGGTCCACATCGCTTGTCGCAACTCGCCGGGTCTCATCATCACATGCGGCGCGATTTGACATGCGATGCGCGTGATCGCATTTCCCGAATAGGCGTCTATAGACCGCAAAAGTTCGCCGACACCTGCCGGCTCGAGTATGGCCGCGTGATGCGTAACTCTGGGTGACGCGAGGGCACCTCGCAACACCGATGTCGGATCGACCTCGCCTCGCCCGGTCGCCACCGCATAGCGGAAAACGCGGCTCGCGAATGACCGGCAACGGCGCGCGGTCTCGCGTTTGCCCCGGGCCTCAAGCGTTTTAAGCGCGGCAAGCACCTCGATCGGCTTGACGTCGGCAACCGGCATCGCGGCAATCGGCTTCAAT
This sequence comes from Sphingomonadales bacterium, assembly GCA_017309275.1. GTDB lineage: Bacteria > Pseudomonadota > Alphaproteobacteria > Sphingomonadales > Sphingomonadaceae > Sphingopyxis. Next base: position 21,137 of record JAFKLT010000034.1, on the reverse strand, counting down.
TGAGCTAGAAGCCAGTTCGCTTTCACGGTCGTCGTTTCGGCGCGTCCATCGGCGACCATCTTCTCGATATATTCCTTGGCAACATCACCAAAGCTGTTGGCAGCCTTAAAAGCGGCGGTCAGCTTTTCACGCCTACGCTCTGTGGCGGGATCGAGACCCTCGGCAAGCTGCTGCCGTGCCTCATCGCGCTTTCTTCTAGCCGAGGCCAATCCGATTTCGGGATAGCTGCCAAGCGAGATGCGACTCTCCTTGCCGAGGTAGCAGTAGCGAAAGCGCCACAGCTTGGCTCCCGATGTGCGAACTTCAATATATAGCCCGTCGGCATCCGGAACCTTATACGCCTTGTCTCGGGGCTTCAGCGCCCGAAGGCGAACATCGCTCAACGCCATCTAACAACTCCTCTGCTGACCGCCTCGACGGTCGGAGGAATCGCTACTCAATCCATGGCGATTGGGTCACCAATTCGGGCACCTGAAGCGTGACCCGTATCGTGACCCGTTTTTTGCCGAGATGGAGTGATATTTCTCCGGACAGCACAAGACAGAACCAAGGAGAAAATGGCAGATTTCTGCCATTTTTTCAAGGGTTCTTGGATGTCATGAGAAGGGTAAATGGTGCCCAGAAGAGGACTCGAACCTCCACGACCTTGCGATCGCCAGCACCTGAAGCTGGTGCGTCTACCAATTCCGCCATCTGGGCACGGGGTAGGAGCGGGCGCTTAGCGGCGCGGCGGTCCGCTTGTCAACTGCGCTGCCACGCCTTGCGCAATTTTATTTGCCGAGGCACGGTTTCGCGTCGCTGCGCCCGCCCTCCCCCTTGCCCCGCGCGGCGCTTCGCGGCATGGGGAAGCGCATTCGGCGCCGCGGCGCGCGCACAGAGAATCGGATACAGGCGGACATCATGCAAAAGCTGGACGGACAATTGATCACCGTACTGGGCGGCGGCGGCTTCCTTGGTCGCTATGTCGTCCAGCGGCTGCTCGCGCGCGGCGCACGCGTCCGCGTTGCTGAACGCGAACCGCGCAAGGCGGTGTTCCTGAAGCCGCTCGGCGGGCTTGGCCAGACGCAGTTCGCCGCCGCCGATGTTCGCGATCCCGCCAGCGTCGCGCGCGTCGTCGCGGGCAGCGACGCCGTGATCAATCTCGTCGGCGCATTCGACGACATGTATGCGGTGCAGGCCGACGGTGCGGGCCATGTCGCGGCGGCGGCCAAGGCAGCCAGCGTCGGCACGCTCGTCCATGTCTCGGCCATCGGCGCCGACAGCGAAGCGCCCTCGGCCTATGGCCGCAGCAAGGGCGACGGCGAACTGGCCGTGCGCAAGGCCTTTCCGTCGGCGGCGATCCTGCGCCCCTCGATCCTGTTCGGGCGCGAAGATCATTTCATCAACCGTTTCGCCGGCCTGATCCGCTTCCTGCCCGCGATCCCGGTAATCGCGCCGAAGACGAAGCTTCAGCCGGTCTATGTCGGCGACGTCGCCGATGCCGTGGTCGCCGCGCTCGATGCCGATGCCGCCGGCAAGACCTTCGAACTCGGCGGGCCGCAGGTATTGACGATGATCGAGCTGCAACGGTGGATTGCCGAGGCGACGGGGCGCCAACCCCTGTTCGTCGAGCTTCCCGACATGGTGTCGGCGGCGCTCGCGACCGGCCTCGGCTGGGCGCCCGGCGCGCCGATCACCAAGGATCAATGGCTGATGCTGCAGCGCGATAATGTCGTCGCGGACAAGGCGGCGGGGCTCGCCCGGCTCGGCATCACGCCGGCATCGCTTGCCTCGGTCGCCGACGGCTGGCTCGTCCAGTATCGCCGCAACGGACGGTTCGCGCAGACCGCCTGACACTCCATCCCCCGGCGCACTGGCGAATCCCGAAAAAGCTGCTACGCCTTTCGGCGGGTCGCATCTTTATTGGCGGGGGACGCTGATGCGATATGGGGGAATGACCGCGCTGGTCGCGGTGTCGATGCTGCTTGCGGGGTGCGACAATACACCCGCGGATCTACATGGATTGCCGAAGGATGCCGCCGAACGCGCAACGCTGTGCGGCCGCGCGGCGCTCGCCTACACGGCGGCGGGCGGCGACAAGGATGCTGCCGAACAGAAGCGGCGGCAGGAGCTGCTGCAAAAGATGGTCAACGCGACCGACTTCTTCAGCGCCACCGGGCTCGACGATGCGAAGGGCAAGGCGCTGCTCGGCGACATCCAGGCAACGCTGGCGGGCGGCAACTGGCTCGCGACGCTGAACAATTGCAAGGCGGCCTATGCGCTCGGTGACGCCGAACCGCTGCCGAAACTGCCCGAGGATCCCAAGACCAAACCCGCCGCCTGCGCCGCGGTCGCGGTCGCTTCCGCCTTTGGCGACGGCAATGTCGATATCGCGGCGATCCAGAAAAAGGTGCTGACCAACCCGCAATCCTCCTATTTCCTGATAGCCGCGGCGGGCCAGGACGGCGGCCTTGCGGCGGCACAGAACGCGATGGCGTCGCAGATCCAGTGGGCGATTTCTTCGGGCGCGGTCGGGCCGCTGACCGAGGCTTGCGTCAAGGATTATCCAAAGGCGGCGGCGAACACCGCGGTCACCCTGCCCGCCGACGACGGCCAGGCGGTGGCGGCGTGCAGCTTCAGCGTCGGCCTGTTCCGCGAACTGACCGGCGCCGAAGGCGATACGGCCAAGGCGGTGCAGAAGAAGCTGGAGGCGGCAAAGGTCATTCCCGACGTCGAACTCGCGACCAGCCCCAAAAAGCTGATCGCGCAGGCGCTCAACCTCGGCCCGCCGGCCAATGTGCTGAAGGCGTGCGACGCACGGTTCAAATAGCCGCTGGCAAAATCGGCCTGCGCTGCGTAGGTTTCGCGAAGGACAAGGGCGTCCGGCATTTGTCGGGCGCCCTTTCGCTTACTCGAACCTTTCATATTGGAACCCCATGAGCATCTGGCTGACCGCGATCATCCTCGGCATCGTCGAAGGACTGACCGAATTTCTCCCCGTCTCGTCGACGGGCCACCTGATCCTTGCAACCGAATTGCTGGGCTACGACGCCTCGAAATGGGCGATTTTCAACATCGCGATCCAGCCCGGCGCGATCCTGGCGATCGTCGTGCTCTACCGGCGCCTGTTCTGGGAGATGTTCACGGGCTTTTTCCGGCGCGAGCCGGTGGCGATCGCCTTTGTGCGCAATCTCCTGCTCGCCTTCATACCGGCGGTCGTGCTGGGGCTGGCGTTCGGCGACTATATCGAGGCGCTGCTGGAAAATGCCGTGGTCGTCGCCTGGGCGCTGATCATCGGGGGCATCGGCATCCTGCTGGTCGAACGTTTCGCGAAGCCAAAGGAAAGCGGCGGCGTCGCGGCGCTGTCGACGCGCCAGTCGATCATCGTCGGCCTGGTCCAGTGTATCGCGATGATCCCGGGCGTCAGCCGATCCGGCGCGACGATCATGGGCGCGATGGCGCTGGGCATCGATCGCAAGACGGCTGCCGAGTTCAGCTTTTTCCTGGCGCTGCCGACGCTCACCGGCGCGACGGTGCTTCAACTCGCCAAACATCATGACGCGATCACGAAGAACGACATTGGCCTGATCGCGGTCGGCGCGCTGGTGTCGTTCGTTGTTGCCTGGGCGGTCATCAAGGCCTTTCTGGCGGTGGTAACCCGTTATGGCTTCGCGCCTTTCGCCTGGTATCGAATCATCGTCGGCATCGCGGCCCTGGCATGGCTCGCAACCAGATAGGTCCGATACGATACTATATGCGAAAGATAGTTGCGCACGACACTAAATTCATCCTTTAGGCCTGTATTTTAGGTCATCATTGCTGACCTATCCTGCATTTCGTCCGTGACAGCCCGGGTTGGGCCATGCATTTGCCCCTTCAAGAAGGGGATACTGCATGGCTTCCGAACGCATGCTCCAGTTTGTGGGGCGTGAACAATCCTATCCGGACAAGCGCTCCGCCGAAGAACGCGCGCGCGATTTCCGCGAGATCGCCGAGCGCTATGCCGCGCCCGATGCCGACGCACAGGCGGCGCGCTGTTCGCAGTGCGGCGTTCCCTATTGCTCGGTCCATTGTCCGCTGCACAATCATATTCCCGACTGGCTGCGCCTGACCGCCGAAGGACGGCTGCGCGAGGCGTATGAGCTTTCGAACGCGACCTCGACGATGCCCGAAATCTGTGGCCGCATCTGCCCGCAGGATCGCCTGTGCGAGGGCAATTGCGTCATCGAGTTTTCGGGTCATGGCGCGGTGACGATCGGCAGCGTCGAGAAATATATCACCGACACGGCCTGGGCCGAAGGCTGGGTTGAGCCCGTTCAACCGGGCAAGCCGACCGGCCAGTCGGTCGGGATCATCGGCGCGGGTCCGGCCGGCCTGACCGCTGCCGAATATCTGCGCGTCCAGGGGCACGAGGTTCATGTCTATGACCGGCACGACCGCGCGGGCGGCCTGCTGACCTATGGCATCCCCGGCTTCAAGCTGGAAAAGGATGTCGTGATGCGCCGCATCGATCGGCTGCGCGAAGGTGGCATCCATTTCCACCTCGGCTTCGAGGTCGGCAAGGATGCCACGCTCGACCAACTCCGTCAGAAGCACGACGCGATGCTCGTCGCGACCGGCGTGTACAAGGCGCGCGAGATCAACGTGCCCGGCAACGAAGCGGGTGGCGTCATCGCCGCGCTCGACTATCTGATCGCCTCGAACCGCAAGAGCTTCGGCGACGATGTTCCGGCCTTCGATGACGGCAGCCTCGATGCGAAGGACAAGCATGTCGTCGTCATCGGCGGCGGCGATACCGCGATGGACTGCGTCCGCACCGCCGTCCGCCAGGGCGCCAAGTCGGTGAAGTGCCTCTATCGCCGCGACCGGGAGAATATGCCCGGCTCGCAGCGCGAGGTCGCCAATGCCGAGGAAGAGGGCGTCGAATTCGTCTGGCTCTCCGCCCCGGAAAGCTTCACCGCCGACAAGGCGGTCAAGCAGGTCGCCGTTGCCGGCATGCGCCTGGGCGCGCCCGACGCGAGCGGCCGGCGCAGCCCCGAACTCGACCCGGGCCGCAAGTTCGACCTGCCCGCCGACATGGTGATCAAGGCGCTTGGCTTCGATCCCGAAGAACTGCCGCACCTGTTCGGCTCGCCCGACCTGTCGGTGACGCGCTGGGGCACGCTGCGCGTCGATCATCAGACGATGATGACCAGCCTGCCGGGCGTGTTCGCTGCGGGCGACATCGTGCGCGGCGCCAGCCTGGTCGTCTGGGGCATCCGCGACGGACGCGACGTCAGCGAACAGATGGCGAAGTGGCTGAAGGCAAAGGCGGCAGCCGGTGAAAGGAAGGCTGCATGAAACGCATGCTGACCTTGCTCGCCGGTGCCGCGATGGCCAGCGTTCCGGCGCTGGCGGCCGAACCCGCGAAAGTGCCGCCGCCGCCCATCTATGTGCCCGCCCCGCCCCCCTCGCCCGCGCCGCCGCCGGTTCGGACCGAGGCCGGCTTTGCCTTGGCGCAGCGGCTGACGCTTCTGGTGTTGCCGCCGGAAGTGGTGATCGAGCAGAATCGCGAAGCAGTCGCGCTGGGCTTTGACGCCGAAGCGAAGAAGAGCCCGGAACTGGGGATGTTGCTGGAACAGCATCCCGGACTGCGCACCAAGCTCATCGACACCGGGAAACGCGAACTCGACCGCATCCTGGCCGCCGGGCTGCCCGACATGCAGCGGAGCATGGCCGAATTCTATGTCCGCAACCTCGATGAAGCGACGCTGCGTACCGTCGTCGAATTTTACGAAACCGACCTTGGCCGCAAGCTGGTGCAGATCGAATATCAGAGCATCGACACGAAAGCCGTTACCGACAGCCGTTTCAGCAGCACGGAAGAGTTTACACGGTCGGACGTCGACCAGCTCTATTCGGGCGTCGAGGCCCGGATGGTGAAAGCGCTGACGCCGCAGGAACGCACCAAGGTCGCGACCTTCACGCTCAGCCCCGCCGGGCGAAAGCTGTTCCGCCTGACGAGCCAGACCAAGGATCTGTCGGTAAAGCTGATCAATGACCTGATCGGCCCGCATCGCGCCGAACTTGAGGCGGCCTATGCCGAAGCCGTCGCGGAATATTTCTCCTCCGGCGCGGCGGCGAACTGACATGCGCCGCCTCAGCATCGCATCCCTTTTGCCGCGCCCTTTTTGCCGCGCGTTACCGAAATGGTTGAAAGCAAGGCCGAAAAGCGAAATGAAGCCGACATGACCAACTGGGGAAGGAATAGCATCATGTCGAACTGGAAATCCGCTCTGCTCGCCGGAGCCATGGCGTTCGCGCCCGTCCACGCCGCCGCCGCGCCGAAGGAAGCGCCGCTCGCGGAAGCCGTCGCGCCCGCCGACGATCAGGACGAGGTGAACAGCGAAGCCGAAATGGCCAATGCCAAGGCCAAGATGCAGAAGGAAATCGATCAGGCGATCGCGATGATCGAAAAGATTTTCGGCGTCGACAAGCTGCCGCCGATCGCTCCTGCCCAGCTTGCGCTCGCACAGCAGACGACGACCGCGCTCGTCCCGCCGGGCAGCCTCGCGAAGATGATCGACAATATGTACGGCAAGTTCTTCAAGGGCTTGATGGGCGAACTTGGCGGCATGTCTGACCTGATGCTGTCGATCAAGACCGGCGTCGAAAGCGAAAAGATCGAGGCGCTCGACGAAAAGAGCAAGACCGCGATCGCCGATCTGTTCGACCCGCAGCGCCAGCAGCGCGAAGAACAGGCGATGAATGTCATCAAGCCGCTGATCACCGAGGCGCTCGGCGATCTGGAAGGCCCGATGCGCAACGGCATGGCCCATGCCTTTGCCCGCAAGTTCACCGCGCAGCAGCTTGGCGAAATGAACGCCTTCTTCGCGACGCCGACGGGCAAGGCCTACGCCGACGAATGGATGGCGCTGCAGGCCGATCCCGAAGTGATGCTGGCGATGGTCAAGGCGGTACCGCCGCTGATCAACAAGTTCATGGATCGCGGGCCGGAGATCGAGGGCAAGCTGAAGGACCTGCCCAAGGAACGGCAGCTTGCCGACCTCAGCGACGCCGAACTCGTAAAGCTGGCCAAGCTGATGAAGGTCGACGTCAAGACGCTGAAGGAAAATCGCGACGCCTGGAAGACCGCGGACGAGGACGCAACCGAGGTGACGATGGACGCCGCCGATGCCGCCGCCGATGCCGCGACAGCCGCCGCGGATGCCGCTGGCGACTGGGATCCGTCCTTTGACCGCGAGAATTGGTCGGAAGCCGACCGCACGCGCGTCGAAGAGTTGGAAACCGCCGCCAGCGAGGCCTCTTCGGCCGCCTATGACGCCGAACAGGCCGCGATCGCGAACGCGCGCAAGAAAAAGCCATCAAAATAAAAGCGGCAACTGCCGACAGGAACTGTGACATGACCCATTATCCGACCCCCGATCACGCGCGGCTCGCCGCCGAAGGCATGTACCGCCCCGACCTTGAATCCGATGCCTGCGGCGTCGGCATGGTCGCGGCGACCGACGGCAAGCCGTCGCGCCGCGTCGTCGAGGCGGCGATCGAGGCGCTGCGTGCCGTTTGGCACCGCGGCGCCGTCGACGCCGACGGGAAGACGGGTGACGGCGCGGGTATCCATGTCGACCTGCCGGTCCGCTTCTTCGACGATGCGATCGCGGCGTCGGGGCACAAGGTGCGCCCGAACCGCCTCGCCGTCGGCATGATCTTCCTGCCGCGCACCGATCTGGGCGCGCAGGAAGAATGCCGCACGATCGTCGAGGCGGAGATCATCGACGCGGGTTTCACCATCTATGGCTGGCGCCAGGTGCCCGTCGACGTCTCGGTGATCGGCGACAAGGCGCAGCGCACGCGCCCCGAGATCGAGCAGATCATGATCGCGGGGCCCCTGCCCGACGAACAGTCGCTCGCCGAGTTCGAAAAGCAGCTCTATCTGGTCCGCCGCCGCATCGAGAAGAATGTGATCGCGGCGCAGATCGCCGATTTCTATATCTGCAGCCTGTCGGCGCGTTCGATCATCTACAAGGGCCTGTTCCTTGCGGAGAGCCTGGCCGATTTCTATCCCGATCTCACGAACAAGCTGTTCGAAAGCCGGGTCGCGATCTTCCACCAGCGCTATTCGACCAACACCTTCCCGCAATGGTGGCTGGCCCAGCCCTTCCGTTGCCTCGCCCATAATGGCGAGATCAACACGATCCGCGGCAACAAGAACTGGATGAAGAGCCACGAGATCAAGATGGCGAGCCTCGCCTTCGGCGAGCATTCGGAAGACATCAAGCCGGTGATCCCCGCCGGCGCGTCGGACACCGCCGCGCTCGACGCCGTGTTCGAAACGCTGTGCCGCGCCGGCCGCGACGCGCCGACCGCAAAGCTGATCCTCGTCCCCGAAGCATGGGGCGGCGAAAGCGAAATGCCCGAGACGCACCGGTCGATGTACAATTACCTCGCCAGCGTCATGGAGCCGTGGGACGGCCCCGCCGCGCTGGCGATGACCGACGGCCGCTGGGCGGTCGCGGGCATGGACCGCAACGCGCTCCGCCCGCTGCGCTACACGCTCACCGCCGACAATCTGCTGGTCGTCGGGTCGGAGAGCGGCATGGTCCTGCTTCCCGAGGCGAGCATCCGCAAGAAGGGCCGCCTCGGCCCCGGTCAGATGATCGCGGTCGATCTCGACGACGGCACGCTCTACGAAGACCGCGCGATCAAGGACAAGATCGCCGATGCGCATGATTATGGCGCGCGCGTAAAGGGCTTCCGCACGATGGCCGACCTGCCGAAGGGCGGCAAGGCGACGCTGCCGCAGTGGGACCGCGCCGAACTGCTCCGCCGCCAGGTCGCCGCCGGCCTGACGATGGAGGACATGGAGCTGATCCTGTCGCCGATGGTCGAGGACGCCAAGGAAGCGATCGGATCGATGGGCGACGACACGCCGCTCGCGGTCATTTCCGACAAGCCGCGCCACGTCGCGCAATTCTTCCGCCAGAATTTCAGCCAGGTCACCAACCCGCCGATCGACAGCTTGCGCGAACGGCATGTCATGAGCCTGAAGACGCGCTTTTCGAACCTTGCCAACATCCTCGACGAAAAGGGCCAGAGCGCGCACGTCCTGGTGATCGACTCGCCGGTGCTCGTCGGCGAGGATTGGGACCGTCTGCGCGCCTATTTCGGCGATGCCGTCGCCGACATCGACTGCACCTTCAAGGTCGGCGGCGACGCCTCGACCCTGCGCGAGGCGATCGCCCGCGTCCGCCGCGAGGCCGAGGATGCAGTGCGCGCCGGGCGCAGCGAGCTGTTCCTGACCGACCAGTCGATCGGCGAAGGCCGCGTCGGCATGGCGATGGTGCTCGCCGCCGCCGCCGTCCACACCCACCTCGTCCGCAAGGGCCTGCGCAGCTACGCCTCGATCAACGTCCGCTCGGCGGAGGTGCTCGACACCCATGCCTTCGCGGTGCTGATCGGTGTGGGTGCGACCACCGTCCACGCCTATCTTGCCGAGGCCGCGATCGCCGATCGCTGGACGCGCGGGCTGTTCGGCGGCGAACTGTCGCTCGACGATTGCCGCCTGCGCTTCCGCAAGGCGATCGACGACGGGCTGCTCAAGATCATGGCCAAGATGGGGATCGCCGTGATCTCCAGCTATCGCGGCGGCTATAATTTCGAAGCCGTCGGCCTCAGCCGCGCGCTCGTCAACGACCTTTTCCCCGGCATGCCGGCAAAGATTTCTGGCGAAGGCTATCAGTCGCTCTTCATCAACGCGACCGAGAAGCATGAGGCGGCGTTCGACAAGAAGGTCGCGACCCTCCCGATCGGCGGCTTCTATCGCCACCGCGCGGGCGGCGAGGCGCATGCCTATTCGGCGCAGCTCATGCACTTGCTGCAGACCGCGGTCGCGACCGACAGCTATTCGACCTATCTGCAGTTCGCGCGCGGCGTCGCCGACCTGCCGCCGGTCTATCTGCGCGATCTGATGGAGTTCAACTATCCCGCGCAGGGCGTCGCGCTCGACAGCGTCGAGGCGATCACCGAAATCCGCAAGCGCTTCGTCACCCCCGGCATGTCGCTGGGCGCGCTGTCGCCCGAAGCGCACGAAACGCTGGCGATCGCGATGAACCGCATCGGCGCCAAGGCGGTGTCGGGCGAAGGCGGCGAAGCGAGCGAGCGCTACCAGCCCTATGCCAATGGCGACAACGCCAACAGCAACATCAAGCAGATCGCCTCGGGCCGCTTCGGCGTCACCGCCGAATATCTCGGCGCATGCGACGAGATCGAGATCAAGGTCGCGCAGGGCGCCAAGCCCGGCGAAGGCGGCCAGCTCCCCGGCTTCAAGGTGACCGAGTTCATCGCGCGCCTGCGCCACTCGACGCCGGGCGTGATGCTGATTTCGCTCCCGCCGCACCACGACATCTACTCGATCGAGGATCTGGCGCAGCTCATCTATGACCTGAAGCAGATCAACCCGCGCGCGCGCGTCTGCGTAAAGCTGGTCAGCTCGGCGGGCATCGGCACGGTCGCCGCGGGCGTGGCAAAGGCCCATGCGGACGTGATCCTGGTGTCGGGCAACACCGGCGGCACCGGCGCCTCGCCCCAGACCAGCATCAAATATGCCGGCACGCCGTGGGAAATGGGCCTCAGCGAGGTCAATCAGGTGCTGACGCTCAACGGCCTGCGCCATCGCATCCGCCTGCGCACCGACGGCGGGCTCAAGACCGGGCGCGATATCGTGATCGCGGCGATCCTGGGCGCCGAGGAATATGGCATCGGCACGCTCAGCCTGGTCGCGATGGGGTGCATCATGGTGCGCCAGTGCCACTCGAACACGTGCCCCGTCGGCGTCTGCACGCAGGATGAAAAGCTGCGCCAGAAATTCACCGGCAGCCCCGAAAAGGTCATCAACCTGATGACCTTCATCGCCGAGGAAGTGCGCGAAATCCTGGCCAAGCTCGGCTGTCGCAGCCTCGACGAGGTGATCGGCCGCACCGAATTGCTGCGTCAGGTCAGCCGCGGCGCCGAACATCTCGACGACCTCGACCTGAACCCGATCCTGGCAAAGGTCGACGCGCCCGACGATCAGCGCCGGTCGCAGGGGCCGAACTTCCGCAACCCCGTTCCCGACAGCCTCGACGCACAGATTCTGAACGACGCAAAGCCGTTGTTCGAACGCGGCGAGCGCATGCAGCTGACCTATAACGTCCGCAACACGCACCGCGCTGTCGGCACGCGCCTGTCGGCAGAGGTCACGGCCCGCTTCGGCATGAAGGGTCTGGCCGACGACCATGTGCAGGTGCGCCTGCGCGGCACGGCGGGCCAGTCGCTCGGCGCCTTCCTGTGCAGCGGCATCACGCTCGAGGTGTTCGGCGACGCGAACGACTATGTCGGCAAGGGCCTGTCGGGCGGCCGCATCGTCGTGCGACCGACCGTGTCGAGCCCGCTGGTCAGCCAGCACAACAGCATCATCGGCAACACCGTCCTTTACGGCGCGACCGCGGGCACGCTGCTCGCTGCGGGCCAGGCCGGCGAGCGTTTCGCGGTCCGCAACTCGGGCGCGAAGGTCGTGGTCGAGGGCTGCGGCGCGAACGGCTGCGAATATATGACCGGCGGCACCGCCGTGATCCTGGGCCCCGTCGGGTCGAACTTCGGCGCCGGGATGACCGGCGGCATGGCGTTCGTGCTCGACACCGACGGCAGCTTCGAAGGCCGCGCCAACGATGAATCGATCGTCTGGCAGCGTCTGGCGAGCAGCCACTGGGAAGGCGTGCTGAAGGATCTGGTCGAAGAACATGCGCGCGCCACGGGCAGCAAATGGTCGGGCGAGATCCTGGCCGACTGGGACCGCTGGCGCGATCAGTTCTGGCAGGTGTGCCCGAAGGAAATGCTGAGCCGCCTGACCCATTCGCTGAACGAGGAAGAAGTCGCGGTAGTGGCGGCGGAATAACCCGATCCTCCCCGTGGCCGCAGGCCATGGGAAGATGGCGGCGCGAAGCGCTTGCGGAGGGGCCATTGGCGCGACGTCGCCGCCCCTCCACCATCGCCTGCGGCGACGGCCCCTGCTCCATCGCTCCGCGACAGGCAGTTTCCGTCGCTCTGCGACAGGCAGGATCCGTCGCTCCGCCACAGGCAGGATCATTGACCGCAGCAGAATAACGTTTGGCCGCAACTCGTTGGCGCGTTCAGGCCAGCGAAAGTGTCGTTCCTTTAAGCGCGCGGCTTCGATTTTCGTATTCCGAAAGGATCAAGCCATGCGCTGGCCCCTCGCTGCCCTCCCCCTGCTTGCGCTCGCGACGCCGCTGCCGGCGTCGGCCGCCGAAGCCCGCGCGGCCGTCGCCGCGCTCAACGATCCGGCGATGCAGGACCGGATGGCCGATACCGTCACCGCGCTTGTCGATGCGATGATGCAGATGAAGGTCGGTCCGCTGGCCGAGGCTGTTGCGCGCGTCGACCCCGATTCCGACGCCGCCTATATTCCGCGCGATGCGACCGTTGGCGATGTCGCCGGCCGCGACCCGCAATATGCCGAACGCATGGGCGACGACGTCCGCGCCGGTACGCGCATGGCGGGCCACGCGGCCTCTGCCCTGGCGGCCTATGCGCCCGTCCTGAAGGACATGGCCCGCGACCTCGCCGCGCAGTGGGAACGCGAACGCGACGATGCGCGCCGCTAGGGGGAACGCGAACGCGACGCTGCGCGCCGCTAAGGGGGGAACGCGAACGCGACGCTGCGCGCCGCTAACGCGCCGCTAGGGGGAACGCAGGCGTAGCGCCCGCTTGGCGGTGCAAATCGTTGTGGAATATCCTGTCCATAGGCGTTGCACCCGGCGCCCGCCTGCCGCTATGCCATGGGCATGTGGCAGCTTTACCAATTCCCGCTTTGTCCTTTCTCGCGCAAAATCCGGCTTCTGCTGGGCGAAAAGGGTGTCGGCTATGAATTGGTGCGCGAGTCGCCGTGGGAACGCCGCGACGAATTCATCGATCTGAATCCCGCCGGGCGCACCCCGGTGATGGTCGATCAGGCGCGCGGCCAGGTGCTGATCGACAGCAGCGCGATCGCCGAATATTTCGAGGAAACCGTCGAAGGCAAGGCGATGATCAACGGCACCGCCGCGAACCGCGCCGAAATCCGCCGCCTGACCGCCTGGTTCGACCATGATTTCTATTTCGAGGTCACGGGGCCTTTGTTGTTCGAACGCATGCAAAAGCGCATCGTCCATCGCCAGCCGCCCGACGGCGGCGCACTTCGCGAGGCGATGAAGGCCGCGAACCAGCATCTCGACTATATCGACTATCTGATCGATCACCGCACCTGGCTGGCCGGCGCCACGATGAGCCTCGCCGATCTGGCGGCCGCGGCGCATATCTCGGTCGCCGACTATCTCGGCGGCATCGACTGGACCGGGCATGAGCAGACGAAGGGCTGGTATTCGGGACTGAAATCGCGCCCCAGCTTTCGCCCGCTGCTGGCCGAACGGATGGAGATCGTGACGCCCCCGAAATATTATGAGGACGTCGACTTCTGATCCACCGCCGGTGGCGGCTTCAGCAATTCTTGTATTTCCAGTTCCGGTCCTTGCCCTCGGCAACCTGCGCGACGATCGTTTCGATCCGCTTCGCGCGCGTTTCCTCACGTTTCGCCTCGAGCACCCATTCGATATAGTCGCGCCGCTTGCCGGGCGAGAAGGCGTCCCAATGGCCCTGCGCCGCGGCATTGGCCTTCAGCGCCGCGCCAAGGTCATCGGGAAGGTCGAGCGCCGCCTTGGGTTTCGGTGGCGGCCGCTTGGGCTTGCCTTCCGCGCAAAGCGCCGCGGCCCTCTCGATATAGGCCGCCATCTGCTTGTCGTCGGGCAGGTCGGCGAGCGCAGCCAGTCGGCCCATGCTTCCCATCGCGCCGCTATCGCGCGGCGAACCGGTCACCTCTTCATCGCGCCAGAAGCCAAAGGTCGCATGTTCCTTGAACGCCGCCATGCCCGCCAGGTTCTGGCCATGCAGCACGAAATGCGGCACGCCCCATTTCAGCGTCTCTTCCGCGCCCGGCGCATGCCGATGCACCAGTTCGCGCAGATGGGTCAGGATCGGTTGGGCGAAGGGCTGCGCCTTCGCGATATAGGCATCGACGCGGGGGTCGCCGCTCATCCGGCGTGCCTGGCCGCGACCAGATAGTTGAGCGCCTCGGTGCCGCCGAGCTTGAAACCCTTGGTCGGCGACGGCGACAGGCCGGTGCGATCGATGACCGCAAGCCCCGCGCCCTCCAGCAATTCGGTAAGCTCTTCGGGCTTCAGAAACTGGTCCCAGTCGTGCGTGCCCCGCGGCACCGCACCGATCCGCTCGGCCGCCTCGACCAGCAACAGCTTCGACAGCGCGGTCCGGTTCGGGGTCGACAGGATCATCAGCCCGCCGGGCGCAAGCCGCGCCGCAAGTTCGCCGATGAAGGCCGCGGGATCGGTGACATGCTCGACGACCTCCATCGAGGTGACCAGGTCGAATTGCAGCGGTACCTTTTGTCCGGCGGCGCCCGCCGGTGCGTTCAGGTCGGCCAGCTCGCCGGCGAAATAGGTGATCGGCAACCCCTGCCCCGCCGCATGGTCGCGCGCGGCGGCGATATTCTCCGGCGCCGCGTCGACGCCGGTGACCGCCGCGCCCATCCGCGCCAGCGGTTCGGCGAGCAGCCCCGCGCCGCAGCCGACGTCGATCGCGCTGCGTCCGGCAAGCGGATGGCGCTCGCGCGCGTCGACGTGCCAATGCGCGTCGATCTGCTCGCGAATATAGGCCAGCCGCACCGGATTCAGCTTGTGCAGCATCGCCGACGACCCGTGCGGGTCCCACCAGTCGGCGGCAAGCGCCCCGAAATGGGCGGCTTCATTCGGATTGATCGTCGCGGCGCTCATGGCGCAGGATTTGGCACCGCCGCCGACCCGGAGCAAGGAAATTACCCTCGCATCATGATTTCCCGACGGAATACTGCGGCGAGCTTGTCGCGGAGCAAGAAAATATATCCGGGCAGGATCATCGCCACCTTGCCTTCGTCCTCCCCCTTCCCTAACAGCCTGACGCCGCAGAAATCCACGGAAGTTGCGGTCGAAACCAGTTTTTGAAAAGGCAGGACCAGATGGCGCGGATCGTGATGAAATTCGGGGGCACGTCTATGGCGGGCACCGAGCGGATTCGCACCGTCGCGAAACTCGTCGCGCGCGAAGTCGCCAACGGCAACGAAGTCGCGGTCGTCGTCTCGGCGATGGCCGGCGAAACCGACCGGCTCGTCAATTTCTGCCGCGAGGCGAACCCCCGCTACGATCCCGCCGAATATGACGTCGTCGTCGCGGCGGGCGAGCAGATCACCTCCGGCCTGCTTGCGCTGACGCTGCAGGCGATGGGCGTCCCCGCGCGCAGCTGGCTCGGCTGGCAGCTTCCGATCCGCACCGAAGAGGCGCATGCCCGCGCCCGCATCATCGACATCGACACCGGCGCGCTGATCGCGGCGATGGCGAAGGGCGAGGTTGCGGTGATCCCGGGCTTTCAGGGCATGATGGACGATGGCCGCGTCTCGACGCTGGGCCGCGGCGGGTCCGACACCAGCGCCGTCGCGGTCGCGGCGGCGGTAAAGGCCGACCGCTGCGACATCTACACCGACGTCGACGGCGTCTACACCACCGACCCGCGCATCGTCGCCCGCGCGCGCAAGCTCGACTATGTCACCTATGAGGAAATGCTCGAACTGGCGAGCGTCGGCGCCAAGGTGCTGCAGACGCGCTCGGTCGGGCTCGCGATGAAGATGGGCGTGCGCGTGCAGGTTCTCTCCAGCTTCGTCGAGGGCGACGAGGCTCCCAAAAAAGGCACGATGATCGTCAGCGACGAGGAAATAGAGGAACATCAGATGGAACGGCAGCTGATCACCGGCATCGCCCACGACAAGAATGAAGCGAAGATCATCGTCACCCGCGTCCCCGACAAGCCGGGCGCGGTCGCGAACATCTTTGGCCCGCTCGCCGCGGCCGGGATCAACGTCGACATGATCATCCAGAACGTCGGCCGCGAAAAGGGCGAGACCGACGTGACCTTCACCGTTCCGGGCACCGACCTCCTCCGCTCGATCGACCTGCTCGAAGGCGCGAAGGACAAGATCGGCTTCAACCGCATCATCAGCGACGACAAGGTCGCAAAGATCAGCGTCGTCGGCGTCGGCATGAAAAGCCATGCGGGCGTCGCCAGCACGATGTTCCGTGCGCTCGCCGATCGTGGCATCAACATCCAGGCGATCTCGACCAGCGAGATCAAGGTCAGCGTGCTGATCGACGAGGATGAAACCGAACTCGCGGTGCGCGTGCTGCACACCGCCTATGGGCTCGACGCCGACTAAGGCAAAATTACCGCAGCCGCACCTTCGCGGTGACCGACAGACCGGGGCGGAGCTGCGTCAGCGCCGCCTGCCCCGGGTCAAGCCGGATGCGGACCCCGACGCGCTGGACGATCTTCGTGAAATTGCCCGATCCGGGCTCGAAGGGCAGCAGCGTGAACTCGCTGCCCGATCCCGGCGCCAGGCTCTCGACCGTCCCGGTCAGCGTCTGGCCCAGCGCGTCGACATAGACGTCGGCCTTTTGCCCCGGACGCATCTCGCGCGTCTGCGTTTCCTTGAAATTGGCGGTCACATAGATCGACTTCACCGGCACCACGGTCAGCATGCGCGAGCCCGGCTGGACATAGTCGCCGACCTGGATGCGGCGGTTGCCGACGACGCCGTCGATCGGCGCGACGACCAGCGTGTGGCCCCGGTCGAGCTTCGCCAGCGCCAGCGCCGCGCGGGCTTTTGCCGCCGTCGCCTCGGCCGCCTGCACCTGCGCCGAGAGGATCGGCCCGCGGGCGCGCGTCACCGCCGCCTCTTCCAGGCTGGCGCCCAGATCGGCGCGCGATCGCTGCGCCGCCGACTGCGCGCTCACCGCGGCGGCGGACACCTGCTCGGCATCGCGCTTCGGGACGAAGCCGTCGACCAGCAGCGCCTCGTACCGTTTCCGATCCGCGGCCGCGCGCGCATATTCGGCGTCGGCCGCCGCGATCTGCGTCGTCATCGACCGGACATGCGCGGTGGCGAGCCGCTGCTCGGCGCCCAGCGAGGCAAGCGTCGCGCGCGCCGTCGCGACCTGCGCATCGGCATCGGCCACCGCCGCCTCGGCCGCCATGACGCGCGATTCATAATCGCGCACGTCGATACGGACGAGCGGATCGCCCGCGCGCACGACCTGATTGTCCTTCACCAGTACCGCCGTGACGAGCCCGCCGACGCGCGGCGCGACCTCGCTCGAATCGGCCTGCAGATAGGCATTGTCGGTCGACTCCGCGCTCTTCGGCGCGGTCAGCCACCAGATGCCGAGCGCGGCGATGGCCAGCGCGACCAGGCCGACCTTCCACGCCTTTTTCGGCAGCACCAGGCCGCGGCGGCGGACCGGCGCCTCGGCCTCGATCGTCACGGGCGCGTTCATTGCTGCATCACCAGCAGCGTCGACGTCGCCGTCGCATATATCCGCCCCTCGGCGTCGGTCAGCTTGGCCTCGACATAGGCGACGCGGCGCCCGATCGAGATGACGCGCCCCTCGGCGCGCACCGTGCCGGTCTTTTCCGTCATCGCCTTCAGATACGAGGTCTTGAGTTCCAGCGTGGTCATCGCCTGATCGTCCGCCAGCTTGGTGACGACCGCGATGCCGCACGCCGAATCGAGCAGGGTCGCGGCATAGCCGCCGTGGACGATCCCCATCGGATTATAATGCTGCGGCCCCGGCTCGCCCTCGAACGCCGCCCAGCCGTCGCCCGCATCGACAAGCTGGAAGCCCAGCGTGTGGCCGATCGGCGGACGGCCGCCGGTGGCGATCAACCCCTGCACCTTCGCAAGCGTCATTGCGCGGTCTCCAGTCCATAGCGGGCGACGATGCTGGCGTGCGTGTCGGAAAGCAGCGCGTCGGACAGCGCGGGGTCGCCGACCGCGCGCGCCAGCGCGACCGCACCGACAAGCTGCGAGAGCAGCGCCCGCGCCTCGGCCTCGCCGTCGGCATAGCCGATCTGGCCCAGCGGCGCCGCCAGGCGGGTCGCAATCCCCACCACGCCCAGCCCGAACCGTTCGCGCGTTTCGGGCTTCGACCGCGCGAAATCGCCCGACAGCGTCGGCAGCGGGCAGCCGCGATCGCGCCGGTCGCGATGCGCGGGCGAAAGATAGAAATCGACATAGGCGCGCAGCACCTCGCGCGGGTCTTCCTTCGCGTCGATCGCCGCCGATCGTGCGCGGGCGTCGGCGAACATCGTGCCGATCGCCTCTTTCACCAGCGCGTCTTTCGACGGGAAATGGGCATAGAATCCCCCGTGCGTCAGCCCGGCGCGCGCCATGACCCCCGCGACCGCGACATTGTCCGGACCCTTCGCGCGAATTTCCTTCGCCGCTTCCTTCAACACCCGTTCGCGGGTTTCCGCCTTGTGGCCACTTGAATAGCGCACTTGTCGTCTCCTTTTATATGACGCATATAATATAAAGACGACAGGACACAAGACCCATGGCCTCCATCCCGCTTTCCCCCGGACAGAATCCCGCCGCAGAGGACGCGCCGTTCGACCCGGCGGCGATGCCCAACGCACGGAAATATCTGATCTTTGCGGTGATGGCCTTTGGTCAGTTCATGGCCCTGATCGACATTCAGATCGTCGCCGCCTCGCTCAACGAGGTCCAGGCGGGACTCAGCGCGGGGCCCGACGAGATAAGCTGGGTCCAGACCGCCTATCTGATGGCCGAACTGGTCATGATCCCCTTCTCCGCCTTTCTGGCGCAGGCGCTGTCGACGCGCTGGCTGTTCGCGGCCTCGGCCGGGCTTTTCACTATCGCCAGCATCCTCTGCGGTCTCGCGTGGAGCATCGAATCGATGATCCTGTTCCGCGCGGTGCAGGGCTTCGTCGGCGGGGCGATGATCCCGACCGTCTTCGCCACCGGCTATATGCTGTTCCAGGGCAAGCAGCGCGCGATGATCCCCGCGATCCTGGGCATGGTGTCGGTGCTGGCGCCGACGCTGGGACCGACGGTCGGCGGCTGGATCACCGATGCGCTCGGCTGGCGCTGGGTCTTTTTCATCAACGTCCTGCCCGGCGCGATGGTGACGCTGATGATCCTCGCGCTCGTCCGCGTCGACCGGCCGAACCTGCCGATGCTCCGCAAGATCGACTGGGTGCATCTCGCCTCGATGGCGGTGTTCCTGGCCGGGCTGGAATTCGTGCTGGAGGAAGGCCCGAAGCACGACTGGTTCAGCGAGCCGGAGATTGCGATCGGCGCCTGGCTGTCGTTCGTCGCCTTCGGCCTTTTCCTCGAACGCTCCTTCCGGTCGGACGGCCCGATCGTGCGGCTGTCGCCCTTTCGCGTGCCGACCTTCGCCTTTGCCTGTCTTTTCAACCTGGTCATCGGCTTCGGCCTCTATGCCAGCACCTACCTGATCCCGATCTACCTCGGCCGCGTACAGGGCTATAACGCGTCGGAGATCGGGACGACCGTGTTCGTTGCCGGGCTGGCGCAGCTGCTGGGTGTACCGATCGCCGCCGCGCTGTCGCAGCGCGTCGACCAGCGCATCGTCATCACCTTCGGGCTGACGCTGTTCGCCGTCGGGCTATGGATGTTCAGCTTCATGACCCCCGAATGGGGCTTTGCCGCGCTCTTCTGGCCGCAGGTCGTGCGCAGCTTTGCGATCATGCTGTGCATCGTGCCGTCGGTCGGACTCGCGCTCGGCAATTTCGAGGGGGCCGAACTGCGCTACGCCTCGGGCCTGTTCAACCTGATGCGCAACCTGGGCGGCGCGATCGGCATCGCGCTCGTCAACACCTGGCTCGGCGACAATATGCGGCTGCACATGCTGCGCCTGTCCGAAGCGCTCGGCCGATCGGCGGACGCCGCGAACGAGGCCGCCGCGGGCCTGGCGCAAAGCATCGGCCGCTACGTCACCGACCCCGCGCTGGCACAGCAGATGGCCGAAGGCACGCTGGGCCGCATCATCGGCCGCGAGGCGCTGACCCTCGCCTTCGACGACGTGTTTCGCCTGATGTCCTATCTGTTCCTGGCGGCGCTGGTGATGGTTCCCTTCTGCAAACCCCCACCGATCGGCGGCCCCACCCCGACCGACGCCCACTAAGACGACCCGCGCGGCACTTGACGCAAGCACGAACCTCTCTCCGATCCTCCTCGTCATCCCGGACTTGATCCGGGGTCCATGCTTCGGCCGCTGTTATGGATCCCGGATCAAGTCCGGGATGACGAAGGCGTGGGAAGCCAGGTCTGTTTGCGACCGATTGCGGTCGTTCGTTAATTCGGTCAGATAGTCGAGACTTGGGCGGAGGTAGCGGGGCGAGCATGGACGATGAGAAACTCAGCTTATCCATAGCGATGGAGCTTTCTCGCTTGGAAAGTGAAGGTGAAATTGTTGTCACCTGTCCGAGCGTAGAACCGCTCGCAGATCGCATTGCGAGCAAAGTTCTAGAAATTGTGCCTAATACCGGATTGTCTCAGATCGAATTGCTAGGTGTGAGAAGTCTGATCCTGCACGCGGTTTCAGATAGAAGGTTTTTTGACTGGGAGATGCCGACGTTGACCGGCTTCTCCGCTGAAGAGTTTAGCCGCATTGCCGAGAAACTGCCGCGCGACTGAATTCTCGTGACTGCTTTCCACCCCCAAGCCGCCAGATCGTCCGCACCCAGCCGCGCGCGCCTTCGTGATCCCCGGCGAAGGCCGGGGTCCAGGGTGTTAGGAAGCCGGCGCTGCGTGGTTGCGCTCTGGACCCCGGCCTTCGCCGGGGATCACATCGAACGCTGCGGATTGGGGCTAGCTGTCCTTCCTCGTCACCCCGGACTTGATCCGGGGTCCATCCTTCGGCCGCTGTCATGGATCCCGGATCAAGTCCGGGATGACGAAGCTGTGGGAAGCCAGGTCAGTTTT
The DNA here is from genome assembly GCA_017309275.1 of Sphingomonadales bacterium. GTDB lineage: Bacteria > Pseudomonadota > Alphaproteobacteria > Sphingomonadales > Sphingomonadaceae > Sphingopyxis. The sequence continues at coordinate 223 of JAFKLT010000034.1, read as the reverse complement.
CGACCGGAAGACGACGTCTCTTCTTTCGTCACCCTGAACTTGTTTCAGGGTCCACGGCCCGACGATGGCTCCAGCGCAGCGTCAGATTAAAGGTCCGTCCATGGATGCTGAAACAAGTTCAGCATGACGAGATTTGAAAGACGGCCCCCCACCCCAACCCCGTCGGGCCCTCGGAAAAAGGCCTTTCCTACAATATCCGGCTATGTCAGCGCCGATCCCGGCC
>JAFKLT010000033.1 GCA_017309275.1 Sphingomonadales bacterium | reverse complement strand
GCACCAGTACTCTCATGTCGACACCCCTCGCCGCTCGCGGCGTACCCCTTACTCGTCCCGGTAGATGCGTTGGAACCGCGTGCCCAGGCTGGTGAGCCAACCCTGCGCGATCAGATGCTGATAGACCAGCACCACCGTCTTGCGATTGAGATCGAGCATTGCGGCGAGGCCGCGGCTGCTCGGCAGATAGGCGCCCGACGGCAACCGCCCGCTCTCGATGTCCTGAACGATCGCGTTGACGATCTGGAAATGGAGCGGTTCGCGCCGACTTCGGTCGATGCGGTCGCGGAGGCCCACGTGCCAGTTTTGCAGCATTGCTTCCCCCGCTCGGTATCGCTGAGAGGGTCACTATCCGGTTGTCGATCGGGCTGCGAAAGCGACCTGACGGGTAAGATCGGGCAATATTGGGGAAGCGGCATCGGGTGGCCCGCTGCGCTTACCCGTCTTTCGGCCGGCTTACCCCCAAATCCGGCTTCGATCCGCGGCCCGCTTGCGGTTCTATAGCAGGCGTGCACCGGCCCGTCCGGGCGGTGCCGGGGAGGGCGCCGACGCGCGCTATTTTGTGTCCATCCAAGGCGCGACCTGCAACAAGGTCCGCTCCAGCCCTATCGGGAGTGACTATGTCGAAACCTGTCGTCTCCGCCGCTCTGGTCGCGGCCCTGGCTCTTTCGGCGAGCGCGGTCGCGCAGGCCAAGGGCAAGGTTTCGGCCGACCTGATCCTGACCAACGCGCGCGTCTATACCGTCGAGGACAAGCAGCCTTGGGCTGAAGCGGTGGCGATCAAGGACGGCAAGATCGTCGCGGTGGGCAGCAGCGCCTCGGTCGGCAAGCTGCGCGGTGCGTCGACGCGGACCGTCGACCTGGGCGGCCGGCTGGTGCTTCCCGCCTTTGGCGATGCGCATGTCCACCCGCTGTTCGGGGCGCTCAGCCGCTCGCGCTGCCCGCTGCAGGACGGCAAGACGATCGAGGATTATCAGGCGCTGATCGCCAAATGCGTCGCGGCGGTACCCGGCGACGGCGCGGTATATGGCATCGGCTGGAGCGATGCGCTGTTCCCGCCGAACGGCATTCCGCGCAAGGAGTTGCTCGACAAGGTGTCGACGACGCGCCCGCTGATCTTTGAATCCACCGGCGGCCACACCTATTGGCTCAATTCCAAGGCGCTGGAGGTCGCAAAGATCACCCGCGATACCAAGGATCCGCCGAACGGGACGATCGACCGCGACCCCGCGACCGGCGAACCCGTGGGCAGCCTTCAGGAAGCCGCGATGGATTTGGTCAAGCCCATGATCCCGCCGCCGTCGGCGACCGAAATCCAGAACTCGATCCTCTATGTCGCCGACCATTTCAACAGCCTGGGGATCGTAAGCTGGAACGATGCCGGCGTCGAATATGACGACAATGGCGGCAGCCCGATGGTCGACGCCTACAAGGCCGTTCTCGACGCAGGAAAGCTGACCAGCCACGTCGCGGTATCGCTGAAGTGGAAGAACGAGCGCGGCATGGACCAGCTTCCGGGCCTGCTCCGCGCCGCCGAGCGCGCGAACAGCCTGGGCATTTCGACCCACACGGTCAAATTCTATGTCGACGGGGTGATCCCGCAGAAGACCGCCTATATGCTCGCGCCCTATGAAAACAGCGGCGACGAGCGCGGCACGCCGCAGATCGCGCCCGAGGTGCTGAAGCAGGCCGTCACCGCGGTCGACGGCCACGGCATGCACGCCTTTCTGCACGCGATCGGCGACGGAGGCGTGCGCATCTCGCTCGACGCGATCGAGGCGGCGCGCAAGGCGAACGGCGCGAAGCCGACGCATCACATGATCACGCACATGAACGTCGTGGACCCCGCCGATCAGCCCCGTTTCGGCAAGCTGTCGACCTTTGCCCAATTCCAGCCGACCTGGGCGTCGTGGTACGATTATATGGACCTGACCGTCGCCGCGATCGGGCCGAAGCGCGCCGAATATATCTATCCGGCGGGCAGCATCGTCCGCGCTGGCGGCAAGCTGGCCTATGGCGCCGACTGGCCCGTCGGCGGCGCGAACCCGCTGGAGGGGATCGAGGTGGCGATAACGCGGCGGACGGCGGGCGACCCGAACGCCAAGCCGCTGCTGCCCGCGGAGGGCGTCTCGCTGAAGGAAGCGATCGCAAGCCACACGATCAACGTCGCCTATGTGAACGGCTTCGACGCGGTCACGGGGTCGATCAAGACCGGAAAGAGCGCCGACCTGGTGGTGCTGGACAAGGACATCTTCAACCTGCCGGTCTACGAGATTTCGAAGACGAAGGTGCTGGTCACGCTGTTCGAGGGCAAGCCGGTGTTCGGCGACTTGGCGACGGTGCAGGCGCCCGCGCGCTGAGCCGTCAGGGCCAGCGCGTCGCGGCGCGGAGCGCGGCGGTGATCGACCGGTGCGGCACCGTGATATGCGTCTCGCCGTCGAGCAGCAGTAGCTCGCTGCGCAGCCCGGCGGCGGACAGCGGGGCGAGGCGCTGCGCCAGCGCGGCGCTGTCCTGTGCGATGGAAGCATCGGTTTCGAGCGCGCCCGCGATCAGCAGCAGGCGGGTGCCGTGCGCCGAGGCGCCGTCCTTGCCCACCCGTGCGCGCCACGCGGCCTCTTCGCCCAGGATCGCCTGATCGTCCCACCAGATCGACGGGCTGGCGGCGATGATCGTGTCGAAAGCGCCGGGCTGCGAATAAAAGAGATGGAGCGCGAACAGGCCGCCCAGCGAATGGCCGTACAGCGCCTGGCGCCCGGGATGCACGGGATAGCGCGCGGCGATCGCGGGCTTCAGCTCGCCGAGCAGGAAGGCGCGAAAGGCGTCGCGGCCGCCCGAAGGATAGGCGGCGTAGAGCTGTTTCAGCGTGGGCGTCGCGATGGGCGCGGTGAAATCGCGCATCCGACGCGGGTCATAGACCTGGTCGCCGGGATAGCCGATGCCGACGACGATCAGCCCGCCCGGATCGCGTCCGCCGAACCCCCGCACGCGCCGCGTTTCGGCAAAGCCCGCGAACATCGCATTGCCGTCGAGCACATAGAGGACGGGATAGCCGCCCTCTGGCGCGGGCCCGGCGGGGCGCGAGACGAAGATGCGATAGGTCTCGCCCGCCGCCGACGTCATGTCCCAGCTCTCGGTTTCGGGCAGCGTGTATGGCGCCGCATCGGCCACAGCCGCGGCAACGGGCGTTTGCGCGATGATGGCGAGGGCGAGAGCCACGGCGATCGATCTCATGGCGCGCGGCCCTTCGTCAGCGGCGCAGGCGCAGCACGGCGATATAGGCGCCCGCCGCGAGGATCGTCGCATCGAGCGCGGGGACCGTCGTCAGCGTCCAGCCGAAATGCATCGCGGGAAAGGTGACGAGCAGGCTGCCCAGCCACACCCCGATCGCCTCCCAGCGAACCGGGACGGTCGGCACCTCGTCCCGCCCGCGAAAGGTCAGGAAGGCATCGATCACGTAGATCGCGGCGATCGGCGGAATGATCAGGCCAAGCGCGATCAGGAAGGGGATGAAACCGTTGATGATGCCGAGCAGCGCGAAAAGGCACCCGATCGCGCCGCCGATGACGATGATCGCCGTTTGCTTGAGCCGCGGAAAGGTCGCCGCCATCGAGAGGCCGGCGGAATAGAGGTTCAGCGCGTTGATCGTCCACACCGACAGGACCAGCATCGCGAGTGCGGGAAGCCCGAAACCCATCGCGACGACCAGCTTCATGATGTCGGTCTGTCCCGTCGCGAGCGCGATCAGCGCCGAGACGAGCATGATGATCGGCGCGCAGATCGGAAAGGACAGGAGCATGCCCGACACCGCCCCGCGCTCGGTCCGGATGAAGCGCGAAAGATCCGGCATAGCCGCGACGGTCAGCAGATTGCCGCCGACCAGCGAAGAGAGCGCGATGCCGAAACTCATGGGAGCCGGCGGCCGCGCGACCGCGCCGAGGTCGGGCGACGGATTCGCGCCGAGAGCCTGCACGCAGACTGCGATCAGGATGACCCCGACAAAGGGCACCGCGATCATCGCGAGCCGGTCCAGCGTTCGAAAGCCCCAGATCGTCGACAGCGTGATGATGATGCTTCCGATGACGACGAAGGAGTGGAAATTGCCGGGAATGCCGTACCCCTGCTGCGCCGCGGCGACCATCGCGTCGCCGAAGAAGGACACGTTCACCCCGAACCAGCAGAAATGGATGATGGCGATCACGATGTTGACGAGCGCGGCGCCCCATATGCCGAACGAGCGCTGGACGAGCAGATAGGTGGTCAGGCGCGTGCGCACGCTGACCACCGCGGTCAGGCACGCGCCGGCACACAGGATCAGACCGGCGAGGAGCGAGGCGAGGACGGCGGGCCCCAGTCCGAGCGCGAGCCCCGCCTGCGCATTGTTGAGAAAGCCGGGCAGCGAGAATGTAAAGCTCGCGATGATCAGCGCGACCCGCCAGCCGGGGATGGTCAGCTCTTCGGGCAGCGGCCCGCTTGCATAATTACCCCCGCCAGCTGCGCTCATGCCTTCTCCGTCAGGTTCAATGTTTCAACGGCCGCAAAGTCGAACTCCATGCCAAAGGCGCGGGGGCCGACGAACGACAGCGCGTGGGGGTCGCGCAATATCGCGGGCGACGCGGCGGCGATCACTTTCACGCGCTGACCATATTTCAGCTTTTCTGTCGTGATCGTGTCGGCCGTGTCGCGGTCCATCACCGTAATGATGTCCGGGACCATCGCCAGGATTTTTCCGTCGCTTTCGGCAACAAGATTCTCGTTCTGAAACTCGATCTCCATCCGGCCGCCGCCGCCGAAGCCGTCGATCGTCACCTTGCCGACCGAAAAGCCGCCGCGTGTTTCGCGCTCCAGGTCGACGATCTTTCCGTCGAACAGCGACAGGCAATGGGGATAGAGGCCGGTCGCCTCCAGCGCCTGTGCCAGCGCGTCGAACGGATCGCCGCCCGCGCCGCGCGCCTCGCGGATCGCGCGACCGACGGCGATCGCGGCGCTGACGCTGCCGGGCACGGCGTGCGCCTTGGCCTCGGCGCCGCTCAGCGGATATTCGACCATGTGCGCGATCCCGCCCAGCGAGACGGCCAGCGCACGCGCGATGCGTTCGTGCGTCAGATTGTCCCCGGTCTCGATGACGCTCAGCGATCCGTCGGCGGCGGTCAGCACCGACGGACAGGCGGACAGCCCGCGAATGTTGAAGATCGCCATCTGCGATTCGGGGAAGGCGCGGCCCATGCCGTCGCAATCGACCACCGGAATGCCGAGCTCGGCCGCCGCGATGAATGGGGCCAGGCCATTGCCGCCGCCGATCTCGATCGGCAGCACCGCGTCGATCCGCTTGCCCATGATCTCTTCCAGCCGCCGCAGCCCGGTCACCGCCTCGCCGCCGTTGGGCAGCTTTTCGACCGACACGGTCGGTGCGCCGATCCAGCCGCAGGGGGCCAGCAGCGCGTCGTCGGCGACCTCGGACAGCGGGATCAGTTCGAACCGCCCGCGCCGCGCGAGCGCCGCCTCGGCCAGCAGAAGGCTGTAATAGGGATCGCCGCCGCCGCCCGACCCCAGAAAGGCCGCGCCGCGCGCCAGATCCTGAAGCTCGGTCGCATGGTCAATATACATGGGGGGTCTCCGAAAGCGGCGCGTCGGCCCGCTTCATGTCATCGGCCAGGCTGCCGACGGCCTTCATGCGGAGTTGGGCCGACCGGCCCGGCAGATAGGAAAGAAACACCTCGTCCATGTCGACGATCTCGACGCTTTCGGGCGTCGCGCCCGCGGCGGCGACGCGCGCCAGCAGCATCTCGCGCATCTGTTCCAGCGCGGTCGCGCGCGGTTCGGCGTCATAATCGACGATGCGCTCGGCCTGCGCGCCGATCTGTGCGATCGCTGCGCCCACGGCGTTGGCGACCGACGCATGGTCGGGGCGGACGACGCGCGCCGCGCCCTTCAGATCATCGTCGATCAGGAAATGGCCGCCGCCGACCGCGATGATCGTCGCGTCGCCGGGCTGGGTCTTCATCCGGTCGATCCCGTCGGCCAGCATCGTCGCGATCCGGTCAAGGATGGCGCTCTTCAGCGACGGGGTCAGCGAAGGTATCCTGCCCGCGTCGCCGAAGTCCGCCTTGCCCGCCGCCACCGCAACATCGCTGGCGGTCAGCGTCGATCCGCCGAACAGATAGGCATCCTGCGTCAGGCGAAAGCCCACCGAATCGGGCCCGATCGTCACCTCGTCGCCGCTCGCCCCGACATGGATCCGCGTCCCGCCGCCCAGCCCGATCGCCAGAATGTCGGGCATGCGGAAATTGGTGCGGACCCCGCCGATGTCGACCGCGATCGAGGATTCGCGCGGATAGCCGTTGGCCAGCACCCCGATGTCGCAGGTCGTTCCCCCGACGTCCATGACGATGCCGTCGTCGACGCCCGTCAGAAAGGCCGCGCCGCGCATGCTGTTGGTCGGCCCCGACCCGATGGTGAGGACCGGGTAGCGCGCGGCGTCGGCGGCAGAGATCAGCGTCCCGTCATTCTGCGAGATGTACAGCGGCGCCGTGATGCCGAGCTGCGCGAGCGCGCGTTCGAGCGAGGTCACGACATGGCGCGCGAGGGTGGCCAGCGCGGCGTTCAGGATCGTCCCGTTCTCGCGTTCGATCAGGCCGAGCCGCCCGACGCTGTGCGACAGGCTGATGCTCGCGTCGGGGTGCGCGTCGGCGATGATTTGCGCCGCGCGATCCTCCATCGCCGCGTTGATCGGGGCGAAGGCGCAGCTGACCGCGATGCTCCGAATCCCCTGGGCGCGGCAATCGAGTGCGGCGGCGCGTACCGCGCCTTCGTCCAGCGCCGAAATCTCGCGCCCGTCGACCTCGTAACCGCCCGGGAGAAGAAACGTCGCGCCCTCGAGCTGCCGGGCCAGCGCGTCGGGCCAACCCGTCAGCGGCGGCAGCGCCTCGCCCGACGGACTTGCCAGGCGGATGATGCCGACACGGTCGAGGCGCTCGCGTTCGACCAGCGCGTTGGTGAAATGGGTCGTGCCGATCATCACGGCGCTCACCTGCCCGGCCGAGACGCCGGCATCGGCCAATATGGCGCCGATTGCGGCCGTTACGCCGGTGCTGACGTCGGGGCTGGTCGGCTGCTTCGTCGATGCAACCACACGGCGCTCCGCAATCAGGACCGCATCGGTGTTGGTTCCCCCGACGTCGACACCAATGCGCACCAGCACTTCCTCCCGCAGCTTCTTCGCGATCGATTACACTGGTGGGGATGGGGGCGCGCAACGCGTAAAACGGGTGCATCGGACCGCGGACGGGTAATGCTCCCGGCGAAGATGGGTAAGGTTTTGCAGGCGGTTGCCAGACCTGTCATCGATCCGTAACCTTCGTGACCGGAAACCGACTGCCACGCGTAAGAGGTTAGGCCGCATGCAGGACTTGATTGCCGCCAAGTTCGTTCCGCCCATGTGGATGGGCGACCAGATCCGCCGGGACCTGCTTCTCGGTCGGCTCGGGGGCGTGCTGAACCATCGCCTGACGCTGGTCCATGCACCGGCCGGATATGGCAAGACCAGCCTTCTCGCACAGTGGCGCGACAGCCTGGACCCCGGCGCGGCGCGGGTCGCGTGGCTCACGCTCGAGCGCGATGACCGCGATCTCAAGCGCTTCGTCAAATATCTGCTGCTGTCGCTTCAGCGCAATCACGACGGCGACGACGGCAAGGGCGCGCCGAGCGACCTGCCGCCCCGCGCGGCCCTGTCGGCAATCATCAACGAACTTGGCGATGCCGACACGCCGGTCGTGCTGATCCTCGACGATCTGCATCACGCCTTCAGCGAGCCCGTCGGCCAGTTTCTGGAATCGCTGGTCCGGCTTGCGCCGCCGGGCTGTCATTTCCTCTTCGCGTCGCGCGACTATCCGTGGGTCGGGCAGTCGATCCTCGCGGCCGAGGAGCAATTGCTGGAAATCGGCCCGGCCGAGCTGCGCTTTTCGGCGCAGGAGACCGAATGCCTGCTGACGCGCACCGACCGGCCGCTCGAAACGCTCGACATCGACACCTTGCTCGACCGGACCGAGGGGTGGCCGATCGCGGTTCAGCTCGCGTCATTGTCGATCAAGCGCGGCATGGAGGCCGAGCGCGTCATCGACGAATATTGCGGCACCAGCAGCGATCTGGCGCGCTATCTGTCGGAACAGGTGCTGATGACGCTGCCGCAGGAAACGCGCGATATCGTCGCGCGCACCGCGCTCGTCGACCGGCTGACCGGCGAAATGGTCGACCTGTTGTGCGATCGCCAGGACGGCTGGATGGTGCTGGAACGGCTGGAACAGCAGGGGGTGTTCCTGTCGCCCGTCAGCTGGGAACGGCGCGAATATCGCTATCACCAGTTGTTCGCCGAATATCTGCGCGACCGGTTCGAGCGGTCCGATCGCGCGCAATTCGCCGCGCTCCAGCGCCGGATCGCGGGCTGGTTCGCCGAACGCGGACAGGTTGCCGAGGCGATCGACCATGCGATCCTGTCGGGCGACGACCTGCTCGTCGCCGGAATATTGGAGGAGGCGGGCGGCTGGCGGCTGATCCCGCAGGGGCTGCAGGGCGTCGTCGTGCGCGGGCTCGCGAAACTGCCCGTGCCGTTGATCCGCACGCGGCCACAGCTCGCCCTTGCGCAGGTCTATCTGCAGATCAAGCTGGGCGAACTCGGGTCCGCGCGCGCCGAATTCGACCTTTTCCTGGCGCAGGTCGGCGACGCCGATCTTTCGGTCGACCTGAAGACCGAGGTTCGCGTCGTCGGCGACACGCTGTCCGATTACGAAAACCAGCCGGTGACGTTCGACGATCTGCTCGCGCGCGAGGCGCTGCTGCGCAAGCTTCCGGCGAACGATCATCTGGTGCTCGCGAACATCAGCGAGACGCTGGGCGCCAAATATTTCGAGGGCGGCTGGCTCGAACGCGCGTTGCAGCCCACGCTGGCGGCGCGCGATCATTATCTGGCGATCGGATCGCTTTACAGCGACCTCTTCACCCGCTTTCTCGAAGCGCGGATCAAGCGGGCGCAGGGGCGGTCGAGGGAGGCCGAAAAGATCCTGCTGGCGGCCTGCGCGAACATCACCGAAAATTACGGTGCCCGCTCCGACCTCGCGGCGAATTGCGCGGCGTTCAAGGCCGAGCTGTTGTTCGAACAGGATATGGTCACCGAGGCGCGCGAACTTCTGGCCTGGGCCCTGCCGCACATGGAACAGTCGGACGGCTGGGTCGACGTCTATGCCGCCGCCTATTTCACCGAGGCGCGGGCGCTGGCGGGCGAGGGGGCATTCGAGGAGGCGTGCGACGTCATCGCGCGCGCGCGGCGGGTTGCGGCGCGGCGGCGGCTGCGCCAGCTGGAAATGCTGGCCGACATCTGCAGCATCGAACTGCAGATATCGCAGGGCGCGCCGGCGCATGCGGTGTTGGCTGCTGCGGCGGTCGTCGGACTCGATCCGCTCGCGGACATGATGCACGAGGAATCGCCCGCCTATCGCCCGGTCGCGATCGCGGCGAGCCTTTGCCGCACGCGGCTGCGCCTGTTGGTCGGCGACGTCGAGCTGGCGCTGGAGGAATTGCAGAAGCTGCGCGACTGGGCGGAACAGCATGGCGCGGGCCGCCTGCTGATCGACGTCAACATCCTCGCCGCGGCAGGCCTGCGCATGACGGGCGAGAGGGACCAGGCGCGCGTCTGCTTCGACGAGGCGGTGGGGATCGCGATGTTCCAGAACATCGTGCGTCCGTTCGTTGAGGCGCGGCAGTTCGTCCAGCCCTGCCTCGACGATGCGCTGCAGGCCGAGGGTCAGATCGACCGGTTCCGCGCGCAGTTCATGAAATCGCTCGCCAAGTCGCTCGCCGTCTATCGCAACAACGTCACCGTGCTCGGCGTGTTCAGCGAGGCCGAGGCGGAGGTTCTGCTCTATCTCTCGCAGGGCCATTCGAACAAGGAAATCGCCCGGCTGATCGGCATGTCGCCCGATACGGTGAAATATCGGCTGAAGTCGGTTTTCCGAAAGATCGGGGTCAGCAAGCGGCGCGATGCCGTGCGTATTTCCGCCGAGCGAGGCCTGATCCCGGCCGGGATGCAATAGCCGCCCCTCATCCGCTGAAAACCGATGCGCCGCACCGTCTCCGCCGGCCATTACCCATTTCGTTCGATTGACTTTCATTTCTATATAGGGACAAATATGTCCAGTATAAGAAACTTGGAAGGCGAGGGTGATGGGCGAATTCCGATTTGACCGCTTGTTCATCGGTGGCGAATGGGTCGCCCCGATCGATGGCGGGGTGCGTCCCAGCATCGATCCGTCGACGGGACAGCCATGGGGCGACGTGGCCTTTGGCGGGCGCGCCGACATCGACCGGGCCGTCGCGGCGGCGAAGGCGGCGTTCGAGGGCCCCTGGCGCCGCATGCCGCCGTGGGAGCGCGCGGCGCTGATGCGCAAGTTCGCCGACCTCTATGCGACGCGCGTCGACGCGCTGGCAGAGGTCGAGACACGCGACAACGGTCGCGCGGTGCGCGAATCGCGCGGCGATATCAGCCTTCACGCGCAATATTATCACTGGTTCGCTTCGCTCGCCGACAAGCTGGGCGGGCGGACGATCCCGATGGACGACAGCGTCCACGCCTTCACGACGCGCCACCCGGTCGGCGTCGTCGGCGCGATCACGCCGTGGAACGTCCCGATGATGGCGGCGGCGTGGAAGCTGGGGCCCGCGCTGGCGGCGGGCTGTACCGTCGTGCTGAAACCGGCCGAGCAGACCCCCGCCTCGTCGCTCGCGCTGGCGCATCTGTTCGAAGAGGCGGGCTTTCCGCCGGGCGTCGTCAACGTCGTGCCGGGCGATGGCCCGGTCGCCGGCGCGGCGCTGGTCGAGCATCCGGACGTCGCGAAGATCAGCTTCACCGGCGAAGGGACGACCGCGAAGACGATCCTGAAGGCGGGCGCCGACACGCTGACCCGCTGCACCTTCGAACTGGGCGGCAAGGCGCCGCACATCCTGTTCGCCGACGCCGACCTGGACAATGCGCTCAACGCGGCGACGGGATCGGCCTGGGCGCTGTGCGGGCAGAGCTGCGCGCTCGGCAGCCGCGTGCTGGTCGAACGGTCGATCTATGACCGCGTCGTCGAGGCGTTTCGCGAGCGTGCGGGGCGCGTGCGGGTCGGCATGCCGCTCGACCCCGCGACGCACATGGGGCCGCAGGCGCACCGCGAGCAGCTCGACAAGACGCTGTCCTATGTCGCGATCGGGCAGGGTGAGGGTGCCGAGCTCGTCACCGGCGGCCACCGCATCGACCGCGACGGGATGGCGGGCGGCTATTTCGTCGAGCCGACGGTGTTTGCCGGCGTGTCGGCGGACATGCGGATCGCGCAGGAGGAAATTTTCGGCCCCGTCGCGGCGCTGATCCCCTTCGACGACGAGGAGGAGGCGATCGCGATCGCCAATTCGACGCCCTATGGCCTCGCCGCCGGGCTGTGGTCGGGCGACACCGGCCGAGCGCACCGCGTCGCGGCGCGGATCGAGGCGGGCATGGTGTGGGTCAACACCTACCGCTACATCCGCTGGTCGACCCCCTATGGCGGCGTGAAGGCCAGCGGCTGGGGCCGCGAGAACGGCATCGAAGGGCTCGACCCCTTCCTCGAAACCAAGACCACCATCGTATCGACGACGGGGCGGTTCCCCGACCCCTTCGCGGCTTGAGGAGAGATTATATGCGTCTGAAGGGCAAATTGGCCGCCGTTACCGCCGCCGCGTCGGGCATGGGCCGCGCGGGTGTCGAGCGTTTCGTGCGCGAAGGCGCGCGCGTCGCGGCGATCGACGTCAGCGCCGACGCGCTGGACAGGCTGGTGGCCGATTTCGGCGCGGACAATGTCGTGCCGATCACCGCCGATCTGATCGATCCCGACGGTGCGCGCGATAGCATCGACCAGGCGGCGGCGGCGCTCGGCGGGCTCGACATATTGTGGGCGCACGCCGGCATGCCCGGCCCCGCTTCGGTCGAGGATCTGGACCTGGCCGCCTATGATCGGGCGATCGCGCTCAACGTCACCTCGGCGGCACTCGGCGCGGGGAAGGCGGCGCCGCATATGCGCCTGCGGGGCGGCGGGGCGATCCTGTTCACCGCCTCGGTCTCCGGGCTGGTCGGATCGATGATGAGCCCGATTTATTCGGCCGCGAAATGGGGCGTCGTCGGACTGACCAAAAGCCTGGCGCTCGCGCTCGCCGCCGACAAGATCCGCGTCAACGTCGTCTGCCCCGGCCTCGCCGACACGCCGATGAAGATCGGCTTCACGGGGCGCAGCGGCGACCCGGCGGAAGCGGCGGCGAACGAGGCGAAGCTGATGGCGAACGTCCCGATGGGCCGGCTGGTACAGGCGGGCGAGGTCGCCGATGCCGCGCTGTGGCTCGTGTCCGACGAGGCCGCTTTCGTCACCGGCGTCGCGCTGCCGGTCGATGGCGGTTTCACGGCGCGCTGAGCATGGCGCGCACCCGGGAAATGCTGACGGCTTTTCCGGGCGCTTCACTTCGGCCATATGAGACGTCACGACCCTTTTCAGGCGAACAAGATCATGATCGTGCGGCAGGCCGCGAATGTGCTGGAAATCCTGGAATATTTCGCGAAGCGGCTGCGCCCCGCCACCGCGGCCGAGATGGCCGAGGATCTGGGCTGGCCGCGGTCGAGCACATTCAAGATCGTCGCGACGCTCGCGTCGAAGGGTTATCTTTACGAACCGCGCGGACGCGGCGGCTATTATCCCAGCCCGCGCTGGCTGGTGTTGGCGGAGGCGGTGACGCAGGCCGAGCCGCTGCCCGAAAAATTCCAGCGGCTGGCGCGCGACCTGATGCAGGCGACCGGCGAGACGGTTGCGATTTCGGCGCCCGCCGGAATCCACGCGACCTTCGTCGACGTCGTCGAATCGCCGCAGCCGGTGCGCTATTTCGCAAAGGTCGGCGATCGGGTGCCGATCCACGCGACCTCGGCGGGGCGCGCGCTCCTGTCGCAGATGCCGCGCGAAGAGCGCGAGCGCCTGTATCGCAAGATCGATTTCGTCCGCTATTCGCCGACCACGCCCGCCAATGCCGCGGCGGTCGAGGCGCGGCTGGACGAGGCGGCCGAGCTGGGCTGGCATCAGAGCAATACGGAGTTCACGCCCGACCTCGCGGGCGTCGCGTTGCCGCTGCCGGGCGGCGAGCGCCTGCTTTCGGTGGTCGTGGTCGGGCCGGTGTCGCGCTGCCTGGAACGGCGCCCGGAAATGGCGGCGATTACGATCAAGCACCTCGCCAGGCTGAAATAAGACATCATCAGAAACGAAAACGGACCGGGGCGGCCACAGGGCACGCCGCCGGCGGGAGAGTCATGACATGAACGATGATCCAAGGACGGTGATCGCCGCATCCCCGATGCGCACGCTTCAAATCGTGGTGGTCGCGCTTTGCATCGCGCTGAACGCGCTCGACGGCTTCGACGTGCTGGCGATCAGCTTCGCCGCGCCGGGCATCGCGGACGAATGGGGGGTCGACAAGGCGACGCTGGGCATCGTGCTGTCGATGGAATTGCTGGGCATGGCCGCGGGTTCGGTGCTGATCGGCAACGTCGCCGACCGGATCGGGCGGCGGCCGACCATTTTGGCGTGCCTGGTCGTGATGGCGCTCGGCATGGCCGCGGCGACGCACGCGGCGGGCGTGACCGCGCTATCGGTCATCCGCTTCATGACCGGCATCGGAATCGGCGGGATGCTGTCGTCGACCAGCGCGATGGTCGCGGAGTTTTCGAACGACCGGCGGCGCGGCCTGAACGTCGCGCTCAACATCGCGGGCTATTCGACCGGGGCGATCCTGGGCGGGCTGCTCGCCTCGCGCCTGCTTGCGGAAACGGGCGACTGGCGGTCGGTCTTCATGCTGGGCGCCATCGCCTCCGCCGCGATGATTCCGCTCGCCTATTTCTTCCTTCCCGAATCGATCGAATCGCTGATCGCGCGGCGCCCCGCCGACGCGCTCGATCGCGTGAACCATACGCTCGTCCGGATCGGGCATGCGCCGGTCGAGGCGCTGCCGCCGCCGCCCGCAGAGGCGCTGAAGCCGTCGATCGCGTCGCTGTTCGGACCGGGTTTCGCGCGGGTCACCATCCTGCTGACCGTCGCCTATTTCGCGCAGATCCTGTTCTTTTATTACATCCAGAAATGGATTCCGAAGATCGTGGTCGATCTGGGGTTCGATGCGTCGCAGGCGGGCGGCGTGCTCGTCGCCGCCAATGTCGGCAACCTGGTCGGGGCGGTGACGATCGGCCTGGCAAGCCAGCGCTTCAACCTGCGTCCGCTCGTCGCCGGCGCGATGCTCGCGGGCTTTGCGGCGATCGGCCTATTCGGCATGGCGGGCGCCGACCTGACGCGGCTTTCGATCACCGCGGCCGTCGCCGCCTTCTTCATCAACGCCGGGGTCGTCGGCATGTATCCGCTGCTGGCGCAGGCCTATCCCGCCGCGTTGCGGGCAAGCGGCACCGGCTTCGTCATCGGCATCGGCCGCGGCGGATCGGCGCTGGGTCCCGTGGTCGCCGGTGCGCTCTTCGCCAGCGGCGGCAGCCTGCTGCTGGTATCGCTGGTGATGGGACTGGGCGGATTGCTCGCGGCGGCGATGATCCTGTTGCTGCCGCGCGAGAGTTCGGCGAACATGACCTGAGAGGAACCAGGGGGACGTTGGATATGGCAGGGCGCATCGCTTTCGGATCGTGGCGCGCGATTATCGTCGGACTGGTGCTGCTCGCGCTGTGGGTCGCGCGGCCGTTCGGCGTCGATGCGCCGGCCAGCGTCGAGACCGCGTTCGATGCCGACCGCGCGCTGACGCGGCTTCAGACGATCCTCGGCGACGAGCGCGCGCATCCGACCGACAGCGACGCCAATGACGCGGTCGAGTCGCGGCTGCTGGCCGAAATCCGAAAGGCGGGCTTCACGCCGCAGATCGACGAGCGCTTTCACTGCAACGACCTTCGCGAAGGGGCCGCGATCTGCGCGCGCCCGCGCAACATCGCCTTCTGGGTGACGCCGCCCGGCGACGATGCGGTGATGATCGCGGCCCATTATGACTCGGTGCCCGCCGGTCCGGGGGCGGCCGATGACGGCATCGGCGTCGCCGTCGCGCTCGAGATCGCGGCGCAGCTCAAGGGGCGGCGTCTCGCCCGACCGGTGCTGGTCGTGCTGACCGATGCGGAGGAGGCGGGGCTGGTCGGCGCGGCCGCCTTTGCGGCGCACGACCCGCTTGCGAAGCGCGTCGGCGCGGTGGTGAATATGGAGGCGCGCGGGACGACCGGCGGGGTCAACATGTTCCAGACGAGCAGCCCCAATGCGCGCGATGCCGCCGCGATCGGCGGCCGCCCGCTGCCGTCCGCCAATTCGCTGGCGACCGATTTCTACGAACTGCTGCCGAATGACACCGACCTGACCATGTTGCTGCCGCTGGGGGTCGATGCGGGCAATTATTCGATCATCGGCGGCGGCAAGCGCTATCATACGCCGCTCGACAATCTGGCGCATCTCGACCGCAATTCGGTGCGGCACATGGGCGCGACGACGCTGGCGGCGGTGACCGGCTTCGCGGCCGAGCGCCCGCAGGGCGCGGAGGGACAGCGCGTCTATACCGACGTCGGCCGGCAATTTCTGCTGATCCTGCCGCAGGTCGTGGCGGCGGTGCTGCTGGGATGCGGCCTGATCGCCGCGCTATTTCTCTATTGGCGCGCCGGGGAAACGCGCCGCATCCGCAGCGCTTTCACCCCCCTGGCGGCGCTGGTGGCGGGTACCGGCCTGGCAATCGGCGCGGCGATGCTCGTCGCCGCGCTACGGCCCGAAGCCGCCTTCGGCACCGCCTATCCGATCGCGCTCCGCCTGCTGTACGCCGCGGCGGCGCTGACGGGCGCGTCGGCGATCCTTGCACTGTCGCGCGATGAAAATCCGGTGCGCGGTGCGGCGGCGGCGTGGAGCTGGCTGGCGATCCTGATCCTCGCGGCCTTCGCCTTCGTCCCCGGCCTTGCGATCCTCGCCGCATGGTCGATGCCCTTCGTGATCGCGGCGGCCTGCGCCGCGCTGATCCCGGCGGCGCGCCGCGCGGTGCCGTTCCTCCTGCTCGGCGCGGCGGTCGCCTATTTCCTTGTCGTGCTGCCACTCGCGGGCGGGCTGGAGGAGGGGCTGTTCATCGAACAGGCCGCGCCGGCCAGCGCGCTGCTCGTCCTGATGTTCCTCTTTTTCCTGCCCGGCGCGGGGCGGCCGGCGCGGTCGGCGGCCGCACTCTTTGCCCTCATCACGGTCGGGGCGTTCGTCGCCGCCGTGATGGTCCCAGCCTACACCCGCGATGCGCCGCGCCACCTGACCGTCGTGCACGAGGACGATAATGGCAAGGCGGCTTTCCTGATCGAGGACAATGGGCCGCTGCCGCCCACCATGCGCGCGCAGGCGGCGTTCGACGCAAAGCCCGATGACAAGGGCAATTGGCGCGCCCCTGCGCCCGGGCTGGCCGATGACGGGCGGATCGAGATCCTGTCCGACAGCGTGACCGGCGACCGCCGCACCATTCGGCTTGCCGCGGTGTCGCCATCGGCCGACCGCCAGGAATTGTTGATCAAGAATGGCGAGGCGATCCGGGGCGTCGTGGTCAACGGCGCGCGCCCGACGATCAAGGGCGCGCCCATCTATATCGGTTGCACCGGACGCACCTGTCGGCGGCTGGAGGTCGAACTGCAGCTTTCCGTCGGCGGCAAGCTTCCCGAGATCGGCTGGCGGCGGACCCGCTATGGCGCGGGCGAGGCGGGGCAGCGGTTGGTGGCAAAGCGCCCGGCGACCGCGCAGCCCGTCCATGTCGGCGACCGGCAGATATGGATTCGCCCGCTGCGCCTGCCGGCAACGCCAGGCTAGCGGCGGGCTAGAGGGCGGCGGCTAGGAGCGCTTCGACCCGGGCGAGCGGTCGATATAGGTCAGAAAGACCTTCAGATGCTCCTTCTCGTCGATGTTCGCGATACCGCGCCAGCTATCGAGCGGGGCATAGACATGGTCGCCGGCGGACACGAGGATGTCCTCGCCGTCGATCGTCATCTTTCCGCGCCCCTCGATGATATAATAATATTCGTCATAGGGGCCGAGCGCGGGGTCGGACAGATTGTGCAGGTGCACGCCTTCGCTCGCGCCGACGGGAATGTCATAGATCAGGAAATTCGCGGGGGCCGGGGCGCCGCCGAAATCGAACAGCCGCACGTCGATCGACCCGAGTCCCTCGTGCACGGCCTGGAATTTGTGAAACCCTTCCGAACCCGGTTCCAGCTTGAAGCGCGACGGCCGCGCGGCGGTCGCCGTGGCGGCGAGCGCGGGGGTTGCGATCGTGCCGATCGCGGCGGCGGCCAGCAGTGCGCGGCGGCTGATATCGTCCATCGAAGGGGCCTCCCTGCCAGGGGCGGCGCATCGGGCGCCAAGGCGCAAAGCTACGAAAGACCGCCAGCGTCCGGAACCGCCGCAAACGGGTAATCGGGCGCGATAGGGGTAATGGGCACCGTCTTGCGTCGTCCGCGGCGGCGGCGGAACTTACCCGTTTCGTGGATTACTGACCCGCATCGCATCTTGTCGCGTCCGGGCGCGCGGGGCAGGCTGCGTCATCACAGGATGGAGGGTCCCGATGCTGCGCAGCCTAAGTTTTGCCTTGTTCGCTCTCAGCCTTTCCGCGCCGGTCGCGGCCAAGGACAAGGCGGCCGATCCGGCCGCGGTCGAAATGACTGCGCCGGTGTTCGAAATGTTCCGCCTCGTCCCCGGCAAGACCGAGGATTTCATCCGCGACATGGCGAAATGGGACCAGGTCAGCATCGCGGGCGGACAGCCGCCGACGCAGCTTTTCCTGCATGCGGGGGGCGAGGGGTGGGATGTCCTCCTCTACAAGCCTGCGCGTCCCAAGCCGACCGCCGAACAGGAAGCGGCGATGGCGGCGAAGGCAAAGGAAATGGGTCTGCCGACCGGCGCGCTCTATTTCGTCGACGTGCGCGAAAAAATGGCCGACCACGTCCATTTCGAGGGCACGGGTCCGCTGACCGCCGACCAGTGGGTGGCCGAGATCGACCGGCAGCGCGCGGAAAACAAGCGCGGCAAATAAGCTGGTCCCCTCGCGCTGGCGAAGCTGGCTGTTGAGCCCTTGCTCCATGCGGACGCATCGTCCGCGGGGCAGTGGCCGCACGCGATGCGCGGACGATCGATGGGGAAGATATGATGGGTTTTCATCCGACGCGCCGCGCCGTGCTGGCCGGTCTGGGACTGGCACCGCTCGCGGCGGCGGCTGCCGACGAGCCGCTCCCGACGATCCTGATCCGCAACGTGCAGCTTTTCGACGGCACGGGCAGCGGCCGCCAGCCGCGCAACGTGCGCGTGACCGGGAACCGGATCGACGCCGTCTCGGCGGGCGACATTCCGGTGCCGCCGAACGCGACGGTCATCGACGGTGCGGGCCAGACGCTGATGCCGGGGCTTACCGACGCGCACTGGCACATGGCGGCGGTGCGCGGGGTTCCCTGGATGGGCTCCGACGACGCGACGCATATCGCGATGATCTTCAAGGATGCCGAATTCCAGCTCATGCGCGGCTTCACCACCGTGCGCGATACGGCGGGCGCGATATTCGGGATCAAGAATGCGATCGATCGCGGCATCATGCCGGGGCCGCGCTGCTATCCCAGCGGCGCCGCCATCTCGCAGACCTCGGGGCATGGCGACCCCGAACCCGTGGGCGAATTGCCGACCGCGCTCGGCGGCTTGCCGTCGCTGCGTCAGCAAAAGGGGATGACCGCGGTCGCGAACGGCGTGCCGGAGGTGCTGGCCGCGACCCGCGAACAGCTCAAGCGCGGCGCCTCGCAGATCAAGATCATGGCCGGGGGCGGCGTGACGTCGGACCATGATCCGATCGATACGGTGCAATATACGCTCGAGGAAATGCGCGCGATCGTCCAGGCGGCGACCGACTGGGACACCTACGCCTGTGCGCATGCCTATACGCCGGCGGGGGTTCGCCGCTGCCTCGACGCGGGGGTGCTCTCGATCGAGCATGGCCATGCGATCGACGACCGGACGGCGGCGCTGATCGCGCAAAAGGGCGCGTGGCTGTCGATCCAGCCGTTCGAGGACGGCGACAATATCCTGACCGCGGAGCAGCAGTCGAAGGCGGCGGAATCGCTTGGCGGCGGGGGGTGGCAGGGAGGCGTGCGGCTGGCGAAGAAGCATGGCGTCAAGGTCGCGTTCGGCACCGACCTCTTCTCGCGAACCCGCACGTCGCGCACCGAAAATGCGATGCTGCCCCGCTTCGGCGCGATCTATTCGAATGCCGAGGTGCTGCGCATCGCGACGTCGGGCAATTGCGAGCTTTTCGCGCGCAGCGGCCGCCGCAACCCCTATCGCCAGGCGCCGCTGGGCGTGATCCGCGAAGGGGCGTGGGCGGACATGCTGCTCATCCGCGGCAATCCGCTCGACGACCTGCGCCTGCTCGAGGATTATGAGCGCAACCTGCTGCTGATCGTCAAGGACGGCGTCATCCACAAGAATCTGATGCCCGCCTGACCCGGCGGCGGCTCAGTGTATCTCGAAGGCGAAGCGCAGCACGTCGGTCACCGCGCGCGCGGGCACGGTCATGTGCCCCTCTTCCTCATACCGTTTGAAGCGGACGCGCAGCCCATATCCCGACAGCCGGTCGAAACGGTCGGCCAGCGCGCGCGCGGGTTCGGGATCGTCGTCGATGTCGCGTCCGCCGACGACGATCATCACCCGACTGGTCTTGCCGACCTTGCCCGCCTCCAGCCGCGAGACGAAGTCGCGCTCGTCGCGCAGCACGCCCTGATCGAGTTCCAGCGAGGGGCTGGCGACGACGATCGAGTGAAACGCCTGCGGCTTGTTGTAGAGCGCGTGGAGCGCGAACAGCCCGCCGAACGAATGGCCGAACAGCGCTTGGCGATCGGGATTGATCTTGAACCGGCTGCCCAGTTCGGTGCGCAGCTTGCCGGTCAGGAAATCCAGGAACTCGTCGCGCCCGCTCTTGCCGCCCTTGGTCCGCCCCAGCCGCTTGCCCGGCGGCGGATTGTCCATGACGATGAAATCCTCGTTCCGCTCTTCGGCATAAGGCATGTCGGTCTGATATCCGACGCCGACGACGATCGCCTTGCCGATGTCGTAATATTCCTGGATCCGCCGCGCCTCGGCAAAAGTGGCGAAGCTGGCGTTGCCGTCGAGCACGTACAGCACCGGATAACCGTTCGCCGGCGGCTCGCCCTGGCTGGGGTAGGAGACGAAGATGCGATACTTGCGGCCGACATCGGACGTCATGTCCCACACCTGCGTCGCGGGCATCGTATAGCCTGCCGCCGCGGGAACGTCGGCCTGCTGCGACGCGGCCGGTCCGCTGAATAGCATCGCCGCGGCGGCGATCGCTGCGCCGGTCCTGCCCATTCCGATCATGCCATTCCCCCTGTCTCAGCTCTCTGTTTCGGCCATCAGTTTCAGCCATGCACCTTGTGCGCCGCCAGCGTGAAGTCGGGCTCGGCCCTGCCGCTGCCCAGCACCAGATCGGCGACATAGCGGCCCACCGCCGGTCCATGCTTGAACCCGTGCCCGCTGCCGCCGCCGACGACCCAGCAATTGCTCCATTGCGGGTGGCGGTCGATCAGCAGATGGCCGTTGTCGCTATTCTCATACTGACAAACCCGCCCCTCGGCGAGCGGCCGTTTGGCCAGCGCCGGAAAGCGCCGCGCCAGATAGGCGCGCACATCGGCCAGCGACTGGTCGGACACGCGCCGGTCGGCGACGTCGGGATCATATTTCGGCCCATGCGCGTCCAGCGCGATCTTGAACCCGCGCGCCTCGATATCGGGAAAGCCGTAGTGCAGGTCCTTGCTGCTGACGTCGACCCACGCGGGCATCGCCGGCGCCTGAAAGCGTGTGTCGCCCGCGTCGGGGGCAAAGAAGAACACGTCCTGCCGCGTCGGCACGATCCGGCCGCCAACGACCTCGGGAAACAGCTTGGGAAGCCAGGGGCCGCACGCAAAGACGAAGCGCCCGGCGTTCAGCGTCTCGCCGCCGCCGCTGATCGTGCGCAGCGACCCGCCGTCCGATCGCGGCGGATCGACCGCCAGCTCGTGATAGGTTCCGCCCGCCGCGACGAAATCCGAAACCAGATTCTGCACGCTGCGGCGCGCCATCAGCGCCCCCATCGTCGGCTGCAGCACGCCCACCGCAATGCCGTCGAAATCGATTTGCGGCCAGCGCGTGGCCATTTGGGCGCGCGTCAGCTTTTCTATGGGAATGCCGAGGCTTCGTTGCAGCGCGACGCTCTCGTCGATCTTCGCGCCATCGGCGGGATAGATGTACAGCGCGCCCGTCGGGTGAAATATCGGCAGCTCGTGCCGCCGCGACAGGTCCTGCCATTCGGCCAGCGAGGACCATGCCCAGCGTGTATAGAGTTCGTTGCCGGCATATTCGGTCCGGATCAGCCGCGTCTCGCCGCCCGACGACGCGCGATTATGCGCGGGTCCCCATGCATCGAGCAGCAGCACCCGGTTCCCGCGCCGCTGCAGGTTCCACGCCGTCCAGGCGCCGAACACGCCCGCGCCGACGACGATGAAATCCCATGCCGCCGATGTCGACGCCTTCGCCGACGCGGCCCTCGCGACGCTGCCGATCGCGCCAACCGCCGCCAACGATCCCAGCAGGTCGCGGCGGCGCAGCGAAAGGGGCGAGGGCGGGCGCTGATCCGCTGTCTTCTCTTCGGGCATTCGCGGCTTCCTTGTCGCTTCGGGGTGGCGACAAGCAGAAACATCCGAAGGGGGTGCGCGGCCAGAATTTCGGCAGGTAAGCGGCGTTCAATTTCGGGTAACGCCGCGCGCGCCTTGGTCAGGCGATGCCGTAGGTCGTCTTCACCATCGTCCGGAACAGGCGAAGCTGGCGGCCCAGAAGCTGGCGATCGTTCAGCGCGCGCGTCAGCACGATCGACCCCTCGACGACCGCGCTGAATGCGTCGGCGATCGTGTCGAGGTCGACCGGCGCGACGGGCGTATATTTGGCGTCGATCGCCTGGAACCATATGCGAAAGCGCTCGCGCCAGCGCATCGCGGCCTCGAACAGCAGTTCGCGCACCTGCCGGTCGAACGCCTGCTCCTGATAGATGATCGCGGCGACCAGGCAGCCGGGATGCACCCCCTCCATGTCGTCCATCTCGTCGGCATACAGGTTCAGGAACAGCAGAAAGCGCTGCATCGGATCGTCGGCCAGCGCAAAGGCGCGCGCGGTCAGCTCGTCCATCACCATATCGTCTTCTTCGATGAACCGCGCCAGCAACTGGCGCGCCAGGTCGCCCTTGTCGCGGAAATGATAAAAGAAGCCGCTCTTGGTGATGCCCGTCGTCTCGACCAGTTCCTCGATCGAGGTGCCGGCAAAGCCCTTGGTCAGGATGGCGTCGTTGGCCGCATCGAGCAATCGTTCGCGCGTCCGCTTGCCCTTGCCCTGCGGTTCGGGCTGTACCTCCGGTACAGTTTCCGGTGTCGAATGCCGTTGCTCCATGGTCCACCCCCCTGCATGACCGACGGAATCGCTGAAATTCCGCTGTAAAGCAAAACCGACCGCAAGTCTTCTATCGGCGCCGCAGGCCATCCGATAGGATTCGGCCCATCGTTCGACGACAGGGGAAGTCACGATGTTCGGCACATATCATCTGATTGCGATTTCGATGTTTGTCTTCTTCGCGGGGATGGATCTTCTGATCCGCGCGCGCAGCTTTCCGGACGTTCCGTTGTGGAAGGCCAAGGGTCTGTTCTTCATGCTGCTTTATTTCGCGGTGACGACCTATTCGCCTTTGCTGTGGGACGGCTTGCTGGGGCAATATCAGCTCGTCGACGGGTCAGCTTGGCCCTTCTGGGTCCAGCTCGTCACCGGCTTCTTCTTCTATGAATTCCTGATCTATGCCTGGCATCGCACGATGCACAATGTGCAGCCGATCTGGCGCTGGTTTCATCAGATGCACCACAGCGCCGAACGCGTCGACATCTGGGGCGCCTTCTATTTCCATCCGTTCGACATGATCGGCTGGGCGCTGCTCGGCAGTTGCGCGCTCGTGCTCGGCATCGGGTTGACGGCGGAGGCGGCGCTGATCGTCTCGGTCGTGGCGACCTTTTGCGCGATCTTCCAGCACAGCAACCTACGCACGCCGCGCTGGCTCGGCTATTTCATCACGCGGCCCGAAAGCCACGCCGTCCATCACGAACGCGGCCTGCACGCCTATAATTACGGCGACATTCCGATCTTCGACATCCTGCTCGGCACCTTCCGCAACCCGCAGGAATGGCATGGCGAGGCGGGCTTCTTCGACGGGTCGTCGCGGCAGGTCGGCAAGATGCTGGTGGGGAAGGAGATCGCCTGAGCCGGACCATCGCCGAAGCGTTGGGCGGCGGTCAGTCCGGCGCCTGCTCGGCGCGTTTCATCTTCCGCGCCTTTTGCTCATGCTTGACCGCGGCCTCGCGCAGGCGCCGCGCGAGGAACGGGTCCTCCGTCGCATTCGCCTTCAGCCGCGCGACGCGCGCGAGCTGTTCATAATAAATAGAATCGCGAATCTGGTCCATTCGGGGACGATTATCACGCCGGTGTCACAAAAGGCCTAACGCGTTTCCGGGCTTTTCCCGATTCGGGGCAGGCACAGGGGGCCGGTCGTCGCGGCCTCGGCTCTCTGATCGAAATTTTCGATCAAAGCTCGGAAGATTTTCACTTTTCGCGCTGCAACATATGTGGCTAGGGGGAGCCTCCAACAACAAAGGAGCTCTCCCGAATGTCTGTTCTGAACACGACCATCAAACCCTTCAACGCCACCGCCTACAAGGACGGCAAGTTCGTCGACGTCAGCGACGAGAGCGTCAAGGGCAAGTGGGCGGTCTTCTTCTTCTACCCGGCCGACTTCACTTTCGTCTGCCCGACCGAACTCGAAGATCTGGCCGACATCTACCCGACGCTGCAGAAGATGGACGTCGAGGTTTATGCCGTGTCGACCGACACGCATTTCAGCCACAAGGCCTGGCACGACACGTCGCCGGCGATCGGCAAGATCAACTATTATATGGTCGGCGACCAGAACCACACGATCTCGAACAATTTCGAGGTTCTGCGCCAGGGCGTCGGCCTGGCCGACCGTGGCACCTTCGTCCTCGACCCGCAGGGTGAAATCCAGCTCCTGGAAATCACGCCCGAGGGTGTGGGCCGCAACGCCGCCGAGCTGCTGCGCAAGATCAAGGCGCTGCAGTATTGGGTCAGCCACCCGGGCGAAGTTTGCCCCGCGAAGTGGGAAGAAGGCGCCGAAACGCTTGCTCCCTCGCTTGACCTCGTCGGCAAGATCTAAATAAAAATTGCCGTGTGTTCCCGCGGAGGCGGGGGCCCAGAGCGAAAAGCCGCAGCGCTCGCGCTCTGCTGCTCTGGGCTCCCGCCTTCGCGGGAGCACACGGATGCTTTTCCCCTCTCGCAGGAGCTCTCCCCATGCTCGACGCCAATCTGAAGCAACAGCTTCAAGGTCTTCTCACGAATCTTCGTGAACCGATCGAACTCCTCTCGTCGCTCGACGATGGGCCGAAGTCGGCCGAGCTGGCGACGCTTCTCGATGAAATCGCCGCCTTGTCGGATCAGGTCAGCGTGTCGCAGACCGACGACGATGCGCGCCGTCCCAGCTTCCTGATCCGCCGCGTCGGCAATCCCGATGTCGCGGTGCGCTTTGCGGGTATTCCGCTCGGCCATGAATTCACCTCGCTCGTCCTCGCGCTGCTGCAGGTCGGGGGCCATCCGCCCAAGACCGCGCCCGAGGTGATCGAACAGATCGCCGCGCTGGACGGCGACTATCATTTCGAAACCTATTTCTCGCTGTCGTGCCAGAATTGCCCCGACATCGTGCAGGCGCTCAACCTGATGAGCGTGATCAATCCGCGCATCACCCACACCGCGATCGACGGCGGCCTGTTCCAGGCGGAGGTCGAGGATCGCAAGATCATGGCGGTGCCGACGATCTTTCTGAACGGCGAAAATTTCGGCCAGGGCCGCATGGAACTGGAACAGATTCTCGCGAGGCTCGACAGCGGCGCAGAGGCGAAGGCAGCGGAAAAGATCGCCGCGAAGGACGCGTTCGACGTGCTCGTCGTCGGCGGCGGTCCTGCGGGCGCCGCGGCCGCCATCTATGCGGCGCGCAAGGGCATCCGCACCGGCATCGCCGCCGAACGCTTCGGCGGACAGGTGCTCGACACGCTGTCGATCGAAAATTTCATCTCGGTCCAGCATACCGAGGGGCCAAAGCTCGTCGCGCAGCTCGAACAGCATGTGAAGGATTATGACGTCGACATCATGAACCTGCAGCGAGCGGAAAAGCTGATCCCGGCAAAGACCGAGGGCGGCCTGCACGAGGTGCGGCTGGCCAGCGGCGCGTCGCTGAAGGCGCGCACCGTGATCCTGTCGACCGGTGCGCGCTGGCGCCAGCTCGGCGTGCCGGGCGAGGAGCAATATCGCAACAAGGGCGTGGCCTATTGCCCGCACTGCGACGGCCCGCTGTACAAGGGCAAGCGTGTCGCGGTGATCGGCGGCGGCAACAGCGGGGTCGAGGCGGCGATCGACCTGGCCGGGCTGGTGGCGCATGTGACGCTGATCGAATTCGACGGCGAACTGCGTGCCGACGCGGTGCTGCAGCGGAAGCTCGCCAGCCTGCCCAACGTCCGCATCATCACCTCGGCGCTGACGACCGAGGTGCTGGGCGACGGCGAAAAGGTGACCGGCCTGGCGTACAAGGACCGCAACAAGGACGCCGATCACCAGATCGAGCTGGAGGGCGTCTTCGTCCAGATCGGCCTCGTCCCGAACACCGAATGGCTGAAGGACACGGTCACCCTGTCGCGGCATGGGGAGATCGAGGTCGACCATCGCGGTGAGACCAGCCACGCCGGCATCTTCGCGGCGGGCGACTGCACCACCGTCCCCTACAAGCAGATCGTCATCGCGATGGGCGAGGGGTCGAAGGCGGCGCTGTCGGCGTTCGACTATATGATCCGCCTGCCGGCCGACATCGAAGCCGAAGCGGCCTGATTTTGGCATTTTCGTCACGCCGGACTTGATCCGGCATCCCGCTTTCGTTCAGATTGGCGGGGTCCCGGATCGAGTCCGGGGTGACGAGGCCGCGATGACCGAAAAGAAGAGCCCGCCCGCACCGATCCCGCTCTGCCGGTTCGAGGAACTCGCCGCGCGCGAAAACCGGCTGCGCGAGGAGGCCTTGCGCAAGCCGCCCTCTCCGCCGCCGCCGCCCCGCAAGCCCCGTTAACCCGCCATCAGCGCGTATCGCTTCGGCGGCACCCCGACCTGCCGCGCAAAGGCGGTGCTGAACGCGCTTGCCGACCCATAGCCGACGCGCGCGGCGATCTCGTCCAGCTTTCCTGCGCCGCGACGCAGCATGTCCTTGGCCAGGCTCATGCGCCAGCCCTGCACATATTCCATCGGCGGCACGCCCACGATGCGCGCGAAGCGATCGAAGAAGGCCGAGCGTGACAGCGCGGCCTCCTTTGCGAGCGCGGCGACCGTCCAGCCCTGTGCCGGGGCGTCGTGGATGCGGCGGATCGCCTTTGCCAGTTGCGGGTCGGCCAGCCCGCGCAGCAGGCCCGGCGGCGCTTCGTCGCTTCCGACCGATCGGATCGCGTCGATCAGCAGCACCTCGACCAGCCGCGCCAGCACCAGGTCGCGTCCCGGCCGGTCGTGGCTCGCTTCGTCGCGCACCATGCGGACCAGCGTCGCCAGCCGCTCGGCGCCGCGCAGGTGGATCAGTGCCGGAAGCTGCGACACCAGCAGCGCCGCGTCGGGCGAGGCAAAGGCGAAATAGCCGCCCAGCATCCGCACGTCGGGCGCGCCATCGGGGTCGCCATGGCGCATTTCGCCCGAAAAGCCCGTTGTCGCATGCGGATCGATCGCGACCGGCTCGTCGGCCCTCGCGTCGGTCAGCCCCGTCATGGTAAAGGCGGGCGTCGCGGGCAGCAGCACGAAATCGCCCGCCTCCAGCACGATCGGCGCCGCGCCGTCGATGGTCAGGCGGCACGACCCGTCCAGGACCGTGCAAAAGCTCGGATCGCCGAACGAGGAATAGCGCACGCCCCAACTTCCGGCGCCGCTGATAGCTTTCGCAAAGACTGTCGTGGGGCGGAGCAGGGCGATGATATCGGACAGGGGGTCGAGCATTTCTTGGACGATATCGAATATTTTGAGGATTCCTGATTATAGATCGTCCGGAACCCGCGCGCTAGCTCTCTTTCATCGCACTCTGAAAGGAAAGATGATGAAAACGATCCTGATCACCGGCTGCTCTTCGGGTTATGGCCTTGAAACTGCTAAATATTTTCAAGAAAACGGCTGGAAAGTTGTCGCAACGATGCGAACGCCCTCCGCGGCACCTTTTGCAACTTCCAATCCTCCCACCATCCTCCCTCTCGACGTAACCGATTCCGACAGCATCGCCCTGGCCCTCGAACGCGCCGGCCCGATCGACGTGCTCGTCAACAACGCCGGCATCGGCCTGTTCGGCGCGCTCGAACATTCCCCCATGCGCCGCATCGCCGACGTCTATGCGACCAACACGCTCGGCACGATCGCGATGACGCAGGCGGTCATTCCGCAGATGCGCGACCGCGGGGCGGGGACGATCGTCAACGTCACCTCGTCGGCAACGCTGGCCTCCTTCCCCTATGCCGCCGCCTATACGGGCAGCAAGACCGCGAT
This sequence comes from Sphingomonadales bacterium, assembly GCA_017309275.1. Lineage (GTDB taxonomy): Bacteria > Pseudomonadota > Alphaproteobacteria > Sphingomonadales > Sphingomonadaceae > Sphingopyxis. The sequence goes on along the minus strand of JAFKLT010000033.1, from coordinate 84,563 downwards.
CCAGGGCTTCACCAGTGCGCTCGCCCATGAACTCGAACCGCTCGGTATCGCGGTGAAGCTCGTCGAGCCCGGCTATGGACCGACGACTGCCTTTACCGCAAACACCGACGTCCGGATGGAGGATGTGCTGCCCGAACCCTATGCCAGCCACGCCGCGCCAATCCTCGCGGGCATGGCCGCCCCTGCGCTGTTCACGACCGAACGCGATGTCGCCGAAGCCGTCTGGGCGGCGGTGCACGACCGGAGCGGCCGTCCGCATTTCCCCGCCGGCGCCGACGCGCTGGCGCTGGTCGCCTAGGCCGGTTGCGACAGCGGCCGCTTGGTGTCCAGCCAGGCGGCCAGCTTCGCGACATCCCCGTCGTCGAACAAAAGGCCCAGCTTGCTGCGCCGCCACAGGATATCCTCGATGTCGCGCGCCCATTCGCGGGTCGTCATCCACTCGACCTCGGCGGCGGACAGCCCGTGCCCGATCTCACCGCCCAGTGCATCCCATCCGTCGGCGTCGCCCAGCCACTGGCGCGCGTCGGTGCCATAGGCCTTGACGATGCGATCGACCGTCGCCGCGGTCAGAAAGGGATAGGCGAGCTTGTAATCGGCCTTGAGCGCCGCGGCGCCGTCGGTCGGGAAATCCCCGCCCGGCAGCGGCGCCTTGGCGGTCCAGTGCTTCCCCGACACCGCGGGGATGTGGGCCGCCAGCTCGTCGACGGCATGTTCGGCGACGTGGCGATAGCTGGTGATCTTGCCGCCATAGATGGTGAGCAGCGGCGCGCCTTCCTCCAGGTCCAGGTCGATGCGATAGCCGCGCGTGGCCGCCTCCGGCCGGCCCGAACCATCCTCGATCAGCGGCCGCACGCCCGAATAGGTCCAGACGACGTCGCGCGGGGTCACCGCTTCGCGGAAATATTGGCTCGCGCCCTCGCACAGATATTCGATTTCCTCGGCGCTCGCATGGACGCCTTCGAGCGGCCCCTCATGATCCTGATCGGTCGTTCCGATCAGGGTGAAGTCGCGCTCATAGGGAATGGCGAAAAAGATGCGGCCGTCGGGGAGTTGGAAGAAATAGGCATAATCGTGCCTGAACTGTTTGCGCACGACGATGTGCGAACCGCGAACGAGCCGCATCTTGTAATCGGGCGGTGCTGACGCGCGCGCGAGCAGGTCGAGCACCGCGGGGCCCGCGGCGTTGACCAGGCTCTTTCCGGTGAAGCGATAGCTGTAGCCGCGATCGTCGCTTGCCTCGACGACCCACAGGCCATCCTCGACGCGCATCAACTCGGCGCGCGTGTGCGTTCTGACCCGCGCGCCCCTGTCGGCGGCATCGCGCGCGTTGAGCAGGACGAGTCGCGCATCGTCGACCCAGCCGTCCGAATATTCGAACGCCTTTGTATATCGGGGCTGAAGCGGTTCGCCGGCCTCGTGCTGCCGCAAATCGATCGAGCGCGTGGCGGGCAGCTTCTTCCGTCCGCCGATATGGTCATAGAGGAACAGTCCCAGCCGCAGCAGCCAGCGCGGGCGCAGGCCGTCGCGATACGGCAGGACGAAACGCAGCGGCCAGATGATGTGCGGCGCAATGCTCCACAGTGTTTCGCGCTCTTTCAGCGCCTCGCGGACCAGGGCGAACTCATAATGCTCCAGATAGCGCAGCCCGCCGTGAATCAGCTTTGTCGACGCCGAAGAAGTGCCGCGCGCCAGGTCGCCTGCCTCCAGCAGCAGCACGCGCGCGCCGCGCCCGGCGGCATCGCGCGCAATGCCCGCACCATTGACACCGCCGCCGACGACGATGACATCATAGGGTTGTACGCTGTCGGGCATGACGCTGCCCTACGGCAGCGCTGGCGCTTTTGCCAAGGGGCGACATCGTATGCGGCCTACGTATGCGCGTTGCATTCGTGCCGGGCATTCTCCAATTCGTTGAAACTATACCAAGGGGACTGAAGTGAGCGTGAAAGTCGAAACCCTGATCCTTTTCGGCGCGACGGGCGACCTCGCGCAGCGCATGCTGTTTCCCTCGCTCTACAATCTGCATGTCGACGGGCTGCTCGCCGACGTCCTGACGATCATCGCGTCGGGGCGCTCCCGGATGGACCGCGCGGCGTGTCACGACATGGTGCGCAAGGCGCTGGACGACCATCTGCCCGCCGATCGGCTGGACGAGGAACAGATCGCCGGCTTTCTCGATCGCGTCGACTATTGTCCGGTCGATGCGGGCGCGGGCACCGGTTATGACGACCTTGCGGCCCTGCTCGGCGACCGGATGGGTCGTCCGATCGGCGCCTATCTGTCGACCCCGCCGTCGATGTTCGGGCCGATCGCGCAGGGGCTGAAGGCCGCGGGCATCGCCTGCGCCGAATGCCGGATCGCGATGGAAAAGCCGATCGGCCACGACCTTGCTTCCTCGCGAGAGGTCAATGCGCAGGTCGGCGATGCCTTTGCCGAGGACCATGTTTTCCGCATCGACCATTATCTGGGCAAGGAAACGGTCCAGAACCTGCTGGCGCTGCGTTTCGCCAACATGCTGTTCGAACCGCTGTGGAATGCGCAGGCGATCGACCATGTCCAGATCACCGTCGCCGAGACCGTGGGGCTGGAGGGGCGCGTCTCCTACTATGACGGGGTCGGCGCGCTGAAGGACATGGTGCAGAACCATATGCTCCAGCTGCTCGCGATCATCGCGATGGAGCCGCCCGCCAGCGTGTCGTCGACCGCCGTGCGCGACGAAAAGGTCAAGCTGCTCCGGTCGCTGCGCAAGATGCAGACCGACGACGTGAAGGCGCACAGCGTGAAGGGCCAATATACCAGCGGCGCCGTCGGCGGCGCGGCGGTTGCGGGCTATGCCGACGAACTGGGCCATCCGTCGAATACGGAGACCTTTGTCGCGATCAAGGCGTTCATTGACAATTGGCGCTGGAAGGGCGTGCCCTTCTACCTGCGGACGGGCAAGCGCATGCCCGAACGCAAGTCCGAAGTGCTGATCCAGTTCAAGCCGGTGCCGCACAACATCTTCGCGCGCGCGGGGTCGGGCAAGCTCGATGCGAACATGATGATCATCAACCTGCAGCCGGAGGAGAATATCCGGGTCAAGGTGATGGCGAAGCAGCCGGGCCTCGACCGCGATGGCGTGAAGCTGAAGGAAGTGACGCTCGACGTGTCGCTGTCGCACAGCTTCGAGGGCGAGCGGCGGCGCATCGCCTATGAACGGCTGCTGCTCGACTTCATCGAGGGCGACCAGACGCTGTTCGTGCGCCGCGACGAGGTGGAGGCGCAGTGGCAGTGGATCGATTCGATCCGCGACGCCTGGGCGGCGGTCGACATGGCGCCGCAGAACTACACGGCGGGAAGCTGGGGGCCGTCGAGTGCAATCGCGCTGATTGAGCGCGACGGAGCGAGTTGGCATGACTGATCTTCACCCCGCCATAGCAAAGGTCACCGACCGGATCGTCCAGCGCAGCCGCAAGGGCCGCGCTGCCTATCTAGACCTGATGGAACGCCAGCGCGAGGCGGGGACGAACCGCGGGAATTTGTCCTGCGGCAACCTGGCTCACGGCTTTGCCGCGGCGGGCGACGACAAGGCGGCGATCCGGACCAATGCGGCGATGAACATCGGCATCGTCACCAGCTACAACGACATGCTTTCGGCGCATCAGCCCTATGGCCGCTACCCCGAGCAAATCAAAATCTTCGCGCGCGAGGTCGGCGTCACCGCGCAGGTCGCGGGCGGCGTACCGGCGATGTGCGACGGGGTGACGCAGGGACAGGCGGGCATGGACCTGTCGCTGTTCAGCCGCGACAATATCGCGCAGGGCACGGTGATCGCGCTGAGCCACGCGATGTTCGAGGGCGCGTTGCTGCTCGGCATCTGCGACAAGATCGTTCCCGGCCTGCTGATCGGCGCGCTGCGCTTTGGCCACCTGCCGCAAATCCTCGTCCCCGCGGGTCCGATGCCGTCGGGCCTCGCGAACAAGGAAAAGCAGCGCATCCGTCAGCTCTATGCCGAGGGCAAGGCGACGCGCGACGAACTGCTCGAGGCCGAAGCCGCCTCTTATCACGGCGCGGGCACCTGTACCTTTTACGGCACCGCGAACAGCAACCAGATGATGATGGAACTGATGGGGCTTCATGTTCCCGGCAGCGCTTTCACCAACCCGGGGACCAAGCTGCGGCAGGAACTGACGCGCGCGGCGACGCACAGGATCGCCGCGATCGGCTGGAGCGGCGACGACTATCGCCCGCTGGCCCGCTGCGTCGATGAAAAGGCGATCGTCAACGCGGCGATCGGCCTGCTCGCCACCGGGGGATCGACCAACCATGCCATCCACCTGCCGGCAATCGCGCGCGCGGCCGGGATCATCATCGATTGGCAGGATTTCGACGAATTGAGCCATGCGGTGCCGCTGCTCGCGCGCGTCTATCCGAACGGCGCGGGCGACGTGAACAATTTCCACGCCGCCGGAGGCATCGGTTTCGTCGTGCGCGAGTTGCTGGGCGCCGGGCTGCTCCATGATGACGTGCTGACCGTTGGTGGAACCATGGCCGATTATGCCTCGGAGCCGGTACTGGTGGACGACGAGTTGCACTGGCAGGCTGCTCCGGCCGAGAGCCGCGACGATGTGATGCTTCGCCCCGTCGCAGCGCCTTTTTCGCCCGACGGGGGAATGCGTTTGCTCGCGGGCAATCTCGGCCGCGCGATCATCAAGACCAGTGCGGTTGCCGAGGATCGCTGGACGATCGAGGCGCCGTGCCGGATCTTCGACGATCAGAACCAGGTGCTGACCGCGTTCAAGGCCGGCGAACTCGATCGCGACGTCGTCGTCGTGGTGCGCTTCCAGGGACCGCGCGCGAACGGCATGCCCGAACTGCACAAGCTGACCCCGCCGCTGGGCGTGCTGCAGGACAAGGGGTATCGCGTCGCGCTGCTCACCGACGGGCGCATGTCGGGCGCGAGCGGCAAGGTGCCCGCCGTGATCCATCTGTCGCCCGAGGCGCTGCCCGGTGCCGACGGAGCCAGCGGCCCGCTCGCCTATCTTCAGGACGGCGATGTCGTTCGGGTCTGCGCGCGCAAGGGCGAAGTCGTTGCGCTGGTTGACGGTGCCGAATGGGCAACGCGTCTTCCCGCCAAGGCGCCGCCGCCGGCCGTCGGCGTGGGCCGCGAATTGTTCGCCCTCTTTCGCCATCATGCCGACGAAGCCGAAAAGGGCGGTTCGGCGATCCTGGCGGCAATGGAACAAGTCATTTAGCCTGCGACGGGCTTTCGCGCGGCAACGCATCGAGGATGGAGAAAATGAATGTCTGATAGCGGCATCGAACAGATCATGCGTATTGCCCCGGTCATCCCGGTCATCGTGATCGACCGGGTCGAGGATGCGGTGCCGATGGCCGAAGCGCTCGTTGCGGGCGGCCTGCGGGTGCTCGAGGTCACCTTGCGTACGCCCGCCGCGCTCGATGCGCTTTCGGCGATGAAGAAGGTACCGGGCGCCGTGGTCGGCGCGGGCACTGTGCTGAACGTTGGCATGCTCAACGCCGCAATCGATGCCGGCGCCGAATTCATCGTGTCGCCGGGGCTGACCGACAGTCTGGGCGAGGCCGCGGTTTCCGCCGGCATTCCCTTTCTGCCCGGTGTCGCCAACGCGTCGAACATCATGATGGGGCTCGATATCGGGCTCGACAGCTTCAAATTCTTTCCGGCAGCGACGAGCGGCGGTGTCGCGGCGTTGAAGGCGCTCTCCGGCCCCTTCGGCGGGGTCAATTTCTGTCCGACGGGCGGGATCAGCGCCGCGACCGCGCCCGAATGGCTCGCGCTCGATCCGGTGCTGTGCGTCGGCGGTAGCTGGGTGGTTCCGTCGGGGCCGCTCGACCCGGCCAGAATCGAGACACTGGCACGCGAGGCATCTGCACTTTCGCGCCATTGATAAACGCCATCTTTACTGCCATCGTGCAGGAGAAAGCGGCAAGATAGTCGCTGGTGGGGAGATGCGCGTGCCGAGGCCGCAGCCACATTTAGAAGAAGTTCTGGCGTCCGAACCCGGACCGCACATTGCCGCGCTCTTCGATTTCGACGGGACGATCATCTCGGGCTATTCCGCGACCGCGATGCTGCGCGAGAAATTCCAGCGTCGCGAAATGTCGGTGGAAGAGATTGCCGAGACCGCACAGGTGGTCGCGCAGCACAGCCTGGGACAGATCGGCTTTTCGGGACTGATGACCGCCGCCGCCAAATTCATGAAGGGCGTCGACGAGGAGAGCTTCATCGAGTTTGGCGAGGAGCTCTACAAAAAGCATATCGCGCGCAAAATCTATCCCGAGGCGCGCGCGATCATCGAGGCGCACCAGGCAAAGGGACATCGCGTCGCGATCATTTCGTCCGCGACGATCTATCAGATCGAGCCCACGGCGCGCGATCTTGGCATCGCCGACATCAAATGCTCGGCCTATGAGATCGAGGATGGCGTTTTTACCGGGGAGATCATCCGGCCGCTCTGCTTCGGCGAAGGCAAGGTGCTCGCGGCCGAAGAGCTTGCTGCGGAATACGGCCTCGATCTGGATCAGAGCTTTTTCTATTCGGACAGCGACGACGATATCGAATTGCTCGAACGGGTCGGCAAGCCGCGACCGCTCAATCCGAATATGAAGCTGAAGGGCATCGCCGACGAGCGGAACTGGCCCGTCCAGCGTTTCGGCAGCCGGGGCACGCCGTCGTGGGTCGATTATACCCGTACCATCTATGCCACCGGCTCGCTGGTCGGTGCGTTCGCGGCCGGCCTGCCGATCTGGGCGCTGACCCGCTCGCAGCGTGAGGCCGCGAACTTCTCGATCGGGTTGTTCGGCGACTTCGCGACGGCGATCACCGGCGTCGAACTGGAGGTCGAGGACGAGAAATATCTCTGGTCGTCGCGTCCGTGCATTTTCATCTTCAATCATCAGAGCAAGGCGGACGTGATGATCCTCGCCAAGCTCATCCGCCGCGACATGGGCGGGGTGGGCAAGAAGGAAATCCGCGATATCCCGATCCTCGGCAAGCTGATGGAATGGGGTGGCACCGTGTTCGTCGACCGCGCCGACGGAAAGAGCGCGATCAAGGCGATGGAACCGCTGGTCGACGCGATCCGGCACGAAGGCAAGTCGATCTGTATCTCGCCCGAAGGCACGCGAACGCTGACGCCGAAGCTGGCACCTTTCAAGAAGGGGGCTTTTCATCTGGCAATGCAGGCGGGCGTCCCGATCGTTCCGATCGTGATCCACAACGCGACCGACGTCGCGCCGAAGAATGAATTCGTGATGCGTCCGGCGACGGTCCGCGTCACCGTGCTGCCGCCCGTCGACACGTCGAAGTGGAGCGTGAAGACGCTGAATGGTCATGTCCGCGACGTGCGGAACATGTTCCTGCGCACGCTTGGCCAGCCGGAGGAAAGCGCAGCCGAGGCGGTGGCGAAGGAAGACGGGGCGCCGGTTGAGGTGGCCCCGGCCAAGAAACCTGCACCGAAGAAGGCCGCGGTGAAGGAAGCGTCGGCCAAAAAGGCGCCGGCGAAGAAAGCAGCGCCCAAGAAAAAGGCGGTCGAGAAAAAGGCTCCTCCCCGAAAGGGAAGGAAAGCCTAGCGCATGTCCCACATCGTCATTGCGAGCGTAGCGAAGCAATCCAGAGCGGTCTGCTCAACGCTGGATTGCTTCGCTACGCTCGCGATGACGGAGGGAGTGTAGGCTGTGGCGGACGGAACGCCCCGCACTGCGATCGTGGCGGAGGAAGCGGCCGACCGGCTCTATATCATCGATGCAAGGCATGGCGTCGAACGGCGCATCCTGCTCGACTGGATCCACTCGACCAGCGGTGACGAGGAACCGCAATGGGCGAGCCTCGACATCGAGGATGGCGACCATGCGCTGCCTGTCGATGTGCTTCAGGCGCGGCTTGGCGGTACACCGTCGCGGCAGGTCGTGCCGCTGCGCGTCGCTTGGCGTATCCCCGGTTTCGACCGTGATCGAGCGATCAAATTCCGCCACCTGATCTTTGGCGATCCGCGGCACCCGGGACCGCTCCGCGCCCGGTTGATCCTGCTTCGCGATCGGCGTCGCGCGCATATATTGGTCGGCGAGGCGGCGACGCTCGATACGCTGCGCGACCGTTTCTGCGCGCAGACAGGCGGCGGCGATGGCGAGGGTGCCGGCAGCCCCGAATTCGCGGGCTTCGTCGCACGGCAGGCGGCGCTGGCGCTCGATGTCGCCGAGCGCGGCATTCGCGGCAGCCGCTACAAGGTTCCGCGCTTCGTCGCCGACGGCCTCCGCACCAGCCCCAAGTTCCGCGCGGCACTCGCCGAACTGTCGGAGCAACTCGGTCGTCCGGTCGGCGATCTCTATCGCGAGGCACGCCCGCTGATGAAGGAGGTCATCGCGCGTCCGTCGGCGTTGTTCCTGGATCTTCGCGCGCGCCTCGACCGGATGATGTTCGGCGGCTACGCGCCCGAGATGGAGGTCGATGCCGCCGAACTGGCGAAGCTCCGCGACATCCTTCGCGAGCATCCGACCTCGATCCTCTTCACGCACAAGACCTATATCGACGGCGCGACGCCCAGCCGCCTGCTGTATGAAAATGATATGCCGGTGCTGCACAGCTTCGGCGGCGCAAACCTCGACTTCGCGATCATGGGCGAATTCTTTCGGCGGTCGGGGATGATCTTCATCCGGCGGAGCTTTCAGGACCAGCCGGTCTACAAGATCGTCCTGCGCCACTATATCGCCTGGCTGCTCGCCAAGCGCTTTCCGCTGAGCTGGGCGTTCGAGGGGACGCGCTCGCGCCTCGGCAAGCTGATGCCGCCGAAATATGGTCTGATGAAATATGTCCTCGATGCCGCGCACGCGACCGGCACGCGCGATGTCCATTTCGTCCCTTTCGTGACCAGTTTCGACCTGATCCGCGACGTCGAGGAATATGCCGCCGAACAGACCGGACGAAACAAGAAGCCCGAGAGTCTGAGCTGGTTCCTGGGCTATATGAAAAGCCTGAAGGAGCCGTCGGGCCGCATCCGCCTCGACATCGGCGAGCCTGTGGTGATCGCCGAAGCGCCGGGACCCGACGACAAGCGCGCGCTCGAAAAGATTGCATTTGCCGTCGCGGTGGAAGCGAACCGGGTGACGCCGCTGACCGTCACGTCGGTGATGTGCCTGATCCTGCTCGGCCTCGCCCCACGCGGCGCGACCGCGGCGGAACTGATCGCGGCAATCGCGGCCGTCACCGACTGGGCGCGGACGCGCGGTATCCGGCTCAGCAAGGAACTGGAAAGCAGCGACGATGGCGCGCTGTCGGCCACGGTGGATACGCTCGTCGAGAGCGGGCTCCTCACCCGCTACGAGGCGGGGAGCGAGAATGTCTATTCGATCGATCCCGCCAAGCATCCGATGGCAAGCTATTACCGCAACATCATCGCGCATCATTTCCTCGACCGCGCGATGATCGAACTTGCGCTTTTTCAGCTCCGCGACGGTGGGGAGGGCGATGCGACCGCCACCTTCTGGACGCGGATCGACCGCCTTCGCGATCTCTTCAAATTCGAATTCTTCTATCCCCCGCGCGACGAGCATCGCGCCGCGATCGAAGCCGAACTCGCGCGCATCGATCCGGTGTGGGATCGCCGCCTTGCAAGCGGCGACCGTGGGATCGCGCAGCTCATCCGCCGCTGTCAGCCCGTCGTCGGACATGCGATCCTGTTGCCCTTTGCCGAGGCCTATTCGGTCGTCGCCGAACTGCTGACGCGCGCAAAGCCCGGCGATGAGGTCGATGCCAAGGCGTTGCTGGACGCGGCGCTGGTCGAGGGTCGGCAGGCCTATCTGCTCCGCCGCATCAGCAGCGAAGCCGCGATCGGCAAGCTGTTGTTCGAAAACGGTCTGTCATTGATGCGGCATATGGGGCTGGCAGAGATCGCGACGCCTGACGGTCTGGCTGCGCGTCGCGCCTTGCTCGCGGAACTCCGCGGGCTGGCCAACGTCATGGAATCGATGCGTCTGTCGACGACGGCGCTCGCCGACAAATTACCGGGAGGACCCGATGCTTAAGCAACTCAGCGCGCAGGATGCCCAATTTCTCTATACGCAGACGGCGAACAATCTGACGCACATCATGGGTGTCTATATCTATGATCCCTCGACCGCGCCCGGCGGCTTCGTGCGGTTCAAGGATATCATCCGCCATGTTGCGGGGCGCGTCGATACCTCGCCGTTGTTCAAGCGCCGCCTCCACCGGCTGCCGTTTGACCTCGACCATCCCTATTGGGTCGAGGACGAACATTTCGACATCGAGGCGCATATGAGCCATGCGCGCCTGCCCGAGCCGGGCGACTGGCGGCAGTTCTGCATCGCGGTGGCGCGTTATTTCTCGAAGCCGATGGATATGAACCGGCCGCTCTGGGACATCTATATCATCGAGGGACTGGACCGGATTCCCGGCATTCCCAAGGGCAGCTTCGCGATGCTTCACCGCGTGCATCATGCGGCGGTCGACGGCGCGTCGGGCGCGCATGCCTTCATCGCAATGAGCGACATCGATGCGAAGGGCGCGCCTGCGATCGCCGAGCCGCCGCCGCTCGAAGAGCTGGGCCGTGCGCCGTCGAGCGCCGAGACGGTGACGCGCGCCTGGTCGGCGTCGCTGCAGTCGCCCGTCAAATTCATGAACGCGCTGATGAAAGTGTCGCCGGCGATCGTCGCCTCGGCGCGCAAGTCCATGGCGGAGGGCGGAATGACCGCCGGAGTGCCCGAGACACGCTTCAACGCGCCGGTCGGCCCGCACAAGATGTTCGAGGGCACGACGGTCGCGCTCGCCGATGTTGCGGAGATACGCAAGAAGGTGCCCGGCGCCACCGTCAACGACGTCGTGCTGACCACCGTCGGCGGCGCGCTGCGCAAATATCTCGCCAAGCATAAGGAGTTGCCGAAGGAGAGCCTCGTCGCGGTTGCTCCGATCAATCTGCGCGGCAAGGAAAAGGGTGCGGGCAAGGCGAGCACGCCGGGCAATCAGGTGTCGGCGATGAGCGTGCCGATCCGCACCGACATCGCCGATCCGCTCGAACGGCTCGCGGCGGTCCGCGACTATACGGTCGAGGCGAAGGAGGCGAAGGCGGGCGTCAGCGCGCGGATCATGACCGACCTGTCGCAGCATATTCCCGGTGCGACGATGGCCGCGGTCGCGCGCATATTGACGAGCGAGCGCTTCGCGGTGCGCGGTACGAACCTCTTCATATCGAACGTGCCGGGCGCGCAGGTGCCGCTGTATCTGGCGGGTGCGCAGCTCGTTCAACAATATGGCATGGCACCTCTCGCGAACAACATGGGGCTGTTTATCGCGACGCCCAGCTACAACGGCCGCATCGCCTTCTCGATCATCGGCGAGCGCGCGATCATGCCCGACATCGCCTTTTTCCGGGAATGTATCGACCAGAGTTTTGCCGACCTCATGGCCGCGACGCCCAAGCCGGAGAAGCCGAAAACCGTTACGGCAAAGCCGGAAGCGGCGCCCGAAACGGCTCCCAAGGTTAGGGCGAAAGCCAAGGCTGCCCCGAAACCGGCCACAAAGAACCCGGCAAAACCGGTTGCCAAAGGCAACGTAACCGGCAAGAATCGGAAGAAATAGCCATCTTGCAGGACGACCGAATGATTTTCGCACCGACGCTCAGCGCTGACGCCGAGCTTGTTCGCGCGCCCGATTATGCCGCCTGGTCGAAAGCGGCGCAGGCGCATGATGCGAAATCGGGGATGCAGGCGTGGCGCGATGCCGATGAAAGCCGGCATTTCGATTACAAGGCAATCCGCGCGCGCCTCGAAAAGCTTCGCAAGCTGTCGGCGGCTGGTGACGCCAAGGGGCTGCTCTTCGTCCTGAACGAAGGGATCCACGGTAATATCGACGGCATGGGGCACGAGCGGCTCTATCAGAAGGCGCGGTTCGGGACGAAGACGCTGATCGAGGCGTATGTTGTCGAAGTTGTTGCGGCGCTCGACAAGATTTCGGCGTCGCGGAGCATCGCGCGGGAGGAGAAACGCGACTTTTTCCGCCGCGCGCAGCATTGTTATGGCCGGTCCGCGTTGTTGCTTTCGGGGTCCGGAAGTTTCCTGTTCTTCCATGTCGGGGTCGTGAAGGCGCTGTGGGACGAGGGTGTGCTGCCCACGATTCTGGCGGGTTCGAGCGGCGGATCGATCGTCGCGGCGGTCGTTTGCACGCGCAAAACATCCGACGTCGGCGCCTTTCTGGAAAGCGACAAGCTGGCCAATCCCGACCGCGACGTCGAGCTGCGCCGACTTGCCCCCGACGAGGTGCGCAACCGGCTGGCCGAGCTGATCCCCGACCTGACGTTCCAGGAAGCCTATGAGATCAGCGGACGGCATCTGAACGTGTCGGTCGCACCCGCCGAGAAGCACCAGAACGGTCGCCTGCTCAACGCGATCACCGCGCCGAACGTCCTGATCCGCGAGGCGGTGCTCGCCTCCTGCGCGGTGCCGGGCGTGTTTCCGCCGGTGATGCTGATGGCGCGCGACGAGAATGGCGCGCGCGTACCCTATCAGCCCGACCGGCGCTGGGTCGACGGATCGGTGACGCACGACATTCCGACCAAGCGGCTGGAGCGCCTGTACGGCGTCAACCACCATATCGTCAGCCAGGCGAACCCGCTGGCGCTGCCCTTCGCGACCGACACGCGCAAGCAGATGGCGCCGATCGAAGCGATCCAGCACGCGTCGATGGCGACCTTCAAGGCCTGGCTGAACGCCAATATGGTGATCTTTCAGAAGCCGCTGGAGTTGGTGCCGCCGCTGAACAGCCTGGCGAATATGGCGCGGTCGGTAATCAACCAGGAATATACCGGCGACATCAATATCATACGTCCGCCGAAATTCTGGTCGCCGACCAAGATTCTGAGCGACCTGTCGCGCGAGGATATCGAGGAGCTGATCGAAACCGGCAAGCGCACGGCCTGGCCGAAGATCGAGATGGTGCGTACCCAGACCGCGATCAGCCGCGCGCTCGACGCCATCCTGGCAAAGATCGACAAGGGCGGCGATGACGGCCCCGGCCACCGCAGCTCGGCGCTGAAGAAGGCGGTCCGTTGAGCGAAACCGCCGTGATCCTGCCGCCGGGTTCGGCCGGTGCGGGGGCGCGGTTGCACGTCACGCACTGGCTGCCCGCCGGCCTGCCCAAAGCGGTCGTGCTGCTCGCGCACGGCTATGCCGAACATGCCGGGCGTTATGCGCATGTGGCGAAGCGGCTGACCGACGCCGGCTATGCCGTTTATGCGATCGATCATTGGGGCCACGGACAATCGGACGGCGACGGCGGCTTCGTGCCGCGCTTCTCCGCTTTTACCGACGGCATGGCCGAGCTGTTGACGCTGGTCGAGGTCAACCACGGCGACACGCCGCGGCTGTTGCTGGGGCACAGCATGGGCGGCCTGATCGCGACGCTGTTCCTGATCGAGCGGCAGCGGGCCTTCGTCGCTGCCGCCCTGTCGGGCCCCGCGATCCTTCCCGCCGCCCCGCCGTCGCGCTTTACCGTCTGGATCAGCCGTTTCCTGTCGCGCTTCTTCCCGCGACTGGGCGTCCTGTCGCTCGACGCCAACGGGGTGAGCCGCGATCCCGCGGTGGTCGCCGCCTATCTGGCCGATCCGCTGGTTTATACGGGCAAGATCGGTGCGCGGCTGGGCAAGGAGTTCATGGACGCGATGGCGGCGGCGCAGGCGGGAGCGCCCGGCATCACGCTGCCCCTCCTGCTTCAGCATGGCGAGGCGGACAGCCTGACCGCGCCCGACGGCTCGCGCTATCTGTTCGAACATGTGGCGTCGGCCGACAAGACGCTCAAAATCTATCCGGGCCTTTTCCACGAAATCTATAACGAGCCCGAACAGGCGGCGGTGCTCGACGATCTGGTCGGGTGGTTCGACGCCCATGTGAAGCTGGCGGGTGACGTGAAACCGGCGGGTACGGCATGAGAGTCCTGCTCGTCCTGATCTTCGCGCCGCTGATCGCCTTTGCGCTGATGTATTTCGTCTTTCCCGGGCGCCTCGTCGCTCTGGGGCGCTGGCTGCTCCGCAAGCGGGGCAAGACGGTACAGAAGAGCGTCGTCGTCGATGGCCGCACCTGGCCCTATCTTGAGGGCGGCGATCCGTCGAAGCCGACGCTGCTGCTGGTCCACGGCTTTTCGGGCGACAAGGATAACTGGTCGTTTTTGGCGCCCTATCTGACGCGCCAATATCATGTGATCGCGCCCGACCTGCCAGGGTTCGGCGAGAATGAGCGCAATCCGAACCTGGCCTATGACATCCAGGCGCAGACCGAGCGGTTGAAGGCTTTTTCCGACGCGCTGGGGCTTCAGCGCCCGCATGTCGCCGGGAACAGCATGGGCGGCTGGATCGCGCTGCGTTACGCGCTGGATTATCCCGACGCGCTCGCCAGCCTGACGCTGCTCAACAATGCGGGGATCAACGGCGCGAACGAAAGCGAGCTGCAGAAGCTGGCGGCGAACGAGGATTACAATCCGCTGATCATCGCCAATCTGGACGATGCCGACCGGCTGGTGGCGATGGTCGTACACAAGCCGACCTTTGTTCCGGCGCGCCTGAAACCCGTCTTTTATGCCGACGCGCTGAAATATCGCGATCAACTCGACCATATATTCTGGGTCATCGCGAACGAGGGGCGCGACCACCCGCTCAACGACCGGCTGGGCGAGGTGAAGGTGCCGACGCTGATCGTCTGGGGCCGTCACGACAAGTTGCTGGACGTAAGCTGCGTCCCGGTGCTGGAAGCGGGGATCGCGGGCAGCCGCAGCCATATCTTCGAGGATGTCGGGCACGTCCCGATGATCGAAGTTCCGCGCGGCACAGCCGACGTGATGAAGGGCTTTCTTGCCAAGCTTTGATTTGCGCGTCAGTCTCGCCTGAAACAGGGAGAGAGGCATGCGGTTGAAGGTCGGGCTGCTTGGTGGGGGCAGTTGGGGAACGACGGTCGCGTCGGTCGTGTCGCGCAATGCGCCGATCACGCTGTGGGCACGCGATGTCGAGACGGTCGCGAGCATCAACACCGACGGCGAGAACCGCAAATATCTGCCCGGCATCAAATTGCCCGCCGCGTTGCGCGCGACGAACGACATGGCCGAAGTCGTTGCGGGCGCCGATGTGCTGGTGATGGGCGTGCCGTCGCACAGCTTTCGCGGCGTGCTGGAGGAAGCGCGCAATCACCTGCGTCCCTGGGTGCCGGTGATCAGCCTGACCAAGGGGCTGGAGCTGGCGTCGGGCAAGCGGATGACCGAATTGATCGAGGAAGTGCTGCCGGGCCATCCGGTCGGCGTCCTGACCGGGCCGAACCTGGCGCGCGAAATCATGACGGGGCAGGCCGCGGCGAGCGTCCTGTCGATGGAGGACGAGATCGTGGTGCGCGCGCTCCAGCCCGTGTTCCATTCCGGCCTGTTCCGCGTCTACACCAACACCGACCTGCTTGGCTGCGAGCTGGGCGGCGTGCTCAAGAACATCATCGCGATCGCGGTCGGCATGGGCGACGGGCTGGGCGCCGGCGACAATACGCGCGCGGGGTTGATGACGCGCGGGCTGGCCGAGATTACGCGGCTGGGCGTCGCGATGGGCGGGCGGCCCGAAACCTTTGCCGGGCTGACCGGCATGGGCGACCTGATCGCAACTTGTACCAGCCCGCTGTCGCGCAACCGCCACGTCGGGGTCGAACTGGGCAAGGGGCGACATATCGACGAGATCATCGCGGGCATGAACATGGTTGCCGAAGGCGTGAAGAGCGCGCCGACGGTGATGGCGCTGGCCGACAAATACGGGCTGGCGATGCCGATCGCGCGCGATGTGTTCGACGTGACGCAGGGCAAGCGCGATGCGCAGGACGTCTTCCGCGGCCTGCTCCGTTCCAGCGTCGGCGACGAAGCGCATCCGGGCTGAATCGCCTCGGCGGACGCGATTCCACCGCGGACCGTGCGGAATCATCGGCCAAGCGGGAAGAAATCGGCCGCCTGCTTCGTTCTTTCTCCTGACTATCAGGGTCTGCCAGGAGAAAGACGATGAAAAAATGGATGACTTTGGCGGTGCTTACGGTTCTTCCGGCCAGCGCCGCGATTGCCGCGGTTCCCTATGGCTCGATGCCCCCGGGCTTTGAACGTCCCGAAATCCGCGCGGTGCCGATCGCCGGCGTCTACAATCAATATTGGTACAATTACAAAGCCGACATTCTGGAGGCCGAGAAGGAGCTGGTGAGCGACCTTCGCCATGCGACCGACCGCGAAGATCGCTGGGACGCGTGGGACGAATGGACCACCGAGATCGCCGATGCGGACAAGGATTATGTCAAGGAAATGCGCAAGAAGGGATATCGCACCGGCCGCGTGACGGTCGGCGGCTGATCGCCCGGACCTTGCCCGGGCAGAAGGGGGCGGACGCCATATGGCGCCCGCTCCCTTCGCTTATCCGTAGTTTCTATTTCCAGCTCTTGTCGCGGGCTGCGCGCTCGGCGGCGGCGTCGAGCGGATCGCCCGCCATCATCGCTGCGGCGTCGGCCGCCAGCGCGCCCGACGATGCCTGGCGATAGTCGCCGTGCGTTTCGGCGCCCATCGTGCGTTCCAGCGTCCAGCGGTCCCCATTCCGGCACCCGATCCCGGCGAGATCCTTCGCCTGGAAGCTGCGGCAATAGCTGCCGTCGCGGTCACGAAAGCTGAGGCCGATCCGCACCGTCGCGTTCGCGGGCTGGTTCGAGGCAAGCTGGGTATCGAGTGCCTTTGCCAGCGTGCCGGACGCGACCAGCGTACCGTTGGCGCTGGTAACATCGGCGGCGGGCATCCACGGCTGCAGACCCACCGTCAGTCCCAGCGCGAGCGACGCGGCGATCGCACCCCAATGGATCGGTGCGAAACGCGTGCGCTTTGCCTCGCGGCGATCGGCAAGGCTGGTATCGACCCTGTCGTCGACCAGCAGCGCGCGGAGCCGGTCGGGCACGGGTTCTTCAACGACCGGCGCGAAATGCGCCATCAGCTGGGTCCGCAGCGTGCGATGCCGCGCGATCTCGGCGGCGAGCGCCGCATCACTCTCGGCCTCGCGCTCGATCCGGCGGGCGGTGAGGTCGTCGAGTTCGCCGTCGACAAAGGCGGCGATGGTGGCGGGATCGAAGCTCATGCGGCCTCTCCGAGCAGATGCATCAGCGTCTCGCGTCCCCGCGCGAGGCGCGAGGTGACGGTGCCGATCGGGACTTCGAGAATGTCGGCGGCTTCGCGATAGGCATAGCCTTCGACAAGGACGAGCATCACGACCTCGCGCTGTTCGTCGGGCAGGCGCGCCATTGCGCCGTCGACGTCGCCGCGCAGCGTACCCGCCTCGACCTCAGCCGCGCCGTCGCCCGCGATCTGGGTGACGGCATCGTCGATCGGCGCGTGGACGCCGCGCCGTCCGGCCGCGCGCCGGTCGTCGATCCAGAGATTTCGGGTGATGCGATACATCCAGCTGTCCAGTCTTGTTCCTTGTTGCCATTGTTCGCGCGATTTCAGCGCACGCTCGATCGCTGCCTGACACAGATCGTCGGCGTCGTTGGGGTCGCGCGTCAGCCCGCGCGCGAAACGGCGCAGACGGGGCAGCAGCTCGACCAGTTCCTCTTCGAAGCGCATTGTCGCCTTTTCGATTATCCGAGGAAGAAACGACAGCCTTCTATCGTTTCTTCCGCATCCTGCTAAATTTTTACGGAAAGAGCCACAGGCGCGAGATTTGCGATGAGATTTTGGACAAGTTTGCTGGTGGCGATCGGCCTGTTGGCCGCGATGGCGGGCCCGCGCGTTGGCGCGCAGGTCGCGCTGCCACAGGTGCAATTGCCCGACGCGGCCCGCACGCTGCCCCAATTGCCCGAGGTGAATGCCCAGCCGCTGATATCGGCGGGCGACCGGCTGACGCAGATCAGGCTCGATCGCATCGCGGCGCTGGTCGAGGGAAATCGCGGCAGCATCGAACTCGACGAACGCGGCGAGCCGGCGGTGCGCGGCGTGCTGGTCGCGACCGGCATCGACGATGCGATGATCGCGCGCGCGGCGAAGGAGGGTTTCGCGCTGATCGATCGCGAGCGGGTCGAGGGGCTCGATATCGACCTGGCGCGCTTTCGCGTGCCCGAGGGGCGCAGCATCGCCCGCGCGCGCAAACAGCTCACCAAGCTGCTCCCCGCCGCCGAGATCGATGTCGACAATATCTATTTCGCCAGCGGGCCGGGAGTCGCCTTGCCCCAGTCGGCGCTGGCCACGACGGCGGCCGGAAGCGCACCGGCCAGCCTGGGGCTGATCGACGGCGGCGTCGCGGCGCATCCGTCGGTCGCGGGCCGCGTCGAGCAAATGGGGTTCGCGAAGGGCGCGCCGTCGGCCAGTCGCCACGGCACCGCGGTCGCGTCGCTGCTCGTCGGCAAGGGACCCGTTCAGGGCGCGGCGCCCGGACAAAGGCTGCTCGCCGCCGATGTCTATGGCACCGACCCCGCGGGGGGCAATGCGAGCGCCATCGCCCGCGCGCTCGGCTGGCTCGTGCAAAGCGGGGTCGCGGTCACGACGATCAGCCTGGTCGGACCCGACAACAAGCTGTTTTCGGTGGCGGTCACGCGGGCGCAGCAGCACGGCATGCTGATCGTCGCGGCGGTCGGCAACGACGGTCCGGCGGCGCCGCCCGCCTATCCCGCATCCTATCGCGGCGTGTTCGCGGTGACCGGCGTCGATGCGAAGGGCCGCGCGCTGCCCGAGGCGGGCCGGGCACTCCACGTCGATTTCGCGGCGCCGGGCGACGCCGTGCTCGCCGCGACGGGGGTGGGAAGCAGCGACCGGCTGCGCGGCACCTCTTTCGCGGCGCCGCTGGTCGCGGGGCGGCTTGCGCTTCGCTATCCCAGGCCATCGATCGACGCGATCGGTCCGGCGGTCGCTGCGCTGGTGATGGAAGCGCGCGACCTGGGCAAGAAGGGCCGCGACAAAATCTATGGCCACGGGCTGATTTGCGGCGATTGCGCGGGGCGCTGACGACCCTCAGAAATTTTTTCGGAAGAAAATCGAACGCGCCATCGTTCTCTCCACAGGCCCACCAACCCCTCCGGGCCGCAAACTCAGGAGTAGGACAATGGCAAATCGTATCTTCATTTCGGCCTTCGCGCTTGCCGCGTCGGCCATGGCTTTCTCGGCTCCGGCGTCGGCGCAGCTGCTTGGCGGCAGCGGCGGGCTGGGCGGCAATCTGGGCGGTAGCCTCGGCGGGACGCTGGGCAATCCGACCGGACCGATCGGCGGCACGATCGGCAGCACCGGCGACCTGACGGGTTCGGGCCGCGGCGAGGCCAATGTCGATCGTCGTTCGGGCCGCGTGAACGGCAAGGGTGGAGCCGACGCGAACGGCAAGGGCTCGGCGAACGGCAACGGCAATCTGCTCGGCAACCCGATCGGTGGCAGCACCAAAGGATCGGGCGGTGCTTCGGGTAACGGCAGCCTCGACGCGCAGGCGGTCGGCACCGACTATGTCGGCCAGACCGCGCGCGGCGCCGTCGGTACGGTTCAGGGCACGGCCTCGACCGTCACCGGCACGGCGCGCGGCGCGGTCGGCAATGTGCGCGATCAGGCCGGCGGCGCGGTGTCGGGCGTTTCGGGCACCGCGAGCGGTGCGGGCTCGGCCGCGGGCGCTTTTCAGGGCAGCCTCGGTCAGTTGGCGGCCGCGGGCAGCGGCGCGGCGAGCGGCGAAGGCATGTTCGCGGTCGCACCGGGCATGCCCGTCACCGATCCGCGCGGAAAGGTGATCGGCTATGTGCAGGAACTGCGCCAGACCGGTCGCGGCGTGGTCGAGGCGGTGACGGTCGAGGTCGGCAACCGCGTCGCGACGCTTCCCGCCGCGAGCTTTGCCGGGTCGGGCGACGTCCTTGTCACCGGCATGACGAAGGGCCAGCTCAAGGACACGGCCGAACGTCAGGAAGACGCTGCGAGCCAGCCGGCGAGCGCCGAACCCGCGCCGCAGAAGGCTCCGGCAGCGCAGGCCGGCCAAACGGGCAACCGCGCCGAACGCGGCCATACCCGCGCCGACTAAGCATCGGGGTCCCGAAAGGGGGAGTGCGCCGGCCGTCGTGCCGGCGCATTCTTATTTGGCGGCAAGGCCCTCCGCGAGCAGGGCCTGTGCTTCTTCGCCCTCCCAGTCGATCGCGCCGATCACGCGCCAGAGCTCGCGGCCCTGGGCGTCATAGAAGATGCTGGTCGGCAGCGCGCTGTTCGCCGCATCGAGTAAGGCGTTCTGCGGATCGAGATAGGGCTGGAGCGCTTTCAGCCCGGCCTTCTGGAACCAGGGGTCGACGACCGCCGCGCCCTGCAGGTCCTGCGCGACCGCGACGACGGTCATGCGGTTGCCCTCCTTCGCCGCGAGCGCGTCGAGCGTCGGCATTTCGGCGACGCAGGGCGCGCACCATGTCGCCCACAGATTGACGAGCACCGGCTTGCCCCGGAACGCCGCCAGCGTCAGCGGCGCGTCGTCGGGGCCGCGAAAGGCGGCGGCGGGTGCAAGCTTGCCGGCGTTGGCGCGATCGACCTGGTGCTGAAACGTCTCGACGCCGCGCGCATCCTTCGCTTCACCGGACGAAATATTTGCTTGGGGCGCTGCCGCTTGCTCCTGACCGGGCTTTTGCCTATCGCAGCCCGCGATTACCGATCCGGCCAGCGCGAGCGGCAGGATAAGCAGCATTTTGTTCAGGGCGTGACGAATGGCGGATACTCCGGACAGCAACAGCATGTGGGGCGGCCGCTTCGGTGGCGGACCCGCTGCGATCATGCAAGAGATTAACGCCTCCATCCCGGTCGACAAGCGTCTGTGGGAAGAGGATATCGCCGCGAGCCGCGCGCATGCCGCGATGCTGGGCGCGAGCGGGATCATCGCGGCCGAGGATGCGGTGGTCATCGACCGCGGCCTGGCGACGATCGCCGACGAGTTCGCCGAAAGCGGCGTGCCGGTCGACCTCAGCCTTGAAGACATCCACATGACGGTCGAGTCGCGGCTGAAGGAGCTGGTGGGCGAGGCCGCCGGGCGTCTCCACACCGCACGCTCGCGCAACGACCAGGTCGCGACCGACTTTCGCTTGTGGGTACGCACCGCGTGCGGACGGATCGACGCCGGGCTGAAGGCGATCCAGACCGCACTGCTCGCGCGCGCCGAGGAACATGCGGACAGCATCATGCCGGGCTTCACGCACCTGCAGGTCGCACAGCCAGTGACGCTGGGCCATCATCTGCTGGCCTATGTCGCGATGTTCGAACGCGATCGCGGCCGCTTTGCCGACGCGCGGAAGCGTCTGAACGAATCGCCGCTCGGCGCCGCGGCGCTGGCGGGCACGAGCTTTCCGCTCGACCGCGACGCGACCGCAGCCGCGCTCGGTTTCGACCGACCGATGGCGAACAGCATCGACGCCGTATCGGACCGCGACTTCGCGCTGGAATTCTGCGCCGCCGCATCGATCGCCGCGCTGCACCTGTCGCGCCTGGCCGAAGAGGTCGTGATCTGGGCGAGCCAGCCCTTCGGCTTCGTGAGTCTGCCCGACGCCTGGTCGACCGGCAGCTCGATCATGCCGCAAAAGCGCAACCCCGACGCGGCCGAACTGGTGCGCGGTCGCGCTGGCCTGCTGCTTGGCGCCTTTCAGCGCCTCAGCGTCATCGTAAAGGGTTTGCCGCTCACCTATTCGAAGGATCTGCAGGACGACAAGGAGACGGTGTTCGGCGCCTTCGACGCGCTTGCGCTGTCGCTCGCGGCAATGACCGGGATGGTCGAGACGCTCAGCTTTCGTACCGATCGGATGCGTACGCTCGCGGCCTCGGGCTTCTCGACCGCGACCGACCTGGCCGACTGGCTGGTGCGCGAAGCCGGCGTGCCGTTCCGCGAGGCGCACCATATCGTCGGCTCCTGCGTGAAACGCGCGGAGCAATTGGGCGTTGAACTGTCGCAGCTTCCCATCGGCGAAGCGTCGGCGATCCATTCGGCGGTGACGCCGGCGGCGCTGGCCGCGCTGACCGTCGAGGCATCGGTCGCCAGCCGCACCAGCTATGGCGGCACGGCGCCCGAACGGGTAAGGCAAGCCATTACCGCGGCGCGCGCCGCGCTGGAAGGACAGGATTGATGGCGAAGAGCCGCCTGATCGTTGCAACCCTCGCCGCTGGCGCGCTTCTTGGCGCGTGCGGTGCGAAGGAAGATCTGAAGCCGCCGGCGAACCAGCCGGCTCCGGCGATTCCCGTCGGCGCCAAGCGCGCCCCAACCACGGAGGAACTCACGACGCCTGACGCGCAGGCCCGGCCCGCGCGCAGCGACGAACTTCTCAAACGGTCCGAGCAACGCGAACCAGACGATTTCGACTTGCCGCCTCCGGGCTGAGCCAAAAATTCAGGACTTCCTTCGATGGACCATTTTGAACTGCGTAACGGCGTCCTGCACGCCGAAGATATTCCGCTGCCGCGCATTGCCGAAGAAATCGGCACGCCCGTCTATGTCTATTCGCGCGCGACCCTCGAACGCCATGCACAGGTGTTCGCGGACGCGCTGAAGGACATTCCGAAGAAGCACATCGCCTTTGCGATCAAGTGCAATCCCAACCTGGGCGTGCTGCGCGTCCTCGCGCGGCAGGGTTATGGCGCCGACGTCGTTTCGGGCGGCGAGCTGGAACGCGCGCTGGCATCGGGCATGGCGCCGCAGGACATCGTCTTTTCCGGCGTCGGAAAGACCCGCGCCGAACTGGCGCAAGGGCTGGACCGCGGTATCGGCCAGTTCAACATCGAGCATGAGCCGGAGGGCGTCGCGCTCGCCGAGATCGCGCTCGCCAAGGAAATGACCGCCCCTGCCGTGCTGCGCGTCAACCCGGACGTCGACGCCGGCACGCACGCGAAGATCTCGACCGGCAAGGCCGAGAACAAGTTCGGCGTCGGCATCGACTCCGCGCCCGAAATCTTCGGCCGCCTCGCGGCGCTGCCGGGGCTGCAGATGCGCGGCGTCGCGCTGCATATCGGTAGCCAGCTTACCAGCCTGGATCCGCTGGAGGCCGCGTTCGAACGCGTCGGTCGTCTTGTCGCCGACCTGCGCGCGGCGGGACACAGCATTACTCACGTGGACCTGGGCGGCGGCCTGGGCGTTCCCTATCGGCCGGAAGACAATCCGCCGAGCCCCGCCGAATATGGCGCGATGGTCGCGCGCGTGACCAAGGATTGGGACGTCACGCTGATGTTCGAGCCCGGCCGTGTCATTGCGGGCAATACCGGCGTGCTGCTGACCGAGGTGCTGTGGGTCAAGCCCGGCGCGACCAATCCGTTCGTGATCGTCGACGCGGCGATGAACGATCTGGCCCGCCCCGCGCTCTATGACGCCTATCATGATTTCGTCGCGGTCAAGCCGACGGGCGAAAAGATGACCGCGTCGATCGTCGGCCCGGTGTGCGAGACCGGCGACACCTTCGCCCGCGATCGCGTGATCGACACGGTGGAATCGGGCGATCTTGCGATCTTCCGTACCGCCGGCGCCTATGGCGCGACGATGGCGTCGACCTATAACAGCCGCAGCCTGGTGCCCGAGGTGCTGGTCGACGGCGACCGTTATATCAAGGTGGCCGACCGTATCGCCGCTTCGACGATCATGGCCGCTGAGCGCGTGCCCGACTGGATCGATTGACCCACCCCCCTCCCCGATGGGGGAGGGGTTTGCTATGGATCGCCCATGCAGCAGCTTCCCATCTTTCTGAACCTGTCCGGCCGTACGGTTGTGCTGGTCGGGGAGGGGGAGGCTGCCGATGCCAAGGCGCGGCTGATCGTCCGTGCGGGCGGGCGCATCGTTCCGGCCTGGGAAGAGGGCGCTACGATCGCTTTCGTCGCACTGGACGATGAGGACGCGGCGCAGGCCGCGGCGACGGCGCTTCGTGCGCGCGGGCTGCTCGTCAATGTCGTCGATCGGCCCGATCTTTGCGATTTCACCACGCCCGCCATCGTCGACCGCGCGCCGGTCACCATCGCGATCGGGACCGGCGGTGCGTCAGCCGGACTGGCCAAGGCGGTGCGGCAGCGTGTCGAGGTTATGCTGCCGGCACGATTGGGTGCGCTGGCGTCGGCACTATATGCGGCGCGCGAGGCGATGAAGGCGCGCTGGCCCGCCGCCGCCGACCGTCGCCGCGCGATCGACGGCGCGCTGGCGAGCGGCGGAGCGCTCGATCCGCTCAACGCCGAGGCGGCGGACAAGGTCGATGCGTGGCTGGCGGGCGACGAGCGTGCTGCGCCCGGCGGTCTCCACATTATTCGCGTGACGAGCGCCGATCCCGACGATCTGACGCTTCGCGCGGCGCGTCTGTTGGGCGAGGCCGACCGGATATTTCATGCAGCGAGCGTCCCCGCCACGATCCTGGACCGCGCGCGGGCCGATGCGGCGCGGCATGTTGTCGATGCGCCGCCGAGCGAGCCGCCGGCAGGGCTGTCGCTGTGGCTCGTCGGGGACTTCGGCTGACGAGGAAGGCGGACCCCGGATGAGGTCCGGGGTGACGCGGAAGATGGGCAGTCAAAAGCCCGCTACGGTGCGATCGCCAGCCCGTCGCCATTTTTGCCCGCCGCGATCCGGCGCAGCACTTTGCCGCTCGCGACGTCGATTTCCGCTACCTTGTCGACGCCGGTCTCGGCCGCATAGATACGCTTGCCGTCGAGGCCCCACAGCAGCGTCACCTGCCGCGCCGCATCGCCTTCTGACACCTGGATCGTCTTCACCAGTGCCCGCGTTTCGGCGTCGAACAGGCTGATCGATCCGGCGCCGATATTGCTGGTCGCGACCCATTTGCCGTCGGGGCTTGTCAGCACGCGGATCGCGACGGGATCGACCGTCTGTTCGGCGATCTTCTCACCCTTTGCGGTATCCCATATCGACACGCGCGGAGCCGACAGGTCGCCCACCCACAATTCGCGTCCGCCGCGGGTCAGCGACAGCCCCTCGGGCTTGCCGCCGACGGGAAGGTCGCGAAGCTTTTTCGCGTCCCGAAGGTCGAGCACGCTGACCGTTCCGGACGCGATATTGGCGACATAGGCGGTGCGGTTGTCGGGTGCGACCACCACCATGTGCGATCCCTGTTGTCCGGTCGCGATCGAGGTCAGCGTTCCGTCAGGGGCGACGATCGCGACCGACTGGCTCGCCTCGGTCGTCGCGACGAGCCGTCCGTCGGAAAGCCACAGGAGCCCGTGCGGACGCTGGTTCGGGCTGAGGTCGATGGTCCGGATCTTCGTCCGCTTCGCGATGTCGACGATGTCGATCGTCGTCGCGCCATAGGCGACGACCGCCGCCTGTTTGCCGTCCGGCGAAATCGCGATTTCGTGCGGCATCTTGCCGGTCGGAAGCCGCGCGAGTTCCTGTCCAGAGGCGAGCGCGATGAGGCTGAGCGTATCCTCGCCCTTGTTCCCGACCAGCAGCGTCTGCGCGGATGCGGGTGCCGTGCATGTCAGCGCGGTCAGAAGAAGGGCGGTAAAGGCGCGGTGCATGATGGCTCTCCCTGTTGCCGGCATGACGCTAGCGTGCGCGGCGGCGTCGGCAATCGCGCTTCGACGAACGGCGGGCCGGCGATCGCGGTGAGGCGTTACCGCGCGCGCCAGACCGCTGTTTAGCTTCGGCTGCTGACAGCGCGCATTTCCGCTGCTAACGCGCGCGGCATGACAACTCCTCTCTCGCATATCCGTAACTTTTCGATCATCGCGCATATCGACCATGGCAAGTCGACGCTGGCGGACCGGCTGATCCAGTTCACCGGGGGACTGACCGCGCGCGAGATGTCCGCACAAGTCCTTGATAATATGGACATCGAGAAGGAGCGCGGGATCACGATCAAGGCGCAGACGGTGCGCCTCAAATATACCGCCAAGGACGGTGAGACGTACGAACTCAACCTGATGGACACGCCCGGGCACGTCGACTTCGCCTATGAAGTGTCGCGCAGCTTGGCGGCTTGCGAGGGCGCGCTGCTGGTCGTCGACGCGGCGCAGGGCGTGGAGGCGCAGACGCTGGCCAACGTCTATCAGTCGATCGAGCATGACCATGAGATCGTGCCCGTGATCAACAAGATCGACCTGCCGGCGGCCGATGTCGACAAGGTGAAGGCCGAGATCGAGGATATCATCGGCCTGCCCGCGGACGATGCCGTTCTTGCATCGGCGAAGGCCGGCATCGGTATCGAGGAAGCGCTGGAAGCCATCGTCACCAAGATTCCGCCGCCGAAGGGCGATGCATCGGCGCCGCTGGTCGCGATGCTGGTCGATAGCTGGTACGACCCCTATCTGGGCGTCGTCATCCTTGTCCGCGTCGTCGACGGCGTGCTCAAGAAGGGGCAGCAGATCAAGTTCATGCAGGCGGGCACCACCCACCTGATCGATCGCGTCGGTTGTTTCACGCCGAAGCGCGAGGAACTCACCGAAATCGGTCCGGGCGAGATCGGCTTCATCACCGCGCAGATCAAGGACGTCGCGCAGGCGCGCGTCGGCGACACGGTGACGGACGCGAAAAAGCCCGCCGCCGCGCCGCTGCCGGGGTTCAAGGAAGTCCAGCCGGTCGTGTTCTGCGGCCTGTTTCCGACCGACGCCAACGACTTCGAGAAATTGCGCGAGAGCATCCAGAAGCTGCGCCTGAACGACGCGAGCTTCAGCTTCGAGATGGAGAGTTCGGCGGCGCTGGGCTTTGGCTTTCGCTGCGGCTTCCTTGGCCTGTTGCACCTGGAAATCATCCAGGAGCGGCTGACGCGCGAATATGACCTGGACCTGATCACGACCGCGCCATCGGTGGTCTACAAGCTGAAGCTGGGCCACACCAAGAATGAGGCGGCGAAGGAGATCGAACTCCACAACCCCGCCGACATGCCCGACCCGAACCGGATCGACGAGATCGAGGAACCGTGGATCGAGGCGGTCATTTACGTGCCCGACGATTATCTGGGCCCGATCCTGAAGCTGTGCCAGGACCGTCGCGGCATTCAGAAGAATCTGACCTATGTCGGCGGCCGTGCGCAGATCACCTATGACCTGCCGCTCAACGAGGTGGTGTTCGATTTCTATGACCGGCTGAAGAGCATCAGCCGCGGTTATGCCTCGTTCGACTATCACCAGATCGGCCACCGGCCCGGCGACCTGGTCAAGATGAGCATCCTCGTCAACAACGAGCCGGTCGACGCGCTGAGCATGATCGTTCACCGCGGCAGCGCCGAAAGCCGGGGTCGCGGCATGTGCGAGCGGCTGAAGGACCTGATCCCGCGCCACATGTTCAAGATTCCGATCCAGGCCGCGATCGGCGGCAAGGTGATCGCCCGCGAAACCATCGCCGCGCTGCGCAAGGACGTGACCGCCAAATGCTATGGCGGCGACGCGACCCGCAAGAAGAAGCTGCTGGAAAAGCAGAAGGAAGGCAAAAAGCGGATGCGCGAATATGGCAACGTCAATATTCCGCAGGAGGCGTTCATCGCCGCGCTGCGGATGGGGGACGATGCCTGACACGCGTCGCTGTCGAGGCGGTTTGAGGGCGAGGCCTATTCCGCCGCCTGCTCGCGCGGCGCGGGAACGGCGATAAGCTGGCGGAGCGCGGCATCGAGATGTTGGGCGAGCTCGGCTTCGCTCATGGCTTCGTTCGTCGCTCCCGCCATCGGTGCTTGCGCGCGATGATGCATCAGCGCCCCGTCGGTCGTCGGCTGGGGCAGGATGCGCGCGACGACCGAAATATCGAACTCGCGAAAGGACAGGCGCGCCAGCGCGATCGGCAGGGTGTCCGCGGCGGGAGACAGCGCCTGGCGTCGATGGGCGACGACCGCATAGCAAAGGCTTTGCATGCGGGGGTCGTAATCGCCCATGTCGAGCGTGTTGAGGGACGCCGGGGCCTTGAGGTCGAAGCGATCGGACCGCAGGTCCGGGGCAAGGCGCGAGAAGACGGGCCAAGCCCGTGCATCCCCCATTGCGTCGGCAAAGCTGGCGATGGTGACGATCCGTCCGCCGGCGATGCGGAGCGAATGCTTGATCACTACCTGCTGCGCCTTGGCATCGCGGTGGATCGAATAGCGCTGTTCGACGACCTGGCGGGCCTTTCCGCCGATCTGGATCGGATATTCGGTGTTGCGGAGCAGGATCAACAGGTCTCCGCCCGGCAGCTCGCGGACGCAGAGCAGCTCCTTCGCCACGCCGTTGCAGGACGCCGCGACCCGGGTTTCGCGTCTATCCATCGGTTCCCCGGAATGGCGTGGCGGACTGTCGAATGGCGCGGATCATCTAGCTGCCGTCCTGACCATTCGCGAGATCTTCGGCATGTTCGGCGATGCGGTCCGCCGATTGGTCGCCCGTCAGTGCATAGACATTGCCTTCGTGCGACCAATATCCGACCGCTTGCCCGCCGATGACCTTCGTCTGCGGGTCTTCGGGAAAATCGGCGGTGGTGCGCGCGGCGAACAGCGACACCGGCTCGTCGCCGCCGGTGTCGATCACCATCTGGAGACTGGGCCCATAGTCCGAGGGAAAGAGCTGTGCGTCGAGGATGCGCCAGTCGGCGGGCAGGTCGGGGATGTCGATGTGCGTCGCGGTGCGTACCGCCCTGGCGTCGAAATGGGTCGTTTCGGGCTGCGACGCCATATGGGCGCGAATCTGCGCGGTCTTTTGCGACATCAGCGCTTCCTTGACCAGCGCCGGAACCGCAGCGCGCGCGCGTGAGGAAAAGTCGGCAAACTGCCAGGTCGCAGCGGTGATGCTCATAACGGCGAGCGCCGCGGCGAGCGGTGTTGCGCGTCCCAGCCGCTCGATCGCGCGCTTGCGTCCCAATACGGCATCGAGCCGCCGTGCCTGGTCGATCGCGGCGGTCGGGATCGCGGTTTCGCTCTCCCCCGCAAGCGTGCGCATCGCGTCGCGAAAGCCCAGATCCTCCAGCACACGCGCCGCGACGTCGGGATGACGAACCAGATAGTCGGCAACCTCCAGCCGCCCGGCGGGGTCGAGCTGGTCGTCGACATAGGCCTGAAGATCGCATTCGGTGATCGTGACCTGTTGCATGGCTCAATTCTCCACGATGCGAAGCGGCAAATGTGCGTGATCGTCGGCGTCGCCACTCTCGATCGCGCGCAGACGGGCCCGCGCACGCGACAGGCGCGACACCAAAGTCCCGATGGGAACGCCGATCGCGTCGGCCGCCTCCTGATAGGAAAGCCCCTCCACGGCGACGAGGTGGAGCACCTGTTGCTGATCCGGGGGCAACAGGTCGAGCGCTTCGGCAACCTCGCGCAGCCGGACCGATTGTTCCTGCGGCGACGGCAGCGCGACGGGTGTTTCGGCCTCCGCTCCATAGCGTTTGCGCACCGCATCATGTCGAACGCGGCTGACGAAGGCATTGTGAAGGATCGCGAAAATCCAGATGCGAAGCGAGCGCCCCGGCTGATACTGGTTGGCGTTGGCATAGGCCGATACCAGCGCTTCCTGGACCAGGTCGGCGGCCTCGTCATCATCGCGCGTCAGCCGGCGTGCGTAGCGCGTGAGCGCAGGCAGCAGGTCGACGACGCGGGATGGATTCGCGCTCATATGATATTTACGCGCTGAGCCTCCCTTTAATCCGTCGCATCGGAAAAAAATATGCGGCGTATCAAGATGCCTCACCCGCATCGCGATGATGATCCCGGCATTGGTGGTGGAGTGGCGGGCTGCGCTGGTGGTTTCGGCACGGTTGCGAGTCGTACGGCGGCAGGTTAGCTTCGCGAACGACCGCCGGATAGGGGATGCAATGATGGTCAGCGCCTGCGCCAGGCCGCTCGACGGCATCATCATACATAGCGCGCTCGCCGACGGCACGCGCGTGTGCCTGCGCACGATTACGCCCGACGACGAAGAGCGGATTCGAGAGGGGATCGCAAAGCTATCGGCCGAGGCGCGCTATCTGCGCTTCTTTTCCCCCGCGCCCGCGCTTCCCGACGCGGTGGTGCACCGGCTGGCCGACGTCGACGGACATGATCACATTGCGTGGGGCGCGATTTGCACCGAATGCCCCGGCTGGCCGGCGATCGGCGCAGTGCACGCGGTTCGGCACGTCCACGATGGCCGCGTCGGCGAATATTCGGTTGCGGTCCTCGATGCCTTCCATGGAAAGGGGCTGGCGCGGATGATGACCGCCGCATTGCTGGTCGATTGCCGCGCCGAAGGGGTCACCGGGCTGGACGTACATACCTTGTCGGAGAATCGCGCCGCGGTGGGGCTGGTGCATGCGCTCGGCGGGACGTGGAAGAGCGAGAGCGCCGGGGTCGCCGAATATTGCCTGGATGTGGAGACCGCGATCGCGGCGCTACGTGCCGATCAGGACGCGCGCGGCGTACAGGATGTGCTCGATCAATTGGGAGCGTAGGGGCGCCCGGGCGCTTGACCTGGTCTCCCCCGCCGCGGCGGGTCGCTAACCGCGGCGGGAGAGTGCAAGGCTGCGAAATAGCGCTTCCCCACGACCTCTCTCTAGACGCGGCGTCATGACGTCGCGGTGACATGGATCACAAAAATGGAAAATTCCCGTGGCGCGCCGTGTTGTCGCGAAACGGGAGGACATGAGAAAGGGCGCCGGAGACTGGCTCCGGCGCCCTTTCCGCGACCCGGGAATGGGTTATTTCTTGGCGGGGTCCGTTGCAGGCGCCTTGCCGACTTCCGACGGAGCGATCTCGCCCTTGTCGTCGATCGCGTTCGCCTTTTCCTCGCCGGCAGCTTCGACTGCGTCGGCCTTGGCTTCGGTGGCTTCCTTCGCGGGGCCTTCAGGCATCGCGTCGGCCTGGGCATCGATCGCATCGGCCTGTGCTTCGGCCTGGTCCTCGACCTTGTCAGCTTGCTTGCTCTGGCAGGCGCCGAGCGAGAGGGCAGAAACGGCGGCGAGGGCAATGATCGTCTTGCGCATGTCGAATTTTCTCCAAAGTTGACTGCAGGACTTAACGCCGGATGAACGCGAGGGTTGCACGCCTTCTGTCAAAATCCTGAAACGAAAGAGGATTTTTGGCGTGAATCGGCGGCTTTCAGGCAAAAAAGAGGGCGCCCGCAGGCGCCCTCTTCATGACCCTAAGGTGCGTCCTCTTGATCAGAAGCGCTGCTGACGCTCGTAGAGGTCGCGGTAGTGCTGGATGCGCGTGACGCGCAGCCCCGGCATTCCGCTGCGATCGATCGATCGCTGCCAGCCGGCGAACTCCTCGAGCGTCAGGCCATAGCGTTCGCAGACCTCGTCGACGGTCAGGAGACCACCGTTGACCGCGGCGACGACCTCTGCCTTGCGGCGAACGACCCAGCGCGTGGTGTTCGCAGGCGGCAGCGAGTCGAGCGTCAGCGGTTCACCGAGCGGACCGATGACCTGAGCGGGCCGGATTTTCTGATTCTCGATCATGTTCATTCCATATTGTCTTCGTCGTGGGGGATCGGATTGACCGACAACCAGGGGTCTATATCGGAGGGACTCAACATCGACTGAAACCCTCTGGTAAACAGGCTATTCATAGTTTCGGGCAGGTCGTGGGCTTCATCGGACAGATCGAAGAAGCGAACGGGCCGCACGGCGGTTTGTTCCGTCGCGGCGGGAGCAGCGGCAAGGAAATGGCTGAGCGCGTTAACGCGCGTCGCATGAACCTCGCGAGTCGCCCGCGCCTTCAGCATCCGCACCGTCGGCAGCGCTGCCTGGCGTGCAGCCGATACCGCCAGCAATATATCGAAGCCGGGGCTCGACAGGCTGGCCGCGCCGGGAAGCTGCGGAATATTTGACGGGTTGGCGTTCATGCTGCCGGTCTAGCCGACAGGGCCTAAGGTCCCGTAAATGCCCGTTTCAGTACCTGTTAGCGAAGCTTAACCGGCGTCAATATCTTGACGCTTCGCGCGGAAAAGCTGGCATTTTGGCGTATCGATCCCTAGATGGCGGCGACGATGATCGAGACGATTTCCCCTTTTTCGACCGCAGCGCAGGTCGACTTTCAGCTTCCGATGCCGCTGAAGGACCGCCGAATCGTCGTCGCGATGTCGGGCGGAGTCGACTCGAGCGTGGTCGCCGCGCTCGCGGCGCGGTCGGGCGCCGAAGTGATCGGCGTGACGCTTCAGCTCTATGATCATGGCGCGAAGGCAAAGCGCGTCGGGGCCTGCTGTGCGGGCCAGGACATTCGCGATGCGCGTGCGGTCGCCGACCGGCTGGGCTTCGCGCATTATGTCCATGATCATGAGAGCCGCTTTCGCGATACGGTGATCGACCAGTTCGCCGACGAATATCTGGCGGGCCGAACCCCGATCCCGTGCGTCCGGTGCAACATGGGGGTGAAGTTCACCGATCTGTTTCAGCTTGCGAAGGATTTGGGCGCCGACTGCCTGGCGACCGGCCACTATGTTCGCCGCGTGATGGGGCCTGCGGGTGCCGAGCTTCACCGCGCTGTCGATCCGGCCCGTGATCAGAGCTATTTCCTGTTCGCGACGACGCAGGAGCAACTCGACTTTCTGCGCTTTCCGCTTGGCGGACTTGAGAAGAGCGTGGTGCGCGAGATCGCGCGCGACCTGGGGCTTGGCGTCGCGGGGAAACCCGACAGCCAGGACATCTGCTTCGTTCCCGACGGCGATTATGCCACGCTGGTCCGGAAGCTGCGCCCCGAGGCCGACGATCAGGGCGAGATCGTCCATGTCGACGGCGACGTCCTCGGCAACCACAAGGGGCTGATCCACTACACGGTCGGCCAGCGGCGCGGGATCGAGATCGGCGGTCAGGCCGAGCCTTTGTATGTCGTCCGCCTGGATGCCGACAAGAAGCAGGTCGTCGTCGGCCCCCGACGCGCGCTGGCGGTTTCCGGCGCGCGCCTGGGCGAAGCAAACTGGCTGGGTGCGGTCGAAGGGCGGTCGGTGCTGGCGAAGGTGCGCAGCATGGCCAGGCCGGTGCCCGCGCATGTCGCGGGCGACCGCTTGCTGTTCGCGGCGCCCGAATATGGCGTCGCGCCGGGGCAGGCGGCGGTCCTCTATGACGCGGCCGACGAGAGCCGCGTGCTTGGCGGCGGCTGGATCGAAGAGACTTTTCCTGCGGAATAGATTGCACTTTCTCCCTTGATGCAGCAGCCTCCGCTGCAACCTGGGGAGAAGGCATATGGTCAATCTGGTTTTGCGCGGCGCGGTCCTGCTGTGGGCCGTCTTTTTCACCATCCTCGGCATACAGGGCATTCTGGACCCGACGACCTTCGTCGACACCTTCGGCATCGGGATCGAGGGCGCGGCGGCGAATACGGTGCGGGCCGACCTGTCGGCCTTTTTCCTGGTCGCGGCCGGCGGCGCGGCGGTCGGCGCGCTGGCGCCCGGCTGGACGCGCGCACTGCTGGTGCCGGCGGCGCTATATGGCACGGCGTTGATCGGCCGCCTGATCGGCGTGGGGATGGGCGATATCGTCAATCCGGGCATCGTGCAGGCGATGATCATCGAGGCGCTGTCGGTCGCGCTGATGGCCGGAAGCTGGTGGGTGTTGTCGCGCCCGCAAGGCGCCGCGCAGGCCGAGGCGCCGATCGACACGGTGCATTGAGGGGGCGTGCCGTCCGTTCATGTCCGCTCTCGCCGCAAAGCCGCCTCGGCTTGTCTTTCTGACAATAATGTGAGTAACTGACCGCGGGTCGCTTGAGTTTTCCTTTTGGTGGAGGGGGGAGCAGATGGCGAATGACAAGACGCGCAGACCGGCTGACCGGCGCGCAGGGGAACGGCGGGTTGCCGACGATCCCGACTATACCGGCCCGGAAAGACGGCAGAGCGATCGCCGCTCGGGCAAGGATCGCCGTACACCATCGGAGTGAAGCGGCGGTCAGGAACGGATTTCAAGGGCAGGGCGATCGCCGTGCCGGCAGGAGAGTTGCCGTGACGGACGTGCCACGCTTGTCGGTCGATATCGTTTCCGACGTGATGTGCCCCTGGTGCATCATCGGCTGGCTGAAGTTCCAGAAGGTGATGGCGCATTTCGAGGGACGTCTGGCCTTTCGCGTGCAGTGGCATCCCTTCGAACTCAATCCGGATATGCCGCCCGGCGGCGAGGATGCCGCCGAGCATGTGATGCGCAAATATGGGATCAGCGCCGAACAGAGCCGCGCGAACAGCGGCAAGATGGCGGGGGTCGCGGCCGATCTGGGTTTCGCCTTCAATCGCGGACCGGACTTTCGCATGCGGAACAGCTTTGACGCGCACCGGTTGCTGACCTGGGCAGGCGCGCTGGAAGACCCCGAGCAGGCGGGCGCGACGGGCGTGCAGACGGCGCTGAAGGTCGCGCTGTTTACCGCGCACTTCACCGACAATCGCGATGTCAGCGACCATCAGGTGCTTGCCGATGTAGCGGCGTCGGTCGGGCTCGACCCGGTACGCGCCGCCGCGATCCTGTCGGGCGACGATTATGGCGAGATGGTTCGCGTGGAGGAGGCCTATTGGGCCGACCAGAATGTGACCGGCGTTCCGGCCTTCATCCTGGGCGGGCGAATGCTGATCCCCGGCGCGCAGGATCCCGACGTTTTCATTCGGGTGATCGAGGCGAAGGTGCTCGCCGCCGCGGCCTGAGGAACGGCGGCGCGGTATCGTGCGTTTTTCGGCTACCGCAATAGGAGCCGATCATGGTCGAGAATCCCGGAAAAGCCGAAATCGAAGCGCCCGAGGCGCTTAACCGCGAACAGCAGGACGAAGAGGCGCAGGCGCAGACCGTCGCCGAGGCCGCGCGCCGCGAGCGCCCGCTGGGCGACAGCCGCAAGGCAAAGGCGCGCGACGAGAGCGACGATGCCCCGGATCTGGTCGACCATATGCGCCAGATGGAGCGGTCGGGCCGGATCGACATGGACGCGTATCGCGGCGAACGCAGCGACGATGACGAGGATGGCGAGCTGGGGCCGGGCGGCATCGACGACGATGAGCCGCGCGGCGCGCCCTGATCCTTATCGCGGCTTGCGCAATATGTCGGCGACCGCGATCGGGCCGAGGATGAGCATGAAGCTGGCCATCATGAAGGCGAAGATCAGGACGGGTGCCTGGGTCAGATGATTGGTTATGGCGGGTCTCCTTTCGTGATGACCCGCTTTCGCGCGACTCTGCCGCCCGTTCCTTGATTTCGGTCAAAATTGCGATCGCGGCTGGCGTGCGCGGCGCTAGTTTGCAGGCGGCGGCGGCAGCTCTTTCCGCAGCGGCTTGTTGGGACCGGCGAGCTGGCGGTCGATGTCGGCGGCGACGATCTGAGCGACGGGATCGCTGTCCTGCGCCTTCAGTGCGTCGCGGCGCGCCGTCATCGCGGCCTTGCGCTCGCCTTCGGGAAGCGCGCCGACCTCGGCATAGAAGCGGACGGCCTGCAGCCACGGCGCATCGTCGCCGAGCGCATCTTCGGCCCAGCGGCTGAACGGCGGCGCGCTGGGAGCCCAGCCATCGCCGTCGGCTTTCAGGAAGAAGAGGACGCGCGAGCCGTGCGGAAAGGCATAGCGGATGCACGCACCCGCCAGGCTTTGCGGATGGGGCTGTTCGAGGTCGTAGGGATTGCTGAGCTCGGTAGCGCCGTCGAGCATCGCCCCCGGAAGCGTGATCGGGCCGGTCGGGATCGTGCCCTTCAGCGCGGCGATCGGGCGGATGCGTATCTGCATCTCCTCCTCGCTGCCCGGTGCGCTCGCGCCATCGACGACGTCGGCGAGCAGGATCAGGTCGGCCCGCTGGACCAGTTCCAGATTGGTGGGAACGCGATATCCGCTCGCGACCGAGCAGGCGGCCGCGGGAAGCGGTGCGGCAAGAAGCGCGAGCGCGGCGAGGGAGAGGAGTGTGCGCATCCCGTCACGCTAGCGGCGGGCCGCCTGCTTGGGAAGCGGGCGCGGCTTTGGGGCATTTTGTCGAACGTAGTGGAGCCGACTCGGGTGCGGCGCGTATGATGTCCGTCGCTTCCATCCCTCGAAGCGAAAAGGAGACCATCATGGCCGAGCATGACCATAGCGCGATCAAGGAACATATGAATGTCATCGGCGCCGACGGCGTCCATATCGGCACCGTCGATCATCTTGACGGCGAACGGATCAAGCTGACCAAAGCCGACAGCGGCGATGGCAAGCATCATTTTCTTCCCGCCGGCCTGGTCGCCGCGGTCGAAGGCGACACGGTACGCCTGTCGGCGAACGCCGCGAACGCGGTCGACCTGTTCGAAGAAGCCGAATAACCCCGGACAATCAGATGGCCGACGGCGCGATCCGGCGCCCCGGCACTGAAACTGGCCCGCCCCATCCCCTCGGGCGGGCCATTTCCGTTTTGGGCATTGGCGTTTTTGCAAGGCTTTGCCGGTAAGCCCAGCGGCATGGACCGGGAGAGATGGCTGAAAGGAGCGCACAGCGCGGGCGCGGCATGGGCGGCGGCGTTGCTGCTGTTTGCCGCGGGCTATGCCATCGCCAACCGGTTCCAGCTTACGCACGCGGTGCTCTATCGCTTTGCGGCGGGCGACCGGGATGCCGCCATCGTCGGCTTTCTGTTCCTGACCCTGCAGGCGGCGGTCTTTCTGGCCGCGCTGATCCTGTTTCCGCGGCGCTGGGCGGCGCTGCTGCTGACGCTGGCGGGCGCGTCGATCCTGATCAACCTTGGCTATAGCCAGATCATTCCGGAGCTGATCGACAGCGGATCGCTCGCCTGGATGGCGGCCGAGGTCCGCCAGGTCCATCATGCCGCGGGGCAGTTTTCGGACGATTTCCTGTCGATCGCGCTGCAGGCGGCGGCGGCGATCGCGCTGTTCGCCGCGGCGCGCGCCGTGGCGCGACGGCAAAGGGCGATGCCGCGCAATGCGGGCGTCGGGGTGCTGCTGGCCGCGCTGCTGCTTGTGCCGTCGCCGGTTTGGCCCGAGGCGGCCGAGCGCAATCTCTATACGCTGGGCGGGCGGATCCTGCGGGCGCCGCCGCCGCCGGCCCGGGCAGAGGTGACGCTGGCGCCGGACCCGCAGGCCGCGCCGCCGCGCCACATCATCTGGCTGGTCGACGAAAGCGTCGCCGCCGAGCCGTTCGCCCGGCTGATCGCACCGACGCTGCGCGGGGTGGCGCATCTCGACTTCGGGGTCGCCGCCGCGCTGGGGCATTGCAGCGCACCGGCGCAGGTCGCGCTGCGTTCGGGGGTCGAGGTGCGCCGCGTGTCGGCGGCGACCGACCTTCGCGCCACGCCGTCGATCTGGGGCTATGCGAAGGCGGCGGGGTATCGCACCGCGCTGATCGAGGGGCAGACCGAGGGGGCGCCGCAGAATCTGTTGCTGCCGCCCGAACGCGCGCTGATCGACGACTATCGGCCGATGGTCGGCGGGATCGACACCGACCTGCGGATCGCCGATGCGCTGAACGCGCGGATGAAGCGGCCGGGGAAGAGCTTTACCTTCGTCGTGCTGCGCGGCGTGCATTTTCAGTACCGCGACCATTATCCGGCGGGCGCCATCCCCGCAGACAGCCCGGTCGCGCTGCAATATGACACGGCGCTGCGCTGGTCGAAGCGGGAGTTTTTCGCGCGGCTGCTGGCGGGCGTCGACCGCGACGATGCGGCGATCGTCTATACCTCCGACCATGGGCAGAATCTGACGCCCGGCGCGCTGCCGCATTGCAGCCGCGAGGCGGTCGCCGACGAGTTTCGGGTGCCGCTGCTCGCTTTCCTGCCCGACCGGCTGGCGGCGCGCTATGCCGCCGCGACGCGATCGGGCCATTCGACGAGCCAGATCTTTCCGGCGATGCTCGGCTGGATGGGATATGATGCGGCCGCGGCGGCGGCGCGGTACGACCGCGACCTGACCGATCCGACCGCGCGCTTCGTCTGGTTCGACCGCGCGGCGGTGCCGATGGCGGCGGGCGCGTCGGTCGAGGTGCATGCGGGCGCCCATTTCCCCGGAACGGCGGGGCGATAGCGAAACGGAGCCGGGCTTCCCCGGCTCCGTCCCTTGACCGCGATCTGCGACCCACAAATCACGGTGTTCCGAAAGTCTGGTGGTCGGCGGGCTAGCGCGTGCTCGCCTCTGCGCCGGCCTGTGCCCGGGCGGTGATGTCCGCCCTCGGCAGCTTGGTGACGAGCGTGCCGGTCGCACCCTCGGCCTGCGAATAGAGCGAACCCAGCGGGATATTGTAGAGCTTGCCGCCGTCGACCACGATCGCATTGTCGCCGTCGATGCTCTGCACCGTCCCGACGCTGTTGCCGCCGCGGTCGGTGACCTGCGCCCCGGCGCGAACCTGATCGCGGGTGGCAAGCGTCAGCTTGGTCGCGTCGAGCTGTTTGTTCACCGTGCCGTCGACGCGGTCGACGGTGCTGCCGACGCGGGCCGTCGTGTTGGTGAGGGTATCGCCGACCGCGCCGGTGCCGACCTGCGCGGTCGTGTCGACGGTGCCGCCGACGACCCCGCCGACCTGTGCGAACGCGGGGGCGGCAGCGAGTGCGGCGGTGCCGGCGAGGAGGATGAGAGCCTTGCGCATGAGTGTCTCCTGTCGTGCGGGCAGCCGGAAAGGGCCGCCCCTTCGTCGGAAGCAACCGGTGGGGCAGGCGAATGTTGCGCCGGGGACGGCGGGATGGCGCAGCGGCGCGACGAGCCGCTTCAGTGCGACCGGGGAGGCTTGCTTATCAATTTGTTGAGCGTCGCGATCCGGGTGCGCACCGCGCTCCAGTCGCGCTCGGGATGCGCCTGAATCTGCTGCAGCAGCGTGGTCAGTTCCTTGCGGCGGTCGCCTTCGGTTACGGCGTGCATGGGCTTTCTCCTTCCAGTTGAACGAGGAGGCGCCGGGACGCTTCGCGGTTACGGATCCTGCCGCTGCTGGTTGCGAAGCTGCTCACGCTCGCGCTCGCGTCGCCGCCCGCGCTCGATTTTACGGCTTCGGCTGTTGTAGCGCAGATAGGCGATCGCGATGGCCGCGGCCGCCACCATCAGGGCAATAAGGCCATAAGCGACAAGGGTTCGGGCAGCGATGGCAGCGACTCCAGAGGGTGAACGACGGCACCGCATCAATAACGGCCGCCATGACCGCGGGTTCCATCGCCTGGCCTCGCTTCACCGCAGTTTGCGGCGTGCCGTTCGGCGCGTCATTTCGCCTTCGCGGCGCGCTCGGCCGCCTTTTTCGCGCGGCGTTCGGCGCGTTCGGCCTCGGCCTTTGCGACATCCTCCACCCATTGTTCGTGATCGCCGGGGGTGTAGCAAAAGCCCGACAGCGGCTTGGCGTCGCCTTCCTTGCCCGGCGACCAGAGGTCGAGCGAGGAAACCTCGAACCCCTTGGTCTTGCGGCGGAACAGCCCGTCATAGGTGCCGATGAGGCTGCCGTCGGCGGCAAAGGCGCGCCACTGGCCGCGCCCGCGCACCTTCATCCCGCCGAGGCGGAGGCCGACCAGTTCGATGCGGTCGACGCGCGCCGCCCAGGGGTCGCGGATCGCGGCGAACTCCTTGGTCGCGGTGCCGTCGATCGCCCACATCCGGTCGAACTTGCGGTTGGTATAGGCGGGGGTCAGGTCGGCGTCCTTCGCGGCCAGCGCCAGATAGGCGCGGAGCGCGGGCTCGGCCTCCGCCGTGAAGCGCTTCGCCTGTTCGGCGGTGGGTTCCCAGTCGAGCTTCAGGCATTTTTCGGGAATCCCGGAATTCATCGAGTTCGCGACCGCCTGACCGATGACATCGGCCATGAAGACCGGATTATATTGTGCGGCCGCCGTGCCCGGCGCCAGCAGCGCGGCGGCGGTCGCGGCCATCATCAGCCCATATTTCACCGATTTCGCTCCCCCATTTTGCCCCGGCCGTTGGTGCGATGCGCCGGTGCGGGTGTCAAGCAGGGCGCCGGGCGCCGATCCAGAACTCGTCAAACTTGTCACCTCTGCAGGAAGAAAAACGACGACCTGGCGCGATGCGACGGCGGCCAGGATGATGGCGGGGAGCATGCCGTCCGGGGTTGCACGGCACGGCACCGTAGGAAAGGGGCCGACCGCCCAATTTCGCG
Source organism: Sphingomonadales bacterium (assembly GCA_017309275.1). Classification (GTDB taxonomy): domain Bacteria; phylum Pseudomonadota; class Alphaproteobacteria; order Sphingomonadales; family Sphingomonadaceae; genus Sphingopyxis. Next base: position 44,654 of record JAFKLT010000033.1, on the reverse strand, counting down.
CGGGCCGCTGGCGCGCCGCCGCCGCGATACCTATGTACGCGGGCGATGACATATCGGGACCGGAAGATCGTCGTGGTCGCGCGGCTGAAGGCAAAGCCGCTGCTGGCGGGGCAATTGCTGTGCGCGCTGTTGCTGGCGTGGCTGATAGTGCGGCAGGCATGGCCGGTGCGCGCCGACGGCGCGGCCGAGATGCTGCGCGCGATCCTGTTCGGCGATGCGGTCGCGACGGCGGCGATGCTGGCGGCGGCATTCGGCCTTTGGACCAGCGTCCGGCTGTGGCGCCAGCGCGAAACCTATGTGTTCCACGACGGCGTGCGGCTGTACCGCGGCAGCACGCTGTCCTGGCCGCTGGACGCGATCCGCGACGTGGTGACCGAGCGCGGCGCGCTGGGCCTGACGTCGCTGCGCCTGGTCGTCGACGACGACAGCGAAGTGACGCGGCCGCTGGTGATGCTGCCGCTGCTGGACGGATCGCCCGAGGCGGTGCGCGGCGGCGTGCTGTTCGCGGCATCGGGCATGCGCGGGGTGCCGGGCGGCGTGACGGTGAATTGATCCGCCGCAGCGGCGGTTCGGGCGATACCAAGGTTCAGGCCAAAGTGCGGGTCAAGGTTCAGGCCAAAGTTCAGGCCAAAGTTCAGGGAAGTTCAGCCTTATGGCGGTCCGATTTCGGGCTCGCCGGGGAAGGTCGCGAACGCTTCGTCGGCGTCGTCGCGATACCAGTGCGGCAGCTCGCCGTCGCACAGATCGGCAATCTCCAGCGCGTCCGCAAGATCGTCGGGGGCCATCAGCGCAGCGGGCGCCGCCGGTGCGGCGGGGTGAAGATAGGCCAGCGCTTCGGCCACCGGGGTCGGCGCGGCGGCGGGCGCGGGGCCGGTTCGCGGCGCGGCGGCAGTGCGGAAACAGTCGGGGCCATAAGCGCGCAGCAGGAACATCAGCAATCGGTCGCTCTGGCGGAAGCGGCGGCCGACGCGGTGGCCCTCGCGATCGAACACCGGCTCGTCGGAGCCGACCAGCGCGCGTTCGAACGCGGCATCGAGCAATTTCTTCGACGCCGCGTCGATCGCCGCGCTCCAGGCGCGGTCGAACGCCTCCGCCCCCGGCGACCGGCGCAGGCGATAGGCGGAGGATTCGGACATGCAGACGATCTGCGCCGCGGTGGCGACCGATCCGCAGTCGGCCAGCGCCTCGATAAAGGCGCGCTGCTTGCCGGGCGACCAGCCGTCCTTGCGGCGCTTTTTCAGCACCGGCACCCAGTCATAGGCGGCGGGGTCGTGACCGTGCGCGTCGAGCGCGGTGTCGGCGGCGGGATCGGGCGAGGGGATGGGGGCAATGTGGTTCATCCGGCAGTTTGGAGCATGGCCGGAGAATGTAGGACAGGGGTTTTGGGGGTGGGGTGTGCGAAATAGGATTGGGGTGGTGGGGGTGCGGACGTGGCGTTTCACGCGAAACCGCGAAACCGCGAGGCAGCGAAACCGCGAGGCGGCGAGGCGGCGAAGGTCTCTCCTTCTTCGTCACCCCGGACTTGATCCGGGGTCCATGCTTCGGCCGCTGTCATGGATCCCGGATCAAGTCCGGGATGACGATGGAAGGGGAGGCAGGCCCAATTCCTCCGCCAGATCGCGCCAATCCGGGTTCGCCGCTTCGATCAGTTCGATCTTCCACTTTCGCTGCCAATTCTTGATCTGCTTCTCGCGGGTGATGGCGGCGTGCATCGTGCCGGCGAGTTCGAACCAGACGAGCAGTTTCACGCCATAGCGGTCGGTGAAGCCGTCGAAGCTGCCGTCGCGATGTTGGCAGACGCGCTGGATCAGGTGCGAGGTGACGCCGGTGTAGAGCGTGCCGTGCCGCGCGCTCGCCATGAGGTAGACGCATGGCTGAAAGTCGCGGTGCATGGGGTGGAGGCTAGGGCGGCGATGGACCCCGGATCAAGTCCGGGGTGACGAATATTGGGCCGGAATGGAGGCATGCGCGGGGTGCTGGGTGAAGTTACAGTGAGTCTATTAAGTAAGACTCGGATTAGAGATGCATTAATGCTAATATCGAAATGATCAGTTTATTATTATGATTCTTATATATAGAGGCAGAGAGGATAATAATTTATGGCAACTCGTCCTTATCCGTCATTCCTGCTTTATAAAGATAGCGCTGGATATTTTCGTTGGCGTTGCCAAGCCTCGAATTACAAAACGATAGCCGATTCAGGTGAGGGATATAACAATCTCTCTGACTGCGAGCATGGTTTGTCTCTACTCCAAAGTCCACTTCCGGTTTGGGAAACTGAGGACGTCACTCAGGCTCGGCTCTAAATAATATTCTTAATCGTTGGAGCCTGTAGATGATCGATCTATTCGGACACCCACAATTTGTCTCATAAGCCATGAGAATTTCAGAATTGAAATTGAATCAACAACGATCAAGAAGCTGCAGAAATAAAGAATTTTAGACCCGTGGTCTCTTAGATCAATAAATGTCAGTATCGCACAGCATATTGAGGATGCAGCTAGCCAGAAAATTATCTGAGACAATATTTTCCAGAGTTGTGGTTGGGATTTTGATTTTCTTAGGACTTCGAAGTCTTCTTTTTCGATGACCGTAAATATGAATGCGGTTGCAGTACAGGTCATGCCTAGCATTGCAAGAGTTGGAGCAAGCCAAATTCGAGCGGTCGCACTGACATCAGCGTAATTTGCAGAGAACGCTTCAAATCCGGTAATCTTTGGAGATATCCAAAGTATAATGCAAATTGCTATGCTTATAAAAACATCGAATAAGTTTTGATTTTTCCAGTACATTACCAAAGGTCGTTGGCTGTAGCGGCGCTTGCAAAGCGGTCCCTGCTTTTCATATAGGCTCGCTCTATCGTTCCAAAAGCATGGCCGCTCGAGAGAGCTCTCGTTCTCTGGTCGAGTCTCATGAATTCTTCTGTCGAGATCAGGTATTCCTCTAGCATATCTAGAGGCCTCCTGCCGCCACTTGATCGGCCCGTGGCCTTTAGAACTGTAAGAGCCTCTCGGCTTGTGTTGTTTCGGAAGAGCCGGCGGGCCAACCCTTTTAAATCATTGTCTCGCTCTCGCACCGATTTTAGAACTATTTTTGTTTTCTTTATCTTTCCTGCTCTGCGGCAAGCGTTGAAAGCTGCTCCGAGATTTTTGTCCGCTTCTGCAATAGCATCAGCATCCGACGTTAGAGCTTCGATTTCCAAAATGCTTACTTCGTCAAAATTCTCCAGCTCTTCGAGCACTGCCTTTTGAAAAAGAGGAAGAAATCTCGGGGAATTTTCGATAATGCCTCTCGTCTTGAAAGCCAGATATTCGCTCAGCCTAGCTATTCTCGGGGCATCTCTATTAAACTCGGCGGCTACGATGCCATCCGAGAATATCACAATGTGGCTCCAATCGATTATTCCTGCTTCTTGTTCAATTTGTAGGGCAGATATCTCTCCTGCCTTCTCGACCAATGGAAGGTCCGAGCGCTTTATTCTGCCGAACTGTATTTTTATCGGGTATTCATGCGATGTCACAAAAACTGCGAGGACGGTGTCGTCAGAAGATGTTGAGAGGTATCTTCCCTGATCGTTAAAAGGAAGTTTTCCTATCTCTTCAAAGCATTGTTCAAGCTTCGGATGAAGTTCCGCATAGTCAGCTAGCCTGAAGAAGTAAACTTTCCGGGATACTCGTTGCTCTGCCATATCTCTCAGCCGCTCCCTCTGCTGTCTAACATAGCCTACAGTATGTTATCTGGACACTTGGAGCGATGCGAGATTTATTTATTGATCACCTAAACCGAGAACCCGCCCGAGTTCCGCCGGTTCGATCCCGCCGCCAGTACCTTCTTGCCCGTCGGGGTCAGTGCCCATTTCGCGCCTTGCTGTACCACCAGGCCCAGCGCGACGAGTTCGTCGCGGATCGGGTCGCTGGGGAGTTGGGGGCGGCGGTTGGACAGGCCCTCCAGCGTCGCGCGCTGGGGCTGGCTGAGGATCAGCAGTTTCAGTTTCTTCTTGTCGGTCATTTCGGGGGCCTTTGACTCTTATTGGCTTGCGCCTCGTCGCGGGCGTTCGCTTTTTGGGTCGATGGGTCCCGGCTTTCGCCGGGGATCACAAAGGATAAACCCCCTCCCGCGGGCGGGAGGGGTTTGAACGGTTCTTACTCCGCGGCGATGCCGGCCTTGGCGAACATGTCCTCACCGTCGGCTTCGGCGTCGTTGACGGGGAGGGTGTCGTCGCTGGTCTTTGCCTTCTTGCGGTTGTCGAAGCTGGTCCACACGGTGTTCCAGTCGCCGCGCGTCGCGCCCTTGCTGTACTCGGTCGCGCGCGTTTCGAAGAAGTTGGCGTGCTCGACGCCGTTCAGCAGCGGCGCGAGCCACGGCAGCGGGTGCTCGTCGATCATGTAGATCGGCTGGAAACCGAGTTGGCCGAGGCGCCAGTCGGCGATGTAGCGGATGTAGCGCTTGATCTCCTTCGGCGTCATGCCGGGGACGGGGCCCTGTTCGAACGCCAGGTCGATGAACGCATCCTCGAGCCGCACCGTCTTTTGACAGGTGTCGATGATGTCTTCCTTCACCGCCTTGGTCAGGCAGTCGCGTTCCTTGGTGAAGGTGTGGAACAGCTTGATGATGCCTTCGCAGTGGAGGCTTTCGTCGCGGATCGACCAGCTGACGATCTGGCCCATGCCCTTCATCTTGTTGAAGCGCGGGAAGTTCATCAGCATCGCGAAGCTGGCGAAAAGCTGAAGCCCCTCGGTAAAGCCGCCGAACATCGCGAGCGTGCGGGCGATATCCTCGTCATTCTCGACGCCGAAGGTGCCCATATAGTCGTGCTTGGCGCGCATCTCGTCATATTCGAGGAACATGCCATATTCGCTTTCGGGCATGCCGATCGTGTCGAGCAGGTGCGAATAGGCCGCGATGTGCACGGTTTCCATGTTGCTGAACGCGGTCAGCATCATCTTGATCTCGGTCGGCTTGAACACGCGGCCGTATTTTTCGTGGTAGCAATCCTGCACCTCGATATCGGCCTGGGTGAAGAAGCGGAAAATCTGCGTGAGCAGGTTGCGCTCATGATCGCTGATCTTTTGCGCCCAGTCGCGGCAATCCTCGCCCAGCGGCACTTCCTCCGGCACCCAGTGGATCTGCTGCTGGCGCTTCCAGAAATCGAACGCCCACGGATATTCGAAGGGCTTGTAGGTCTTGCGGGCTTCTAGAAGGGGCATTGCGGGCTATCCTCGGTCTTGTCTCTTGCTTCGTGTCCCCGCGACGGCGGGGATCCAGAGTGGCTTGGCGTAATCTCGCTCTGGCTCCCCCGCCTTCGCGGGGGAACAGGGGCGGGCAATCACTGGCAGGCCAGGCACTCGTCGTAATCGGTGCTTTCGGCGCTGAGTTCGTACTTCGGCGCCTCGGCGGTGTTGTCGGCCTCGACCCCGCCCGCGAAGCCGGCGCGCTGCACCGATTTCGAGCGGAGATAGTAGAGCGATTTGATGCCGAGTTCCCACGCGCGATAGTGGAGCATCAGCAGATCCCATTTCTCGACATCGGCGGGGATGAACAGGTTCAGCGACGCCGCCTGGTCGATATAGGGCGTGCGGTCGGCGGCGAGTTCGAGCAGCCAGCGCTGATCGATCTCGAAGCTGGTCTTGTAGCAGTCCTTTTCATCCTGCGTCAGGAAGTCGAGGTGCTGGACGCTGCCGCCCTTTTCCAGGATCGAGTTCCACACATTGTCGCTGTTCTTCGCCTTGTCGACGAGCAGCGCCTCAAGGTGCGGGTTGCGGATCGAGAAGCTGCCCGACAGCGTCTTATGCGTATAGATGTTCGCCGGGATCGGTTCGATGCACGCGCTGGTGCCGCCGCAGATGATGCTGATCGACGCGGTCGGCGCGATCGCCATCTTGCAGCTGAAACGCTCCATCACGCCCTGATCGGCGGCGTCGGGGCACGGGCCGCGCTCCTTGGCGAGCAGCATCGACGCCTGATCGACCTGCGCGCGGATATGCTTGAAGATGCGCAGGTTCGACGATTTCGCCATCGCCCCCTCGAACGGCAGGCCGCGCGCCTGGAGGAAGCTGTGGAAGCCCATCACGCCGAGGCCGACCGAGCGTTCGCGGCTGGCGCTGTATTTGGCGCGCGCCATTTCGGGCGGGGCGCGGTCGATATAATCCTGCAGGACATTGTCGAGCATGCGCATGACATCCTCGATGAACTGCTTGTCGCCGTTCCATTCGTCCCAGGTTTCGAGGTTGAGCGACGAGAGGCAGCAGACCGCGGTGCGATCGTTGCCCAGATGGTCGCGGCCGGTCGGAAGGGTGATTTCCGAGCAGAGGTTCGAGGTCGAGACCTTCAGCCCCAGGTCGCGGTGATGCTTCGGCATCATGCGGTTCACCTGGTCGATGAAGATGATGTAGGGCTCACCGGTCGCGAGACGCGTCTCGACCAGCTTCTGGAACAGGCCGCGCGCGTCGACGGTGCCGCGGACGCTCTGGTCCTTGGGGCTGCGCAGGTTGAATTCGGCGCCGTCGCGGACGGCCTCCATGAACTCGTCGGTGATCAGGACGCCGTGGTGGAGGTTCAGCGCCTTGCGGTTGAAGTCGCCCGACGGCTTGCGCACCTCCAGAAACTCCTCGATCTCCGGGTGCGAGATGTCGAGGTAGCAGGCGGCCGAGCCACGGCGGAGCGAGCCCTGGCTGATCGCGAGGGTGAGGCTGTCCATCACGCGGACGAAGGGGATGATGCCGCTGGTCTTGCCGTTGAGGCCGACGGGTTCGCCGATGCCGCGCACCGCGCCCCAATAGGTGCCGATGCCGCCGCCGCGCGAGGCGAGCCACACATTCTCGTTCCAGGTGCCGACGATACCCTCGAGGCTGTCGTCGACCGAGTTGAGGTAGCAGCTGATCGGAAGGCCGCGGCCGGTGCCGCCGTTCGAGAGCACCGGGGTCGCGGGCATGAACCAGAGCTTCGAGATATAGTCGTAGAGGCGCTGCGCATGATCCTGGTCGTCGGCATAGGCCGACGCGACGCGCGCGAAGAGATCCTGATAGGATTCGCCGGGCAGGAGGTAGCGATCCTCGAGCGTTTCCTTGCCGAAGTCGGTGAGGAGCGAATCGCGGCTCTTGTCGGTCACGACATCGAATCGGCGCGCGTGGACCTTTGCATCGCCCGAATCATTGAGCTTCGCGGGCGAATCGACCTTTGCCTCACCCTTCGATTCGGGTGCTGCCGGGGTGTCCGTTTTCGTCAATTCTGCCGTCGCCACGTCGTTCATCTCCACCCGCTCGGTCTCTCGAAAATCCATATCAATTCGCCCCCGATTCAGACACGCCACCGGCGCGTTTGTTCCTATATTGTTCGACTCAGGACGAAGTCCCGGTCTTAGCATTTTCCGCGACCGTCGGGGCACTTTTTTTGGCCGCAGCAAGGGTTTTCCCGTGCCCATGCAGTCAGGGCGACGGAAATCCGCCACTTTCGGCCAAATACTAATTATTGGGGTGCCCCCATGGTCTACCCACCATCTATAGTGCCACGTCTGCGCGCCGACGCAAGACGGTAAATGACAGATTAGGGACTCAACTCGTCGATAATTTGATTCGGCTCGTCGCGCGGCAGGGGCGCGCCGGCGGGCGATCCCGCGCATTTCCGCGGGCTTTCGCACGGGGGCTGCGGCGGACGAAAAAATTGCCGCCAGACGGGCGGCATATCGGGGGCGATCATGGGTAAAGAAAAAGGGCCCCGGAAATGTCCGAGGCCCCCTTTTATCTCGATTGTGACTTACGCGTCGCCGCCACCGTTACCGGAGCCGCCGCCACCAAGCCAACGATAGAACCAGCCCATGTCAGGTCTCCTGTTGGTACTGCCCACGACGAACAGTTAACGCAGCATATACCTTAATCGACATGGTAAATCGAGTCTTAACTATAAGCATTACCGCCAGTTTGGCAGTTACGCGGAGCGGCTGTGCGGGGTGTCGGAGAGGCTGTTCAGGAGCTCGGTAAATAGCTGCGGCTTTCCAAGCAGATACCCCTGGCCCACGTCGCAGCCCAATTGTTCGAGAAGCGCCAAAGTCGGAGCATCTTCAATGCCTTCGGCAACCGCGACGGCACCCAGGCGATGCGCCAGATCGATCGTCGATTTCACGACTTCGAGGTTTCGTTGCGAATCGCGCATCGTCATCACGAATCGCTTGTCGATCTTGATCTCGTCCGCCTCGATCTCGGTCAGATATTCGAGGTTCGACTGGCCGGTGCCATAGTCGTCGATCGACAGGCGCACGCCCGCGCGGCGGAGCTGCGCCAGCGTCTGGCGCGCCTGGCGGCTGTTCTCGATCTGCGCGGTTTCGGTGATCTCCACCGTCAGCTTTTCGGGCGGCAGGTGGTGCGCGGTGAGCATGGTGCGGATCGTGCCGACGAGGTCGCTGTGGTCGAGCAAGGTCGCCGACAGGTTGACCGACATATGGATGTCCTGCCCGCGCGCCTGGAGCTGCGCCGCCGAGCGGATCGCCTGATCCATGACGAACAGCGTCAGGCGATAGATGTCCTGGCTCTTTTCCGCCTGGACGATGAATTCGTCGGGCGGGATCGGGCCGCGCGTCGGGTGCGTCCAGCGCACGAGCGCCTCCAGGCCGACGAGCTTGCGGGTCGCGACCTGATATTGCGGCTGGAAGGCGACCCAGATGTCGCCGCCGGTGAGCGCGTCCTCGAGCTGCGAGTGGAACGAAAGCTGCCAGCCGGCATCGTCCTTTTCGCGCGGCGTATATTTGGTCCACAGCGAGCGGCTGCGGATCGACTGTTCGGCGGCGACGAGCGCGGCGGCGAGACGCTGTGCGTTCGACCCCTCGAACTCGTCGTTGACGCCAAAGGCGATCGCGACGTCGATGCGCAATTCGCCGATCGTCAGCGGTGCGTTGAACAGCGCGGAAAGGCCCGCAAGCTGGCCCTCGATCTGGCTGTGCTGATAATAGGGGACGAGCCAGGCGAAGGTGCCGTCAAGGTCGTGATGCAGCGTCGTGCCCTGCGACGCGAGCTGGAGGCGGCGGGTGACCTGTTCGACCAGCTTGCCGATGCCGTCGCCGGGAATGAAGGCGGCCAGATCCTCGAAATTGACGACCTTCGCGGCGATGACGGTCGCGCTGCCGAACGCCGGCTGCGTGCGCAGCGCCTCGAAATTCGGGAGGCCCGACACCGGATTCTCGCGCTGTGCGGAGTCGCGGCGGCGGGTGCGCGACACATTGGCGCCGACCGCGGCAAGCAGGAAACAGCCCGCGCCGATCTGCGTCGAGATGAGCGAGAGGCTGAGCAGGATCTTTGCCGCGAACAGGCCGAGCGTCGCAAGAAGCGCGATGCGGGTGTACCAGCGGCCGCCCCGATAGGTCAGCGCGCCGGCGAGAATTACAAGCGCCGCGACAATGCCGGGCAACCAGCCGAGGTCGACCGGATTGCCGCGCTTCAGCGCCTCGCCCGCGATCAGATGGATATAGGCGCCGGGAACCTGGTCGTGGCCCGGCAGATAATGTTTGTCCGACGAATTGCCGCTGGTCGGCGCGAAGATCACGTCCTTGCCGCGCAATTCGCGTGCCGCGACCTTGCCGTCGATGACGTCGATCGCGCTATATTCGGTCACCGTATCGGTGTCGTACGACAGGTCGAGCGAGAAGCGGCCCGGCTCGGTCACCTTGCGGTCAGCCATGACCGCCGAGAAGCTGGGGAGCAGGCGGTCCTTCGCCATCACGCCGAGCGGGACGTTCCACACCTGCCAGAATTCATACTCCCAGCAGATGCAGGCGCGCTGCGCCCGATTGCCGAAGGCGGGGACCGGCCAATAGTCGACGACGACGTCGGTGCCCTTGGTCTCGGTCGCCGGAACCGCGAGGACGATCCGATCGTCCATCTTGCGGACCGCCGCCACGACCTTCGGAAAATCGGGATCGGTCAGCCGGCGGCGATAGGAATAGTCGACGAACAGGCGCTTGGCGCCCGCCGCATTGACGGCATTGATCAGCCGGGCGTGGTTGGCGACCGTCAACTCCTGGCTCTGGACCGTTTGCAGCGTCTTGTCGTCGACACCGACGACGACGATCTGGCCCGACACCGGCCGCGACGCCAGGCGTCCGATCGCGCTTTCGAGCAAACGATCGACGGGTGCGCCGGCGCCGGTGATGCCGACGATGACGGTAAGCACCAGCGACACCGCAAAGGTGCGCCAACTGACGATCATCCTGCTATTTATAAACGGCACGCACGGGTCTCCGACGATGACCCGCCGTGCCTAGTCGATGATAGTTAGCATCGCGTTAATCATGAACCGAGTCTTGCCGCCGCACGATCACGCGAGGCGGCAGGATTTCCGGGCGATTCAGGCGATCCGGGGCAGCGGGGCAAGCGCTGCGTCGCCCGCCAGCGCCGACGCGGCGAGACCGGTCGCGGCGGGCACGATCTGTTCGAGATAGAAGCGCGTCGAGACAAGCTTCGCCTCCAGGAACGCCGTATCGCCTTCGCCGGTTTCGATATCGCTCTTCGCCGCCTGGTGCAGGGTCGCCATCAGCCAGCCGCAGGTCGCGGTCGAAAGCATGGTGAGATAGGGATAGCTGCCCGCGAGCCGATCGGCGGTGTTCGCCTGTTCGAGCCAGTCGGTGACGTGGCGGCATGTCTCGGCGAGTTCGGCGAGTTGCGGGAAGTCCGCCGCGCCGCGTGCGATGTCGTCGATCAGGCTGCGTACGCCGTCGCCGCCCGCGAGGCCAAGCTTGCGTCCGACCAGGTCGGCCGCCTGAATGCCGTTCGTGCCTTCGTAGATGGGCGCGATGCGGGCGTCGCGATAGTGCTGCGCGGCGCCGGTTTCCTCGATGAAGCCCATGCCGCCGTGAACCTGAACGCCGATGCTGGCGACCTCGCAGCCGATGTCGGTCGCGTGCGCCTTGGCAAGCGGGATGAGGACGTCGGCGCGAAGGGCGGCCGTCTGATCACCCAATTTGCCGAAGTCGGTCTGCGCCGACGCATAATAGATGAGCGCGCGCGCGGCCTCTGTCTGCGCGCGCATCCGCCACAGCATGCGCTTGACGTCGGGGTGATGCTCGATCGCGACCGGGGTGCGGTCGGGCGAGCCCGCGAGCGACGACTGCACGCGCTCCGCGGCATAGCGCTGCGCCTGTTGCAGCGCGCGTTCGGCGATCTGGACGCCCTGGCAGCCGACCATCAGGCGCGCGTTGTTCATCATCACGAACATCGCCTTCATGCCGCCCATCTCGTCGCCGACGATCTCGCCGAGGCAATCCTCGCGGTCGCCGTAGACCATGACCGCGGTGGGGGAGCCGTGGATGCCGAGCTTGTGTTCGATCGAGGCGCAGTGGACGCCGTTCGAGATCGTCGGATTGCCGTCGTCGTCGAGGCGATATTTGGGGACGAGGAAGAGCGAGATGCCGCGCGTCCCCTCGGGCGCGCCGGGCGTGCGGGCGAGGACGAGGTGGACGATATTGTCGGTGAGGTCATGCTCGCCGAAGGTGATGAAGATCTTTTGCCCCTTGATCCGATAGAGACCCGCATTCGGACCCTCGGTCACCTTTTCGGCGGTCGAGCGGAGTGCGCCGACGTCGCTGCCCGCGGCAGGCTCGGTCAGGTTCATTGTCCCGTTCCATTCGCCGGTCACCAGCTTTGGCAGCCAGGTCTGGCGCTGTTCCTCGGTCCCATAGGCCATCAGCGCATGGATCGCGCCCGGCGTCAGGATGCTGCAGAGCGTGAAGCCCATGTCGGCGGTGCCGAGCGCCTCGATCACCACGGTCGCGAGGGTGAAGGGCAGGTCCTGGCCGCCATATTCGCCGGGGCCGTCAAGGCTGCCCCAGCCCGCCTCGACGAACTGGCGATACGCCTCCTTGAAGCCCGGGGGCATGGTGACGCGGCCATCCTGCCACTTCGGATTCTGGACGTCGCCGACGCGATTGAGCGGGGCGTAGACCTCGGCCGCGAAGTCGCCGATGCCGGTGACGATCGCCTGGACCATGTCGGGGGTCGCGGCGGCATATTTGTCGTGGCTGGCCATCGCGTCGATGCGCGCAATATGGTCCAGAACGTAGAGCTGTTCAGTGATCGGCGGCGTATAGGTCATATAGGGTCAGCATCCCTTGCTGGTGCGGTCGAGGCGTCGAAATGGCGAAGATGTCGCTTCTGGGCGACTGCCGCAGATGGTGGTTCCATCTGCAAGGTCGGTCAGAAGCGAGATCGAAGCCATTTCGACGTCGCTGTGCGATTTGACCGATTTTGTCCATGGCTGCGTCAGCGAGCCTTGGAATATGTTCATATGCCTGCGCCTCGCTTCCTAGCCCTGAACAAAATCGCTTCAAACCTCGACCGCGCCAGCAAGGCATGCTGACCCTTCGCCACTTTGCTGGTGAATATCGTTGCGCGGGCGCTATAGCGCGGCATGGCCGAGGGTCAAAGGAACGACAGCATCGCGACCGCGACCCGTCCGTTTAACACGGATGCGATTGCGCGCGCGGCCGAGCTGGTCGCGGCCGGGCAGCCGGTCGCGGTGCCGACCGAAACCGTCTATGGCCTGGCCGCCGATGCGCGCAATGCCGAGGCGGTGGCGCGCATCTATGCCGCCAAGGGGCGGCCCGATTTCAACCCGCTGATCGTGCATGTACCCGATTTAGACGCGGCGGAGCGACTGGGCGTCTTCGGCGCGGCGGAGCGCGCGCTGGCGCAGCGTTTCTGGCCGGGGCCGCTGACGATCGTCGTCCCGCGCAGCGCCGATTGCCCGGTGGCGAGCATCGCGACCGCAGGGCTGGACACGATCGCGCTGCGCGTTCCCGGACACCGCGCGATGCAGGCGCTGCTGGCGGCAAGCGGCGCGCCGCTCGCCGCGCCGAGCGCCAATGCGAGCGGAAAGGTCAGCCCGACGAAGGCGGCGCATGTGCTGGCCAGCCTCGACGGGCGGATCGCGCTGGTGATCGACGACGGCGCGACGACCGCGGGCGTCGAATCGACGATCGTGCGCGTGAAGGACGGCGCGATCGAAATCTTGCGGCCGGGCCCGGTGACGGCGGACAGGCTGGCCGAAGCGAGCGGGCTGGCGGTGACCGGGGTCAAGGGGTCGGAGATCGTCGCGCCGGGGATGCTCGCGAGCCATTATGCGCCGGGCAAGCCGGTGCGGCTGGGCGCGCGCGATTTCGCGTCGGACGAATTCGCCATCGGGTTCGGCGATGTCGCGGGCGATTACAGCCTGAGCGAAACGGGCGACCTGACCGAAGCGGCGGCGCGATTGTTCGACGCGCTGCACGCCGGGGCGGGAAGCGCGAAGGACAGGATCGCGGTCGCCGCGATTCCGAACGACGGGCTGGGCGTCGCGATCAACGACCGGCTGGGCCGCGCGGCGGTCTAAGCAGCTGGAGGCTAGGCCGCGGCGGGCTCGACCGGATCGCCGTGCGGCGTCTTGCGCGCGACGGTCAGGCAGGCCGCAACGATCAGCACCGCGCCGGCGATCGTCGGCAGCGTTACCGGCTCGTTATAGAAGACCCAGCCGAAGAGCATCGCCCACAGGAACCCCGTATATTCGGTGGTCGCGAGAATCTGCGCCTCCGCGCGGGCATAGGCCCAGCTCAGCAGCAGCAGCGAGACGGTTGCGAGGATCGCCGCGCCGGTGATCGCGGGGAAATGGCCGGTTCCGGGAAACACCGCGAACCAGGGCGCGCCGACCGCGAGGAACAGCGTCACGAACAGATTCTGGAAGAAGGCGATCTCCATCGGTTCCGCCATCTTTGCCTGACGCCGCGCGAGGATGAGGTTGTAGGCATAGAAGATCGCCGACAGGAACACCGCGCCGACGGCCCATAGCGCCTCGGGCGGATAATCGCCGCCGAGCTTGCCCGCGACGATCACGATCACGCCGACGAGGCCGAGCGCCGACGCGGCGATCGACCGCGCGCCGATCTTTTCGCCGAGAAAGATCGCCGCCATGTAAAGCGTCATCAGCGGCGCGACGAAGGCGAGCGCGATCGCCTCCGCCATCGGCAGCCGCGCGAGCGCCCAGAAAAAGGTGATCGCCATCCCCGCGACGAAAAGCGCGCGCCAGGCGTGAATCCGCATCGTCGGACGGTCGGGCAGCGTCGGCCGCATCGCCAGATAGACCAGCCCGCTGATCAACGTCCCCGTCCCGGTCCGCCAGAGCACGGCGTTATAGGCGCCGATGTCGATCGACAGCGACTTCATCAGCACGTCCATCGCCGAAAAGGTCGCGATCCCGGCGCAGGCGACGAGAAAGGGGACGAGGGGGGAAGCCGAATCGGGACGCATGCGAGCCCCTTAGCGGAAGGTCGCCTGTCCCGCGCCGTCGATGTTGAGCTTTTGCCCCGAACAATAGGAATTGGCGTCGCTGACGAACCACACGACCGCCGCGGCGACGTCGGCCGGAACGGCGACGCGGCCGAACGGCATTTTCGCCGCAAGATGCTGGATGTCGTCGTTGCCGGTGATCGCGCGAGACAGCTTTTCGCCCATGTCGCTGACGGTGAGGGCGGGGGAGACGATATTGACGCGGACGCCGTTCGCCAGCTCTTCCTTGGCAAGCGTGATCGCCAGCGCCTCGCCCGCCGCCTTCGCCATCGTATAGGGCGCGCCGTTCGGCGAGTTCGACAGCGTCGCGATGCTGGAGATGATGATGATGTCGCTGCGCGCGTGGGTGCGAAGCTGCGGCAGCGCGAGGCGCGACAGGCGGTGCGGGCCGGCGGCGTGGACCGCGAACAGCTTGTCGACCTCGGCCGGGTCGGTGTCGGCGACGGCAAGCCCGCGGCTGGCGATGCCGGCGTTGTTGACGAGGATCGACATCGGGCCGAAGTCGGCCTCGACCGCGGCGACCATCGCGCGGCAGGCGTCCTCGTCGACGACCGATGCCTGATAGGCCTTGGCCTTGCGGCCGAGCGCCTGGATCGCGGCGACGGTCTCGGCAGCGGCCTCCTCGCCGCGCGTATAGTTCACCGCGACGTCGGCGCCCGCTTCGGCAAGGCCGATCGCGATGCCGCGGCCGATGCCGCGCGAGGCGCCGGTGACGAGCGCTGTACGGCCCGCAAGGTTCATGTCGGTCATCTTTCTCTCCCAATCCGTTCTGCACGAATATGACATGACGTTTCCGTCAACGTAAGCTAGCTTTCTTGCCATGAGCTGGAAAAAAGAGATCGACGAGCTCGCCCGGCGGCGCGCGATGGCCGAGAAGATGGGCGGCGAGGAAAAGGTCGCGCGGCAGCACAGCCGCGGCAAGATGGACGCGCGGGCGCGGCTCGCGGCGATCGTCGACGAGGGCAGCTTTCGCGAGATCGGCAAGATCGCGGGGCGCGGGCGTTATGACGCCGACGGCGAGTTGGAAGATCTGGCCGCGAGCAATTTCATCTTTGGCCGCGCGAATGTCGAGGGGCGGCCCGTGGTCGCCTCCGCCGACGATTTCACCGTGCGCGGGGGCGCCGCCGACGCCGCGCTGCACCGCAAGTTCATCCAGTGCGAGGCGATGGCGCATGAATATCGCCTGCCGCTGATCCGCATGATCGACGGAACCGGCGGCGGCGGGTCGGTCAAGACGCTGGAGGACATGGGCTATACCTATATCCCGCACGTTCCCGGCTGGGACGCGATCATCGCCAACCTGGATACGGTGCCGGTCGTCGCGCTGGCGCTGGGCCCGACCGCCGGGCTGGGCGCGGCGCGCGTCGTCGCGAGCCATTACAGCGTGATGGTGCGCGGGCTGTCGCAGCTTTTCGCCGCCGGGCCGGCGGTCGCGGCGGCGATCGGCGACACGCTGGACCGCGAGGAACTGGGCGGCACCGACGTCCACACGCGCAACGGCGTCGTCGATGACGAGGTGGCGAGCGAGGCGGAGGCCTTTGCGGTCGCGCGTCGTTTCCTGTCCTATCTGCCGTCGTCGATCCACGACCGGGCGCCGCGAACCGCGACCGACGACCCCGTCGACCGCCGCGAGGAGAGCCTGTTGTCGGCGGTGCCGCGCGAGGCCAAGCAGGTCTATTCGATGCGGCGGATCGCCGACGCGGTGTTCGACCGGGGCAGCTTTTTCGAGATGGGCGCGCGATGGGGGCGAGCGGTGATCACCGCCTTTGCCCGGCTGGACGGCTATCCGGTCGCGGTGCTGGCCAGCGATCCCAGCTATCTGGGCGGATCGTGGGACGCGAAGACGAGCGAGAAGGCCGAACGTTTCGTCAAGATGGCCGACCAGTTCCGCCTGCCGATCGTCCACCTGGTCGACAATCCGGGCTTCATGATCGGCGGCGAGGCCGAGCGGACGGGGACGATCCGGTACGGCGTGCAGGCGATGAACGCGATCTATCGCGCGACGGTGCCGCTCGCCTCGGTCGTGGTGCGGCGCGCCTATGGCATCGCGGGCAGCGCGATGTCGAACGCCGAACGTTTCCAATATCGCTTCGCCTGGCCGTCGGGCGACTGGGGCAGCCTGCCGATCGAGGGCGGGGTCGAGGTCGCGTACAAGAGCGAGCTGGAGGCCGCCGAAGACCCGGCCGCGCATCTGGAGGCGATCCGCGAACGGCTGAACCGCGTGCGGTCGCCGTTTCGCACGGCGGAGAAATTCGGGGTCGAGGACATCATCGACCCGCGCGACACGCGGCCGCTGTTGTGCGAGTTCGCCGATCTGGCGTGGCGCGTGCTGAAATAGGCGTTCGTAGAAAAAGGCTCGTCATCGCGGCCGAAGTGACGCAATCCGAAACGGATTGACGATGCTCCCTATTGCCGCGGGCGTTTGCCCCTAGCGATGACGGGGAGGGGCGACGGGAAGGGGAGGGCCTATGACCGGCGAACGCCATCTCGGCATGGACTGGCTGCGGATCGGGGCCTTTGCCCTGCTGATCCTCTATCACATCGGCATGTATTTCGTGCCCTGGGGCTGGCATGTGAAGATCGATCCGACGATCGATTGGGTCGCCATCCCGATGCTCGCGACGAACGGCTGGCGGCTCGCGCTGCTGTTCCTGGCGTCGGGCTATGCCAGCGCGGCGCTGGTCGCGAAACTGGGCGGCGGCGGGGCGTTCGCGCGGTCGCGGAGCGCGCGCCTGCTGATCCCGCTGGCCTTTGGCGTCATCTTCGTCATTCCGCCGCAGCCGTGGATCGAGCTGATGGGCCAGCATGGCTATACGCACGGCCTGCTGCATTTCTGGACGAGCGACTATTTCCGGTTCGGCAAGCTGGACGGCATCGTGCTGCCGACGTGGCAGCATCTGTGGTTCGTGGTCTATCTGTGGGTCTATACGATGCTCGCGGCGTTCCTGATCGCGGTGGTTCCCGCCGAGGGCAGGGCGCGGGTCGCCGACGGCGCGGCGCGGTTGCTGACGGGGTGGGGGCTGCTGATCGTCCCGGCGCTGTGGTGGCTTGTCGTCTATGGCGCCTTTCCCGACCATGACGAGACGCACGCGCTGTTCGACGACGGCCCGTCGCACCTCCATTATCTGGCGGCGTTCGGCATCGGCTGGCTGCTGCGCGTGCGGCCGGTGCTGTTCGAATCGGTCGCGCGTTGCTGGAAGGCGGCGGCGGTGCTCGCGGTGCTGGCCTTCCTGCCGATCGCGTGGGTCGAATGGACATGGCCCGGCGACACGCGGGCGCCCGAATGGGCGGTGGCGATGTTCCATGTCGCGCGCCAGATCCAGGGCTGGACGACGATCGTCGCGCTGGTCGGGATCGCCGATCGCTGGTGGAACCGCGATCACCCCTGGCGCGCGACGCTCGCCGAGGCGGTCTTTCCCTTTTACATCATCCACCAGACGGTCATCGTCGTCGTCGGCTGGCATCTGTTGCAGGCCGATGTGCCCGCGCTGCCGTCGTTCCTGATCCTGGTCGTCGCGACGACGACGGGGTGCTGGCTTTTCTATGCGATCGGGCGCACCATCGGCTGGCTGCGGCCGCTGATCGGATTGCAGCGCAACAGGGGGAGGACGGCATGAATGCGGTAAAGGGCATCATGGCGATCGTCGGCGTCGCCGCCATCATGATGGGCGCGCTGTGGATTCTGCAGGGGCTGGATATCGTGCGCTGGCCCGAAAGCAGCTTCATGCTGGGCGACAGGATATGGACGCGCAACGGCGCGATCCTGGCGGTCGTCGGCGCGCTGCTCGTCTGGTTTTCGCGGAAGCGATAGTCCGACTACAATTGTAGTTGATCTGTATTGCTGATGTGATACACCATCGCCGATCCGGGGTTGGATTGGAGATGATAATGATTCGTTCCGCACGTCTTTTGCCCGCCCTGTTGCTTGCGACCGCGATGGTCGCGATTCCGGTGATCGCGCCGCCGCCTGTCTTTGCGGCCGACGAGGCGGTCGGCGACGTCGTCGCCGAAAAATATGCCGCGCTGCTGGAGCGCGATTATGTCTATCCAGACACCGGCAAACGCTATGCCGAGGCGCTGCGCGCCGGGATCAAGGCCGGCCGCTACAAATCGCTTTCGGGCGAGGCGCTGGGCGCGGCGATCGACGCCGACGTGCGCGCGGTCGCGGCCGACGGGCATCTGCGGCTGCGCGTGCCGCAGGATGTGGCGCGTGCGGCACCCGCGCACAGTCCGGGAGCCGCGCCCGCGCCCGCACCGCGCGCGCCGAAGCCGCCAGTCGAACAGGCGGGCTGGATCGCGCCCGGGATCGCCTTCGTTCGGTTCAACGTCTTTCCCGACGATGCCGCGGTGACGGCGCAGGCGGCGAAGTTCATGGCCGACCACGCCGATGCCAAGGCGATCATTTTCGACATCCGCACGCACAATGGCGGCGGGCTGGAACAGATGGACGCGATCTTCCCCTGGCTGTTCGACAAGCCGACGCGGCTGGTCACCATGGCGACGCGCGGGTCGGTCGATGCCGAGGGCGGCTCGCCGATCGACGGCATCCCCTCGATGCGGATGACGACGGGCGAGGCGGGGATGGTGACGCGCGAACATTGGGCGACGCCGAATGCCGACAAGCGCCTGCGCGGAGCGAAAGTCTATGTGCTGACGTCGGGGGCGAGCGCCTCCGCCGCCGAGCATTTCGCGCTGGCGATGAAGCATACGGGGCGCGGCGTGCTGGTCGGCGCGCCGACCGCGGGCGCCAATCATTTCGGGCGCGGCGAGGATCTGGGCGGCGGCTATGCGGCCTTCATTCCGGTCGGGCGGACCTATGATCCCGCGACGGGCAAGGATTGGGAAGGCGCCGGGGTGCAGCCCGACATTGCCGTCGCACCCGCAGACGCGCTGGTGCGCGCGCTGACCGAGTTGGGCGTCGCGCCGGCCGAGGCGAAGACGCTGTCCGACGCGCATATGCCCGCGTGGCCGATGGAGCGGCGCAAGCCGCGCTGACGCCCCGGACTGGGGCGGGGGATCAGGAGGCGGCGAGTTTGACGAGCGCGTCGCCGTCGACGCGCATCACGGTCCATTCGTCCATCAGCTTTGCGCCGAGGCTCTGGTAGAAGCCGATCGAGGGGGTGTTCCAGTCGAGCACCCACCATTCGAGGCGCGCGCAGTCGCGTTCGACGCAAAGCTTGGCCAGATGCGCGAGCAGCGCCTTGCCAAGCCCCGAACCGCGCGCGTCGGGCCGGACGAACAGATCCTCCAGATAGATGCCCGGCCGCCCCTCGAACGTCGAGAAATTGTGGAAGAAGAGCGCGAAGCCCTGCGCGGCGCCATCGAGCTCGCCGATCACGACCTCGGCATAGGGGCGCGGACCGAAGAGTTTTTCGCCGAGCTTCGCCTCGTCGAAGCGCACCTCGTGCGCCAGCTTTTCATAGTCGGCGAGATCGCGGATGAACTGCGCGATCAGCGGCAGGTCGGCGGGCGTGGCGGGGCGGATCGATACGGTCATGACCGCCGTCTGTCGCGCTATGGCGCCGCTGTCAAATCCGCCGTCGCAGGCGCAGGATGACGAGCGCCGCGATCACCAGCGCGGGCTGGCCGAGCACGGCGGGGGCGTCGGCCCAGAAGGTCGCGGGGCCGCAGATGCCCGCCGCGACCTCATAGATGTGGAGCAGGCCGTGCAGGGTCAGCCACAGCCCGCCGACGACCGCGGCGCGCCAGTGGCGGACCGGATTCGCGGCGGCGTAGAGAAGGATCAGGCCCGACCCCGCATAGGCGAGGCCGATGTCGCGGATGAAATGCGCGTTGGGCGGGCCGGTGGTGACGACCGTGGGCACGAAGACGTACCAGTCGAGCGGCTTGACGATCATGAAGACGCCGTTGGCGATCGTCGTGATCGCGGCGATCAGCAGCAGCGCCTGGACGGTGCGGTCGACGGCATCGAATTTCCCGGTCATCCGCGTTTCCTCCCCCCAAAAAAACAGCCGCCGTCAGGTCAGATCTTGTCTCCGTCGAGGCGGGTGATCTTTCCGACCTCGAGCTCGTCGATGCGGAGCTTGCGGATGCGCGCCTTGCCGATGCGCAGGCGGCCGATCGCAAGCGCGCCGACCGCAACGGCGCCCAATGCGAAGGCACCGATCGCCACCGCCGTGACGGTGGCGGTGCCCAGCGCCGCAGCGCCGGTCGCGCTCGCCCCGGTCGCGACGGCCTTGCGCGCGACCGGCGGTTCGACCGCGATGTCGGTTTTCGTCGTCACGCCGCCTTGCCGTGCAGCGTGTCCATGCTGACCGCGCTGCCCGCGTCGATCTCCGCCGCCTTGGCCTCGACCAGCTTGACGATGTGCGCGATCATGTCGGCATCCTCGACATGATGGTCGGTGACGCCGGAGAGATAGACCATGTGCCGGCCGTTGCCGCCGCCGGTGATGCCGATATCGGTTTCGCGCGCCTCGCCCGGACCGTTGACGACGCAGCCGAGGACCGAGAGCGACATCGGCGTCTTGATGTGCCCCAGCGCATCCTCGAGCGCCTGGACGGTGCGGATCACGTCGAATCCCTGGCGCGCGCAACTGGGGCACGACACGACGCGGACGCCGCGCGTGCGCAGGCCCAGCGATTTCAGGATTTCATAGCCGACGCGCACTTCCTCTTCGGGCTCGGCCGACAGGCTGACGCGAATCGTGTCGCCGATACCGGCCCACAGGAGATTGCCGATACCGAGCGCCGATTTGACGGTGCCGCCGATCAGGCCGCCGGCTTCGGTGATGCCGAGGTGCAGCGGACAGTCGACCGCCTCGGCAAGCTGCATGTAGGAGGCGACGGCCAGGAAGACGTCGCTGGCCTTCACTGCCACCTTATATTCGTGGAAGTCGTGATCCTGCAGCAGCTTGATATGATCGAGCGCGCTTTCGACGAGCGCCTCGGGGCACGGCTCGCCATATTTTTCGAGCAGGTCCTTTTCCAGGCTGCCGGCGTTGACGCCGATGCGGATCGCGCAGCCGTTGGCCTTTGCCGCGCGCACAACCTCGCCGACGCGCTCGCTGCTGCCGATGTTGCCCGGGTTGATGCGCAGGCAGGCGGCGCCGGCATCGGCGGCCTCCAGCGCGCGCTTATAGTGGAAATGGATGTCGGCGACGATCGGGATACGCGCCGCGCGGACGATGGCGCCGAGCGCCGCGGTCGAATCGGTGTCGGGGCACGACACGCGGATCAGGTCGGCGCCCGCCTCCTCGCAGCGGCGAATCTGGTCGATCGTCGCCGCGGCGTCGCTGGTCAGCGTGTTGGTCATCGTCTGGACGCTGATCGGTGCGCCGCCGCCGACGGGAACATTGCCGACCATTATCTGGCGACTCGTTCGCCGCGCAATGTCGCGCCAGGGGCGCAGGCCGGGGTTGTGATCGCTCATAAGTCTGCCCGAAAGAGGAGGATATGCGCCGTTCTTTAGCGATGTGGGGTGCGCTTGGCAAAGCGCAACCGCCGCGACACAGTCTGTGGCGCGAAAGACACATATGGCATCATATATGACAGTTTTACGCAAATTTTATTTGTGCATCGCAAAATTTTGAGCAATTTCCCGCAAGCTCACAGCGAGACGTCCGGAGAGACGCGCGCGTGGGCGGCAGGATGGACGGACCATTTCACTATCCAAGGGGGCTTTCCCAATGAAGTTTGTTACCAAGGCGTGCTTCGGCATGCTGCTCGCTGCATCGGCCATGTCGACCCCGGCCTTTGCGCAGGAAGAAGAGGCCAGCGGTCCCTTCACCATCTCGGGCGGCGTATCGGCCGTCACCGACTATCGTTTCCGCGGCATCTCGCTGTCGAACGAAAAAGTCGCGGTGCAGCCGACGATCACGCTGACGCACGAAAGCGGCTTCTATGTGGGTGCCTGGGGCTCGACGCTTCCCGACACCCCCCTCTATGGCAAGTTCGAGCTTGACCTTTACGGCGGCTTCGCGACCGAAATCGCGCCCGGCACGTCGGTCGACCTCGGCGTCACGCTCTATTCCTATCCCGACCACACCAACGGCGCGGGTCCGGCGAACTATATCGAAGTCATCGGCAAGCTGTCGCACGACATCGGTCCGGTTTCGGCCACGGGCACCGTCGCCTATGCCCCCGACCAGAACTCGCTGGGCAGCGAAGACAATCTCTATCTGAACCTCGGCCTTGGCTATGCCATCCCGGAATCGCCGGTCACGCTGACCGCCGGCCTGGGCTACACCGACGGTTCGCTCGGCGCGCTGGCGCCCGGCGGCAACTATCTCGACTGGTCGCTCGGCGCTTCGTTCGCCGCGGGTCCGGCGACGCTGTCGGTCCAGTATATCGATACCGACATCAAGAAGTCGGGCATCAAGGCCGTCGATACGCTTTTCGATCCGACCGTGGTCTTTACGCTGGGCTTTTCTTTCTGATCGCCTAGCTGGTCAGCGACCACGCGCTCGAGGGGGCGGCTTTCGGGGGGAAGCCGTCCCCTTTTTCGTGCGCGACAGGCTTTCGAATCAACGCGTTGGCGAAATTGGCCGACGCAATATTGTTTCACTGGAAACGAGTTGTGCGCAATCGACTGTGGCATAAAAGTCGCAGGGCCGCGGCTATTGTGCGCGGGCGCGCGATTTTTCATTTGTGCAGCGCAGCAATTTCGGGAACAGCAAGGCCACGCGAGACCGGACCAGCCCTGAAAGAGGCTGGCCGTCGCGCGGC
Source organism: Sphingomonadales bacterium (assembly GCA_017309275.1). Classification (GTDB taxonomy): domain Bacteria; phylum Pseudomonadota; class Alphaproteobacteria; order Sphingomonadales; family Sphingomonadaceae; genus Sphingopyxis. Next base: position 21,667 of record JAFKLT010000033.1, on the reverse strand, counting down.
AGGCAGGGACGATCCGACAACCAATAAGGGATCAGTCCATGAAAAATCTCTCCCGCGCATGCTTCGGCATGGCCCTTGCGCTTTCGGCTCTTCCGGCGACCGCTTACGCCCAGGAAGAAGAGGAAAGCAGCAGCATCACCATCACCGGCGGCGCCACCGTGGTCAGCGATTATCGCTTCCGCGGTTTCAGCCAGTCGAACGAGGAAGCGGCGATCCAGGGCACCTTCACGATCGCGCACGACAGCGGCCTTTATGTCGGCACCTGGGGATCGAGCATCGGCTTTGCCAACGGCACCGAAATCGACGTCTATGGCGGCTTCACGAAGGAAGTGACGCCCGGGCTGACCGGCGACATCGGCGTCACCGCCTATCTTTACCCCGGCACGAACAATGCGACCGTGATCGAACCCTATGCCTCGCTGACCGGCGCGATCGGTCCGGCGACGGTCAAGGGCGGCGTCGCATGGGCGCCCGGCGGCCAGAATTCGCTGGGCGATCAGAGCGCCATCTATCTCTACACCGACGTCGGCGTCGCCATTCCCGACACCCCGATCAAGCTGAAGGGCCACTTTGGCTATGCCGACAGCGACAGCTTCCTCGGCGGGCTCGACGGCACCGTCATCGACTATTCGGTCGGCGTCGACTTCACCTGGAAGGCGCTCACGCTGGGCGTCGCTTACGTCAACACCGACGCGCCGAAGCTTGGCGGCTTCAAGGAAGCCGTCGGCGCCGACGGAGCGGTGATCTTTTCGCTCGGCGCAGCTTTCTGACGCCGGGCATCGGGGCGGCTTCCGGGGGGAGGCCGCCTCGATCCTCTATCGCCAGCGCAGATTGTCGCGCGACAGGTCGGCGAGGCTTTTGGCCCCCATCAACTTCATCCCGCGCTCGATCTCGGCCCGCAGCAGCGCGATCGCGCGCGCGACGCCATCCTCGCCCGCCGCGGCGAGCGCATAGAGATAGAGCCGCCCGCCCGAACAGGCTTTCGCGCCGACCGACAGCGCCTTCAGCACATGCGTTCCGCGCGTGATGCCGCCGTCGCAGATCACCTCCACCTTGTCGCCGACCGCATCGACGATCTCGGCGAGCGCGTCGAAGGGCGAGATGCTGCCGTCGAGCTGGCGGCCGCCGTGGTTCGACACCATGATCGCGCTGGCGCCGATGTCGACCGCGCGCCGCGCATCCTCGACCGCGGCGATCCCCTTCAGGCAGAAGGGGCCGTCCCATTGCTTGCGGATCGCCTCGGCGCGTTTCCAGTCGAGGCTCTGGTCGAGCATCGAGGTGAAATATTCGGCGACCGATTTCGGCACGCTCGACCCTTCGGAGACGTGCGTCGCGAGATTGGGCAGGCTGAATTTTTCGCGCAGCACATAGTTGAGGCCCCAGCCGGGCTTGATCGCATAGCTCAGCATATTGCGCGCGGTGAAGCGCGGCGGCGAGGTGAAGCCCGAGCGGAGGCAGCGCTCGCGATTGCCGCCGACGATCGTGTCGACGGTCAGCGCGACCGCGTCGAACTTTGCCGCGCGCGCGGCGTCGAGCATTGCCTTGTTGAGCCCCTCGTCATGGTGGACGTAAAGCTGGAACAGCTTGGGGCCGTCGGTCAGCGCGCCCGCCTCGGCCAGGCTGACGGTCGCGAGGCTGGAGATGCCGGCGACGGTTCCGGCGTTCGCGGCGGCGCGCAGCACGGCGCGCTCGCCCTGCCAATGGAAAAGCCGCTGGAGCGCGGTCGGCGAAAGGAACAGCGGCATCGCCATCTCGCGCCCGAACAACGTCGTCTTCATGTCGATGCTGTCGACACCGGCGAGGACGCGCGGGATCAGGTCGCATCGGTCGAAGGCGTCGCGGTTGCGGCGCCGGGTCACCTCGTCGTCCGCCGCTCCGTCGATATAGTCGAACACGGGCCAGGGCAGGCGGCGTTTCGCGAGCGCGCGAAAGTCGTCGATGTTATGGCAATCGGTCAGGCGCATCCGGTCTCTCTCGGGCCAGCTAGAATACGGTCCGCGCCGCGACGGCGCCCTTGGTCGCGTAGCTGAAGCGCGGTTCGACCGCCAGATTGGCGTCGAGGATGTGCGCGGCGACACGTTTGCCGACCGCCGGGCCGTTCTTGAACCCATGCCCCGATCCGCCGCCGACCAGCCAGACGCGGTCCTGTCCAGGCAGGCGGTCGATCAGATAGTCGCCGTTCGAGCTGTTTTCATATTGGCAGACCCGCGCGCCGATCAGCGGCGCGTCGACCAGTCCGGGGAAGCGGCGCGCGATATAGGCGCGCGCTTCGGCGATCCCCGCGGGCGTCGGGGCGCGATCCTGCGTGTCGGGGTCGACGACGGGGCCATGGACGTCGATCGCGATCTTGAACCCGGCCCCCTCCAGGTCGGGGATGCCATAGACGATGCGGCCGTTGTTGAAGTCGGCCCAGACCGGCAGTTCGGCCGGGGTAAAGCGCGTGTCGCCCTGTGGCGCGCCGAAATGATAGACCTCCTGCCGCGTCGCGACGATCTTTCCGGCGAGCTGCTGCGGGAACAGTTCGGCAAGCCAGGGGCCGCAGGCATAGACGAGATGGTCGGCGGTGCCGCCGTCGGGCAGCGTGTGCGTCTTGATCTTTTTCGCGATCAGCGGCGCGGGCATGACGACGCGCTCGACCTCGATCTGCGCATCTGCGATCACTTCCTGCACCCCGCGCGAGGCGATCAGCGCGCCGCAATCCTTTTCGAGGATGCCGGTTTCGCCCTGATAGAATTGAATCTGGCGCCAGTTGTTCTGAAGCCAGCTGACGTCGCCATGATCATGGTCGACGCGGTTGGCGCGGAGCCAGTCGAGCGACTGCGCGGTATAGGTGTCGCCCGCCGGCGCGAACCACAACACGCCGGTGTTGTGGAAGATCGGCATGCTGGCGCTGTTCGACAGATCTTTCCAATATTCGAGCGAATCGCGCGCCATGTCGGAATAGATGGTGTCGGCGCCATATCCCATGCGGATCACCCGGCTCTCGCCGCCCGACGAGGCGCGCCAGTGTCCGGCGCCATAGGCGTCGAACAGCCGCACCGACTTGCCGGCGCGGAGCAGGTGCCAGGCAGTCCATGCGCCGAAGACCCCGGCGCCGATGACCGCGACGTCGACATGCTGGACCTTTGGCCTGGCCGGCTTGCGCTTTTTCGATTTGCGTTCCTTGGCCTCGGCCGCGACCGCCGCCGCGGCGACGGGAAGCGTGGCAAGGCCCGCAAGCAGGGTGCGGCGTGACGGCGCGTCAGCGGCCAACGCCGGCGCCTTCTTTCTTGTAATAGCGAAAGCCGCCGATCCAGGTTTCGAGCGGGGTGAGCTTGCGGATCTCGTCGGGGCTCGCGAGCAGCGGGTCGCTGTCGATGATCAGGAAGTCGGCGCGCATCCCCGGCATCAGCGTGCCCAGCCGATCCTCGGCAAAGGCGGCATAGGCGGCGTTGCGGGTAAAGCCGTCGAGCGCGGTCTCGCGCGTCACCGTCTCCTCCGGATGCCAGCCGCCGATGGGCTGCCCCGCGGCGTCGGTGCGCGAGATGGCGGCAGCGATGCCCGCGAAGGGATCGGCGCTTTCGACCGGAACGTCGGACCCGAAGGCCAGGCGCGCGCCCGCCTTTTCCAGGCTGCGCCAGGCATAGGCGCCCTTCAGCCGGTCGGGGCCCAGCCGCGCCTCGGCCATCAGCCGGTCCGACGTCTGGTGCGTCGGCTGCATCGAGGCGATGACCTTGAGCTGGGCGAAGCGCGGAATGTCGACGGGATCGATGATCTGCGCATGTTCGATGCGCCAGCGCCGCTCGCCCGGAAGATCGCGGCTGAGGTCGTCGATCGCGTCGAGCGCCTCGGCATTCGCGGCGTCGCCGATCGCGTGCACCGCGACCTGGAACTTGTCCATCGTCGCGCGGACCATCTTGTTGCGGAGCTGCGCCGGGGTGAGAAGCGGCAGGCCTTTCTCGCCCGGCGCGTCGCTGTACGGCTGTTTCAACCAGGCGCCGCGCGATCCCAGCGCGCCGTCGAGATACAGCTTCACCCCGACCATGCGCAGCTTGTCGTCATAGAGCCACGGCGTCGGTTCGCCGCCGGCGATCAGCGCCATATTGTCGATGTCGCCGCCATAGCTGAGGATCCGTACCGCAAGCTGGCGCTTGTCGCCCGCGCGGCGAAAGGCCTGCCATTCCTGGATCGTGGTTCCCATGTCGGCGATGCTGGTGATCCCCTGCGAGATCAGCTTTTGCTGCGCGAGCAGGAAGGCGCGGTCGAGGTCGCGGGCGAGCGGTTTCGGCTTTGCGTTATCGATCAGGTCCATCGCGGCGTCGACGAAGACCCCGCTCGGCTTGCCGGCCGCCATCTCGATGCGGCCGCCCTCGGGCGCCTTTGTCGTCGCGCCGATCTTGGCGGCGGTCATCGCCGCGCTGTTCGCCCATCCGGCATGGCCGTCGACGCGCGACAGCCACACGGCTCGGTTCGGAACCACCGCGTCGAGATCGGCCGCGGTCGGAAAGCGGCCGAGGCCCCATTTCTCCTGATTCCAGCCGCGCCCGATGATCCACGGCATCTCCGGATTCTCGTCGGCATATTTCTTGATCGCCGCCTGCGCCTCGGCCAGCGATTTGGTTTCGGACAGGTCGAGCAACATCTGCTGGAAACCCAGCGACATGACATGGCCGTGCGCGTCGATCAGCCCGGGGATCATGGTGCGGCCCTTGCCGTCCTCCTTGAAATCGGGGCGTTCGGGGCGCTTGTCCTTGCGGTCGAGGAGCTGCTTCACCTTGCCGTCGCTGCCGATGACCATGCCGGTGAAGCGGACGACCTTGCCGTCCTTGTCCAGCGTGATGCCGTTGACGTTGTCGAACAGCGTGTCGGCATGCGCCGGCGTTGCAAGGAGGAGGGCCGCGAGTGCGGCGAAAGCGGTGCGTTTTTTCATTTCGGAAGCCTTGTCACGAGCGAGCTGGTGTCGCGGCGGCCGTTCCCCGCCTTTTGCACGTCGGCATAGAATTGGTCGACGAGGCTGGCGACGGGCAGCGTCGCGCCGTTGACGCGCGCCTCCTCGATCGCGAGGCCCAGGTCCTTGCGCATCCAGTCGACTGCAAAGCCGAAGTCGAACTCGTCCTTCGCCATCGTGCCCCAGCGGTTGAGCATCTGCCAGCTTGCCGCGGCGCCGCCCGACACCGCCTCGAACACCTTGTCGGTGTCGAGCCGCGACGCCTGTGCGAAGCGCAGCGCCTCCGACAGGCCCTGCAGCACGCCGGCGATCGCGATCTGGTTGACCATCTTCGTCGTCTGTCCGGCGCCCGGGCCGCCGATATGCACCATGCGCGCCGAATAGGCCTGCATCACCGGCTCGGCCGCGGCGAAGGCGGCCTTGGTGCCGCCGCACATCGCCGACAGCGTGCCGTTCTGCGCGCCGGCCTCTCCGCCCGAGACGGGGGCGTCGACGCACAGCAGGCCCAGCCCCTCGGCCTCGACCGACAATTGGCGGGCGATCCGGGCGGATACGGTGGTGTGGTCGATGAACAGCGCGTCCCGGCGCATCGCCTTGAACGCGCCGTCGCGGCCCAGCGTCACCTGCGCCAGATCGTCGTCGTTGCCGACGCAGGTCAGCACGACGTCGGCGTCCTTCGCGGCTTCGGCGGGGGTCGCCGCCGCCGCGCCGCCATGCGCGGCGACCCAGGCGTCGGCCTTGGCCCGCGTGCGGTTATAGACGGTGAGGTCATGTCCCGCTTTTGCAAGGTGCCCCGCCATCGGTCCGCCCATGACGCCGGTGCCGATGAATGTGATGCGCAATTTTTCTTCGCTCATGCCGCGATCCATAACCATGGTTTGCGCGGCGCGCCAGATGGGGTAGGGGGCCTATCGCTATGACCGATCAACTTACCCTGACCTCCGCCGCCGATTTCCCGGCGATCACATTGGACGATGTGCGCGCGGCGGCCGGGCGAATTAACGGCGCGGTCGTGCGGACGCCGACGCTCCATTCGCAGACACTGTCGGAGCTGGTCGGCGCCGAAGTGTGGCTGAAGTTCGAAAATCTGCAGTTTACCGCCGCGTACAAGGAACGCGGCGCGCTCAACGCGCTGCTGCTGCTCAGCGACGAGGCGAAGGCGCGCGGCGTCATCGCGGCGTCGGCGGGCAATCATGCGCAGGGCCTGGCCTATCATGGCAAGCGCTTGGGCGTGCCCGTCACGATCGTGATGCCCAAGACGACGCCGCAGGTGAAGGTGTCGCAGACCGCGAGCCACGGCGCGCAGATCGAATTGTTTGGCGAAAAGTTCGACGATGCCTATGCCCACGCTCGCGAGCTGGAGGTCGAGCGCGGCCTGACCTTCGTCCATCCCTTCGACCATCCGCACGTCGCGGCGGGGCAGGGCACCGTGGCGCTGGAAATGCTGGAGGACGTGCCCGAACTCGACACGCTGATCGTACCGATCGGCGGCGGCGGGCTGCTTGCCGGCATGGGCACCGCGGCGCGCGGGATCAAGAACGACATGCGCCTCGTCGGGGTGCAGGCCGAACTTTATCCGTCGATGTATGCGGAGCTGAACGGCGTCGACATGGCGTGCGAGGGCGACACGCTGGCGGAAGGCATCGCGGTGAAGGAGCCGGGAACCTATACCCGCAAGCTCGTCGCCGACCTGAACGACGATATCGTGCTCGTTGCCGAACGCCATCTGGAGCGTGCGGTCAGCCTGTTGCTGCAGATCGAAAAGACCGTCGTCGAGGGCGCGGGCGCGGCCGGGCTGGCGGCGATGCTCGCTCATCCCGAGGAATTTGCCGGGCGCAAGGTCGGGCTGGTGCTGACCGGCGGCAATATCGACACGCGCCTGCTGGCGAACGTGCTGCTGCGCGATCTGGCGCGCTCGGGCCGTATCGCCCGCCTGCGCATCCGCCTGCAGGACCGCCCCGGCGCGCTGTTCAAGGTGATGAAGCTGTTCGACGAGAAGCAGGTCAACATCATCGAAATCTATCACCAGCGCATCTTCACGACGCTGCCCGCCAAGGGCCTGATCACCGACATCGAGTGCGAAGCGCGCGACCGCGAGCATCTGGACAGCCTGGTCGCCTCGCTTCGGGATGCAGGCTATATGGTGACGACGGTCGAGCTGGCGTGAAGGCGTTCACGCTGGAATTCGTCGCGACGCCCGAAAGCATCGACGAGCTCGGCCATGTCAACAATGCGGTCTGGGTCCAGTGGATCCAGCAGGTCGCGACCGGCCATTGGGATGCGGCGGCGCCGCAGGCGCACAGGGACGCCTATATCTGGGTCGTCGTGCGGCACGAGATCGACTATCTGCGCGCGCTCGGCCCCGGCGAAAGGGTGACCGCGCGGACCTGGGTCGCCGACAAGCCGCAGGGCGCGAAGTTCGACCGATTCATGGAATTCACCGGCGCCGACGGAAAGGTCCATGTGCGCGCGCGGACCGTGTTGGCGCTGCTCGACAAGGCAAGCGGCCGGCCGCTGCGCGTGACCGACGCGATCGTGGCGCCGTTTCTGGCATAGCCGGTCGGCGCGGGGCGGCCCGGCGCGCTTCTGGCGTCAGGCGTACCCGACCCACCCCCGCCAGGTGAATGCGGCATAGAATTGCTCGACGCCGTGGAAGCCCGCAGCGCGCAGCACCGCCTCATCATCCTCCGGACGAAGCATGGCGACATGCGCGGCGACGGCGGCGCGGGCGTTCGCCGTCGCCTCGCGTTCGGCGCCGGAGGCGATGGCATAGGAGGCATAGCGATCCAGCCAGCGGTCGCGTTCGCCCGGTCCCTGCGGAAAGCTGCCATGCGCGGCCACGAAGGGTGCGCCGGGTTTCAGGCGGGCGCGGATTTCGGCGGCGGTCCGGATGCGCTCCTCGCGTTCGAGAAAGTGGAGCGTCAGCAGGCAGGTGGCGCCGTCGAACGGCCCCGGGGGAGCATCGTCGATCAGGCCTTCGACCAGCGTCGCGCGATCGGCCTGGTCGCCCATCGTCCGGGCCGCGAGGCGCAGCATCTCGCCCGCCGGGTCGACGCCGGTGAAGGTCCAGTGGGGGTAGGCGTCGGCCATGGCCTTCATCTCGAGCCCGCCGCCCGCGCCGAGGACCAGGATATGCGCCTTTTCCGGCACCCGCTCCGCCAGAAGAATGCCGGTCATGCGGTGTAGCGCGTCGAAGCCGGGGACGAACCGCCGCGGTCCCTCCGCATAGCGCGCGACGGCCTGGGGATCCTTGAAATGGTCGAGGAAATGCTGCGCGCCTTCAGCCATGGACATGCTCCTCCGCATGGATACCGCGCGCAGCCATGCGCGCATGGAAATCGGCCGCGAGCTCGGCGAGGGTGACCCGTTCGAAACGGTCCAGCAGCAGCGCTTCGGCGTCGCGGAAGCTTTCGTCGAGCGCGGCGTTCACCGCCTGCTCGACCAGGCAGCCCGGCGCCTCGGTCCGGTTTCCCATCGCCATCAGGTTGGGGCGGCCGATCGCGTCGTAGATGTCGCGCATCGTGATCGCGGCAAGGTCGCGCGCGATCGTCCAGCCGCCGCCGTGCCCCTTTTCGGAGCGGACGAACCCCGCGTCGCGAAGGCCCGCCAGGATGCGGCGGATGACGACCGGATTGGTCTGCATCGCCCTGGCCAGATTTTCGGAGGTCAGCGGGGCATCGGCCTCCGCCATGTGGAGCAGGACGTGCAATACGCCCGAGAGTCGGCTGTCGCGTTTCATGTAACTTTAAATAGTACGTGAAACCACGCAGTCAAGCCGTGGCGCTCGCCGGGACCGGTGGAGGCACCGATGACGGTTCGCAGGCTCTAGCGGTTTTCGAGGGCGGCTCGCTCGCGAAGCGGGCGCTTTTTCAACGCGTCCAGCGTCTTCAGGATCAGCCCGTGGACATCGTCGCCGACCTCTTCGAAAAGCCGGGCATAGATGTCGGCAATATCGTCGCGATACGCCGCGAGAAGCGCGAGTTGCTCGCGGCCCCGGTCGGTCAGGGAAAACAGCTTGCGGCGCGCGTCGGCCGGATCGGGGCGCTGGGTCACCAGGCCGAGGCGCAGCAGCGCCGGGCATTTCTGGATGACGAGCTGGTGCGATTGACCGAGCGCGCGGGCCAGTTCGGCGGCCGAGGCTTCGCCCGCCTGGCCCAGCACGGTCAGAAGCGAACAGGATTTGACCGGAACGACGATGTCCGCGGCGTCGAACAGGTCGCGCGTCTGTTCCTCGATCGTGGTGCTCAGCGCTTCGCTGAGCCGGCCGAGGAAGGAGATGTCGTCGAGGTCAGTCGAGGCGGGCATAGTCGGTGGTCGTTCCGTCGCGGTCGATGCGTTGCAGGGTCACGACCTTGCCCGCTTTGCGCAGGATGCGAAAGCGGAAGTCGCGGACTCCCTCGAGCGCGAAAAGGTCGCCGCCGAGCGGCTGGAGCTGCAGCCGAAACCGATCGCGCCAGGTATAGAGCAATTTGCCGTCGGCAAGGTCGATCCGCCGGCCTTCGTAGCGGCCGGTGACGGCCTTCAGCTCGGCCGGGGCAATCTTGGCCGGCGCGGCGAATAGCGGAGCCAGCCAGTCGGCCTCCGCCTTCTTCGCGGGGTCGGCCCTGGCGATGTCGGCGAGCGCGAGGCGATGCGCGACGGCCAGCGCATCGGCGGACGCGACGGCATGATCGGGCATCACCCCCTGTCCCTCGAAGTCGCCGCGATCGACCGGATCCTTGATCTGGCCGATCGGCACCTGGACGAAGAAATCATTCCCCACCGGCTTGCGGTCGACGGGGTGCGCGCCGCCGGCCGTCCGCTCGCCGACGATCGTCGCGCGGCCGAGCTTGCGGAGCGAGTAGGCGAACCATTCGGCGGCCGAGAAACTGGTCGAGGCCGTGAGAATATAGACCGGCTTGCCGGTCAGGCGCTTGGCGGGAAGGGCGGGCAGCACCCACTGTCCGCGTTCGATGCGCTTGCCGTCGTCGCTGTAATAATAGTCGAACAGTTCCTGGTCCTTGTCGCCGCGAAAGAGCTGGCTTGCCAGGAGCTGCGCCATTTCGAGCGCGCCGCCATTGTTGTAGCGCAGGTCATAAATGACCGCGTCGCTGTTCTCGATAAAGCGCATCGTCGCCGCCGCGGCGTCATAGCCGAGTTCGGGGTCGGCGAAATGCGACAGGCCGACATAAGCGACATTGCCGTCGAGGATGCGAAGGTCGGTAAAGCCGAAATTCCCGCGCTGTTCGGCCTGGCGTTCCCTGTCGCGAAGCGCCGCGTACTGCAGGGGATCCCGCTTGGCGGCAAAGTCCGTCACGAAGGCAGGGTCGACGCCGACGAAGAAATGGAGATCGTTGCTCGCCGCGATCAGATCGCGGGTCAGTTCGCTCGCGAGCGCCGTCTTGTCGCCCGCATCGTCATAGTCGCCCTTGTCGAGATGCGCGCGCAGCGTCGCGGCGATGGTCGCCGCCTTTTCGGGAAAGACATAATTCGCCGCGAGCGTCCGCCCGAGGTCTTCGACGACCGCGCGCCGTTCGGCGGCGGTGAGCGGCGCCTCGCTGGCCGCGGTGGTACACGGCAGCCATGCCGCGGCGCCCATCAGAAGCGATCCCAATATCCTCGAACGCAGCATGATTTATGTCCTGACCCAGTTATACAATATATTGCGCAATATATTGTATAACTGGGTCAGGCAAGCAGGAATCGATCGATCAAGCCGGTACTCTATCGCGAGACGAGGAAGATTCGGTCCTTCGGCACCCAGCCGTTCGCGCAGGTCGAGGCCGCGCGGCCGTCGAGGCCGTTGCCGGTGCCGCGGCAGGAATAGCGGCCGTCCTTGTAATGAACCCAGAACCAGTTCCGGTTCTCGGCACAGATATAGACGGCCGAGCCCGGCTTCAGCCGGCCGACCTTGCGGGCCGCGATTGTGGGCGTGCGATAGGTCGGAACCTTCGAATCACGCGGGCCGCCCATGACGATCGCATAGGGGCAGTTCGCCGCCACCGCGGGGGCGGAGCTTTGCAGCATCATTGCCAGAACGGCGCTCGTCATCAGCATTTGGTTGCTCCCCGCATCGTGAAGCGGCCGTTTGCCACAGCTATTCTATGTCTTCGGTTAACGCCTTGACGATCGCGGCGACCGAGGTCGGGGCATAGGCAAAGCCCATATGGCCGCAGTCGACCTCGACCTGTCGGTCGCTTTCGTGCGGCAGGCCCCGCGCGCTGTTCACCGCGATGACGCCGTCATGCTTCGACCAGAGCGCAAAGGTTGGCATCGAGGGGCGCGGCGCGGGGTGAAAGTCGATCGGCGGATTGTCGACCGGGTGCCGCGCGACGAGGTGATAGAGCCGCCAGGCGCGGTTGGCGCGGCGGCTGCCCGAAAAGGGAGAGCCAAGCGTGACGACGCGCGCGACCCTGTCCGGATGATGCTTGGCATATTCGCGCGCATAGATGCCGCCGAGGCTCCATCCGACGAGTGCGGGGGCATAGCCGGTGCGATCGATGATCCATTGCACGCGGGTATCGATGCGTTCGATGATGTCGGCGGTCGCGCCGCGATTGAAGCCGAGGCCCCAGGCATAGCAGCGAAACCCTGACCGGCGCAGGTCGGCCCGCAGCGCCTTGGTCGCCCAGTCGCCCGACAGAAAGCCGGGGAGCACCATGACCGGCGGATGCGCGCTGTCAGGGTTGGGTTCGGCGGGCATCGGCCGGATCCGGCCCGAGATCGCGCGGAGCAGCGCGCCCGCCTCGCGCCACAGCAGCGAAAGCGGCGGCGGCGCGTCGGGGTCGGGAATGCGCGCGGGCCATTCGGCGCGCCGGGTGAGGAAACCGCGGATCATGAAAGCGATATAGCGATCGACATCCGCCGGCGAAAGCCGGAGGCCGCATCATTCTGTGCCCCAGCCTCCGCCGGGGAACAGGTCAGCCCTTTGGAACCAGCTTCAGCAGCTTGCCGTCGGTGCCGTCGGTCAGCAGCCAGATGGTGCCGTCCTCGCGCACCTCGACCTCGCGGATGCGCTGGCCGAAATCCCAGCGATCGGATTTGTGCAGCGTGTCGCCGTCGATTTGCATCCGCACCAGCCCCTCGCCCGACAGCGCGCCCATCAGCAGGCTGTTCTTCCAGCCGGGATAGACGTCGCCGTCGTACCAGACGAGGCCGGCGGGCGAGACCGAAGGGTTCCACCACAGTTTCGGCGCCTGGAATTCGGGACGGGTCGGGTGATTGGGGATGTCGCGGCCGTCATAATGGTCGCCGTTCGACACGATCGGATAGCCGTAATTGGCCTTTGCCTCGACCAGATTGACCTCGTCGCCGCCCTTCGGCCCCATTTCCTGGTTCCACAGCCGGCCCGATCCGTCGAAGGCGAGGCCCAATATGTTGCGGTGGCCGAGCGACCAGATTTGCGCGGTGACGCCGCCCTCCGACGCAAAGGGATTGTCGGCGGGGACGCTGCCGTCGGGTTTCAGGCGCACGATCTTGCCGAGGTTCGCCTTCATGTCCTGCGCCGGATCGAACTTCTGGCGCTCGCCCGATCCGATGAAGAGATATTGGCCGTCGGGCGAGAAGGCGAGGCGGTGCGAGAAATGGCCGCGTCCGGTCACCTTGGGATCCTGTTTCCAGATGATCTGGAGCCCGTCGATCCGCGGCGCCGCGCCCGGAACGAACTTCGCCTTGCCGACGACCGCGCCGAAGGTGTCGCCGCTGCCGGGTTCGACCCAGCTCAGATAGATGGTGCCGCTCGCCGCGAAATCGGGCGCCAGGATCACGTCGCCGAAGCCGCCCTGGCCGCCATAGGCGACCGCGGGAACGCCGGCGACGTCGAGGGTCGGGCCGTCCTCCTGCCACAGCTTGAGCTTACCCGATTTCTCGGTGATCAGCGCCTGCTTTCCGCGCGGCAGAAAGGTCATCGCCCACGGTTCGTTGAAGCGCGCGATCTCTTGCACCGCAAAGGGTGCACTCGCCAGCGGCGTTGCCGGCTGCGCGCCCGAGGCGTCGAGCGAGGCGGTGTCGGCGGGGGCGGCGTTGCTGGTGGTGCCGGCCGAACAGGCGGCGACGATCATCGCGGCAGACAGCGCGATGGCGGGGGTTTTCATCATCTTGGAGCTCATTTCGCTGGGGGAACGGAAACCCACTCTGGCGCGCCGCGCCGACAGAGTCGAGAGGTCAGCGGTTTGCCGCCTCGCGGCGGGCGGTGATTTCCTCGACGCTGTCCATGATCGCATCGATCGCCTCGCTGGCGGGCGGTGCATCGGACCGCTTCTGGCTGAACTGACCGCTGTTCATGATGTCCTCCAGCGCGGCGCGGGCGCGCGACACGCGGCTTTTCATCGTGCCCAGCGCGCAGTCGCAGATGCTGGCGGCTTCTTCGTACGACAGGCCGCCCGCGCCGACCAGGATCAGGGCCTCGCGCTGATCCTGCGGCAGCTCCATCAGCGCGCGCTGAAGGTCGGCCATCTCGCCGCTCTCTTCCTGGCTGGCGGGGGTCGACAGCGTGCGTTCGACCGCCGCTTCGTCATATTCGCCGTGGAACTTGTTGCGGCGCATCTGCGACAGGAAGGTGTTGCGCAGGATGACGAAGGTCCACGCCTTGATCGAGGTGCCGCGCTCGAACCGGTCGCGCGAGGCCCAGGCCTTGACCATCGTGTCCTGCGTCAGATCGTCGGCCAGGTCGGGATTGCCCGACAGGCTGCGGCCATAGGCGCGAAGATGGGGGATAACGCCGGCGAGCAGCGCCTTGAATTCATTGTCCGGCAGGGCGTTTTCCGGAGCCGGCTTGGCTGGCGGGGAAAGGTCGTCCTGCGGCAGTGGCGCAGCGTGGGTTCGGCCCATTATTGTTTCTGGCTCTTCGAGGAGGGCTTGTCGTCGAGTTGCGACAGGAGGTCGAGCATGTTTTCCGGAAGTTGCTCGGCGACAATATTGCCATAGATCATGCGCAGCTTCGCGCTGACCGGTTCGGGCGACTGACGCCCGGTCAGCGTGCGATGCCATGCGTCGCTGCCGGTTCCGGGAAAGGTCCCGTTCGTACGGCGCGACGCATCGACGTCGGGCTGCGGCCGACCGTTTCCGTTGATCCTGTTGTTGCCTTGCGTTGCCATGTCAGGAGCAACGATGAAGCGCGGCGCTGGTTCCCACCGCTCGACATTTTTGCGACGAATGCGTTGCCAGGAAACAACACTGTCCCTAAACCGGGCGCTGTGAGGGGTCACATTTTGCCCGGCCTGCGGTCGGAGCTCTGGAGGTACCCCCTTTGCTTTCTGTCATTTATGTCAGCGTTGCCGATCCGTTGATCCGCGACGAGGACATCGCCGCGATGCTGACGTCCGCACGGCGCAACAATGCGCGCGACGACCTGACCGGCGCGCTGATCTATAATGGTAATAATTTCATGCAATTGCTCGAGGGGGAGGCGAGCAGGGTCGACAAATGCCTGAACGCCATCCGCAACGACACCCGGCACAGCGGGATGACCGAAGTGCGGCGTCGCACCATCGAGACACGCGATTTCGCCGACTGGTTCATGCTCTATTATCCCGGTTTCGACGGTTATGACGAAAATCTCGGGCGGCTCGCGGGTAACGGACCGATCAACGCCGAGGACGAACGGATGATGAGCAATTTCATTGCTTTGGGTCAGCGCCGTCCGGTGATGTGAAATGCCGCGGCCTTGCATTGAGATTTCAAGGCGCTAAGCCTGATACGGGTTGCCAATCAACTGCCAGACAAAGGCCTTTTTTATCAGCGAAACACCCCCTCAACCGCTGGACGACGTCAGCTTCAAGCGCGAACTGGCGGCAATGCTGCCGCACCTTCGCGCCTTTGGCCGCAGCCTGACCGGCAATGCGGACATGGCCGACGATCTGGTGCAGGAGACGATGCTGAAGGCCTGGAAGGCGCGCGAAAGCTATATCCCCGGGCCCGCCAGCATGAAGAGCTGGGCCTTCGTCATTTTGCGCAACTGCTTTCTGTCGCAGATGCGGCGCAAGAAATTCACCGCCGAATATGACGAGTTGGCCGCCGAACGGCTGCTCGTCGCGCCCGACGATCAGGACGACAGCCTGCACCTTGCCGATGTCCAGCGGGCGCTGATGATGCTGCCCGTCGACCAGCGCGAAGCATTGATCCTGATCGGTGCCGGGCAGCTTTCCTATGAGGAAGGGGCGGATATCTGCGGCTGTGCCGTCGGTACGATGAAGAGCCGCGTATCGCGGGCGCGCACCGCGCTGCACGCGATCCTGGAAGGGGGGCAGATGCCGCTGCGCAGCGCCGACCCGCTGGCACCGAGCGAGGCTTTCGCATCGATCATGGGCGACGTCGCCAGTCTGACCGGCGGCGGCCCCTCGCCGGACTGAGCCCGCTTGCTGGCCCTTTGCCCTATGGGGCAGGGGGTGGGAGGTGCTAAGCCGCGAGTTGCGGCGTGAAGAGCAGGCTCTGGCTGATCGCCGCGCGCACGGTATTCTCCCCGAACGGCTTTGAAATCAGGAAGGTCGGCTCGACGCGATTGCCCGTGAGCAGCCGCTCGGGAAACGCGGTGATAAAGATCGCCGGCACGGGCGCGATCGCCAATATGTCCTGCACGGCGTCGATACCCGAGGACCCGTCGGCAAGCTGAATGTCGGCAAGAACCAGGCCCGCATCGGTGTTCAGGAACGCGGCAACCGCATCCTCGTGCGTCGTGGCGACGCCCGCGACCTCGTGGCCCAGGCTGCGGACGATCTGTTCGAGATCCATCGCGATCAGCGGTTCGTCCTCGATGATCAGCACCGACGTGCGCGCTTCGCGGTCCATGTCGCCCACGGCCTCGGCCAGAAGCATTTCGACCGTGTCGTTGTCGGCGCCGGTGATCATCGCGGTCTCGTCGACCGAAAAACCTTCGAGCGCGGTCAGCAACAGCATCTGGCGGCCGAGCGGCGTGATGCGCGCGAGGCGGCGGTTCGCCGCGCGGACCAGCGGGTCGGTTTCGTCGTCGCCTTCGCCGTCGGAGATGAAGGCGCTTTCCCAGATACGGTGGAAATTGCGGTAAAGATCGATGCGCGTGTCGGGCCCGGTACGGAATTCGTCGGGTGCGGCAACGATGACTTCCAGGGTGGTGTGCACGAAATTGTCGCCATGCTGTTGGCTTCCCGTCAGTGCGCGCGCGTAACGGCGCAGGAACGGCAGATGTCCGCGAATCTCTTCACCCAGGCTCATGCATGATCTCCCTCTTGTAGGCGATCATACGCGGCGCGCACGGATGCGGTTCCCTAAACTTGTCCGAAAAAGGGTCGTTTCTCATTGCAACCGTTCGTCCTGCGATGCGTAGAGTCAGCCGGGACGCGAGAGGGCCGGCGCGTAAGGGACGGATTTCATCCACTTTCCTTCGTGGCGGCGCCACCATGCTTTTGTAGGGACCATTTTCATGGCAGAGCGGCCCGCGTTGAATATCGGTGCGCCCGAACAGGGTGGAAAGGCGCCGACAGGAAGCGAGGGGGCAAGGGTGGCGGACGGTCGGGAGCATGATCCGGCACAGCGCGAAAGCTGGCGGCTCGACACACTACGTGAATATCGAATCATGGATACGGGCCGCGAACCCGCCTTCGATCGGGTGACCAAGCTGGTCGCCGACCTGTTCGAAGTGCCCATCACCCTGGTCTCGCTGGTCGGCGACTGCCGCCAATGGTTCAAGTCCGCGCACGGACTCAATGTCCCCGAAACGCCGCGCGACGTCAGCTTTTGCGATCATGTCGTGATGAGCGAGCAGGCGATGGTTGTGACCGACGCCCGGGCCGACCCGCGTTTTGCCGAGAATCCGCTCGTCACGGGCGAACCTTTCATTCGATTCTATGCCGGGGTGCCGCTGCGCGCCTATAATGGCGCGATCCTCGGCACCCTGTGCATCATCGACCGCAAGGAACGGTCGACCCTCAGCTTTCGGGAGATGGAGCGGCTTGGCGACTTCGCCGCGATCATCATGGCGGAGGCCGACCTGCGCCGCACCGTCGTCGAACGCGACGAGGCGCGCCGGATGCTCGAACGGGCGATCGACTATTCGGGGATCGCGACGTGGCAGCTCGACACGCGAAGCGACGCGCTGCGCTGGCGCGGCGCCGTGGCCGAACTGTGGGGATCGGATTATCTGACGGCGCTGCAGACGAGCGAACAGGCGTTCGAGCGTATTCACGCCGACGACCGCGCGGTGGTGCGCGCCGCGCTCGATGAATCGATGGCGAGCGGCGCCCCCTATTCGGTCGAGCACCGCGTGCTGCACCCCGAACGCGGCGTGCGCTGGATCGCGGTGCGCGGCGATTGGGACGTGCGCGACGACGACGCGATGCTGACCGGGGTGTGCATCGACATCACCGAACAGAAGAGCCGGCAGGAAAACGCCAACCTGCTGATGCGCGAACTTCATCACCGCATGCGCAACCTGTTCGCGACGGTGAGCGCGATCATCTCGCTCACCCGCCATGCCGCGCAAGACGTCGACGACTATGTCGAGCGGATCAGCAGCCGGCTGGATGCGCTGAACCGGGCGCAGAATGTCCTGCTCGGCGCGAATTTCATGACCGGATCGATGCACGCGCTGATGCGCGAGGTGGAGGCGGCCTTTCCGCGCATCCGCTGGTCAGGCCCCGATCTGTTGCTTCCCGAAAACGCGCTCGTCGCCATGGCGCTGGTGTTCAACGAACTGGCGACCAACGCCGCCAAGCATGGCGCGCTCACCGGCGAAAACGGACGCGTCGACGTCAGCTGGGCGCAGGATGCCGACGATGGCGACGGCGACGAGCGGATGTTCCGCCTGACCTGGACCGAAAGCGGCGGTGACCGCCCGGTCGTCGCGCCCGATCGCACGAGCTTTGGCACGTTGTTGATGGAACGCAGCGTGCGCAACAATCTTGGCGGTACGATCGACCGGGGCTGGGAGCCGGGCGGGCTGATCGTCGAGATAGCCCTGCCGGCGCGCTGGCGCGACGCCTGACCGCGACAGGCGGATTTGTTCTCTTTATGTTCCCATGCTAGGCATGGGAGCATGTCCGCAAGACCGATTCTCGAAAAGCTGGCCGTGCTGGCCGACGCGGCGAAATATGATGCCTCCTGCGCTTCGTCGGGCACGGTGAAGCGCGACTCGACGGACAGCAAGGGCATCGGGTCGACCGAGGGGATGGGTATCTGTCACAGCTATGCGCCCGACGGTCGGTGCATCTCGCTGCTGAAGATATTGCTCACCAATTTCTGCATCTATGACTGCCGCTTCTGCATCAATCGTGCGTCGAGCAATGTCGAGCGCGCGCGGTTCAGCCCGCAGGAGGTCGTGCGGCTGACGCTCGATTTCTACAAGCGCAACTATATCGAGGGGCTGTTCCTGTCGTCGGGCATCATCCGGTCGGAAGATTATACGATGGAGCAACTGGTCGAGGTCGCGCGCATCCTTCGCGAAGAACATCGGTTCCAGGGCTATATCCACCTGAAGACGATCGCGGGGGCGGATCCGGGGCTGGTCGCGCTCGCCGGGCTCTACGCCGATCGCCTGTCGACCAATGTCGAACTGCCGACCGAGGCGGGGCTGTCGAGTTTCGCGCCCGAAAAGAAGCCCGAGACGATCCGCAAGACGATGGCGTCGGTGCGCGTCGGCGAATCCGATGCGATCGAAGCAGCGAAAAGCCGCCTGATCGGCAAGGCGAAGCCGCCGCGCTTCGCGCCCGCGGGGCAGTCGACGCAGATGATCGTCGGCGCCGATGCGGCGCTCGACGACGATATATTGAAGACCGCGACGAACCTCTATTCGGGCTACCGGCTCCGCCGCGTCTATTATTCGGCCTATAGTCCCATCCCCGACGCCAGCCTGGACTTGCCGCCGAAGCGGCCACCCCTGATGCGCGAGCATCGGCTGTACCAGGCCGATTGGCTGCTGCGCTTCTACGGCTTCGAGCGGGCCGAAATCATGGAGGGCGCGCGCGGCGGCATGCTCGACCTCGCGATCGATCCGAAGCTCGCCTGGGCGCTGCAGCGGCGCGAGGCTTTTCCGGTCGATATCAACCGCGCGCCGCGCGAACTGCTGCTCCGCGTGCCGGGGCTCGGGACGCGGGCGGTCGACCGCATCGTCTCGGCGCGGCGGCTGGGCCGGCTTACGCTCGGCGATCTGGCGAAGCTGACCGCGTCGGTGAAGAAACTGCTGCCCTTCATCGTCACGCCCGACTGGCGGCCGGGCCGGCTGACCGACAGCGCCGACCTGCGCGCGCGCTTCGCACCGCCGGCCGAGCAACTGACGCTCGCGCTGTGAGGGAGGTCGTACTCGAGACGCCCGGCGATTTCGCCGAATGGCGGAATGCGGCGCGGCGGCTGCTCGCGGACGGCGTGCCGCCCGCGGATGTCAGCTGGCGCGATGGCGGCGAGGGGGCGTCGCTGTTCGGCGATGCGGCGGCGGCTGCGTCGGGGGAAAAGATCAGCCTGCCGCGCGAACTGGTCGAAATCGCCGATCGCGCGATCTGCCACCGCGATGCCGAGACGCCGGCGCGGCTCTATCGCATCGTGTGGCGCGCGTTGCGCGACCGACAGTTGCTCGCGCGCACGACCGATGCGGACGTCGACTGGCTGCGCAAGGCCGACAAGGCGATCCGCCGCGACATTCACAAGATGCACGCCTTCGTGCGCTTCCGCCGGCTTGGCGAGGCGGCGGCGCGCGAAAGCTTCGCCGCGTGGTTCGAGCCCTCGCACCGCATCCTGCGTCTGGCCGCGCCTTTCTTTCAGCGGCGCTTCTATGGAATGGACTGGGCGATATTGACCCCCGACGCGCGCGCGATCTGGCAGGACGAGAGGTTGAGCTATGGCCCCGGCGGAACGAAGGGCGAGGTGCCCGACCGCGACATTGTCGAGGATCAGTGGCGCACCTATTATGGCGCGATCTTCAATCCGGCGCGGGTAAAGATCGACGCGATGCGGTCCGAAATGCCGAAGAAATATTGGCGCAACCTTCCCGAGGCACAGGATATCGCGCCGCTGCTCGCGGGAGCGGAAGCGCGCGTGGAACGCATGCGGGAGGCGGCCGTTTCCATGGCGAACCCCTTGACCGACAAATGGCGGACGCGTGTGCGGGACGAACCGACCCTGACTGACGAGATCGAGACGCTGGCGGGCCTTGGCCGCGCGCTCGACCGCTGCACGCGCTGTCCGCTCCATTGCGATGCGACGCAGGCGGTCGGAGGCGAGGGGCCGAAGGCGGCGCGGATCATGCTGGTCGGCGAACAGCCCGGCGACCGCGAGGATCTGGAGGGCAAGCCCTTTGTCGGCCCCGCGGGACAGCTTCTGAACGAAGTGCTGTACGACGCGGGCCTCGAACGGCGGCGGCTGTTCCTCACCAACGCGGTCAAGCATTTCAAGTTCGAACCGCGCGGCAAGCGGCGGTTGCATCAAAATCCCACGACCGCCGAGATCGACATCTGCCGCTGGTGGCTGGACCAAGAGCGGCGGCTGGTGCAGCCGGAGGTCATCGTCACGCTGGGCGCAAGCGCGCTGCGCGGCGTGACGGGGAAGAGCGCGAGCATCCGGTCGATGCGCGGCACGGTGCATGAACTGGCGGGCGGAACGAAGATGATCGCGACGATCCACCCGTCCTTCCTGTTGCGCCTGCCCGATCGTGCGCGCGCGGAAAAAGAACGTCAGGCCTTCGTCGCCGACCTTGCGTTGGCGCGAAAGCTTGTCGCCTGATGGCAAAGGCGTCGCACTGGCTGGAGCCGCATCCCAGCGGGCTTTATGTGAAACCCGCTGACCTGTGGATCGACCCTTCGCGCCCGGTCGATCGCGCCGCGGTGACGCACGGGCATGCCGATCATGCGCGCAGCGGGCACGGGTCGGTGTTCGCGACGCCCGAGACGCTGGCGATCATGGCGCTCCGCTATGGCGTCGATGCCGAGGCGAGCCATAATCAGGCGTTCGCCTATGGCAGCGGGTTCGAACGCGGCGGGGTGCGCTTTTCCTTTCACCCCGCGGGGCATGTGCTGGGCAGCGCGCAGATATTGATGGAATATCGGGGCGAACGGATCGTCGTCACCGGCGACTACAAGCGCCGGCCCGATCCCACCTGCGCGCTGTTCGAGGTCGTGCCGTGCGATATCTTCATCACCGAGGCGACCTTTGGCCTGCCGGTGTTTCGCCACCCGCCGACCGCGGACGAGATCGCGAAGCTGATCGGTGCCGTGCGCGCCGAGCCCGACCGATCGGTGCTCGTCGGCGCCTATGCGCTGGGCAAGGCACAGCGGGTGATCGCCGAACTGCGCGGCGCGGGGTGGGACGCGCCGATCTATATCCACGGCGCGCTCGAACGCATGTGCGCTCTTTATGCCGAGCATGGCGTCGATCTGGGCGAACTGCGCCTTGTCGGCGAGTCCGACAAGGCGGAGATGGCGGGACAGATCATCCTCGCGCCGCCGTCGGCGCTGAACGATCGCTGGTCGCGGCGGCTGCCCGATCCGGTAACCGCGATGGCGTCGGGCTGGATGCGCGTGCGGCAGCGGGCGCGGCAGCGGATGGTCGAACTGCCGCTGGTGATCTCCGACCACGCCGACTGGGACGAACTCACCGCGACGATCGAAGAGGTGAATCCGAAGGAGAGCTGGATCACCCACGGCAGCGAGGACGGCCTCTTGCGCTGGTGCGAACTCACCCAGCGCAAGGCGCGCGCGCTGCACCTCGTCGGCCGCGATCTGGAGGAGGAGGCGTGAAGCGCTTCGCCGCCCTGATCGACCGGCTGATCTACACGCGCTCGCGCAACAGCAAGCTGGCGCTGAT
>JAFKLT010000025.1 GCA_017309275.1 Sphingomonadales bacterium | reverse complement strand
ATAACCGACGCCGGGCGCGACCGCGACCTTGGCATGGGTCAGCAACTGCTTGGAGAATTCCAGGCTGCCCATTTCCTTGAGCGCGGGGGGCAGCGGCGCCCAGGCGAACATCGATGCGGGCGGGCTCGGAATGTCCCAACCGGCGCGGGCGAAGCTTTCGACCATCACGTCGCGGCGCTTCTGATAAAGCTCGCGGTTCTTTGCGACGATGTCCTGCGGGCCGTTCAGCGCGGCGCAGGCCGCGGCCTGGATCGGCGTGAACGCGCCATAGTCGAGATAGGATTTCACCCGCGTCATCGCCGCGATCAGCCGCTTGTTGCCGACCGCAAAGCCCATGCGCCAGCCCGCCATCGAATAGGTCTTGGACATCGAGGTGAATTCGATCGCGACATCCTTCGCGCCCGGCACCTGCAGGATCGAGGGGGTCGGATTGCCGTCGTAATAAAGCTCCGAATAGGCAAGGTCGGACAGGACCCACACCTTATTCTCCTTCGCCCAGGCGACGAGCCGCTCGTAAAAGGCGAGGTCGACCGATTCCGCGGTCGGGTTCGACGGATAGTTCACGACCAGGATCGACGGGCGCGGCACGGTGAACGCCATCGCGCGGTCGAGCGCGCGCCAGTAATTCTCGTCGGGCGTCGTCGGCACGCTGCGGATCGTCGCGCCGGCGATGATGAAGCCGAACGTATGGATAGGATAGCTGGGGTTCGGCGCCAGCACGACGTCGCCCGGACCGGTGATCGCGGTCGCCAGGCTGGCCAGCCCTTCCTTCGACCCCATGGTGACGACGACCTCGCTCTCGGGGTCCAGTTCGACGTTGAAACGCCGCGCATAATAATTGGCCTGCGCGCGGCGAAGCCCGGGAATGCCCTTCGACTGCGAATAGCCGTGCGCGTCAGGCTTGGCCGCGACCTCGCACAGCTTGTCGATCACATGCTGCGGCGGCGGCAGATCGGGGTTGCCCATGCCCAGGTCGATGATGTCCTCTCCCGCGGCGCGGGCGGCCGCACGCATCGCATTGACTTCAGCGATGACGTAGGGCGGCAGGCGCTTGATGCGATAGAATTCATCTTCGGACATGGGAAACTAGAACAA
The DNA here is from genome assembly GCA_017309275.1 of Sphingomonadales bacterium. Taxonomy (GTDB): domain Bacteria; phylum Pseudomonadota; class Alphaproteobacteria; order Sphingomonadales; family Sphingomonadaceae; genus Sphingopyxis. The sequence goes on along the minus strand of JAFKLT010000025.1, from coordinate 6,737 downwards.
CTCCTTTTCGTATGCGTTTGAATTGACGCGAGCGGCAACCTCGCCAGCCGCATCGCGGCTTGTTATAGGCATTATATCCGCACTGACCAGCAGGAACGAGCATGAACGACGCAGGCAAAAACATGGGCGGGGACGACACGACCGAGGCGGCGAATCTCTTCCTCCCCTCGCCCGACGACCTGCAGCATTGGGCCAGCGTCATGGGCCGCGCGCAGCAGATGATGCTGGAATATGCGCTGGGTCAGGCGAACCAGGGCAACAGCGCCGCCGCGGGCCTGTTCGATCCCGCAAGCTGGCTCCAGAATCCGACGACGCAGCTCTGGGCCGAACAATCGTCGAAGATGTGGGAACAGGGCGTTGCCTTCTGGACCTCGCTCTCGACGCTCCAGCCCCCCTTCGCCCCCGCCGCCGACGCGCCGAAGGACCGCCGCTTCACCGACCCCGACTGGACCGCGAACCCGGTGTTCGCGATGATCCGCCAGACCTATGGCCTGCTGTCCGAACAATTGCTGACCACCACCCGCACGATGCAGGGCCTCGACGACCATGCGCGCGCGAAGATGGAGTTCGCGGCGAAGAACATGGCCGAGGCGCTGTCGCCCTCGAACCTGGCGATCACCAATCCGGAGGTGATCAAGCGCGCGGTCGAGACGCGCGGCGAGAGCCTGCTGAAGGGACTGAAGCACATGCTCGCCGACCTGTCGCGCGGGCAGCTCAGCCATGTCGATCCCGACGCCTTCCAGGTCGGCGTGAACATCGCGACCACGCCGGGCAAGGTCATCCACGAAACCGATCTGTACCAGCTCATTCAATATGCGCCGACGACCAAGGATGTCTTCGCCGTCCCGCTCATCATCTTTCCGCCGTGGATCAATCGCTTCTACATCCTCGACCTCAATCCCGCGAAAAGCTTCGTCGCCTGGGCCGTCGAACAGGGACTGACGGTGTTCATGGTCTCGTGGAAGTCTGCCGACGCGTCGATGAGCGAGGTGGTCTGGGACGATTATATCGCGGCACAGGTCGACGCGATCGACACGGTGCGCGAACTGCTGGACGTGCCGCACGTCCACACGATCGGCTATTGCGTCGCCGGTACCACGCTCGCCGCGACGCTCGCGATGCTCGCCGCGCGCGATGAGGGCGACAAGGTCAAGTCGGTGACCTTCTTCACCGCGCAGGTCGATTTCGAGCTGGCGGGCGACCTCAAGATGTTCGTCGACGAAAGCTATCTCACCCTGCTGCAGCAATTGTCGGCGGGCGGCTTCCTCGACGGGCGCTATATGGCCGCGACCTTCAACAGCCTGCGCGGGCGCGATCTGATCTGGAATTATGTCGTGAGCAATTATCTGCTCGGCAACGACTATCCGCCCTTCGACCTGCTCTATTGGAACGGCGACGTCACCAACCTGCCCGCGAAATGGCATCGCCAGTATCTGACCGAATTGTACCGCGACAATCGCATGGTGATCCCGAACAGCCTGACGGTGATGGGCACGCCGATCGATCTCAAGAAGATCCGCACTCCCGCCTATATCCAGGCGGGGCGCGAGGACCATATCGCGCCGCTCGCCAGCGTATGGCGGCTGATGGACCATCTGGCGGGACCGAAGAGCTTCGTCCTCGCGGGCTCGGGCCATATCGCCGGCGTGGTGAACCCGCCCGCGGCGGGCAAATATCAATATTGGACGGGCGACAACGACGCCGCGACGCTCGATGAATTTGTTGCAGGCGCGACCGAGACCAAGGGAAGCTGGTGGCCGCACTGGATCGGCTGGATTGCGCAGCAGGACGACCGGAAAACCGCCGCAAAAGGCGCACGCGTGCCCGGGAAAGGCACGAAAAAGGCCATCGAGGACGCGCCGGGCCGCTACGTCAAACAGCGGTAATATCTGGCGAATATACTGCCATCGGACCGGCGATCCGACTATTTTTGTGCGGTGCACAAAAATTCTCTTGAAATCGCCGATCCGCTCCTATATTGTGCACTGCAACATAAAGGAGTTGTCCCGATGGCTACCAAGATGGATAGTGCCGAAAAGGCTTTCGAAGCCGCGACGCTGGAAACCGCCGCCAAGCCGGTGGCCGCTCCCGTCGCTCCGGCAGTCGCTGCTCCCGCTGCGGAAGCTGCGGCGCCCGTAAAGACCAAGATCGTCAAGGCGAAGGCCAAGCCGGTCCAAAAGAAAGCCGCAAAGCCGGCAGCAAAGAAGGTCGCCCCCAAGAAGGCGGCTGCGAAGACCATTGCCCCCAAGCCCACGAAGGCTGCGCCCAAGCCGGCCGCCGTCGTCACCAAAGGATTCAAGACCATGAACGACACCGTCAAGAAGTTCGCCGAAGAAGCCAAGACCCGCGCCGAAACGCTGACTGCCGATTTCCAGGAGCGTTCGAAGGAAGCTCTGGCCAAGTCGAGCAAGCTCGCTGAAGAAGCCGTCGAGTTCAACAAGGCGAACGTCGAAGCCCTCGTCGAAGCCGGCAAGATCGCTGCCAAGGGCATCGAAACGCTCGGCCAGGAAGGCGTTGCCTTCGCTCGCAAGAGCTTCGAAGACACCAGCGCCGCGATGAAGGGCTACACCGCCGTCAAGTCGCCGGCCGAATTCCTGAAGCTCTATGCCGAAAACAGCAAGAAGGCGTTCGACGCCGCTGTTGCGCAGACCTCGAAGACCAGCGAACTCGTCGTCAAGCTGACGAACGACAGCTTCGCGCCGATCTCGAACCGCGTTTCGGTCATCACTTCGAAGATGAAGGCAGCCTAAGGCTTTCATCCTCTCGTTGGCGCGGGCCTTCCCCCTCCTCTCCCCGTCCGCGCCGACACATCAAGACCGCTCGCTTCCCAGGGAAGCGGGCGGTTCTTGTTTTTGCCCTCCGGTTCCGGCTTTCGCCGGGCGCAGCCATTTTAAAGCTGCAATTAACCACCCCGCCCTCTTGCGATTCCGCTCCGGCTTGCGATATTCCCCGTAATGATGCTTCCCGCTTCGATCCCTCATGTCGTCCACGCAATGGCGGGCAAGGATGAAGACGTCTCCGGTACGCCGGGCGTCGGCATTGCCACGCGCACGCGCGCGAAGCCCAAAAAGCCGTCGATGTACAAGGTACTGCTGCTGAACGACGACTATACGCCGATGGAATTCGTGGTGATGGTGCTGCAGCGCTTCTTCAACATGGACATCGAGCGTGCGACGCAGGTGATGCTGCACGTCCATCAGCAGGGCGTCGGCGTTTGCGGCGTGTTCAGCTATGAGGTCGCGGAGACCAAGGTCAATCAGGTGATGGATGCCGCGCGGCAGAACCAGCACCCACTTCAGTGCACGCTCGAAAAAGCCTGACCGTCCGCATCATTGCACCGCCACGCCCGCCCGGCGGGCTGGCTCAAACCGCCCTCGCCGCCTGCTCGGCCTTCAGCGCCGCCGACGGCTCGCCCTTCAGATCGCCATAGCGCAGCGGCTCGCCGCATCCGGGGCACACCACCGACGTACCGACATCGGCGCCGCACGCCCGGTGGACATAGCGCATCGCCGGCCCTCCCCCGATCTCGCCTTCCGCATACGCCCATCGTTCGGCCCAATTGCGCATCGCGTAAAGGACATCGAACAGATCCTTGCCCTTCGCCGTCAGTCGATATTCATGACGCGGCGGCCGCTCCTGATAGGCATGACGCTCGGCCACCCCTTCCTCGACCAACAGCTTCAGCCGCGCCGACACGATCTGCGGCCCCAGGCCGGTGTTGGCGGCGATCGCCTCGAACCGGCGGCGCCCGAAAAACAGGTCGCGCAGGATCAGCAACACCGCCCGGTCGCCGAGAATCTCGGCCGACCGTCCGACGGGACAATAGGTATCCGACAGGTCCGCACGCTTGGGCATCGTTCCACTCAACCGCAAAAATAGCTCTTGTCACTATGATTATCATAGTTACTATTCGGCGCAAGAGGAGAGTCGTTCATGCCCCACCCAGCAGCCGTCATCATCGGGGCCGGCGATGCCACCGGAGGCGCGATCGCCCGCGCCTTCGCCGCCGAAGGCCTCACCGCCTGCGTCAATCGCCGCGAACGCAACGCCGACGCGCTCGAGGCGCTGGCACAGTCGATCCGCGACGACGGGCTCCAGGCCCGCGCCTTTCCGGGGGACGCCCGAAACGAAGAGGCGATGATCGCGCTTTTCGACCAGGTCGAGGCCGAGGTCGGCCCTGTGGAGGTCGCGGTGTTCAACATCGGCGCGAATGTGAACTTCCCGATCGGCGAGACGACGGTGCGCGTTTACACAAAGGTCTGGGAAATGGCCTGCCTCGGCGGCTTCCTGATGGGGCGCGAGGCGGCGAAGCGCATGACGCCGCGCGGCCGCGGCACCATCCTCTTCACCGGCGCGACCGCCAGCCTGCGCGGCGGTTCCGGCTTCTCGGCCTTTTCGGGCGCCAAGGCGGCGCTCCGCATGCTCGCGCAGTCGATGGCGCGCGAACTGGGGCCGCAGGGCATCCATGTCGCGCACACGGTCATCGACGGCGCGATCGACACCGACTTCATCAAGGGCCGCCATCCCGATTTCGACAATGCGAAGGCGCAGGATCTGATCCTCAATCCCAACGCGATCGCCGCCAATTATGTGATGCTTCACAAACAACCCAAAAGCGCGTGGACGCACGAACTCGACCTCCGACCCTGGGGAGAGAAATGGTGACCAAGACCCTCGAACTCATCTTCGATTTCGGCAGCCCCAACGCCTATCTGACGCTGAAGGTGCTGCCCGAACTGCTCGACCGCACCGGCGCCGACCTCGTCATCACGCCCTGCCTGCTCGGCGGCATCTTCAAGGCGACGGGGAACAAGGCGCCGATGGTGCAATATGCCGAGGCGCCGGCGAAGCTCGCCTACGAACATCTGGAGATGCGCCGCTTCATCGAACGGCACCGCCTCTCGAAATTCCGCCTCAACCCGCATTTTCCCGTCAACACGCTCACCATCATGCGCGGCGCGATCGTCGCCGAGGATGAGGGCACGCTCGACGATTATGTCGACGCCGTGAACCGCGCGATGTGGGAAGAGGGTCTGAAGATGGACGATCCCGACGTGATCGCGACCTTCCTCTCGGCCAACGGCTTCGACGGCCCCGCGCTGCTCGCGCGGACGCAGGAGCCCGAGATCAAGGCGAAACTGGTGGCCAACACCGAGGCCGCGGTCGCCCGCGGCGCATTCGGCATTCCGACCTTCTTCGTCGGCGACGAGATGTTTTTCGGCAAGGATCGGCTCGGTCAGGTTGAAGAGGCACTCGCCTGACCCAAAACTCGCCGTCCCTGCCGATGGCAGGGGCGGCGGCTTTGTCACAGCCTTCCTCCTGTTCGAGCCTTAGCTGAAATCGAGCTGGATGATATCGCTCGGCGTCGCCCGGCAATACATCTCGACCGACTTCGCACCATCGGGATAAGTCGCGGTCATCGTCGCGCGGATGCGCCAGCCGCCATTGCCCTGCTCGAGCGAGATCAGCTTGTCGTACGACAGCTTCGTTCCGCCCGTCGCGCCGATCTGGCGCGCCGCGTCGTTCATGCAATTCTGCACCGACGGGCGCGATGCGCTCGGCAGGCTCGACAGATTGGCGCTCAGCGTCGCGGGGCCCCGCGCCGGATGCTCGGTCGCGGTCTCCTCCGCCGTTCCGTCGGGCTTTTTCTTCTTGCTGGCCAGCAACGCCAGCAGCCCGCCCGCCACGACGATCCCGCCGATGATCAGACCGGTGCTCGGCCCCTTCTTCTTTTCGGGTTCGGGTCCGGGCAGCGGGGTCAGATTGGCATAGCCATAGCCGAATTCGGCGCGGCAGCCGTCGGTGACCCAGATATAGTCGGCGCCATAGCCCCATTGGCGGCCCGCATTGCACTTGCCGGCAAGCTTGCGCACCAGCTCGACGCGGCCGTTGGTCTGCACCGCGCATTGTTCGTACCGATTGCCGCGCGATTCACAACGCAGCGTGCCCGCATAGTCGTTGCCGGGATAGGTTCCGCCGGCATAGCCATAGCGGAATTCGGCGCGGCACCCGCCCGATACCCAGATGCCGTCGGCATCGAACCCCCAGTCGCGGCCCTTCGAACAGCGCCCGCCGATGACGCGGACCAGTTCGACGCGATTGTCGGTGCGCACGCTGCACCGCTGCTGCCGATTGCCATAGGATTCGCAGCGGATCGTACCGGCATAGCCCTGATCATAGCCGGGCGATCCGGTCGGCGGTGGATAGGGATAGGTGGTCTGGGCAACGGCCGGGACGGCGAACTGGCCGGCAACAAACGATACGGCGGCAACCGCCGTGACGACGGGATTTCGCATAGCTATTTCTCCCCTGTTGAAGTCTGCGCCCTACGACCCTCTTTTTCTTAGAATTTCGAACCGGATAGTTTCACATTTTCACGGGGCGCGCCACCGTCAAACGCGGGGACCCGCGTCCAGATCGGCGCTTTCCCTACTTTGGCGCCCCTTCACGCCTCGCCCCCGGCCGGGGCTTAAAGCGACAAAGGAGACAATCCCGACGCCCACATGCGTATAGTTTGTCGCTTTAAGCCCATCTGCGGCATCCGCTTGCGCGCATCCGTGCATGCGCTAAGGACAGCCGATGGATCAAATCGTCATTCGCGGCGGCCAGCGACTCAAGGGCCGTATCCCCATCTCAGGCGCCAAGAATGCCGCACTGACCTTGTTGCCATGTGCGCTGCTCACCGACGAGCCGCTGACGCTGCGCAACCTGCCGCGCCTCGCCGACGTCGACGGCTT
>JAFKLT010000024.1 GCA_017309275.1 Sphingomonadales bacterium | reverse complement strand
GACGGAGGCTGCGGGATCGGCGCCGGCTATGTTTCCGGCGATCACCGACCTTGCCCCCTTTCTCTATGTCATTCCGCTGGCACTGCTGTGTGGAGTGATGCTGCTGGCCGTGGTGCGGCTTTTCGCGATGCGGGGCCGCGCCGAAATCCTGGTCGAGGGATCGTGGCTGTCGGCGCTGGCCGAGGCGCAGCGGCGCATGGGTTTCAAGCATGGCACCGCGCTGCTGGTGAGCGAGGAATTGCGTTCGCCGATCAGCTGGGGCGTGCTGCGCCCGACGATCGTGTTGAGCCCGAAGGCGGTCAGCGCGACCGGCGAGGCCGAGGCGATCATCGCCCACGAACTGGCGCATGTCGCGCGGCTCGACTGGGCGAAGCTGCTGGGCGCGCGCGTCGCCTGCGCGGTCTTCTGGTTCAATCCGCTGGTGTGGATGCTGGCGCGCGAAAGCCATCAACTGCGCGAGGAAGCCGCCGATGACGCGGTGCTGCTCGCCGACATCGACGGACCCGATTATGCGACCCTGCTGGTCGGCGCGGCGCGCCACGACAATCAGGGCGCGCTGCTGGCGGCGCATGGCGTCGCACCGGGCAAGGACAGCCTGAAGCGCCGCATCACCCGCGTCCTCGACGGCAGCCTGAAGCGCGGCCCGGCGAGCGTGAGCTGGATGTTGATGAGCCTGGTGCTGCTGGCCGGCGTGACCGCGCCGCTCGCCGCCTTTTCGGCCACGGCCGACAAGAAGGTGGCGGAGGATGCCCGCGCCTCTGCCGTCGCCTCGCGCCAGTCGGCGATCGTTGCGGCGCAGTCCGCGATGGAAGCCCGCAACGATGCCGAGAAGGATGCGCGCGCCGCCGCCGCCGAAGCTTCGCGGCCGCTGTCCGCCGACGAACTGGTCGGAATGCGCGCCGTCGGCGTGACCCCCGAATATGTCGAAAAGATGCGCCAGAACGGCGGGTCGATGGACCCCGACGATATCATCGCCGCCAAGGCGACGGGAGTAGACCCCTCCTATATCGGGGCGATGCGTTCGGTGATCCCCGGCGCCGACCTGGACGAACTGGTGGGCGCGAAGCAGATGGGCGTCGATGTCGCCTTTGCCCGCGACATGAAGGAACATTTCCCCGGCGTCGGGATCGACGACCTGATCGCGCTGAAGGCGATGGGCATCGACTGCGACTTCGTTACCGACATGCGCAAGGCCGGTGTCCGGCTGCGCGATCCCGACGACGCGATCGAGTTGCGCGCGACGGGGATGCATGCCGCCGTCAGGGGGCAGAAGAAGACCGTGGTGTCGAAAGACGGCGCGACGGTCCGCGTCGGCCCCGGCCCGGTGATCGAAGCGCGCAGCGCCGACGGCCGCGTCGCGCGGATCGAGGTTCCCGAGCCGCCCGCACCCGCGCGGCCGCCCGTGCCGCCCGGCACCTGACGTTCGGACATTCGTCCAACCCCGTTACCCGTTAATCGAACCCCTGTTTTGAAATGCCGCTGCGGCGGCGAGCGATGACGCTCGCGCGGCGCACGGAGGGAGGAGTGCACCCATGAAAGCCATCAATCTTGCCGTCGCGGCCACGCTGCTGTCGGTCATCGCCTGCGCCGCGCCGAGCACCGCCGCCGACCAGCTCGTCCTCGGCGACATCAACTGGAAGGCGACCGCCGACGGCCGAAAGGGCGAGCCGCGGCTGCGCGTCAGTCACAGGAAATCCACGAGCGACGTCGACCTGAACGGCACGCGCCGCGAACTGGCCGGGACCACCGCCGTGCTGGCCGGCCGGCCGGGGCAGGTGTCCTTCACCATCGTCCATGCGGCGGGCACGCTTGCCTGTACCGGTGTGCTGAAACAGGCGAATGACGGCGAGGGAAGCTGCAGCTTTACATCCGATCTGGCGTTCGAGACCGCGCTTGCGAAGCGCGGGCTGGCGCCCGACCAGCGCAGCGACCTGCTCGCGATGCTGCTGGTCGACGCGACGATCGAACTGGCCGACGGACTGACGCAGGAAGGCGTGAAGCCGAAGGACAATGGCGACCTGATCGCCGCCGCCGCGCTGGAGGTCACGCCCGCCTATATCCGCGACCTGAAGTCCGAAGGGTTGGTGTTGGCCGACATCGGCGACGCGGTCGCCTGCAAGGCGCTGAGCGTCGATGGCGCCTATGTGCGTGGGCTGGCCAGCGCCGGATATCGCGGCCTCAGCGCCCAGGATGTCGTCGGCATGAAGGCGATGGGCGTTTCCGGCGAATATGCGCTGGCGATCAATCGTGCACGGGGAAGCGGCCAGTGAAATTCGCGATAAGCCTCGCGGCGGTAGCCGCCGCGCTCTCCACCATGCCCGCAGCGGCGCAGGATGCCGCCGCGCCGACCGGCGACACGCCGCCGCCCGCGCCGACCCCGGTTGCCGCGACCGCGAACACGACGGCGCGGCAGGTCTATACTCCCGCCGATTTCGCGCGCTATGCGCCGAAGAACGCCTTCGACATGCTCAACCAGGTTCCGAGCTTCCAGATCCGCGACAACGAGAATTTGCGCGGGCTGGGGCAGGCGACGGGCAACGTCCTGTTCAATGGCGAGCGGCCGTCGAACAAGGCCGACGACATGTACACCCAGCTTTCGCGCATCCCGGCGGGGAATGTCGAACGGATCGAGATCGTCGACGGCGCGACGCTGGATATCCCCGGCCTGTCGGGGCAGGTGGCGAATATCGTCTATCGCGCCGACAGTTTTTCGGGCCAGTTTTCGTGGAAGCCGCAGTTCCGGCCGCATTACACCGACCCGCTGTTCACGCGCGGCGACGTATCCATGCGCGGGCGCACGGGGCAGGTCGAATATGAGGTCGCGCTGAACAACGACGATTCGGCGCGCAGCGGCGCGGGTGGTCCGACGCTGATCTATGACGGCGCGGGCACCGTGATCGAACGGCGCAAGGACATATGGAACACCCATTACGACACGCCGAAGCTGTCGGGGCGTATCACCTGGGATCCGCCGGGCGATACGGTCGCCAATCTGGGCGGTCATTATCAGCGCAAATATGACCGCTATTACGAAGACGGCGTGCGGATGAACCAGGGCGCGCCCGACCGGACGCGCACGGTGTACGAGAATGCCGATAGCTGGAATTACGAGATATCGGGCGACTATCAGTTCGGGCTTGGTCCCGGAAAGCTGAAGATGATCGGGCTGCGGCGCTTCAGTCACGAACCCTATAAGCAGGAGATCGTGACGACGCCGGCGGGGGGCATCGCGACCGGCGACCGCTTCGCGCAGGTCGGCGACCTGGGCGAGACGATCGGGCGCGGCGAATATCAGTGGAAGATGCTGGGCGGCGACTGGCAATTGTCGGGCGAGGCGGCGTTCAACACGCTGGACAATGTCGCGTCGATCGCGGTGCTCGACCCGTCGGGGAAGTTCGTCGACGTGCCGTTCGAGGGCGGCACCGGCGGGGTGAGCGAGGATCGGTACGAGGGACTGCTCAGTTTCGGGCGCAAGCTGACCGACAAGCTGAATTTCCAGATCATCGCGGGCGCCGAACATTCGACGATCACGCAAACGGGTCCGAACGGCCTGACGCGCAGCTTTTTCCGCCCGAAGGGATCGGTCTCGCTCGCATGGACGCCGTCGGCCGATTTCGACGTGTCGGTGAAGCTGCGTCGGCGCGTGCTGCAGCTCAGCTTCTATGACTTTCTGGCGCGGGCCTTTCTGAACGACGGCAACCAGAATGAGAGCAACAATGATCTGCGGCCGCAGCAGGACTGGACCTTTGAGGCCGAGATCAACAAGAAGCTGGGCGTCTGGGGATCGACCAAGATCAACCTGACCTATCGCGACGTCGAGGACCGCGTCGACATCATCCCGATCGGGACCAATGGCGAGGCGGTCGGCAATATCGCGAAGGCGCGGGCGGGCGCGATCGACTGGACCTCCACCATCAACCTCGACCCCGCGGGGATCAAGGGGATGAAGGTCGACACGCGCGTCCTGCTCCAGAAATCGACGCTGCGCGATCCCTTTACCGGCGAAAAGCGCCAGTGGAGCGGCTTTACCGACACGGTGATCGAGGTGAATTTGCGGCACGATATTCCCGGCAGCAACTGGGCGTGGGGCGGCGGCGGCGAATATGGCCATTACCAGCCGAACTATCGCCGGAACCAGGTCGACAAGGTGTGGGAGGGGCCGGTCTTTGCGAATGTCTTCGTCGAGAACAAGGATGTGATGGGCCTGACCGTTCGCGCGCAGATTTCGAACATCGTCAATGCGCGGTCGAAGCGCGATCGCACCGTCTATACCGACGTGCGGGGCGAAAGCCCGGTCGCCTTCGTCGAAAAGCGCAACCGGCTGATCGGGCCGATCTTCGTCTTTTCGGTGCGCGGAAAATTCTAGGATCGGCTATGGCGGCGCGATGAGGGCGCGGCGCACCAAAATCTATTTCGACGGCGGGTGCCGGCCCAATCCGGGGCCGATGGAGATTGCGGTCGTGACCGGCGGCGTCGCGGCGATCGACCGCGATATCGGCACCGGCAGCAGCCTCGACGCCGAATGGCTGGCGCTGATCGCGGCGCTGCGGCTGGCGCGCGCGCGGGGGCTGACCGACGTCGTCCTGCTGGGCGACGCGGCGGCGGTCGTTGCGCAGGCGACGGGTGGGGTCCCGGCACGCGGGCAGGCCGCGCGGCATCTGGCGGCGTTTCGCGATCTGGCGGGCGACGGGCCGGCTCCGCGCATCCGCCATATCGGGCGCGCGCAGAATCTGGCGGGGATCGCGCTGGCGCGGGGGCACCCGCGCTAAGCGAGCGCGTCAGGCGTAGGCGTCGATCGCGGCAAGATGCCGGGCCTTGTCGCCCGCGTCGAGGAACGACCCGGTAAAGCTGTTGCGCGCGAGGGTCAGCAGATCGGCCTTCGACAGGTCGAGCGCGTCGGCAACGGCGAGGTAATTGGCATTTACATAGCCGCCGAAATAGCTTGGGTCGTCGCTGTTCACCGTCGCGTGCAGCCCGGCGTCGAGCATCGTCTTCAGCGGGTGCGCGGCCATGTCGTCGACGACGCAGAGCTTGAGGTTCGAGAGCGGGCAGACGGTCAGGCACATGCCCTGATCGGCGAGGCGCGCGACGAGGGCGGCGTCTTCGAGGCTGCGGTTGCCGTGATCGATCCGGTCGACTTTCAGCAGGTCGAGCGCCTGGTGGACATAGTCGGGAGGCCCCTCTTCGCCGGCGTGGGCGACGATCCGCAGTCCGAGGCCGCGCGCGCGGGCGAAGACGCGTTCGAATTTCGACGGGGGATGGCCGACCTCCGAAGAATCGAGGCCGACGCCGTCGATGCGGTCCAGATGGGGTAGCGCCTGATCGAGCGTCGCCTCTGCGTCGGCCTCACTCAGGTGGCGGAGGAAGCACATGATGAGCCGCGAACTGATGCCGTGCTGCGTCTTCGCCGCGTCGAGCGCGCGGGTGATGCCGCCGATCGCGGTCGCGAACGCCACGCCCCGCTCGGTATGACCCTGTGGGTCGAAGAAGATTTCGACGTGGCGCACATTGTCGGCATGCGCGCGCGCCAGATAGGCGGCGGTCAGGTCGTGGAAATCCTGTTCGGTCCGGAGGACGCCCATCCCCTGATAATAGATGTCGAGGAAATCCTGGAGGTTCGAGAAAGCGTAGGCGGCGCGCACATCCTCGACGGTCGCGAAGGGTATGGCGACGTTGTTGCGCTGCGCCAACTCGAACATCAGTTCGGGTTCGAGCGACCCCTCGATATGCAGGTGCAGCTCGGCCTTCGGCAGGCCGGCGATGAAGGTGGCGCGATCCTGCGCCGAAGCGAAACCGTCAGCCATTGGATGCGTCCTCTTCGCGCAGGATGATCGCCGCCTCGGGCTTGTGGCGGCGGATTTCGTCGACCGTGAGCCCGTCGATCTCGTGCGGGAAGATCAGCCATTGGTCGGTTTCGTGAACGAAATAGTCGGGACGCAGATCGGTGACGTTGCGGCGCGGCTTGAACCAGACGGTCGCGATACGGATGTCGCGCGGCATATTGTGGCGGCAGCGCGCCTTCAGCTCCGCGATGAAGGCACGAATGCTGCGCCCGCTGTCGAACACGTCGTCGATGATCAAGAGCCGATCCTCCGGATCGAGCGTGTCGATCAGATAGCCGAGCGCGAAGACCCTTACCTCCGGATCCTGCCGGTCGATGCCTTTGTAGGAGGAGGTCCGGATCGCGATATGGTCGCAGTGGTGGCCGTGATAGTCGAGCAGCTCCTGCACCGCGATGCCGACCGGCGCGCCGCCGCGCCAGATGCCGACCAGATGCGTCGGTTTGAAGCCGCTGTCGATCACCTGCATGCCGAGCCGCAGCGAGTCGGCGAGAAGGTCGTTCGCGCTGATATAGATTTTGTCGTCGCTGCTTTTCTGTTCGCTCATGGACGGGAATTAATCCGCCCCTCGACATTTGTCATGTCCGACATTATGTATGGTATTGTGTATGGATATAGGTGTGACGATGACGAGCGAACTCGACGGCCGCGACAAATGGCTCTGGATCTATCGGACGGGATTGCATGGCCTTTGCCCGCATTGCGGCGAAGGCAAGATGTTCCGGCGCTGGCTGAAGGTTCAAGACCGGTGTCCGCATTGCGGGCTGGACTATGATTTCGCCGCGCCCGACGATGGACCGGCCTTTTTCTCGCTCTGCTTCATCGCCTTTCCGCTGCTGTTCCTGGTGGTGTGGTTCGAGGTTGCGCTCAATCCGCCGTGGTGGATGCACCTGATCGTCTCCGCCCCGCTGATGCTGATCCCGTGCCTGGCGGCGCTGCATCCGATCAAGGGCTGGCTCGTCGCCTCGCAATATGTGAACAGGGCGCAGGAAGCGGGCACCGACGCACTGTGGGCCAAGCTGAACGCGCGGGCAAAGGGGGAGACGGTCGAGGGCGATGTCTGACAGCTGGGTTCCCGACCTGACGCGCGGCGGCGGCGCCAAATATGTCGCGATTGCCGAGGCGATCGCGAGCGCGGTCGAGACGGGCAAGCTGCGCGCGGGCGACCGATTGCCGCCGCAGCGCGACCTGGCCGCCCGGCTGGGCATCGACCTGACCACCGTCACCAAGGCCTATGAACAGGCGCGCGCGCGCGGGCTGGTCGGCGCGCGGGGACGGGCGGGGAGTTTCATCCTGCCGCAGGATGCCATCGCCGCGGGACCGCCGCCGCGGGACACGGGAATGAACATGCCGCCCGAGCCCGAGGGCGGGACGTTGCTGGCGACATGGGAGCGTACGGCCAGCGCGCTGCTCCGTGCGCCGGGCGCGAGCGGACGGCTGCATTACGCCCCCGCCGGCGGACGCGAGAGCGACCGCGTGGCAGGCGCGGAGATCTGTGGGCGAATGGGGCTGGCAAGCGAGGCCGGCCAGATCGTCGTGACCGCGGGGGCGCAGAACGCGCTGCATGCGATCGTCGACGCGACGCTGGCGCCCGGCGACGTGGTCGCGTGCGGTACGCACATCTATTCGGGGTTTCTGGCTCTGGCGAAGAAGGCGGGGCTGCGGCTGGCGTCGATGGCGCGGGTGGGAGTCGAGGAATTCGACGCGCTGTGCCGGTCGACCAAGGTCGCCGCGCTCTATGTGGTGCCGACCAACGACAATCCGACGACGGTGACGCTGGCGGCCGACGAGCGCGCGGCGCTGGCCGAGGTTGCACGGCGTCACGGGGTGCGGATCATCGAGGATGATGCCTATGGCCAGATCGCCGAGCGCATCATCGCGCCGCTGTCTAGTTTCGCGCCCGAGCTGGGCTGGTATGTCGCGGCGACGTCGAAGAGCCTGTCGCCCGCGCTGCGCGTCGCGCATGTCCGGGCGCCGTCGGTGGCCGACGCGCTTGCCCTCGCCGCGGCGGTGCATGAAAGCAATGTGATGGCGCCGCCGCTGAACGCCGCGCTGGTGACGCGGTGGCTGGAGGACGGCAGCTATGACCGGCTGATCGGCGAGACGCGAGCCGAAGCGGTGGCGCGGCAGGCGATCGCGTCGGAAATCCGAGCCGCAGGC
>JAFKLT010000023.1 GCA_017309275.1 Sphingomonadales bacterium | reverse complement strand
CGGGCAGTTCGTGATGCTGTCGCCCCGCTTCCCCTCACGACTGCTGAGCGCCTTTCCCGCGGGGACGCCGATCCGCCGCCTGCCGCTGGACGAGGCGGTCAATCATGTTGCTGCTGCCAATGTGGCACAGAGAAAAACCGCATATCCCGCCTTTTCACCGTCATAAGATTGCGGCACAAGGCCCCCGATTGAGGGGATGATTGGGCAACGCGGGGAGCGACCTTGAAAACATTGACCATCCTGCGCCACGCCAAGTCGGGCTGGGACGTGCAGGTCGAACGCGATTTCGATCGACCGATCAACGCGCGCGGGCGCCGTGGCGCGGAAATCATCGGCCAATATGTGAAGCGGCAGGGCATAGCCGTCGACCGCATCATCGCCTCGCCCGCGGTGCGCGTGACCGAAACGCTCGACCTGTTCCAGCCGGCGGCGAACCTCGACGAGATCGAACCGCACTGGGACCGGCGGATCTATCTGGCGTCGGCGGCGACGCTGATCGACGTGATCCGCGATACCGGGCGCGATTCGACCGACCTGCTGATCGCCGGGCATAATCCGGGGCTGGAAGACCTTGCGCTGATGCTCGCGCCCGAAGACGGCGGCGGCGCGCTGCGCGCCGAGATCGAGGAAAAGCTGCCGACGGCGGCGCTCGTCCGGCTGGAGCTCGACATCGCCGATTGGCACGACCTCGACGTCGGCATGGCGCGGATCGTCGCTTTCGTGCGCCCGCGCGACCTGGACCCGGCGCTGGCGCCGGCGATGGACGACGACTGAAGAGATCGCGCCTCCCCCGCGACGGGAGAACGCCCGGCTAACTTAGCATCGCTTAAGTTTGCTTAGTCCAGCGCCGCGGCGAGCCGCTGGCGCAGCGCGACGAGTGCCTCGACCGGAACGCCGTGCGACGCCGATGCCGCAGGTGCGGTGACCGGCGCCGCTGCCACCGGCTCGCGGCGCGTGCCGCCCGCTTCGGACAGCGCCTTGCGCGCGCCGTCGACGGTGAAGCCCTTCACGTGCAACAGATGATGGATGCGCTCCGCAAGCGCGACATCCTCCGCGCGGTAATAGCGGCGGCGTCCCGACCGCTGAAGCGGGCGGAGCTGCGGGAAGCGCGTTTCCCAATAGCGCAGCACATGCGTCGGCACACCGATGCGATCGGCCAGTTCACCGATCGCCAGCATGGCGCCGGCGGACTTGCCGCCGTCGCCATGGTTGGGAAAATCAGACATAATCCTGCAAACGAGCCCGGTTTACTTGCCGGCGACGCGGGCGCGCATCGACTGGCTGGCGCGGAACGTCATCACGCGCCGCGGCAGGATCGGCACCTCGATACCGGTCTTGGGATTGCGGCCCACACGCTGCGCCTTGTCGCGCAGCACGAAGGTGCCGAAGCCCGAAATCTTCACATTCTGCCCTTCGGCAAGCGCGTCCGACATATAGTCGAGGATCGATTCGACGATCGTCGCCGACTCGTTACGCGATAGGCCGATCTGCTGGTTGATCTTCGTCGCGATGTCCGCGCGCGTGAGCGTACCTGCTGCCATGTTGTTCCCTTCCCCTCCTGAAGCACATGCACAAGAAGGTCCTCTGACAGCCCCCACCGTCGCGAGTCCCTGCACTCTATGTAACAAAAGCGAATTAATCCGCCAATCTGAAAAGGATGGCCGGAGAAGTTAACGCGATTAAATGCGCAGCACCGCGGCGCCCCACGTAAAGCCGCCGCCCATCGCCTCCAGCACCACCAGATCGCCGCGCTTGATGCGCCCGTCGCGCACCGCAAGATCGAGCGCCAGCGGCACCGACGCGGCCGAGGTATTGGCGTGCTGATCGACCGTCAGGACGACGCGGTCGGCCGGCAAACCCAGCTTTTTCGCGGTGGCGTCGATGATCCGCTTGTTCGCCTGGTGCGGCACGACCCAGTCGATGTCCTCGGCCGCCAGACCGACGTCGGCCATCACCTCGCCCAACACCGACGCCAGGTTGGTGACGGCATGGCGGAAGACTTCGCGGCCCTGCATACGGACATGGCCGACGGTGCCGGTCGTCGAAGGACCGCCGTCGACATAAAGCATGTCGCAATATTTCCCCTCGGCGTGCAGCCGTGTCGCCAGGATGCCGCGATCGTCGGCGACGTCCTCTGCCGACAGAACGATCGCTCCCGCGCCATCGCCGAACAGGACGCAGGTCGTGCGATCCTCCCAGTCGAGGATGCGGCTGAAGGTTTCGCTGCCGATGACGAGCGCATGTTTGGCCGCGCCGGTGCGCAGCATCGAGTCGGCGACCGACACGGCATAGAGAAAGCCCGAACAGACTGCCGCGACGTCGAAGGCGATGCAGTCGGGCGCGCCGAGGATTGCCTGGACCTTCGTCGCGCTTGCCGGAAAAGTGTTGTCGGGGGTCGCGGTCGCGACGATGATCAGCCCGATGTCCGACGGCTGCAGCCCCGCAGCCGCAAGCGCCTCTTTCGCCGCCGCAGCGCCCAGCGTCGCGGTCGTCTCGTCGGGTTCGGCGATATGGCGGAAACGGATGCCGGTACGCTCGACGATCCACTCGTCACTGGTGTCGACGCGCTCGGCGAGTTCGGCGTTCGAAACGCGCGTGCGCGGCAGCGCGGAGCCGGTCCCGGCCAGAATTGCGCGCAGGGTCATGCTGCTGCGCCGTCGCGGAAATTGGCAAGATCTTCGGTCACCTGGCGCGTGATATCCTTCTCGATCAGCTCCGCGCAAAGATGGACGCAGTTCGCGACCCCCTTCGCATCGGCGCTGCCGTGGCTCTTGAGTACGACGCCGTTGAGACCCAGGAACACCGCGCCATTGTGATTGTTCGGATCGAGATGATGGCGCAGCAATTCAGTCGCCGGGCGCGAGATCAGAAACCCGATCTTGGAGCGAACCGAACTGGTGAAGGCACGGCGGAGCAGGTCGGTCACGAAGCGCGCCGTCCCCTCGATCGTCTTCAACGCGATATTGCCGGAGAAACCGTCGTGAACGATGACGTCGACGTCACCGCGCGACAGCTTGTCGCCCTCGATGAAACCGGCGAACTGCATCGGCAGCCCCTTCGTCTCGCGCAGCAGCGCGGCGGCATCGCGAATCTCGTCGGTGCCCTTCAGCTCTTCGGTGCCGATGTTGAGCAGCGCGACGCGCGGCTTTTCCAGGCCCATCGCGGTGCGCGCATAGGCGGCGCCCATGACGGCGAACTGGACCAGATTATTGGCGTCGCAATCGGTGTTGGCGCCAAGGTCGAGCATGACGACGTCGTTGTCGCCAAGCGTCGGGAGCAGCGCCGCGAGCGCGGGCCGATCGATGCCCGGCATGGTGCGCAACGCGAGCTTGGCCATCGCCATCAGCGCGCCGGTGTTGCCCGCCGATACGGCGCCGCCGGCATCGCCGCGCTTCACCGCGTCGATCGCGAGCCCCATGGAGGTGCTCTTCGCCTTGCGCAGCGCCTGGCTGGGCTTGTCCTCGCCCGTCACGACACCATCGGTATGGATGATGTCCGACGCGGCGCGAAGATTCGGGTGGTTTTCGAGCGCGGCCTTGATCTGCACCTCGTCGCCGACGAGGATGAAGCGGAGGCCGTCGTGCCGATGGCGCGCCATAGCGGCGCCGGCGAGCATCATGCGCACGCCGACGTCACCGCCCATCGCATCGATTGCGATTCGCGGTGTGAGGCTCATCTGGACGCCCTCCGGCTTGGCTTAGGCGCCGGCCACCACTTCGCGACCATTATAATGGCCGCAGGCGTTGCAAAGATTGTGCGGGCGCTTCAGCTCGCCACAGTTGGGGCATTCCTGGAAGGCTTCGACCTTCAGGCTGTCGTGGCTACGACGCATGCCGCGCTTCGAGGGCGAGGTTTTTCGCTTGGGGACGGCCATTTTATATCCTGCATTCTTAAATGTTTATACGAATCGGCAAACCCGGATTTGTCACCTCCGTTGCCGGAAATAACTGGCCCGCCCGCCGTGCGAAGGTTTGTTTCCGCCTGAAACAGGGCAGGAAAACGTCCGCCGGAGGGTGCCTCAACGCCTGTTGGTGTCGGGTGCCGGATCGGGCGCGGCTATAGCGTTTTTGCCCGCAAAGGCAACCCCTGAGGCAAAGGCATCGACGCTTCCTTCTTCGCCGCCCCCGGACTCGATCGACCGCCGCGCTTTTCGCCGCCGTCCGGCGGGACGAGCAACCGAGTCGCCCGAGCGGACGTCGACGACGATGCGTTCGACCGCAAGGGCGCCCTTGCCCTGCCCCTCCGGCAATGCCACACCTCGCCCACCGCCGGATGGACCGGCCAACGATATTGGGGGAAGCGACATGATTATCCTACCGATCAGCCTGACGATCGCCGCGGGGGCGGCGTTGCTCAATCTGTGGCTCAGCGTGCGCGTCGGACGCGTGCGGACAAAGGAAAAGCTGTTCATCGGCGACGGCGGCAACGAAGCGCTGACGCGCCGCATGCGCGCGCACAGCAACTTCGTCGAGAACACCGCCTTCGTGCTGATCCTGCTCGCACTGGTCGAGCTTGGCCTTGGTTCCTCGCTGTGGCTGTGGGCCGTCGGCGCGCTGAATCTGGTCGGCCGGATCCTGCACGCGCTGGGCATGGACGGAATGATGTGGGGCCGCATGGCCGGCACGATCATCACCATGCTGACCCAGCTCGGCCTCGCGATCACTGCGCTGTTCATTGTCTATGCCACGCCGGTCAGCTTCACCTCGACCAAGATCGTCGAGACCGAGACCGAGGTCGTCGCACCGCGTTGATCCCGCCCCCTCCCCGCGCGGGAGGGGCAATTTCCATCTAGTCGGCCAGGGCGGCGTCGCTGACGAAGGGGTTGGTGCGCCGTTCGGTCGCGAAATTGCTGTGCGGACCGTGGCCCGGCAGGAAAATCGTGTCGTCGCCAAGCGGCCACAGCTTTTTCGTGATCGAATCGAGCAATTGCTGATGGTTGCCGCGCGGAAAGTCCGTGCGCCCGATCGACCCCTGGAACAGCACGTCGCCGACGATCGCGAGCTTCGACGGCTCGTGATGGAAGACGACATGCCCCGGTGTGTGACCGGGGCAGTGAATGACGTCGATCTCCAGATTGCCCACGGTCACCTTGTCGCCGTCGACCAGCCAGCGGTCGGGTTCGAACGTCTCGCCCACCATGCCGAAACGTGCGCCATCCTCCGCGAACTGCGCGATCCAGAAGCGGTCGTCCTCGTGCGGGCCCTCGATCGGCACGCCGAGCTCCTTCGCGAGCATCCCCGCCTGCCCGCAATGGTCCATATGGCCGTGGGTGACGAGGATCTTCTCGACCTCGACCCCGGTCTGCCGGACGGCTTCCTTCAGCTTGTCGAGATCGCCGCCGGGATCGACGAAGGCTGCCTTGTTGGTCTCTGTGCACCACAGCAGCGTGCAATTTTGCTGAAAGGCCGTAACCGGAACGATCGCGGCGCGCAGCGGAGGATTGGGAGCGTTCATGCCCCCGATGTGGGCAAAGCGCCGGGATTTGGCAAGTCGAGGCGCGCGGGAATCGCGCAATTCGGTCCGAAGAAGGGTTTGCTGATATCGCGCGCTTCAGCGCAGCGTCATCGTGTCGCCTTCGACATTCACCGCGTTCAGCTTTGACAGATAGCTCTGGCCCAGCAGCGATACGCCCATGTCGGCGTCGATCACCGCCGCCTCGACCTGGCGCACCTCGATCCCGTCGACGTCGACGCTGTCGAGCATCACCACGCGCATCGGCACATTGCCGCCCGCGGTGTTCGCCATGCCGCCGATCGGCAGGCGGTCGACATCGATTCCGATCGCTTCGGCATCGCGGCGGGTCAGCGCAATGATCGAGGCGCCGCTGTCGACCATCATGCGGATGTTCGTGCCGTTGATGTCGGCATCGGCATAGAAATGCGAATCGCCCGACCGGCCCAGCCGGACCTCGCCGGACGACGACGCGCGCTCCGCCGGGACCGAGCCGCTGCCGTGGGTGCGCGCCTGCGTCGTCCAATTGCCATTGTCATGATCGGCGGCGGCGGTCGCGGGCGCGTCGACCGAACGGGTCGCCATGCCGCCCACCGCAATCGATCCTGCCGCGATCAGCACGGCCAAAGAGGTAAAGCGCCCCAGCATGCGCGCATTCTAGCCGCGCGTGGTTGGAGAAAGGTTAAATCGCGGCGTCGACCGGACCGCCCGCGCCCTGTTCGATGAAGGCGCGCCATGTCGGCGTCTCGCCGCGAATGCTGTAGGTGATGCGCGCGCAGGCATAGGGACGGCCGGGCCGGTTGTCGGCCTCGATCGCGGTGCCCGGCCATTCGCCGTCACCCCCGGACGACCAGCAGACGATCGCCTCCGCCTCCGGCCTTGCCTCGATTGCTGCCCGCTCGTCGGCGGTGAGCGTCGCGGGCGGTTGCCACCCCAGGATCGCACGATGGGTGAAGCCCTTTGAGAATAGCGCATGGCGGAACGGGCTCCGCCGTTCCTGCAACAGCGCCGACACCCGCTCCCGGTCCGCCGGAGCCAGCCATTGTCCGCCGAGCAGCGGCGCCCATTCGCGTTCGTCCTGCGAACGCAGCGCGGGCAGCAGCTCGTCGGCCGCCGCCGCGAAGCGCGCGGTCCACGGCGAAGCGGGCGCCAGCGGCACCAGCCGGGCGGGTGCGGACGCTTCCTCGGGATCGACGGGGACGAGCGGATCGCCAGCCATCGCCGGCGTCGAGGCGAATGCGACGGCAAGCGCCGCGGAAATCAACAGGGTGCGCATGGCCGGAAGCTTATCATGCGCGGTTGCATCTGTCATGAACCGGGGGCGGTCAGTGCGGGGCGCATCCAGTCGGGCGCGGCGGCGGGGTCGATCGCCTCGACCCGGCGATGCTCGACCGACCAGCCGAGTTCGGGATAGGCGATAATCTGCCGCTTTTCGTCGGCATCGGCGATCGGCACGACGACGATGCGGCGGTTGATCTTTTGCCGCCAGTTCATCCGCGCCGTATTTTCCTGGCCCACATAACAGCCCTTGCTGAAGCTTACGCCGTTCAGTTCGGCGGCATTGCATTCCAGCCACAGTGTCGCGCCGTCGCCCAGTTCCGCGCGGCCCTCCGCAACGCCCAGCGCCAGGCGATGCGCCGTCCACTCGGCGTCGACGCCTGCATCGCCGTCCGCGGGGGCCAGCCAGCGCTGGCCCAGGCCGGACAGGCGGGGATCGACGACGCCCAGGTCGCCCTCGCGCGCCCAATGGACGCACAGGTCGGGTTCGGGCTCGATCGTGATCGCGCGGCGCAGGCGGTACAGCGTCAGCCGCTTGGCGATATCGGCCGCCGCCGCGCGCTCGCAATCGATCAGCACGTCCTCCTCGTCGCCCCAGACCAGGAAATCGAACAGCGCCTTCCCCTGCGGCGTCAGCAGCGCCGCCCAGACCGGCAGGTTGCCCGCCATGTCGTTGGTGACGAGGCCCTGCAGAAAGCCGCGGACGTCCTCTCCCGACAAGCGGATGAGGGCACGATCGATGAGGGTGGTATTGGCCATGCCGATAATCTAGGGACGCCCCAGCCAAAGCCAAGCCCGCTTGTCGCAACAACGAGTTTTCGCATGACCGATCGCCTGACAATCCGCCGCCCCGACGACTGGCACGTCCATCTGCGCGACGGCGCGATGCTCGACCATGTCGCGCGCTATACCGCGCGCCAGTTCGCGCGGGCGATCATCATGCCGAACCTGTCGCCGCCGGTAACGACCGCCAGCGAGGGCGCCGCCTATCGCGACCGCATCCGCGCGGCGGTTCCGGCCGAATATGATTTCACGCCGCTGATCGTCGCCTATCTGACCGACCACAGCGACCCCGACGAAATGGCGCGCGGCCATGCCGAGGGCGTGTTCACCGCCGCAAAGCTGTATCCGGCGCACGCCACGACGGGCAGCGCGCACGGCGTCACCGACGTCGCGAACATCATGGGCGTGCTCGAACGCATGGCGGAAATCGGCATGCCGCTGCTGATCCATGGCGAGGTGACCGACCATGACGTCGACATCTTCGACCGCGAGGCTGTGTTCATCGACCGCACGCTCGCCCCGCTGGTGAAAAAGCTGCCCGACCTGAAGATCGTGTTCGAACATATCACGACGGCCGAGGCGGTC
>JAFKLT010000022.1 GCA_017309275.1 Sphingomonadales bacterium | reverse complement strand
TGGGCGCCCTTTCGTTTCGGTGGCCCAAAGCGTACAATCTCTAGCGACTATAGGAGCAAGAGCTTTATGAGCGACCTTATGGCCATTGGCAATTTGTCCCGCAAAACCGGGGTGAAGGTGCCGACCATCCGGTATTACGAGGGGATCGGGCTGCTACCCGCGCCCCCGCGCAGCGAGGGCAACCGGCGGCTTTATGGCGCCAAAGCGGTGGATCGTCTGCGCTTCATCCGCCATGCGCGCGAGTTGGGTTTCGAAATCGATGCGATTCGCACGCTGCTACAGTTGCAGGAAAACCCGGGTCAGTCGTGCGCGGCAGTCGACACGATCGCCAAAGCGCGCCTTGCGGAAGTCGCGCCGGTCGAAGCGGTCGACCGCGGCCTCGCGCGCCCTGGCCTCCAGGAAGCGGTCGGCCTCCGCCGCGTCGAACCACCAGGGCGCGAAGGCGCGCGGATCGTCGAAGCCGTTGACCACCGTGCTCGCGACTGAAGGCATGTGCGTCGCGCTCTGCAGCAGCTTGTGCAGGTGGACGACGACATATTTCATCTCGGCGTCGTCGACGGTGCGCTGTGCGGCGCTGCGCCAGGCCTTTTCGGCCGCTTTATAGTCGGGATAGAGGCCGATGATGTCGAGGTTGTGAAGGTCGACGAAATCGAGGCCCTGCGGATCGCTGACGCGTCCGCCGAACACGAGGTGCAATTTGCTCATGACTGCTTTCCTTGCGGGTTAGCGCGGGGAGGTGAGGATGCGCGCCCCTACCAGCGCTTGGCCCCTACGGCAAGCCCGGCTCAATCCTCGTCCTTGCGGCCCTTGGGCAGCAGCGAGCCGAGCAGCGCGCCGATTGCAACGGCGCCCGCGACGAGCGCCAGCGGTTGCTTCTCGGCCGCGTCCTTCAGCTTGCTGTTCGCGCGCTTCGCCTGTGCCTTGCCCTTTTCATAAGCGTGGCCGGCGGCCTCGCGCGCGGCGTCGGCCTGTTCGCGGCTCTTCGCGGCAAGGTCGCTCGTCGCGGCGCGTGCACGGCCATAGCCGTCCTGGATACGGGCCTTCGCCGCCTCGGCGGTCGCGCGCGCATTTTCGGCGGTTTTCTCAGCAAGCTCACTCGCTTTTGCACGGGCTTCGCTGGCGGTTTCACTCAACGGCTTCATTATCGTCCTCCGTAATGTCGGTATCGGCGTCGGGCTCGTCGCTCGGTCGGAATTTCTCGATGGCGGCTTCAGTCAGATCGCGCACCTTCTGCGCCAGCTTCGGTGCATGTTCCTTGATCGGTTCGCGGAACAGCCAGGCAGCCCCGGCCACGGCGGCCAGCGCGATCGGCAGGCGGTTGTCGCGGAACTGCTGCCGGACCGTGTGTGCGGTCGCATCGATCTTGGCATCGACGTTATATTTGCCGCGCTTGTAGAGCGCCTTCGGCTTGAGTGCTGCCTTGGCGACGTCCAGACGGCGATGCAGCTCCGCACGCTGGAGCATCGAGCGGCGCGCCGCATTGATCAGGCGATTGCGCGTCCCCGGCATCAGTCGTCGATCCCTTCGTTCGTCAGGTCGCGGCGCAGCGCGGTCCGGATATCGCCATAGCTGACCTGCGCGCGCCATCCCGCAAAGGCGGCGATGGCAAGCAGGACGCCCACGACGATCAATGTCGCCAGCAACGGACCGACCACGGGGGCAAGCGCCAGGATCGCGCCAAACGCCAGCGCGAGCATGGCCACGCCGAGTGCGCAGGCGGCGATCGTGCCCCATGCCGCGGTCCAGCTGACGCCATGCAGCGCCAGCTCGCCGCGCGCCTCGAGCAGCGCCAGCTCGGCCTTTGCCGTCGCCGACAGATTGTCGACGACATCGCCGACGATCTTGTCGAGCGGGACCGGCGGCGGGTCCAGCGGACGGCCGTCGGGGGCATAGCCGTGGCTTACGCCGTCGAAGCTGCGCTGGTCCGACGCGGGCGGGGTGTTTGGATCGGAAGGCGGCAAGCTACTGTCAGTCGTTCGAGCCGCCCTTGAGCATGCGGGCCAGCACGAAGCCGATCACCGCTGCGGCGCCCACGGCGACGGCAGGGTTCTTCTTGACCATGTCGCGCGTCGAGGCGGCGAGCTCGTCGAGGTCCTTCTTGTCCAAGGTCGTGGCGAGCCCGGCGACGGTCGATGCGGCCGAACGGGCATAATCGCCATATTGCTTGCCGAATTTGCTGTCGACGGTGCCGGCGCTGTCTTCCAGCATCTTGGCCAGGCTGCCGACCGCTTCGGCCGCCTTGTCCTTGCCCTTCGTTGCGGCGTCGCGCGCCTTGGCCGACGCCTGGTTTGCCAGCGTCGATGCTTCTTCCTTCAGCGAGGCGGCCTTCTTCGACGCTTCGGACTTGATCGTGTCGCGCGTTGCGGCGAGCTGGTCGCGGATCGGATGATCCTTTGCGGCGGTTTTCTTCGCGGCGGGCTTGCGCGCGGGGGCCGCCTTGGTTGCTGCGGCTTTGGCGGGAGCGCGGGGCGTGGCTTTCTTGGCGGCGGGAGTAGCGGCTTTGGCCATGGTTCGTCCTCTTCTTCTCGTTGTGCCGGGCGTCGCATAGCGCGGCGATTTTCCCTCTGTCTGCTTCAATATAGCAACACAGGGTGAATGGTTCCATAGCGCCGCAAAATTCCCGGAAAATTCGCTCAAAATTTCCGCGCGGGCGGTTGCGCTGGGGGCAAGCCGCCGATAACAGGCAGGCGCTCTTCAAACCGGCTCCGTTCGGGGCTCTCAGCAGGACAAGACCATGACCGCGATCATCGACATCCACGGCCGCGAGATTCTCGACAGCCGCGGCAATCCCACCGTCGAAGTCGATGTGCTGCTGGAGGATGGCAGCTTCGGCCGCGCCGCCGTGCCCTCGGGCGCGTCGACGGGCGCGCATGAAGCGGTCGAGCTGCGCGACGGCGACAAGGCTCGTTATCTGGGCAAGGGCGTGACGAAAGCCGTTGCGGCCGTGAACGGCGACATCGCCGACGCGCTGATCGGCCTCGATGCAGAGGATCAGCGCGAACTCGACATGGCGATGATCGACCTCGACGGCACGCCGAACAAGGGCCGGCTTGGCGCCAACGCGATCCTCGGCGTCAGCCTTGCCGCCGCCAAGGCCGCGGCCGATGCGCGCGGCCTGCCGCTCTATCGCTATGTCGGCGGCGTCTCGGCGCGCACGCTGCCCGTTCCGATGATGAACATCATCAACGGCGGCGAACATGCCGACAATCCGATCGACGTCCAGGAATTCATGATCATGCCCGTCGGCGCCGGCAGCCTGGCCGAAGCCGTCCGCTGGGGCAGCGAGATTTTTCACACGTTGAAGAAGGGCCTGTCGCAAAAGGGCCTCGCGACCGCGGTCGGCGACGAGGGCGGCTTTGCCCCCAACCTGGCCTCGACGCGCGACGCGCTCGATTTCATCGCCGCATCGGTCGACCAGGCGGGCTTCAAGCTCGGCAGCGACGTCGTCCTTGCGCTCGATTGCGCCGCGACCGAATTCTTCAAGAACGGCAAATATGAAATCAGCGGCGAGGGGCTTTCGCTCAGCCCCGAGCAGATGGCCGACTATCTGGCCGCGCTGGTCAATGATTATCCGATCAAGTCGATCGAAGACGGCATGAGCGAAGACGACTTCACCGGCTGGAAGGCGCTGACCGACCTGATCGGCGACAAGTGCCAGCTCGTCGGCGACGACCTGTTCGTCACCAACCCCGCGCGCCTGTCGCAGGGGATCGCCGACGGCCTCGCCAACTCGCTGCTCGTCAAGGTCAACCAGATCGGCACGCTCAGCGAAACGCTCGACGCCGTCGATATGGCGCACCGCGCGCGTTACACCGCCGTGATGTCGCACCGTTCGGGCGAGACCGAGGATGCGACGATCGCCGACCTGGCGGTCGCGACCAACTGCGGTCAGATCAAGACCGGCAGCCTCGCGCGGTCGGACCGGCTTGCCAAGTACAACCAGCTCATCCGCATCGAGGAAGAGCTGGGCGACATGGCGCGCTATCCGGGCATGGCGATTTTCGCGTAATCGGACGACAAATGCTCCCCGGCCGACGCCGGGGAGCATATTTAAATCAGCGTCCTCACTTCGCCTTCAGATATTTGTCGAACCAGCCGATCGTGCGGCGCAGCGCGTCGAGCTGGGTCTCGCGCTTCTGAAAGCCATGGCCTTCGGCGGGGTAAAAGACGGTCTCGACCGTATTGCCCTTCGCCTTCAGAATATCCTCGACCTCCTGCGCCTGTCCCTTGGGCACGCGAATGTCGTTTTCGCCCTGCAGGCTGAGCAGCGGCGCCTTTGCGGCCTTGATATAGGTGAGCGGCGACGACGCGTCATAGACGTCGGGGTTTTCCTCCGGCGTGCCGAGCAGCGCGCGCTGATAGGCTTTCAGCAGCTCGTCCTGGTCGCGGTACATCGTCCGCCAGTTGATGATCCCGAACCATTGCACCGCCGCCGCGAACTCGTCGGGGGTGCGACCGATCGCCATCAGGGTCATGAAGCCGCCGTACGAGCCGCCAAAGATGCCGACGCGCTTCGGATCGACATAGCCCGATCCGACCAGAAAGCTTTTGGCCGCGACCGTATCCTTCAGGTCGCCGCCGCCCAGATCCTTGATGTTCGCTTCCTGAAATGCCTTGCCGTACCCGGTCGAACCACGAAAGTTCGGCTGGATCACGATATAGCCGCGCGTCGCGAAGGCAGTGGCATAGCGCGAGAAGCCGTCCTGCGACTGGCCGGTCGGGCCGCCGTGCGGCATCACGATCGCCGGATTGCTGCCGTCGCGTTTCAGGTTGAACGGCATCGTGACGACCGCGCTGATCGGCGTGCCGTCAAAGCTCTTGTACGTCACGATCTGCGATTTGGGCAGCAGCGCGGGCGTCAGGCTGGCCATCGCCATCGGTGCGACGGGCGTCGCCGCATTCGCGGCCAGATCATAGCTGAACAAGGTCGTCGGCGAGTCCGCGCCGCTGCGCACCACGAACATGCGCCGGCCGTCGGGCGATACCGGCTGGATCCCCGCGACGGAGTTGCGACCGGGATCGAGCGCGAGGTCGCTCTTCGTCATCGTGGCCAGGTCGACGCGCGACAGCGTCGAACGCCCGTCGTTGTTCGTGCGCACGATCATCGTCTTGCCGTCGGGCGTGATGATGTCGCTCGATTCCTCCCACGGCGTCGCCGGCAGCCAGCGCCACTTTTTCGTCGCGGGCGCATAGGCCCCTGCATGAAGCTGCCCCGTACCTTCGTCGGTGGTGACCGCCAGCGTCGCGCCGTCGGGGCTCGCGCCCGTCGCCTGATAGATCGTCTTGGGCTTGGCCAGCAGCTTGGTCGCCGCGCCGTTCGCCACGTCGATCCGCCAGACTTCGCCGTCGGATCCGTCGACATTGCTGCGGTTCGCGATGATCGCCTTGCCGTCGTCCACCCACGCGACCGCGATCCAGTTATAGGCCGGGTCCTTCTCGGCCGTCAGCGCGCGTATCTTGCCGGCGGCGTCCATCACCGCGACATTGGTCTGGCCTTCGCTCTTGAGCTTCGTCGACAGCGCGACCAGGCCGCTTGCCGGCCCGACAAGCATGCTGTCCTCGCGCCGGTCGGGGGTGTTGGTCAGATTTTCGACCACTCCGCCGCCGACGGGCACGCGGTAGATGTCGGGATATTCGTTCCCGCCGACGTCCTGCGAGAAATAGAGCCATTTGCCGTCGCGCGAAACCGCGAGACCCGATTGCGCGTCGTCCGACTGCGTAAGCTGCACCGGCCAGCTGCCGTTCGCGTCCATGCGCCAGATGTTGACGCGGCCGGTCAGGTCGGTGGCGATGAAGACCTGCTTGCCGTCGACGCTCCACACCGCATCGTACAGCGCGCGCGTCACGCCGATATCGTCGAGTGGGACGGGGCGGGCGTCGGGGTTCGCCGGGGAGCTGACGGTCTTCGGATCGGTGATGGGCCGCTCTGGCGTCGCGACCTGCGCGGCGAGCGGTGAAGCGGAGGCGAGAAGGGCGGCGGTCAGGATCAAGCGCATGGTCATTCCCCTTTTTGTGATGGCTCCAACGTGCCAGACATCGCACTGTATTACAATACTAACACGCATGGTTTTCTTTGTACCAGCTAAGCGACTGGTTGCGGGCCATATTGTCGGATAACCGCGGTTTTCTGCCAACATAGGTTATAGAAGGCCCCGAATTGCTTAGATCGTTTCGCCCAAAGCTGCTAAGCTCGCGCCAACGACTGCGGTTTCACCACTGATCGGCTTTTCGTGGTTCCGGCTCCGTCCGCAGTCTCTGTCGTTTCATGACCGGCCGATCCTTACTTTGCGGAGAGCCTGGGTCGCACCTGCTCCCGACGAAGATGGAGCGTCGACATGCGTGCTTTTCATATCCTGCTGAAAGATGACGGAACAGGCGCTTCGGAGCGCGTCGATTTCGAGGCCGACAGTCGCGATTTCGCGCTGATCATCGCCCAGGGCCACGCCGCCGGGCGCAACATCGAATTGTGGGAAGGCTCGGCCCATGTCGGTTCGCTTCACAGGTCGGCGCCGCAGCTCTGGCGACTCACCTGATCGCTTTTCCGTTTTGCCGTTCGACGAATGGAGTGGAAAAGCGGCGCCGACGCCTTGACGCCGCGAATCGACTGTGATTCAAGGGCCGAAATGACGCAGCGCCATAAATTCCGTAAATCGATGAGCCGGGCCGTGGGTCCCACGGTGGCCCTGATCGCGGTGCTGGCGATGATCGGCTACATCATTTTCGGTCCCACCGGCCTTTATGCCTGGGGCGACTATAACCAGTCGGTCGACAAGCAGCGCGTCGTGCTGACCGAACTCACGAAAAAGCAGACCGAGCTTCAGAACCGGGTAAATCTGCTCGACCGTCGCCGTGTCGATCCCGACCTGGCCGACGAATATGTGCGCGAGAAACTGGGCGTCATGCACCCCGACGAAATCGCGATCCCGGTGGAGCCCGCCGCCAAGCCCTGAAGCAGGGATTGCATTTTTTGCATACGTAGAATGGGGTCGCTCTCGCGCGTTGCCAAACAGGGCTTCGCGCTCCTATAGGGGTGGCCTGCCGTAACGGCTAACCGTAAAGGAAACCCGCCTTGGCCAAAGCCCCAGCGCGCAAGACTGCTGCGCCGAAAAACATCGCTTCCACCCCCGCGCCCACGACCAATCGTGAATCCCCGCGCGATCCCGCTCCTTATGACGCGACGCCGGAGGAGCTCGAGAAATTCTATCGCGAGATGCTGCTCATACGCCGCTTCGAGGAAAAGGCCGGCCAGCTCTATGGCCTGGGCCTGATCGGCGGTTTCTGCCACCTCTATATCGGACAGGAAGCCGTTGCGGTCGGCCTGCAGTCGGCGCTCGACGGCGACAAGGACAGCGTGATCACGGGCTATCGCGACCACGGCCATATGCTGGCCTATGGTATCGATCCAAAGGTCATCATGGCCGAGCTGACCGGCCGCGCCGCCGGCATTTCGCGCGGCAAGGGCGGTTCGATGCACATGTTCAGCGTCGAGCATAAATTCTATGGCGGCCACGGCATCGTCGGGGCGCAGGTTTCGCTCGGCACCGGTCTCGCCTTCGCGCACAAATATCGCGGCGATGGCGGCATCGCGATGGCCTATTTCGGCGACGGCGCCGCGAACCAGGGCCAGGTGTACGAGAGCTTCAACATGGCCGAGCTGTGGAAGCTGCCGATCATCTTCGTGATCGAGAACAACCAATATGCCATGGGCACTTCGGTCAACCGCTCGTCGGCCGAGGACCAGCTTTATCGCCGCGGCGAAAGCTTCCGTATCCCCGGGATGCAGGTCGACGGCATGGACGTGCTCGCGGTGCGCGGCGCGGCCGAGGCGGCGATCGAATGGGTCCGCGCGGGCAAGGGCCCCGTGCTGATGGAGCTCAAGACCTATCGCTATCGCGGCCACTCGATGTCCGACCCCGCGAAATACCGCAGCCGCGAGGAAGTGCAGGCGGTGCGCGACAAGTCCGACGCGATCGAGCATCTGAAAAAGCTGATGACCGACGCCGGGATTACCGAGGACAAGTTCAAGGAAATCGACAAGGAAATCCGCCAGATCGTCAGCGACGCCGCCGACTTTGCCGAAAGCGCGCCCGAACCCGACCTTGCAGAACTGTATACCGACGTGCTGGTGGAGCAATATTGAGATGGCCATCGAATTGAAGATGCCGGCGCTGTCGCCGACGATGGAAGAAGGCACGCTCGCCAAGTGGCTCGTCAAGGAAGGCGACACGGTGAAGTCGGGCGACATTCTCGCCGAGATCGAGACCGACAAGGCGACGATGGAATTCGAGGCGATCGACGAAGGCACGATCGGCCAGATCCT